>NZ_JBLJAT010000003.1:0-521686 GCF_047530025.1 Leifsonia sp. A12D58 | reverse complement strand
TGTTTCGGCGGCTATAGCGAGAGGGAAACGCCCGGTTACATTCCGAACCCGGAAGCTAAGACTCTCAGCGCCGATGGTACTGCAGGGGAGACCCTGTGGGAGAGTAGGACACCGCCGGACTTAACTTGAAACACCAGGAAAGCCACCTTCACGGGTGGCTTTCCTGCGTTAACACGCTCATGCGTACACGCGCTCGACAGAGCGCACCAACAATTCAATAGTGCCGCTTTGGTGGCACAGCAATGATTGTTCGAAATGACTTGACGACCACACGTGTGTGGTTGATCACCAGATGTTTCGGCGGCCATAGCGAGAGGGAAACGCCCGGTTACATTCCGAACCCGGAAGCTAAGACTCTCAGCGCCGATGGTACTGCAGGGGAGACCCTGTGGGAGAGTAGGACACCGCCGGACTCAACTTGAAACACCAGGAAAGCCATCCCTTCGGGGGTGGCTTTCCTGCGTTAACGGCGCAGCGCGTGTGTGCGTGAACTGTATGAACCCATCCCGGGGCGACCGGGGTGGGTTTTTGCGTTTAACCCGCGGCAGGTAGTGGAGTCCTTGGGGCTTTGGGGGCTTGGGGCTCAGGGGGGCTTGGGTCGTGGGGCTTCTTGCTTGCGGGGTCCGCCTGCGTGGCGAGTGCGGTTCCTCAGCTCAAACAATGGGCTGTTGGGGCAGACCCTCCGCAGGCTCCGGGCCCACCCCAACACCCCATAACTCGACACCCCACCGCACCCACCACTCCGGCTCTGCCGTCTGTGCCGTCCCAGACGAGCTTCGCTCCGCCTCTGCCTCTGTCACGGGTAGGTCACGTGCATAACTCCTGCTGGTTGGGCTGAATGGGCGCTGGCGTAGGTCAGATCGAGGTTCGGTGAGAAGAATGCAGGGGTTATGCAATTCGTAGTTGTGGGGCAGCACGTGCATAACTCCTGCTGGTTGGGCTGATTGGGCGCTGTGCGAGGGCGTGTTGGGGATTTGTCGAGCAGATTGCAGGAGTTATGCAGCCAGACGCGGCGGCGAGGGTCGTTACGCCGCCCTCGCCCATATCTGCGCCTGCGCCTGCTCGGGTGGCTGTGGCTGTGGCTGTGGCTCAAGGCTCAAGGCTCAAGGCTCAAGGCTTCAAGGCTCAAGGCTCAAGGCTCAGTGCTCAGGGGCCAGGGCTCAGAGGCTAGGGGCCAGTGTTCAGGGCTCAGAGGCTAGGGGCCAGTGTTCAGGGCTCAGAGCACGCCTGCTCGAGCTGGCTGGGGGCTGGCCCGGCGGCTGGGCTCCCGGAGCGGCGGCTAGCGGGTGGGGAAATCGTGCGGCTGGCCGGTCAGGACCGGACGTAACCGGTTGAGCTGGTTTTGCTCCAGTACCAGGGCTCTGTACTCGCGTTCGCGGCGGATCGCATGCACGCCGGCCAGGAAAAGCTCGGGGTGTACCTGCGGCAGCGGCGAGACGTACGGCGTAGCCTCGGCGGCGAGCTCCTGCGCGATTCGAGCACGGCTGGTCGGCGTGAGTTTGGCTGCTTGATCGAGAAACTGCGAGATGCGGCGCGAGAGAGCGTCGGGCAGCTTGGCGACATCCGCTGTCTGAGACCAGGCGGTGAGCTCGATGGGGAGGCTGTGCACCACGGTGGGGATCCGCGGTACCCGTTCGTGCTGGCTATAGGTGCCGGCCAGCATGTCGCCGAGGCGCTTGGACTTGCTGTTCAGCAGCCCGGCCACTGCGGCGAGACCGCCGAAGGTCATGTAGATCTCGATTACACCGACGAGCGCACGAATGAAGGAGTGCCGCAGCCCGATGGCGCCGCCGTCGTCACGCACGATGCGCGCACCGACTGCCAGCTTGCCAAGGGAGCGGCCGCCGGTCGCGGTCTCGACGAGGGTCGGAACGACGAGGATCGCGATGACGAGCCCGGCGACGGAGAGCGCCTGCGCGAATGACTCGTCGATTGACTCGGCGAACAACCAGCCGACGATGAGGACCATCAGCAGATAGAGGCCGATGTAGGCGAACCAGTCGATGATGGTCCCTGCCGCACGAAGGATGACGCTCGCCGGCCGCACATCGAGCGCAACGGCCTCACCCGTCACGAGTTCGTACTCTCCGGGGACATCATCGTCGTGCACTGACACCTGCAGGTGGTCTGCCATGTCTACTATTGAACCAGATGGACCTCGACGCATACACGGCGGCGCATCGCGCCGAATGGGACCGCCTCGCCGAACTCGGCCAACGGCGGCGTTTGTCGGGCGCAGAGGCCGATGAGCTGATCGAGCTCTACCAGTCGGGAGCCACGCAGCTCTCGGCGATCAAGACCACCGCCGGCTCCACAGTGCAGGGGGACCGCCTCTCCGTTGCGCTCTCGCGTGCGCGCCTCAGGTTCACGGGGGCCAGCGCGAACCTGCTGGCGCAGATTCCACGATTCTTCCTGTTGCAGTTGCCGGCCGCGCTGTACAGACTGCGCTGGATCACGCTCGCGGTTGCTGTCGTAACCGTGGTTGTCGCCTGGCTCTACGCATCCTGGGCCCTCAACAATCCGCAGGTGCTCGCCAACTTCGGCTCGGATGCCGACCTGCAGCAGCTTGCCGACAAGGACTTCGTTGACTACTACTCGAGCAACCCGGCAGCGTCGTTTGCTGGACAGGTTTGGACGAACAACGCCTGGATAGCTGCGCAGTGCATCGCGTTCGGCATCCTCGGTGTCTATGTGCCGTACATCGTGCTGCAGAATGCGCAGAATGTGGGGGTATCGGCCGCCGTGATGTTCGCCTACGACAAGGGCGATGTGTTCTTCCTCTATATCCTTCCGCACGGGCTGCTCGAGCTCACGGCGATCTTCGTGGCAGCGGCCGGCGGATTGCGGATCTTCTGGGCGTGGATCGCGCCAGGGGCCAGGACCAGGGGGCAGGCACTCGCTGAAGACGGCCGCGCCCTGTTCACCGTGGCGATCGGGCTGGTCTTCGTGCTGCTGGTCTCGGGAATCATCGAAGGATTCGTCACGCCGGCACCGTGGCCATGGCCCGTGAAGATCGGCATCGGGGCGGCCGCACTGCTGGCATTCCTTGCCTACATGCTGATTCTCGGCCGAAAGGCGTACAGAGCCGGCGAGACCGGCGACATGGGCGAGTTCGAATCTGGCGCACGTCGGATCATCGCCGGCTAAGCGCCGACTGTGTTCTTGTGGGTGTGGGTTAGCGGAAGTTCACGAACTGCAGGGCAACATCGAGGTCTTTGCCCTTGAGCAGGGCCATGGTGGCCTGCAGGTCGTCGCGGCTCTTGGAGCTGACACGCAGTTCATCGCCCTGGATCTGGCTTTTGACGCTCTTGGGAGCCTCATCGCGGATGATCTTGTTGATCTTCTTCGCGTTCTCCTGGTCGATGCCGGCCTTCAGCGTCGACTCGATGCGGTATTCCTTACCTGAGGGGTACGGGTCGCCAGCGTCGATGCTGCGCAGCGAGATGCCGCGCTTGATGAGCTTGGCTTCGTACACCTCGAGGATCGCCTTCACGCGTTCCTCGCTGGTGGCCTTCATAAGGACCTTGTCACCGCTCTGCTCAATCGATGCGCCGACGTTCTTGAAGTCGTAGCGCTGAGCGACCTCTTTCTGAGCCTGGTGGAGTGCGTTGTCAGCCTCCATCTGGTCGACCTTGCTGACGATGTCGAACGTTGAATCTGCCATACCTGCCATGTTACCGAGTACGCCGGAATGCGGGCGATCCGCCGCCCATGATGATCCGCTTCTCATAGAAACGATCATCTTCTGATGCGTTTTCTAATAGAGGGATGGGCTGGCGGTGCTCGACCGCACGATCAGCTCGAATGGCATTGGGGTATTCAGGCCTGATTGGTCGTGCTGGCCGGGGTGCAACTGATCCATCAGGATCTCGACGGCCTTCTCGCCCTGTCCCTGCGGGAACTGCGCGATGGTACTCAGGCCGAAGAAATCGGCGAGGTCGTGATCGTCGACGCCGATGACCGACACATCGCGAGGGACGACCATGCCAAGATCACGAGCGGCCAGGATGCAGCCGATTGCCATCTCGTCTGAGGCCGCGAAGATCGCTGTCGGACGGTTGTGCGGGGTGCCGAGCAGCTGTTTCGCAGCCTGGTAGCCACCGCGGATGGTGAAGTCCGCTGGCTGGAACAGCTCGGCAGCCATGGCGATCCCCGCCGCATCCAACGCAGCCTCATAGCCGTACCGACGGCTTGTCGGAAGGTGGAAGTCGAGGTCGTAGTCCTTATTGCCACCGATGTGGGCAATGCGGGTGTGGCCGAGGGCCAGCAGGTGCTCTGTGGCCAGCCGGGCGACGGCGACGTCGTCGACGGTCAGCGTGCGCACGCCCTCAATGGGGCCGCCGACACCGACGAGTGGCTTGTCGAGCGCGTGCAGTCTGGCCACCTCGCTCTCGGTCAGTTCAAGCGAGATGGCGATGACGGCATCCACTCGCTGACGAAGCAGGAAGTGCTCGAACACACTGCGTCGCTCGCCACCACCGCCGGTGAGGTTGTAGAGCGTGAGGTCGTATCCGTTGCGCAGCAGCGACTTCTGGGCTCCCTCGACGACGCTGGAGAAGAACCAGCGGTTGAGGAACGGCACGACGACACCGATGTTCTTCATGCGACCGGATGCCAGGCTCGAGGCGTTCGAGGAGACGACATAACCGAGGTCGCCTGCAGCGGTTTCGACCTTGAGCTTCGTCGCTGGCGAGACGTGTCCGTTGCCGCTCAGGGCGCGCGAAACAGTTGCGGTGGAGACGCCCGCTCGACGGGCGACCTCATCGATGCCGACCATTAAGACCTCGTTGTGCGGTGGGTGGGTGTGTCTGATCTTATCGAGGGCTCGGCGGTTTTCGGACTCCGGGGCCTTCGCGACAGGGATGTGGGAAGCCCGATCGGTTGCCGCCTCGTGTTTTTGGCCGAGAATTCACCGATTCGACACGACTTTTATGCCAATTCTGCGCCGGAGGCGTTCTCAATTTCTCGTAGGGCCGAGTCATGAGTATTCTTGGTACGCGCCTTCGGTCACGTGTTCTACATATGGTCGGGTGTGCACTGGCGAGTTACCCAAGCGGCCAAAGGGATCTGACTGTAAATCAGACTGCTCAGCATTCGGGGGTTCGAATCCCTCACTCGCCACAGACAAAAACCCCGGATCATAACGATTCCGGGGTTTTGTCGTTTAACTCCACATGCGGATGTCGCGCAGGCGGATGCCGTAGCCGCAGGCGGGTGCCGCCAGGGTTGAGTTGGGCGGTGGCCGCAATCTGGGCGCGCGTTATACCGTGTGGCGCGCAGATTTGCGCGCGCCGAGAGGAATTTCGCGCGCCCAGCCCGAGCGGAGAGCTCCGGCCCGCCGTACCGTGCGCGGCGGCGGTAGCGTGGAGGCATGACCACTCCAACGCCACAGGAACTGCTCACGCTCGCCACCACGATCGCACTGGAGGCCGGCGAGCTCGCCCGTACCCGACGCGCAGAGGGCGTCCAGGTCGCCGCCTCTAAGTCGGCACCTGAAGACATCGTGACGCACGCTGACCGTGAGACCGAGGCGCTCATCCGTCGCCTGATCGCTGAGGCTCGGCCGGATGACGGCTTCTATGGCGAGGAGTCGGATGCAACCTCAGGCAGCTCAGGACTGACCTGGATCGTCGATCCGATCGATGGCACAGTCAACTTTCTCTATGGCATCCCCGACTATGCGGTGAGTATTGCCGTTGTGCAGGGTGAAGCTGACCCCGTGACCTGGACGGCACTGGCCGGCGTGGTCTTCAACCCGGCCAGCGGTGACCTCTTCACCGCGGCGGCGGGCGGGGGAGCGTTCCTCGGTGAGCGGAAGCTCGCGGTCAACAGCGGCGTACCACTCAACCTCGCACTGTTCGGCACCGGTTTCTCGTACACGGCAGCCAGGCGTAAGCGTCAGGCGCAGGTGGTCCACGGGCTCATCGGTGAGGTGCGCGACATCCGCCGCATCGGCTCAGCGGCCCTTGATCTGTGCAACGTCGCTGCCGGTCGACTCGACCTCTATTACGAGCGTGGATTGAACCCGTGGGATCACGCAGCCGGCGCGCTGATTGCAGAGGAGGCCGGAGCCCACGTGGGCGGGTTCGGAAGCGAGAAGGCGACCTGGAGTCTGACGATTGCCGCCGCACCCGATCTGTACGACACAGCAGAACCGCTGCTCGCAGAACTTTTTTCAGAATTTATGGCGGACGACGAGAGATAGTGAAGAAAACAGGCACTATCGCCCACCCTGCCAATGCCTGACTGGGCACAGGGTCGTAAAGGTGAACTGTCGGCGAATTTTGTAAGCTGCAATCCGCCCCCTTTTATGGGGGCAAACGCGTGTGTTTCCTTTGTGCTCTCGCGATGCGCGGGTTAGCCTTTTACCAATTCGTTATTTTGGCGTCGGCCAGGATGAGCACCTTCTACCCGTCACTCTTCACGAGAGCACTCACCTTTTGTCACGTCACTCTTCTGCTCCAGACGCCCCCGCGTCCGGTGCAAGCGAACCTGCCATGCAGGTTCCTGTGGTGACGACGGCGACTGCCGATTCGGCACAGCCGCTGACCCGCCGTGAGATCCGTGAACGTGAGCGTCTCGCTCAGCTGAGCGCCCCTGTGGCCGCGGTCGAGGTTGCTGCTGAGGTTGTTGAAGCACCCGTCGAGGACGAGCCCACGGCCGCACCTGCCGCACCTGTTGCTACGGCCACTGTTGCCGCTGTTACGCCTGTTACGCCTGTTGCTCCTGTTGTCGAGGTGCCGGCCGCTGTAGCGCCGATTGACCTGATTTCACCGGCTACGGCCTTGGCGGCCGACCTGCCGACTGTTACCGTGCAGACGGTGGTCATCCCCGTCGTGCACCCCTCTGATGGAGCCGACGGCGTTGACACAGACGGCGTACCCACCACTACGACGTCAACCGAGATTCCGCTGCTGTTCGCCACATCACGACGCGAACAGCGTGAGCAGGCAAGCGCCAAGGCATCGACACCCAAAGTTCGGCTGACCGCCGGTGCGTTCAAGCGGTCTGATGCCAAGGCATCCGCTCATACCTCGCACACGATTTCCGATGCCGAACGTCCCACCCCCGACTGGCGCCCGAGCACGTCGGCCGACAACGCAGCGCGCTCGCGCCGTACGGCCCCTGCTGCGATCACTTCGGGTGCCCCGACGGGCAGGATGCGCAAGTTCGCCGCAAAGGGCGTCACAATCGCCGCTATGGGCTTTGTCGCCCTGATGGCCGTCTCAACGTCACTTCCAGCCGAGGCCCTGCTGTCGTCAGCAGATGTGCAGGCGGCTGCGCTCTCGGCCAAGAAGTCCTCAAATACCGAAGAGACCCAGAGCCTCACCTTCAACGCTGCGGGCTTGACGGCCGACGGCATCTCGGTGGAGCGCGACGGGTTCGACTCCAAGAGCATCGCTGAAGTAGCGGCTGCCAGTGGTATCCGCCTGGAAGCGTCGTTTACGAACAACCCGAACGGCACCGTCCAGTGGCCGTTCTCGGTCGGCGTGCACATCGGTGACGAGTTCGGCCACCGCGACTGCGCCGGCTGCTCATCGAACCACCAGGGCCAGGACTTCAACCCCGGCCTCGGAGCCCCGATCCAGTCGATCGCAGACGGCGTCGTCAGCTATACCGAAGACGGCGACTCCAGCCTCGGCGTGCACATCATGGTTGATCACGTCATCAACGGCGAGATCGTGACCAGCGTCTATGCACACATGATCCACGGCTCGATCCGTTACAAGGTCGGCGACCTGATCAAGGTCGGCGACATCGTCGGACTCACCGGAACCACGGGCATGTCAACTGGCCCACACCTTCACTTTGAGATTCGTCTCGGTGGCCGCAACGGCGTTCACGTCGACCCGCTTGCCTGGCTGTACGCCAACACGAACTAGGCTCCCGCCGCGCGCTATCCGGTTAGTTTCTGGCGCGTGTCGTAGTGGGGCGCGCTGCCCCTACGGACGCTGTGTGCCGCTTAACGCACTGCAAGCCGTGGCCCAGCCCCGAAGGGACTGAGGCACGGCTCGCAGCGACGGGCCAGGTCGTGAGTTACCGGACTATGCGGCCAGCCACACGGTGGTGTCACCCGGAAGAACGCGGCCATCAAGCGGCTCGCTGCTCAACAGGATGTCGCCGCCCGGCAGATCGACAGGCTCGGTACCGGTGTTCGCAATGACGATCACGTCGCCGTTGCGGAACGCAGCGACATCCGCTCCGTAGCCGTCAAGCCATTCCACGGCGCCGAGCGCCAGGTTGTGCTCGCGACGAAGCTTGAGCGCGAGCGTGTAGAGCTCGAGCGTCGAGTTCGGATCACCGATCTGAACGTCGCGAGCAAGGTCTGCCCACTCCGTCGGCTGCGGCAACCAGCTCTGCTCTGAGGGTCCGAATCCGTACGAGGGGCTGTTCGCCTCCCACGGAATCGGCACGCGGCATCCGTCACGGCCGTAGCGCTCGTGGTTGGTGCGGAACCAGGTCGGGTCCTGGCGGGCATCATCCGGCAGATCGATGACCTCGGGCAGGCCGAGCTCCTCGCCCTGGTACAGGTAGCTGGAGCCGGGAAGTGCGAGCATCAGGCTGGTCGCTGCACGTGCACGGCGGAGTCCGACGACCGGGTCAGGCAGGCCGGGCGTCTTCGGTCCGATGCCATGGCCCTGCAGGTTCTCTGCGGTGAGTGCCAGGCGCGAGGCGTGGCGCACGACGTCGTGGTTGGAGAGCACCCAGGTGCTGGGAGCGCCAACTGCACCAAACGCCTCAAGAGACGCATCGATCACCGAGTGAAGCGCGGCTGCGTTCCACGGGGTCTCGAGATAGGCGAAGTTGAACGCCTGGTGCATCTCGTCGGGACGAACCCACTTGGCGACCTGCGACAGCGGGTCAACCCACGCCTCGGCGGCCAGGATGCGATCGCCAGGGTACGTGTTGAGCAGCTCGCGCCAGTCGCGGTAGATGTCGTGCACGCCGTCCTGCGCCCAGTAAGGAGCGGGAGCTGGCGGTTCGGTGCTGATCGCGGGTTCGAGGGTTGCGCTACCGCCGCCCATGCTGCCGCCTTCGACTGGCGGGAAGTAGTCGGGCAGGCCGGCGGCCTTGATCATGCCGTGTGCAACATCGACGCGGAAACCGTCAACGCCGCGGTCAAGCCAGAAGCTCAGGATGTCGCGGAACTGCTCGCGCACCCAGGGGTTGTCCCAGTCGAGGTCGGGCTGAGTCGTGTCGAACAGGTGCAGGTACCACTGACCGGGGGTGCCATCGGCTTCGGTCACGCGGGTCCATGCGCCGCCACCGAACACCGATTCCCAGTTGTTCGGGGGCAGCTCGCCGTTGTCGCCCTTACCCTCGCGGAACATATAGCGGCCACGCTCTTCGCTCCCCGGACCGGCAGCGAGTGCGGCCTGGAACCACGGGTGTTCGCTCGAGGTGTGGTTGGGCACGAGGTCGACGATGACGCGGATGCCGAGGTCATGTGCCTGGGTCAGCATCACGTCGAAGTCGGCGAGTGTGCCGAACAACGGATCGATGTCGCAGTAGTCGGCCACGTCGTATCCCGCATCACGCTGGGGCGATGTGTAGAACGGCGACAGCCAAATGGCGTCGATACCCAGCTGCTCCAACGCGGGGAGCCTGCTGGTGATGCCGGCAAGGTCGCCCATGCCGTCGCCATTGGCGTCCGCAAATGAGCGCGGATAGATCTGATAAATAACGGCGGTTCTCCACCACTCTGTGTTGCCTGTCATAGGCGATACATTACGGCATATCCAAATATATGGAAGCGTTTGCACGCTGGCCTGATCGAGGAATCATCACGAACCGATCTCGAAGCAGAACCATTGAGTTGTCAAGACGACGCTGAGAAGCTATACATGTAATCGCTTGCATTTTTGTCAGCAATCACTACGAAAGGCAACACCAATGACGGTGAAAAAGAAAGGCCTGCTTGCTGCTGGTGCAGTAGCGGTCGTCGCCTCCCTGGCCCTGGCCGGATGTTCTTCAGGAGACACAGGAGCGGGAGACTCGTCTTCCGCCACCAGCACTTTGACGGTCTGGCTCGATTCCGAGCGCGTAGATGCGCTGAAGGATGCGGCTGCGGCGTACGAAGACAAGACCGGCGTCGAGGTCAAGCTCGTGTCCAAGGACAACGCGAAAATCAAGGATGACTTCATCCAGCAGGTGCCGACCGGCAAGGGTCCCGACATCACGATGGGTGCACACGACTGGCTCGGAGAGCTCGTCACGAACGGCGTCGTCTCGCCGATCGAGCTCGGTGACAAGGCTGCAGACTTCCTGCCTGTCGCGCTCAACGCAGCGACATACGACGGCAAGGTCTACCAGCTTCCATACGCTGTCGAAAACCTGGCACTCCTGCGCAACGCAGACCTCGCTCCCACGGCGCCCAGCAGCTTCGACGACATGATTGCGGAGGGCACCGCAGCAGGTGTTCAGTACCCGTTCGTCGTCGAGCAGGGCGCTGACGGCAACCCGTACCACCTCTACCCGTTCCAGACCGGATTCGGTGCACCCGTCTTCGGAACCGACGCACAGGGCGGCTACGACGCCACGAACCTTGAGCTCGGCAATGCCGGCGGCGAGGCATACGCCACGTGGCTCGGTAGCCAGGGCAAGACCGGAACCGGCGTTCTCAACACCGAGATCACTGGCGATATCGCCAAGGAAGCGTTCACCACTGGCAAGGCAGCCTTCTGGCTGACCGGTCCGTGGAACGTGGGAGCAGCAACCGACGCCGGCATCAACGTCGCCGTCGATGCAGTCCCAAGCCCCGGCACCGAGACGGCCCAGCCGTTCGCCGGTGTGAAGGGCTTCTTCATCAGTGAGCAGAGCAAGAACAAGGTTGCAGCAACCGACTTCCTGGTCAACTACATCGCTACCGAAGACGTGCAGCTCTCGCTGTTCAAGTCTGGCAACGTGCTTCCTGCGCTCACCGCAGCAGCGGAGACCGCTTCAGAAGACCCGATCGTCGCCGGATTCGCTGCCGCAGGCGCGAACGCAGTGCCGATGCCGGCCATCCCGGCAATGGGCCAGGTCTGGCAGTACTGGGGCATCGCAGAGGCCGCAATCATCAATGGTGCTGACCCCGTCACCACCTGGCAGAAGCTGACCGCCGATGTGCAGGGCGCAATCGGCTAATAGCTTCATCTGAGCCCTCGGGTTGTCGCTGATAGCGGCGACCCGAGGGCTTTACCCTCAGCACGACCATTGGATTCGGAAAGTACTAAAAATGAGCACCACCATCGAAGAGGATGCTGTCGCCACCGGCGCGCAGAAACCACCGACCAAACGTCAGCTCCAGGCAAAGAATTTTGCCGAGTCTGCATCGGTCGGTGTGAAGACGCTGTTGGTCAAGATCGTGTCGCTCGGCATCGTCGATGCCATCGCGGTCTACGCGTTGTTCATCCTCTTCGCCCAGGCGGAGTGGCTCATCTTCACGATAGTTCTCGTCGTGACGGCGCTCGTGAACTGGATTTACTTCTCGAAGCGCAAACTGCCGGCCAAGTACCTGACGCCAGGCGTGATCTTCCTCATGATCTTCCAGATCTTCGTCATCGGTTACACCGCATACATCGGCTTCACCAACTACAGCACCGGGCACAACGCCGACAAAGACCAGGCTGTTTCGGCTCTGATGAGCTCGGCTCTCGAGCGCGTGCCTGACTCCCCGACCTATGGTGTCACCGTGCTTGACCAGGGCGGCGAGCTCAACCTGCTGGTCACCGACCCGGATGGCGTCGCAAGCGTCGGCAACGCTGATACACCGCTCAGCACGGTGGATGACGCCACGTTCGACGGCGCCAAGGCTGTCGGCCTCGACGGCTACACCACCCTCAACTTCGCGTCAGTACTGCAGCGCACCGACGAGATCACGTCGATGTCCGTGCCGTATTCCGATGACCCGAATGACGGAGCGCTCCGCACGCCGGATGGCAGCAGCGCCTACCTCTTCAAGTCAAGCCTTGAGTACGACTCGGTGGCACAGACCATGACGGATATCGAAACCGGCGTCGTTTACACCGACACCGGTGAGGGTGCATTCACCGCGCAAGACGGCCAGCAGCTGCTTCCCGGTTGGAAGATCAACGTGGGTCTCGACAACTTCGCCCGCGCGTTCACCGAGGAAAGCATCCGTGGACCGCTGATCAGCGTGACGATCTGGACATTCGTGTTCGCGATCATCTCGGTGGCCACCACCTTCCTCCTTGGCCTGTTCCTGGCCATCGTGTTCAACGACAAGCGGATGCGCGGACGCAAGTGGTATCGCGTCGCGATGGTCATGCCGTACGCGTTCCCCGCGTTCCTTTCTGCGCTTGTCTGGGCCGGCATGCTCAGCGAGAGCTTCGGTTTCATCAACCAGGTGCTGCTCGGTGGGGCATCGATTCCGTGGCTGACTGATCCGGTTCTTGCCAAGGTGAGCATCCTGGTGGTCAACCTGTGGCTCGGCTTCCCGTACATGTTCCTGGTGTGCACCGGTGCGCTGCAGTCGATCCCCGAAGAGCTTGAAGAGGCGGCAACCGTCGATGGGGCCAAGCCGTGGGCTGTCTTCCGTCTGATCAAGCTGCCGCTGCTGCTCGTGACCGTCGCGCCGCTGCTGATCGCCTCGTTCGCGTTCAACTTCAACAACTTCAACCTGATCTACATGCTCACGGGTGGCGGGCCGCGTGACCCCGCGGCCAGCGTAAACGTCGGCGCGACAGACATCCTGATCTCGATGGTCTACAAGGTGGCCTTCACCGGACAGACCCGTGACTACGGGCTGGCCAGCGCCTTCTCGATCATAATCTTCATCCTGGTGGCCATCATCTCGATCATCAGTTTCAAGCGCACCAAGGCCCTGGAGGAGTTGAACTAATGTCCGTAGTCACCACACAGTCCGGAGAGATCATCTCCACCAAGCGACCGTTCAACCTCGGACGCTGGTTCCGGGCAACCGGATGGCGCCACGGTATCGGCCTCGTCATGGTTGTCTTCTCGCTCTTTCCGCTGCTCTACGTGGTCTCGGCGTCGCTGAACCCGACGGGCACGCTGACCGGCTCGAACTCCCTGTTCTCGAAGATCGGCTTTGACGCGTACGCTCGGCTGCTGAACAACCCCGACCAGCCTTTCGCTGCCTGGTTCGGCAACACTCTCATCATCGCGAGCATCACCTCACTCGCCACCGTTTTCCTCGGTGCGCTTGCCGCATATGCCTTCTCGCGTATGCGTTTCACGGGGCGCCGCACTGGCCTGCTCACGATCGTGCTTGTTCAGATGTTCCCGCAGTTGCTCGCCGTCGTCGCCATCTTCCTGCTGATGAGCACCATCAGCGACATCTTCCCGGCAATCGGGCTGAACACCCACATCGGCCTGATCATGGTCTACCTCGGTGGGGCCCTCGGCGTGAACACCTACCTGATGTACGGCTTCTTCAACACGGTGCCCGCCTCGATCGATGAGGCCGCCAAGATCGATGGTGCCGGCCACGCGCGGATCTTCTTCACGATGATCCTGCGCCTTGTTGGTCCGATCCTCTCGGTCGTCGGCCTGCTCTCGTTTATCTCGGTGACCAACGAGTTCGTGGTGGCGAGCGTGCTGCTTGTCGATCCGGAGAAACAGACTCTTGCCGTCGGTCTCTACAAACTGGTGTCGAACCCGAACTATGCCGATTGGAGTGCATTCTCCGCCGGCGCCGTGCTCGCAGCACTGCCGGTGGTGATCCTGTTCATGTTCTTGCAGAAGTACATCGTGGGCGGCTTGACCGCCGGCGCCGTCAAGTAAGTTCGAGGCATGATGCTGCTCCCGCACCACGACGGATCCCCGCTCTACGTGTCGACCTCGTCGCCGAATATCGGTGACGAGGTGCGGGTGCGGGTACGCGTGCCCGCCTCGTTTGGCGAGGTGGCTGCCGTTCACGCCAGGTCGAATCCGAATAGGGAACCGCGTTTTGCGCCGGCATCCGTCGTCCGCGCTGACACCGGCTCCAACGGCTGGGACTGGTGGGAAGCTGTCGTTGAGGTGGAGAATCCGGTGCACGGCTACCGATTCCACTTGGCAATGGCCGACGGGCGCCAGTTCTGGCTGAATGCGTCTGGACTGCACGACGTCGAGACACTCGACTCCGAAGACTTCAAGCTGGTAGCGCATCCGGCAGCCCCTGACTGGGCGGCATCGAGCGTGATGTACCAGATCTTCCCCGACAGGTTCGGACGTTCTGCGGCTGCCGACGAACGGGAGGTGCCGGACTGGGCGATCCCCGCTGCCTGGGAGGACGAGGTCGACCAGCTTCCGCCCGGCCGCTCCACGCAGTTTTACGGGGGAGACCTCGACGGGGTGATCGAACACCTCGATCACCTGGAACGCCTCGGTGTCACCCTGATCTACCTGACTCCGGTTTTTCCTGCTGGATCAAACCATCGTTACGACGCGTCGAGTTTCGACGAGGTCGACCCGCTACTCGGCGGTGACGAGGCGCTCGTTCGCCTGGTGGAAGCTGCCCATGCTCGCGGATTCAAGATCATCGGCGACCTCACGTCGAACCACTCGGGCGATCGCCACGAGTGGTTCGTCGCAGCTCTCGGTAACCCGGATGCCGCCGAAAGCGAGTTCTATTACTGGCGGGATGCCGAGCACACGACCTACGAGTCCTGGCTGGGCGTGCCCAGCCTGCCGAAGTTCAACTGGAATTCAGCAGAGCTGCGGGAGCGCTTCGTCGAAGGCCCTGGCTCGGTCGTCGCGCGCTGGCTCAAGCCGCCGTACAGCCTGGACGGCTGGCGCATCGATGTGGCGAACATGACCGGCAGGCTCGGGTCTGAAGACCTGAACTCCGAGGTACGCCAGACGATCCGCCGCACCATGCTTGACATCAACCCGGATACCATCCTGCTGGGGGAGTCGACCAACGACGCCTCAATCGATTTTCAGGGCGATGCGTGGCACGGTGCCATGACGTACGCGAACTTCACGCGGCCGCTCTGGAGCTGGCTGTCTGAGCCAGGCAGCCAGGCCGGCGGTGGCATCGGCTTCGCTGCCAACCAGGTTCCGACATTCACCGGCAAGCAGTTCTTCGACGCACACACTCGGTTCTCTGCTGGCTTCCCGTGGCGCACGCGGCTGGCCACCATGAACGCACTCGACACCCACGACACTCCGCGATTTCGCACGAGTGCCATCGATGGGGCGATTCCGGTCGCCCTCGGATTGTCGGTCACGCTGCCCGGCATCCCCGTGGTGTTCGCCGGCGACGAGTTCGGCCTGATTGGAGTCGACGGTGAGCACTCCCGTACCCCGATTCCGTGGGAGTCGGCATCCGCTCCCGAAACGGAGCAGGTGATCGAGCTATACAGCGATCTGATCGGCCTGCGGCGCAGTCAGCCAGCGTTGAACGGTGGCGGCATGCGCTGGCTTCATGTCGGCGATGACCTGCTCGTCTTCGTGCGTGAGGCGCCGGAGGCATCGGTACTGGTGGCTGCGGCCCGCGCGGGGGCAGAAGCGACGCTACCGATGGCCGCAGTGGCCGGAATTGAGGCAGCGACACGAGAATTTGGAAGCGGGGAGATAGCAATTTCGGGCGACAACTTCCGCGTAATTACGGGCGATACGTCGTTTACGGCGTGGGTTCTGCCCGGGGTTGCGGCACTCTAGGGCGCCTCGTGTACGCAACCGCCCCGGAGGGGTGATAATCTATATCGGTTGCCAAAAGCGGCATGTTTCTTCTCGTAAGAAGCTCGCCCCCTTAGCTCATTGGTAGAGCACTTCCTTGGTAAGGAAGAGGTAGTGGGTCCGATTCCCACAGGGGGCTCAGGCTTGGTCGTAGTAGTCTGCGAACAGGTTTCGGCGGGGTAGCTCAGGTGGTTAGAGCACACGGCTCATAATCGTGGTGTCGCGGGTTCAAGTCCCGCTCCCGCTACACATAAAGGCTCTTTGATTGGGTATTTTCCTGATCACGGGGCCTTTCTCTTTGCCCCGATGCCACCCAGCTTCGCCTGGGCTCGAGATCGGCGCAACGCTCCGATCGGAGCCCCGTTCTCGTCCGGCGAGGGAGCTGATGCCACTCCTCGATGCTCGTGCATAAGCAGCCGCGTGCATAACTCCTGCAATTTGGCTTCGGCGCTGATCCAGGGCGCGGAAGCATCAGACGGCCACTGAGCCGTGCGCGGTTTTTGCAGGAGTTATGCACCAGTGCGGAACAGTGAGGCGCACTTGAGTCCTCACGGCATACCCCGTAGGGTATAAATACCACCCGGGTATCGAGGAGTCAACCGTTTATGAGAATGTCGAGCCTGTTCACCGAGCTGCGACTCTGGGCGCCTCGCCGTTGGACGATTGCCGCCGGTGTTGCCATGGCCGCCTATGTTGCGCTGGCGCTCGTGTCTGGCGCTGTTGTCGCCGTGAGCGGATCTCTCGTCGCACCAGGGCCCTGGTGGGCCTATGCGCTGCCGGGGGCAGGGGCAGCAGTCATGGGGTTGGTCGTCGCCAGCTACTTCGACGCTCCGATCGGTGCGGCCGACGCTGTGTGATCTGCGCTGGCCCGCCCTTGGTTTCATCGCCATCTATCTCTCGACTGATTTGCACAGCGTAGTCCCGATGCTCACGGGGGTCGTTCGCCCCGTGGTCGCCCTCTCTGCGATCGCGCTGCTCGTGTGGGCGCTGGCGGAGCGCCTTGAGGCGGAGCGGGTGGCCCAGGCGAACGACGGCGATGGCGAGGTGTGCACGACCTGTCGCCCGCTCTTTCCCCTTGCGCGGGGCTGAACTCCACATACCCCTCGGGTCTCGCCATGCTGGCCGGCGGTCGGTTCGGCTGGCCGATGGCCAGAAACTAGTCGTGCGTGTGCTCGATCAGGAAGTCTGAACCGGGGTACACGATAGTTTCGTGGCCGTCTTCGAACTTCACCAGGTAAGGCGGGTTGCCGTCGTCGCCACGCACCTCCAGAATCGTGCCGTGTCGGTCGGGAGTCTCGACAGTCTTGCCTCGAATGATGATTCGGTCGCCTGTGTGAGCCTGCATGTGAATACCTCCGTGTCGGCCACGCTACGCCGCGGGCATAATGCTGCACAGTGGGATGACCGCATCTCACGTTGCGCCCTTCCCGAACGTCTTCAATACAGAACGCCTCTCTTTGGTGGATCGTGTAGCTGAAATTCGAGGCTGACTTCGAGAGAATGGGAACGACAGGATGGAACGCGTGATGAGCGACTCAAGCGGTGACTCTTCCAGCAGCGACGCTGAAACGAGCAATGTCGACATCCGCCACCGGATCATCGATTCGCCCGTGGGGGAGCTGACCCTGGTCGGCGCTGGTGACGCGCTGTCTGCCGTGTACTTCGCCGAGCACAAGAGGCGACCAGAGGCCACGACGTGGGGAACCAGAGACGACTCGGCGTTCGAGGGGGCGGTCACCCAGCTCGGCGAATATTTCGCCGGAACCCGGACGGATTTTGACCTGCACCTCGCGCCGACCGGCGACGCGTTCCAGCAGAAGGTCTGGGCTCAACTGCGAGAGATTCCCTATGGCCAGACCCGCTCATACGGCCAGCTTGCCGTCCTGCTCGGCGACAAGAACCTGTCTCGCGCGGTCGGCGCAGCCAACGGCAAGAACCCGATCAGCATCATCGTGCCGTGCCACCGCGTTGTCGGAGCAGACGGCAACCTCGTCGGGTATGCGGGCGGGCTCGACCGCAAGCGGTTTTTGCTCGCGCTTGAGGAGCCAGCGGATGCCGCATTGGGACGATTGTTTTGACATCCACCCACACGATTGTGGCGCTCGATCACGGGACTTGGGCACGCGATCTCACGAATACGCACTCCAGCGCGTCTGCTTAGTGTGACCATGAAACCGTTCGAGCAGGTTGTCGCCGACCACGGCGCTACAGTGCTGCGCGTCTGCCGCGCGGTGCTCGGGACAGTCGATGCGGATGACGCCTGGTCGGAGACATTTTTGGCTGCGTTGCGTGCGTACCCGGCGCTCGAGCCCGGCGCGAACGTCGAAGCCTGGCTCGTGACGATTGCACACCGCAAGGCGATTGACGTGATCAGGGCCAGGGGGCGAGCTCCAATCCCGGTCGAACAACTGCCTGATCGAGAATCGACCGTCGGGGTGCCAGGCCAGAGCGACACCGAGCTGTGGGCCGCACTCGGGATGCTTCCGACCAAGCAGCGACAGGCCGTCGCCTATCACTACGTCATCGGCCTGCCGCACCGGGAGGTCGCCGAGATCCTCGGCGGAACGACCGATGCCGCGCGTCGCGCCGCGGCAGACGGCATCAAGTCGCTCAGGCTGCGCCTGGCTGCAGCGGCGCTCGAACCCACGGCGCTCACTTCTGCGGCGCCAACGCTGACGGCGCTCACCTCGAGAGTGAAGGGAAGCATCCGATGAACACCCACACCGACCCAGAGGTCTCGGCGCTGCTCGCTCCACTGCGCACCGTTGCTGACCCGGATCTCGCGCGCCTGCAGGCCGCGCTCGGGATCGCCGCAGCCGAACGTGGCGACCTTGATGTCGCCTACCGCACGCTCGACACGCCCGTCGGCCTGATGCTGCTGGCCGCGACCGAGCAGGGCGTCGTACGCATTGCCTTCGAGCGAGAAAACCACGACGCGGTTCTCGAGCTGCTCGGGGCAAAAGTGAGCCCGCGGATCCTGCGGGCACCGGCCAGGCTCGACCCGGTTGCTCGCGAGCTCGACGAGTATTTTGCCGGCATCCGTCACCGCTTTGACGTGCCACTGGATCTCAGGATGATTTCGGGTTTTCGCCGCAGTGTCGTCGAGCACCTTGCCGAGATCGAATACGGGCACACCGAGAGCTACGCACAGGTGGCGCTCGCCGCTGGCAGCCCCAGGGCGGTGCGCGCTGTCGGCACTGCCTGCGCGAAGAACCCGCTTCCGCTGGTGATGCCGTGCCATCGCGTGGTGCGCTCCGATGGCTCGTATGGCAACTACGCCGGCGGTCCTGACGCCAAGCACACATTGCTTACTCTTGAGGCAGCAACCAGATGACCGAAGGGATTCGCCGGTGAGTGAGATGGAGACTGTGGCTGCCGCAGCGACCGCTGCAATGATTGCCAGCGTGCGCGGCGACGACGGGTTGGTCAGGCCGATGTGGGCGGCGACGGATCCGCTGATGCGCGAGTACTACGACACCGAGTGGGGCATGCCGGTACGCGACGAGCACGGCATGTTCGAGCGGCTCAGCCTGGAAGCATTCCAGTCAGGACTCTCGTGGGCGACCATCCTGAAGAAGCGCCCGGCATTCCGTGCCGCTTTCGATAACTTCGACCCCGACCTGATCGCCGAGTACACGGACGCCGACTACGAGCGACTGATGGCGGATGCCGGCATCGTGCGCAACCGGCTGAAGGTACTCGCCACAATCACGAATGCACGGGCGACGAGAGCGCTGCGGGATGAGGGCGGGCTCGTTGATTTCGTCTGGTCATTCAGGCCGAGCGAAACGCCGAAGCCACGATCGCACGCCGAGGTGCCCACGCAGTCAGTCGAATCCCTTGCGCTGTCGAAAGCGCTGAAGAAGAAGGGCTTCGTGTTCGTCGGCCCGACAACGATGTACGCACTGATGGAAGCAACGGGCATCGTTGACACGCACCTGCTCGACAGCCATCGGCGCGGCTCGTCGGGCGTCTGGTGAGCGCGGTATCTCCGCTGTCGTCGGCAGCAGTGCCACAGCTCGAGTGCTCGGTGCCCGGGATGCCTTCACCTCAGGGGCCTGGTGCCGCGAAGGGCGCTCGGCAATTTGACAGCGAAGGATGCTAACGCTCGAGCAGCAGCGTGGGCGCCCTTCCGTGCGTACGAACTTTTCCGCCTGTGGTCGTCTGAAGCAGCCGGAATTTGACATGATCAGCCATTCTGAACGGCATTCGACACGCCCGGGTTGCAGCGGCTTTCCCTTATCGGCCCGTTTGGGGGGTAAGCTCTTTGGCCGGAGATAGTCTCCGAGAATAAGAACAGAGAAGAGTCGCTGTGAATCTCCTGCTGATCATTGTTGCAATCGTTGCTGTCCTGCTCCTCATCACGGGTGGCTTGGTGCAGTCGTTGCAGTTCCTGCTGTGGGTCGGGCTCGTCCTCGTCGTCATTGCAGTCATCGCGTTCTTGCTGCGTTCAATTTCCGGCAAGAAAAGCGTCTAGACGCTAAAGCGCCGCTCCATTCGGGAGCGTGCGAACGAGGGCCGCGTGAGTATCACGCGGCCCTCTGTCGTTCTCGCCAGCTGAACGGTGACCAGCCCGCCGCGCCGTCAGCGTCGCAGGACCTCCGCTGCAATGACGAGGTCTTCCCACGACATTCCAGAGCTGGAGAACACGCGAGGACGTGTCTGATCGACGGGCGTCTCACCGGTGATGATGGCCCGGAGCGGAATGAACGCGTCGGCCGTCACTACCCCCTCGCCAAGGGGGATCAGCAGATCTCCCGCCTCCCGCATCGCAACGGCAATGTCTTCGACGACAAGCTGCGACCGGGAGATCAGTGCAGAGGGGAGCTCGCGCGCATCGACCTCATGGGAGCCGACGGCAATGATGCAGCAGCCGTCTGGAACCAGGTCGCCGTCGAAGAGCGGAGTTCTGGCCGTCGTTGCACATACGACGAGCTGGGCATCCCGCACGTCTGCCGCGGTGCCGACGCTCGCAGGCAGCCCGCTCGCGCTCACCCTGGATGCCAGTTGTGCAGCCCTGTCCTGGTTGCGCGCCACGATGGTGACGGTGCGGATCGTCCTGATCGCCCGCATCGCCTCGATGTGACCCCATGCCTGTGGGCCGGATCCAAACACCACGAGATGGTCGACCTGGGCGGGGGCCAGCAGGTCGGCGGCTGCCGCGGAGACCGCTGGTGTACGCAGGGTGGTCAGTGCGGTGCCGTCGAGCAGTGCGACCGGGCTGAGCGTCGCGGCGTCCATTAAGAGGTAGAGGCCCTGGATGCGTTCCTTACCGACGGCGGGATTGTCGGGGGCGACGGTAGCGACCTTGACGCCGACGAAGTCCGCTGATTGCGACGGCATCAGGAGTAGCTGCCCGGCAGTGACGTCGAGAATGCCGCGGTCGAAGTCGGCGGAGGGATCAAGCCCGGCGCGCAACTCGCGCTGGATTGCGCGA
Organism: Leifsonia sp. A12D58; assembly: GCF_047530025.1. Classification (NCBI taxonomy): domain Bacteria; kingdom Bacillati; phylum Actinomycetota; class Actinomycetes; order Micrococcales; family Microbacteriaceae; genus Leifsonia; species Leifsonia sp. A12D58. The sequence continues at coordinate 500,619 of NZ_JBLJAT010000003.1, read as the reverse complement.
ATCGCATCCTCGAAGCTCACGCGCGCGAAGACTTCATCCGCGCAGATGAAGGGCAGGGGAGGGGTGTGGGTCACAGCAGGAATCCAGTCGTCAAGGGGTCGTTGTCCGCCAGTATGAATGTGTGCTCGCCCGTGGGGTATGCCATCCCCGCGACGTGCGGGATCACCGCTCCCCTGGCGTCGCCGGAGATCGGCTCGACCCAGCCGCGGAAACGTGTGTCGACGATCGAGTCGTGCGTGAGTACCTGCCCCGGAGCGAGTCGACCGGAATCGGCAAGCAGGGCAAGCCGCGTTGCCGTGCCGGAGCCGCAGGGTGAGCGGTCGATCCGACCGTCGGCGAACACCGTGACGTTGCGCTGGTGCGGGCCATCCGGGGTGTCGCCGAGGTCGTCGAAGATGATGGTGCCGTAGACCCCGTTCAGGCGGTCGTCGTCTGAATGGCGCGCGAGTTCGCTGTCGTTGAGTGCCCACTTGATCTCGCGTCCGATGGCCAGCAGGTCGTCGTAGTGCTCTGGCGTCACCTCCAGCCCGAGAGCGGATGCCGGCACACAGGCGTAGAGGGCGCCACCGAATCCGAGGTCGACGTTGACGTCGCCGCGCGAGGACTGCACCTGCACGTGCCGGGCGACCGGGTATGACGCGACGTTCTCGAAAACCACTGCCGTCACGACCCCGGCCACCTGGCGCACGTGCGCGACAACTCGGCCAGACGGAACATCGATGGTGACCGGTGTGACGCCATCCGGATTCGCCTCGACGCGGCCGCTCTGCACTGCCCACACGCCCAGGGCGATCGTGCCGTGGCCGCAGGCGGTCGAGAAGCCGTCGTTGTGCCAGAACAACACACCGAAATCGGCGCCACTGTCGTCTGGCGGTGTGATGAAGCCGCCATACATGTCGGCATGCCCCCGGGGCTCTCGGCACAGGAGCTGCCTGATCTCATCGATCTCTGCGGAACCCTGCGCAAAAACCCGCCGTTGAGCGACGGTTTTTCCGTCGATCTCGGGCAATCCGTCCACTACTATTCGAAATGGCTCACCGGCCGTGTGGTAATCGACGGTGCGAACAGTCTTTGTAATATGGCACATATCAGGATGCTAGCGACCCGATGGGTTTCGTGCGAGCGTCTGTGTGGCCAGGGTGCATCTTCCAGTATGAGAGCGAGAACACGATGAACGCCTCGGCGATTCACAAGGTTGAACAGTTGGCGAGCCTGCGCGACCGTATCGGTGAATCGCTGTCCGCCGCGATCATCTCGGGGGAGTTGGCGCCCGGCACGCTTGTCTCTGTACCGACGCTGGCCGCTCAGTTCGAGGTGTCGGCAACGCCCGTGCGAGAGGCGATGCTAGACCTTGAGCAGCGTGGCTTCGTCGTCTCAGTGCGCAATAAGGGCTTTCGCGTCACCGACGTGAGTGAGCAGGACCTGAAAGAGATCCTTGAGCTGCGTCAGATGCTTGAAGCACCGGCGATGCGGGCGCTCGCCGCGAACTTCCCGCTCGAAACCTTGCCGACCATGCGGGCAATCGCCGATGAGATCAGTGCCCATGCAGACAACGCGAACCTCACCGGTTTTGTCGAGCGGGATCGCGACTTTCACCTCGGGCTGCTTGAGCTCTACGGCAACAAGCACCTCGTCGACATGGTGCGTGAGCTGCGTCAGCAGACCCGCATGGTGAATCTCGCCAGGATGACGCAGAGCAGCAAGCTTCACGACTCCGCACACGAGCATCACCTGATGCTCGACCTGCTCGAGAAGGGTGACGGCGAGGGTCTCGAGGAGCTCGTCGTGCTGCACCTCGGCCATGTCGTCGGCTGGTGGTCAGGTACGCCAGAGGTCAGCTAACTGACCCATGTACATCCCGCTGCGCCGGCGCGCATAAACACGTGGGGCGCGCGGAATATCGCGCGCCACCCACACAACTCCGCGCCCATGCCCCGCGCGGGATGCGTCGCCGTAGCCCGGCTAATTTTTACACAAATGTAATATGTCACCTATTACATCGATGTGCGCAGCAAGTAGTGTGATGTGTCACACGGCACAAACGAGTGAATCCGCTACGTGCCACGACAATGAGGTGCATCTGACGATGAAGACGACAAACCACCGCCACGCAGCAGTAGATACAGCAGCCGGGCGAGTGCGTCCTCTTGCATCGTCGAGCGCCACCCTGACCTCGGGGGTACTCAGCGACTGGCAGGAACGAAACCGCGTGCGCACCATCCCGCACTCGATCGCCGAGCTGCGCGCCGCTGGCAACCTCGACAACTTGCGTAGCGTCGCCGAGGGCTCTGATGGCACTGATGCCGAGACCGCCTATCGCGGCCGGTACCCCTTCCTTGACACCGACATTTTCAAGACGCTTGAAGGGCTCGCGTACGAGCTTGCGCGCCCTGGCGTCGCCGATGGCACGAGGGCATTCTTCGAAGAATCGGTCGCGCTGATCGAGGCCGCCCAGGCACCAGACGGCTACCTCAACTCGTTCTTTCAGCACCCGAGTACTCCGAAGCAGCCGTGGGAAGACCTGTCGTGGGGCCACGAGCTCTACAACCTCGGCCACCTCATCCAGGCCGGTGTCGCCGCCTCGCGCCAGCTCGGCGACGACAGACTGCTGGCCGTCTCCCGTGCATTCGCCGATCTGGCCGTACAGAAGTTTGGCCCGACGGGCGATGCGCAGGTGTGCGGTCACCCCGAGATCGAGATGGCACTCGTCGAGCTCTACCGAGCAACCGGAGACGACAACTACCTCACTCTCGCCACGCTGTTCATCGACCGCCGAGGTCATGGCACAGTCGACCTCAGCGTGTTTCCCGCCGAGTACTTCCAGGACAACGTGCCACTTCGCCAGCTGCCCTCGGCAACCGGCCACGCGGTTCGCATGGTCTATCTGGCGGCAGGGGCTACCGATGTCGCGCTTGAAACGGGCGACGACGAGCTCCTCACCGAGATGATCAGGCTGTGGGACGACATGGTCGCCACCAAGCTGTACGTGACAGGTGGCCTCGGTAGTCGTCACTCAGACGAAGCGATCGGTGACCGCTACGAGCTTCCGTCCGAACGCTCATACAGCGAGACCTGTGCGGCCATCGGCACCATGCAGTGGGCCTGGCGCCTCTTCATCGCGACGGCAGACGCACACTACCTCGACGTCTTCGAGACCGTCCTGTACAACGGCTACGCGGCCGGCCTGTCAGCCGACGGATGCGGATTCTTCTACGACAACCCGCTGCAGCGCCGCGAAGACCACGAACAGCGTTCAGGCGCCGAAGCAGACGGGCCACTGCTTCGCCGGGCGTGGTTCGGCTGCCCGTGCTGCCCGCCCAACATCATCCGTTGGAATGCTGAGCTGCACGACTACCTCGCCGCTGTTGATGAGAGCACGCTCTACATCGGCCAGTACTCCAATGCCACGCTGCGTGAAGGTGGTCTCGACCTCGAGATGCGCACTGACTATCCGTGGGACGGCACCGTCACTCTCGAAGTGAACGCGGCGGATGACGCGGCGAGCACGCTCGCCCTGCGCGTTCCGGGCTGGTGCCACGCGGCATCCATCACACTCAATGGAGTCATTCAGGCCGCCACGAGCGAAGACGGCTGGCTGCGACTCGATGCCCCTCTCGCAGCCGGCGACATCGTCGAGCTCGGCCTCGACATGCCGGTGCGTGCCCACGGTTCGCACCCGTACGTGGATGCCACACGCGGATCGCTCAGCGTCGCCCGCGGCCCGATCGTCTACTGCGCAGAGCAGCAGGACAACGAGGTCAACCTCGACGACCTCATCGTTTCGGCTGCCGATGTGCACGCGGCGACGACATCCAGAGTGCAGCTGACCACTGACACTCCCGCCGACTCGGTTCTTGTCACCATCCCGGCGCTGAACGTCCCACCGACATCCCCGGGCGAGACGGCCCCGCTCTACCCGGAGCTCGGCACACCCTCTCGCACTGTTGCCCCACAGGGCACGGCGGCGACCGTCAACCTCGTTCCCTATTACCTCTGGGGCAACAGGGACGCACGCGCAATGCGTGTGTGGCTCCGACAGCAGTAGCCGGCACGCACGCAGCAACCGCACAACACAGCACTACTTGGCACCACTTCACAGGGACAAGTCGTTCCGCCTCACCCACGAGAGAGAAGAATCCATGAAGAAGCGCTATGCGATCCTGGGCATCGCCCTGACCGCCACCCTTGCACTGACCGGCTGTTCAGCCGGTGGATCAACGACCGAGAACACTGTTGGCGTCAGCGGGGAACCCGTCACCGGCGGCACGCTCAACGTGCTGGCGAACGCCGATTTCTCCCACCTCGACCCAACGATGGGTTTCGATGGCGGAGTCAACAACTTCTACCGCCTGATCTACCGCACCCTGACAACGCAGTCGACGGGTGAAGGCGCAGAGGGAACCGAGATGGTTCCCGACCTCGCAACCGACCTCGGCACGCCGAACGCCGACGCGACCGAGTGGACGTTCACTCTCAAGGACGACATTTTCTTCGAGGATGGAACGCCCATCACGAGCGCCGATGTCAAGTTCGGCGTCGAGCGTGGTTTCGACCCAGCACTCTCCGCCGGCTCACCGTACGCTCGCATTTTGCTTGCCGACACCGACGGCTACCAGGGCCCGTACATCTCTGGCGACCTGTCATCCATCCAGACGCCTGACGAGAAGACCATCATCTTCTCGCTGAACAAATCGTACGCCGACTTCCCGAGCGTTGTCGGGCAGAACAGCTTCGTTCCGTTCCCGGTCGACGGCGACGTCACCGTAACGAGCCCAGACAAGCAGCCCATCGCATCCGGCCCGTACAGGGTCGAGAAGTACGAGCGCGGCTCCAAGCTCACCCTGGTGCGCAACGAGTTCTGGGATGCCAAAACTGATGACGTGCGCAAGGCATACCCCGACTCGTTCGTCTGGACCTTCGGCCTTGACGGTTCGACCATCGACGAGCGCATGATCGCCAACCAGAACACCGACAAGAACGCCATTGCCGGCTCGGTGCAGGCTGCCTCCATCTCGCGCATCCAGACGGATGCCATCAAGGCCCGGACGATCGACGGTATCCAGGGCTGCACCACATACATGACGATGAATACCACCAAAGAGAACATGAGTAACCCGCTCGTGCGCCAGGCGATCAGCTACGCGATCGACAAGACCTCCGTGCAGGCCGGTACCGGCGGAACGTTGCTCGCTGACGTCGCCAACACCATGCTGCCGCCGACGGTTGCCGGGCAGGCCGACTTCAACCTGTACCCGTCAGAGGGCAACGCAGGCGACCCAGAAAAGGCCAAGGAGCTGTTGGCCGAAGCCGGCCTACCGAACGGATTCGAGTTCACCCTGGACATCCGCAACCAGCCGAAGATGCAGGCGCAGGCCGAAGCTGTGCAGCAGTCTCTGGCCAAGGCCGGCATCACGGTGAAGTTCAACCTCATCGACACCGCGACCTACTACGAGGTCATCGGCACCACGTCGCAACAGAATGACGCAGCGATCACCGGCTGGTGCCCTGACTGGTCGACCGGAGCAACCTTCCTTCCGCCGCTGTTCGATGGCCGCATGATCTTCGACAAGGGAAACTCAAATGTCGCTCAGTTCAATGACGCAGCAGTCAACTCCCGGATCGACGAGATCAACGCCATGACCGATGTCAACGAGGCCAACGCTGCCTGGGGCGCACTCGACGAGCAGATACTGGCGTTGGCGCCGGATGTGCCGCTGCTGTACGAAAAGACAGTCATGGTCGTCGGCTCCAACATCGCAGGCGCGTACTCCCACGCTGGATTCTCGGGCGGCATCGATTACGTGTCGGTCGGCCTCGCGAGCGTCTCGAAGTAGTACCTGATGTCGACGGTTCCCAGCGAGCTGGCCGTCGAGGTTGAGAAGTTGGGGGCGTCACCGATCGGTGGCGCTCCCTCTCCAGCCCGACGAATCCTGTCTTCTCTCCGCGGGTCACCCGCGGTGCTCCTCAGCGCTGCGTTCATCGCGGCAGTCATTCTGCTCGCGATCCTTGCGCCCGTTCTCGCGAAGATTTCGGGATGGGGACCATTCGACTTCGATCCATCGGCGATCAATGCCGACCTGGGTGGAATTCCCATCGGCCCTGGCGGCGGCATCAGCGCAGAACACTGGTTCGGCGTTGAGCCACAGAACGGGCGAGACATCTTCGCCCGCATCGCCTACGGGGCCAGAGTCTCACTGATGATCGCCGTGTCGGCCACGATCGTCACCACGGTGACCGGCGTTGTGCTCGGCATGGTCGCCGGCTTCTATGGTGGCTGGGTCGACCAGGTGATCTCGCGCGTCATGGACTTCTTGATGGCGTTCCCCTCGCTCATCTTCATGATCGCGCTGCTGTCTGCACTGCCGGCCGGCAATCGACCCGTGCTGCTCGTCATCGTGCTGAGTATTTTCGGCTGGCCATACACAGCTCGGATCATTCGCGGCCAGACGATGTCACTGCGCAACCGCGAGTTCGTCGAGGCGGCCAGGGCCAGTGGTGCATCCAGCCGTCGGATCATCTTCACGGAGGTGCTGCCGAACCTGCGAGGAACAATCATCGTGCTCGGCACACTGGCGATCCCCGGCTACATCGGTACGGAGGCCGGCCTGTCATTCCTCGGAGTCGGAGTCATGCCGCCGACACCCTCGTGGGGCCAGATGATCTCGACCGCCGTCGGCTGGTATTCGGTCGACCCCATGTACTTCCTGATTCCGGGAACGTTCCTCTTTCTGACAGTGCTGTCGTTCACCGTTCTCGGCGATCACCTGCGTAAGGCCCTTGACGGACGGGATGCTGCCTAATGGTTCTCTACCTCATTCGCCGCACGGGTCTCGCCCTCGGCATTCTCACACTGATCAGCCTCTTCACCTACGTGATCTTCTTCGTGCTGTCGCCAGACCCCGCGGTACTCATCTGCGGCAAAACGTGCACCCCAGAACGCATCGACATGATCAGGGGTCAGCTCGGCCTCGATCAACCGTTCTGGGTGCAGTACTGGGAGTTCATCCGCGGCATCTTCGTCGGACGCACGTACGGCACGGGGCCAGGGGCCATCGAGTGTGCCGCTCCGTGCCTCGGCTTCAGCTTTCAGACGAACGAGTCGGTCACCGAGATGATGATCTCGCGCCTGCCCGTCACCGCAACGGTCGCCATCGGCGCTGCCGTGCTGTGGCTGCTTGCCGGTATCTGCGGCGGACTGCTCTCGGCAGTGAAGCAGGGAACCTGGTGGGACAAGAGCGCGATGATGGTTGCGCTTGCCGGCATCAGCCTGCCCAACTACTTCGTCGCGCTGATCCTGCAGTACGTGCTCGTTGTGCAATTGCAGATCCTGCCGTTCCCGTCTGCCGTGGCATTCGGTGACGATCCGGTGCTGTGGTTCCAGTCGTACCTGATGCCGTGGATGGTGCTCGCCTTCGGCTACGCCTCCATGTACGCCAGGCTCGTGCGCGCCAATGTGCTCGACACCCTCGACGAAAACTTCATGCGCACCGCCAGGGCCAAGGGGCTGTCGACTCCACTGATCCTCACCAGACACGCGCTGCGCCCGTCGCTCACCCCCGTGGTGACCCTCTTCGGCATGGACTTCGCCGGCCTGCTTGGTGGAGCGCTCATCACCGAGACGGTGTTCGGGCTGAACGGTGTCGGCAAGCTTGCGGCCGATTCCATCGCCAAGAACGATCAACCAGTGATCATGGGCGTCACGCTGCTCGCAGCATTCTTCGTCGTCTTCGGCAACGTGATCGTGGACGTGCTGTACACGTACCTCGATCCCAGAGTGAGGGTCAAAACACGATGACAAGCACAGTGCACACCACCACACCGGCACAGGCGGTCAGCAAGGCGACGCCATCGCTCAACGCTGCGCCGCTGTTGTCGATCGAGAATCTGACAATCACGTTTCAGACTCAGAGCGGCCCCATCGACGTTGTCAAGGACCTCTCGGTCGAACTGGGCGCTCACAGCACGCTCGGCATCGTCGGTGAATCGGGCTCGGGCAAGTCGATGACCTCGCTGGCAATCATGGGGCTGCTGCCCCGAGGAGCGCGCACCAGCGGCAGCATCAAGCTCAACGGGCATGAGCTGCTCGGCAAGTCAGATCGTGAGCTTCGTCGCATCCGTGGCGAGAAGATGGCAATGGTCTTCCAAGACCCACTGTCATCGCTGAACCCGTATTACACGGTCGGGCTCCAGATTGAAGAGATGTACCGAGCGCACAGGGGAGGGTCGCGCAAAGCTGCCAGGGCTGTGGTGATCGAGGCGCTTGAACGCGTCAAGATCAAGGATGCCGGTCGCCGCGTCGATCACTATCCGCACCAGTTCTCGGGCGGCATGCGTCAGCGCATCATGATCGCGATGGCGCTGTGCCTTGAGCCTGAACTCCTGATTGCGGACGAGCCGACGACTGCCCTCGATGTCACCGTGCAGGCACAGATCCTCGATCTGCTTGCCGAGCTGAAGGCAGAATCAGGCTCTGGAATGGTCTTCATCACGCACGACCTCGCTGTGGTCAGCCAGGTCGCACAGAACCTCCTGGTGATGAAGTCGGGCTCCGTCGTTGAACGAGGCACCGCGGAGGAGATCTTCTCGAATCCACGCGCCCCGTACACGAGGGCGCTGCTTGCGGCGCTGCCGCGTATCGACGATCCGTTTGACGACCTGAAAAGGGTGACAGTATGACCGCGCCAGCAGCGCAGCCGGAGAGCATCCTCACCGCACGCAACCTCACCAAGGAGTTCATCACCCGCGGCGACGGCGCCTTCAGCGCGAGCAAGAACCGTTTTCTCGCCGTCGATGACGTGAGCTTCACCGTACCGACGGGCCGCACCCTCGCCGTCGTCGGTGAATCAGGCAGTGGCAAGTCGACCACCGCGCGTCTGGCCGCCAAGCTGCTCGATATGACAAGCGGAAGCCTGGAGTTCGAGGGCGCGGATGTCACGAACGCCCCAGCCAAAGACCTCGCGTCGTTCCGCAGCAACGTTCAAGTGGTGTTCCAAGACCCGTTCTCGTCGCTCAACCCCAAGCACACCATCGAGCGCATCATCTCAGCGCCCCTTGACTACCAGGGCATCACAGTGCCCGGTGGCACGGCTGCGCTGGTACGCGACCTGCTCGATCGAGTTGGCCTGAATCCTGACCATGCCCAGCGCTACCCAGCCCAGTTCTCGGGCGGGCAGGCGCAGCGCATCGGCATCGCCAGGGCACTGGCCGTGAAGCCGAAACTTGTCGTGTGCGACGAGGCTGTGTCGGCGCTTGATGTGTCGGTGCAGGCTCTGGTGATCAACCTGCTGCGCGACCTGCAGAAAGAGCTGGGCCTCAGCTACATCTTTATTGCCCACGATCTTGCGGTTGTGCGGCAGATTGCCGATACGGTCGCAGTCATGAGTCAGGGCACGATCGTTGAACACGGCAGCAGGGACGAGATTTTCACTAATCCCCAGCATCCATACACGCAGACCCTGCTCTCTGCAGTACCTCGCATCAATCCGGAGTGGGAGCGTAAGCGTGCGGCGCTGCTCGTGGCCGAGCATGGTCGTGCTGATGACGCTGCCGCAGAAGAAGAAGGAGTCCTGGCATGATCACAGCCAGCTACACGGTGCCGGGAATGAGCATCACTGATCACGAGGTCGAGGTTCCGCTCGACTGGTTCGACGAGTCGTCGACGGCACACATCACCGTGTTCGCCCGGGAGATCGTCGACCCGGTGCGTCGACGTGACGACCTGCCGTACCTGGTCTTTCTGCAGGGTGGCCCCGGCGGCAAGGGCCCACGGCCTACCGGCCCTGATGGCTGGCTCGGGCACGCGCTCGCCACGCATCGCGTTGTTCTGCTCGACCAGCGCGGCACCGGTCGGAGCTCGCGCATCGACGGCAGCGTCATCACCGCGATCGGCGATGACGCTGCCCGCGCTGCGTATCTCAGGCACTTCAGGGCTGACTCGATCGTGAAGGACGCTGAGTTCTTGCGCCGTACGGTCTTCGGCGGCAAGCCCTGGTCGACACTCGGCCAGAGCTATGGCGGATTCCTCACCCTGAGCTACCTGTCATTCGCACCAGAAGGCCTGAGCGCCTGCTACGTCACGGGCGGCCTGGCCAGTGTGAAGCCAGACGCCTCCGAGGTATACCGCCGCACGTACCCGCGCACCGAAGGCAAGAACCGCGAGTACTACGCGCGCTATTCACACGACGAGGCGCAGGTTGCACGTATAGCCGATCTGCTCGAGACGGGGGATGTGCGGCTGCCGGATGGCGACATCCTGACGGTGCGGCGTTTTCAGAGCCTCGGCATCGACTTCGGTATGAAACCCGGTTTCGAACGGATGCACTGGCTCGTCGACGAGGCATTTGCCACCGGACCAGATCGCCTGAGCGACACCTTTCTCAGCCAGGTCCTTGGCCGGAGCTCATACGCAGACAATCCGCTCTTCGCCGTGATGCAGGAGAGCATCTACGCCTCTGACACCACCGGTTCGACGGCTTGGGCCGCCGAACGGGAGCGCGCGCGCCTACCGCAGTTCGCCGAGTCTGCCCGGCCACTGCTGTTCACCGGCGAAATGATGTACCCGTGGATGTTCGAGGAGATCCGCGCGCTCCGACCCTTCAGCGGAGCGGTCGAGCTGATGGCCACCGCCACCGAATGGACGCCGCTGTACGACCTCGACGTGCTGGCCTCGAACGAGGTTCCGGTGGCTGCTGCCGTGTACTACGACGACATGTACGTCGACTCGCACCTCCAGCTGGACACCGCCGCTCGCGTCGGCAACGTCCAGGCCTGGGTTACCAATGAATATGAACACGATGGCATCAGGGCGGACCGGGTATTCACGCGGCTCACCGAACTCGTTGCCCAGAATGGCGGAGCACGACAGTGACAGATACCCACACCCACCAGCACACAGCGGCCGCGACATCCGCAGCGCCCGTGACATCCTCGATGCCGCGACCCAGGAATCCTGATCCCAGGCTGCCACGCCTGGCCGAGGTGCCGGGGTTCGTTGATTACATGGGCACTGGCTGGGGTACCCCGGATCGCACCGCGCCTGTCGAACCCGGCGTGGCCGCTGCGGCAGCAGCTCACCGCGAGCGGCTGAGCACCGCGCTCCCCGGCCACGCGATCGTGGTGGCAACGGGCCGTGCGCCTGTGCGTGCCAACGACTCGTATTACGGCTTCCGTCCAGACAGCAACTTCTTCTGGCTGACCGGATGCGACGCAGAGGACGCCGTGCTCGTCATGCAGCCGGTCGCAGGCGGTCACGACGCGACGGTCTATATTCCGGCTCCGGCATATCCAGGCGAGGTTGGCTTCTTCGCCGATGCCGCCCATGGTGAACTCTGGGTGGGCTCTGCGCCCGGTATGCCCGAATGGTCTGCAGCGCTCGGCCTGACCGTCAAGCCACTCTCGGCTCTCGAAGCCGACCTGCGCTCGGTGAAGGATCCGATTGCTGCCGGGCAACTGGCGTCAGCGCCCGCTGAACTTGGTGTGCGCCATCCGTCACGCGAACTCGGCCGGATCCTCGCGGAACTGCGCATGGTGAAGGACCAGTGGGAGATTGACGAACTTCGCCGCGCAGTCGATGCCTCTGTCGAGGGATTCGCGAGTGTGATCAAGGAGATCCCGACGGCCATCGCCGGCGGAGGAGAGCGTTGGTTGCAGGGCACGTTCGACCGCCACGCCCGCACCTACGGCAACGGCCCCGGCTATTCGACGATCGTGGGCAGCGGCAAGCATGCGCCGACGCTGCACTGGGTGCGTTGCGACGGCCCGGTGCTCGAGCAGGAGCTGCTGTTGCTCGACATGGGTGTGGAAACCAGGGCGTTCTACACGGCGGATGTCACGCGCACCTTCCCGGCGTCGGGAACCTTCAGCCCAGAGCAGCGTCTCGTACACGACCTCGTCGAGAAATCTCACCGGGCCGGGCTTGCCGCAGTGCGCCCCGGACGTTCGTTCTCTGACTTCCACGCGGCGTCGATGGAAGTGATCGCCAACGGCCTGCACGACTGGGGGCTGCTCCCTGTCTCCGTCGACGAAGCGCTGAGCCCGACAGGCCAGCAGCACCGTCGCTATCTGGTGTGCGGCATCGGCCACCACCTGGGCCTCGACGTGCACGACTGCGCGCAGTCGAGCTACGAGTCGTACCAGGGCGGCATGATGACACCCGGCATGGTGCTGACCGTCGAGCCCGGCCTGTATTTCCACGCATTCGATGAGACGGTGCCGCCCGAGTTGCGCGGCATCGGCGCGCGAATCGAGGACGACATCCTGGTGACCGCAGACGGGTCTGACGTGCTCTCCGACGCCCTGCCGCTTGATGCCACCGGCCTCGAGCAATGGATGCGAAACCCGAAGATCAGCCGCTCATAATCCGCGTGGAATTCGGTCGCCCATGTGGGCCAGTAGTGTGTAACATATTACTAAATCGGGAGGACGCACAATGGCACAGGATGTGATCATCATTGGCGCAGGCATCATCGGTGCCGCCTGCGCTCGCGCCCTCTCGGTTGCCGGTTTCGATGTGACAGTCGTGGATCGTGGCACAGTCGCCGGCGGTACGTCATCCGCGTGTGAGGGAAACTTGCTGGTGTCTGACAAGGGTGCCGGCCACGAGCTGGTGCTTGCGCAGTACACCGCAACGCTCTGGAAACAGGCGGCCGCCGATCTGCGTGAGCAGCTCGGCGACTCTTTTCCCTCGGTTGAGTACGACCCGAAGGGCGGCCTCGTTGTCGCGACGACGCCAGAGGGAGCAGCCCCGCTGCTTGCCTTTGCCGCCGGACAGCGCGCTGCCGGGGTCGATGCCAGGGTGATCAGCACCGACGAGGCGCGGATTCTCGAGCCAGACCTCGCCCCGTGGATCCAGGCCGCCGTGCATTACCCCGAAGACGCGCAGGTGCAGCCCACGATCGCCACCGATGCGCTGATGGCCTCGGCCAGGCTCTCCGGCGCCCGCGTGATTGAGAACACCGCTGTGCTCGGGCCACTGCTCGACGCAGACGGAGCCATCGCCGGCGTGATCACCTCTGAAGGTTCGTTGCGCGCGAAGCGTGTCATCGTCGCTGCCGGTCCCTGGTCGGCCGAGGTCGCGGCGCTGCTCGGGGTGCACCTTCCGGTGCGGCCACGCCGCGGAGAGGTCCTGGTCACGTCCCGGATGCGCCACCGCATCTTCCATAAGGTTTATGACGCCGATTACGTGGGTGCCGTCGGCTCAGACGACAGCGCGCTGCAGACCTCGAGCGTCGTCGAATCGACCGGGGCCGGAACCGTGCTGATCGGCTCATCCAGGCAGCAGGTCGGCTTCGACGGTCGGCTGCGAGTCGACGCCCTCCACGAAATCGCCGGCAAGGCCATGCGGCTGTTCCCCTTCCTCGCCGATGCGGCAATCATGCGCAGCTATGGCGGCTTCCGTCCGTTCATGCCCGACCATCTGCCCGTCATCGGTGAAGACCCTCGGATGCCAGGCCTCTGGCACGCGACAGGTCACGAAGGCGCCGGAATTGGGCTCAGCCTGGCCACCGCCGAGATGATCAGGGACCTCATGCTGAACCGACAGACGGCAGTGGACGCCGCACCATTCTCATTGGCCCGCGCATCGTTGGCGCCTCACCTGACGGAGGTGGCCTGATGGCTCCGCGACTTCTTCCATTCGGCTCTGATCCCGTTCGACCTGCTCCACCGACACCGGTGACGATCACCGTCGACGGTGAGACCACCACCGGCGTGACCGGCCAAAGCCTGGCCGGTGTGATCCTGGGCAGCGGCACCCTCGGCTTCCGCCGCACCTCGGCGAACAACGCGCCGCGCGGTGTGTTCTGTGGCATCGGGGTCTGCTTCGACTGCCTGGTCGAGGTGAATGGCCAGCGTGATGTGCGCGCGTGCCAGCGCCGCGCATCCTCTGGCGATGTCGTCGTCACGCAGCACGACGACCTGCCGGGCGGTGAGGGCGAATGAGCGGACTGACCGAGGCGACTGCACCGGCATCAGCACTGCCCCCACGCAGCGTCCTCGTGATCGGCGCCGGCCCTGCCGGTATGGCCGCTGCCAGGTCGGCCCGTGCCGCCGGTGCGACGGTGACAGTACTTGACTCCTCCGACCAGCTCGGCGGCCAGTTCTGGCGGCACCTGCCCGAGGCGCGCCCTGCAGCGAACGAGCGCATCCTGCACCACGGCTGGGACACCTTCCGCACGCTCTCGGCCGCACTCGAGGGAGATGACGGATGCCGCGTCATCCGCTCGGCCCAGGTGTGGGCGATCGAGCTGCGCGACGATGCGCCGGGTACCGTGCACGTCGTCATCGGCGAACCCGACGGCGTCGGGCGTGACCGGCTCGTGCTGCACCCCGACACGATCGTGCTGGCCACCGGCGCCCACGACCGCACGCTACCGTTCCCCGGCTGGGACCTGCCCGGCGTCTTCACCGGCGGCGCTGCTCAGGCGCTGGCCAAGGGGGAGCGCATCGCCGTCGGCGACCGGGTCGTCGTCGCAGGCGCCGGCCCATTCCTGCTTCCCGTCGCTGCGTCGCTGGCCGCGACCGGGTCTCGGGTGCTCGGCGTCTATGAGGCCAACCGGATTCCGGCGCTGATCCGTGGCTGGCTGCCCCGGTTCTGGCAGCTGTTCCCTGCGGCGAGCAAGGGCGCAGAGCTCGGCGGCTACGTGGCAGGTCACCTCAAGAACCGCATCCCGTATCGTCTGGGCAAGGCTGTCATCGCCGCGCACGGAACCGACAGGGTGGAGGCCGTCACCGTGGCATCCGTCACCGCGGACTGGGCACCGATTCCCGGTACAGAGAGGCGGATCGCCGTTGATGCTGTCTGTGTGAGCCACGGCTTCGCCCCGCGCCTCGAACTCGCGATTGCTGCCGGCTGTGAGCTGACTCCTGAGCGTTTCGTGCAGGTGGATGCTGGCCAGGAGACCACGGTGCCCGGTGTCTTTGCCGCGGGGGAGATCACCGGCATCGGCGGGGTCGACCTGGCGCTGGCCGAGGGCGCGATCGCCGGGCACGTCGCGGCCGGCGGCAGTGCAACCGACGAGGTTCTGGCGCGGTCAGTTCGTAAACGCACCACCTTTCGCGGCTTCGCTGCGCGGATCGAGGGGGCCCACGGCATCCGTGACGGCTGGCCGAGCATGCTCACCGACGAAACGATCGTCTGTCGCTGTGAAGAGGTGAGCTACGGCACGCTCTGCAGCACGGCAGACAGTACGCACTCCCACTCGCTCCGCGCGTTGAAGCTCAGCACGCGGGCAGGACTGGGCATCTGCCAGGGCCGGATCTGTGGTCGCACGGTTGAGGCGCTGCTCGGCAGTCGCACCGGCGGCCTGAGCGATGGCGTCAGCACCGATCGCCGTCCGATTGCGGCCCCAATTCGGCTGGGGGAGCTTGCCGCTTCGCCGTGTGCCGCCCACGAGTTCTCTACCGACATACCTGTCACCGAATCGCACGACTTAGACGAATTACCAGAATCACACCAAGCACCTACGAAAGGACCGAAATGACCAAGCAGGCATTCGATCTCGGTGGCGTCATCGTCGCCACGACGCTCGCATTCAAGGAAGACGCGTCAGCTCCGGCCGGACTCGCCGTCGACTACGACAAGTTCGCAGCACACTGCGACTGGCTGATCAGCAACGGATGCCGCGGCGTCGGCCCGAACGGATCACTCGGCGAGTACTCGTCGCTCACCGACGAGGAGCGCCGCAAGGTCGTTCAGGTCGCTGTCGAGGCTGTTGACGGTCGCGGACTCGTCGTCGCCGGCGTGCACGGCGTCGGCTGGCACCAGGCCAAGAAGTGGGCAGAGTATGCGAAGGAAGACGGTGCCGACGGAGTGCTGCTGCTGCCGCCGACCCTCTACCGTGCCAATGAGGCCGAGGTCATCGAGCACTACACGCGGGTAGCCGAAGTCGGCCTGCCGATCATGGCGTACAACAACCCGTACGACACCAAGGTCGACCTCACCCCAAGCCTGGTGGCGAAGCTCGCCCAGATCCCTGAGGTCGTCGCCGTCAAGGAGTTCTCCGCCGACATCCGTCGTGTGCTTGAAATCAAGGAACTCTGCGACATCGACGTCATCGCCGGCGCAGACGACTTGCTCTTCGAGTCGCTCGTCGCCGGAGCAACCGGTTGGTTCGCCGGCTACCCGAACGCATTCCCGCGCGAGGCAGTCGAGATCTACAACCTGGTCAAGGACGGCCGCATCAACGAAGCGCTCGAGATCTACACGCAGCTGGTCACCGTGTTCCGGTGGGACTCCAAGACCGAGTTCGTGCAGGCCATCAAGCTCTCGATCGACATGGCAGGCGGCAGCTACGGCGGACCGACTCGGCCGCCGCGTGGCCCGCTGAGCCCCGCGGTCGAGGCGCAGGTTCGGGCCGACACCACGAAGGCGCTCGACTACCTCGCCACCCGCGGCTAAAACCGACACACACGCGCTGCCTCGTCGGCCCCTCTTTCTTCGGGAGGGGCCGACAGGGCAGCGGAAGCACTACTGAGAGGATTGCACCATGCGCTCCACGCGAATGTATACAGCGGTTGACTCGCACACCGAGGGGATGCCCACCCGGGTGGTCACCGGCGGCATCGGCGTCATCCCTGGCGCGACGATGAACGAGAAGCGCCTGCATTTCATGGAGCACATGGATGACATTCGCTTGTTCCTGATGAACGAACCGCGCGGCCACGCCGCCATGAGCGGGGCGATCCTGCAGGCTCCCACTCGAGCGGATGCCGACTGGGGCGTCGTGTACATCGAGGTGTCTGGCTGCCTGCCGATGTGCGGTCACGGCACCATCGGCGTGGCCACTGTGCTTGTCGAGACCGGCATGGTCGAGGTCGTGGAGCCGGTCACGACAATCCGCCTGGACACCCCGGCCGGCCTGGTGATCGCCCGCGTCGCCGTCAGCGACGGTCACGCCGATTCCGTCACCCTGGAAAACGTGCCGTCGTACAGCGTGCGCCTCGATGACATCGTCGACGTGCCCGGCTACGGCCCCATCAGCTACAGCCTCGCCTTCGGCGGCAACTTCTACGCCATGGTCGACCTCGATGCGGTGAATCTGCCATTCGACCGCGCTAACCAGCAGGACATCCTCGCCGCCGGGCTCGCGATCATGGATGCCATCAACGCCACGAACCCGCCGAAGCACCCCGAGATCGAGGGGCTCGACCACTGCCATCACGTCGAGTTCATCGCGCCGGGTTCGACTGCCGAGTACTCCAGGCACGCGATGGCGATCTACCCTGGCTGGTTCGACAGGTCGCCATGCGGCACCGGTACCTCAGCTCGGATGGCCGAACTCTGGGCCCGCGGCGAGCTCGGCCTCGACCAGGACTTCGTGAACGAGTCGTTCATCGGCTCGCAGTTCACCGGCCGCCTGATCCGCGAGACAACCGTCGCCGGGATCCCGGCTGTCATTCCCACCATCACCGGACGAGCGTGGGTGACCGGCATCGGCCAGTACCTGCTCGACCCGACTGACCCTTTCCCCACCGGATTCCAGTTCTAAATTTCAGTTTTACAATCCAGTTTCAGTTCTAAGGAGCGTACGTGCGATGAACGCCGCAACGAGTACAGCAGCAGTCACCACCCCCGAACAGCTCGACGAGATCGCCGCACGCGCCGCCTCGGCCACTCCTGTCTGGGCGGCGACGCTTCCAACAGTGCGGGCAGCGGCCATGGTGGCAGCAGCGGATGCCCTGATGGCAGCCCGCGACGAGCTCGTCGCGATCGCGCAGGTCGAAACCGGCCTCACAGAGGCGCGTCTGACCGGTGAAGTTGGACGCACCGCTGTGCAGCTCAAGCTTTTCGCCGAGGTCGTCGTCGACGGTTCGTACCTCGACGTACGGATCGATGAGGCCGACCCGGCATTCGTGCTCGGCGCGCGCCCCGACCTGCGTCGCTATCGCATCCCCGTCGGTCCGGTGCTGAACTTCGCGGCAAGCAACTTCCCGTTCGCGTTCTCTGTCGCCGGTGGTGACACCGCTGCTGCGCTGGCTGCCGGCTGCCCTGTCATCGTCAAGGCGCACTCCGGTCATCCGCAGCTGTCGAGTCGCACCGCGCAGATCGTCGCCGATGCGCTCGAGGGTGCAGGCGCTCCGACCGGCATCCTGCAGCTGATCAGTGGTCAGGCCGAGGGCGTGCAGATGCTGAAAGATGAGCGCATCGCCGCCGGTAGTTTCACCGGCTCGATCAGGGCAGGTCGCATCCTGGCCGACATCGCCGCAGGCCGCCCTGCCCCGATCCCGTTCTATGGTGAACTCGGCAGCGTCAACCCGGTGTACGTCACGCAGGCCGCGCTGGACGAGAACGCGGATGTCATCGCCGCCGGCTACCTCACCAGCGTCTCTGGCTCTGCCGGTCAGCTGTGTACCAAGCCCGGCTTCCTGTTCGTGCCGAGCGGTCACACCCTGGCAGAGACGCTCGTTTCTGGTGCCTCAGCCCTCGGTGAACACCGGCTGCTGAACCCCGGTATTGCCGCCGGTTACGTGGCCAGGCGCGACGCGATCCTTGCTACAGAGGGCGTTGAGCCGGTCGTTGCCGGTTCGGTTCGTCTCGACGACGATGGCAACGCCTGGGTGACCCCCACCATCGTGCGCGTTTCAACCGCTGACCTGCTCGCCGGGCGCGCCACCCTGACCGATGAGGCTTTCGGTCCGCTCTCTGTGATCGTTGAGTACGACGATGCTGCGGCGCTCGCCGAGATTTCGAGTGAGCTGTTCGACGGCAACCTCACCGGAACGGTGCACGCCGGAGGCGGCGAAGACAGTGCAGCACTGCGCTCGATCATCGACTGGATCGCCCAGCACGCCGGCCGTGTGCTGCTCGGCGGCTGGCCGACCGGTGTCGCGGTGACCCCTGCCCAGCAGCACGGCGGTCCATGGCCGGCGACGAGCAACGACAGTGGTACCTCGGTCGGCAGCGCGGCGATCAGCCGCTTCCTGCGGCCTGTCGCCTACCAGAGCGTGCCGCAGCAGTTGTTGCCGACGCCGCTGCGCGACGACAACCCGTGGAACGTGCCGCAGCAGCGCAATGCTGCCGGATCGTCGCAGACCTGGGGCTCGCTGAACGGTGGCGTTCGCTAACACAACAAGGCCGGGCCCCACCGAATGATTCGGTGAGGCCCGGCCTTGTTGGTGTCGCTCGTGGTTAGCCGAGCGGCTGGATGGTGCGGGTGGCGATCACCTTCGAGTACCACTTGGCGCTGTCCTTGAGGATGCGCTCCTGCGTCTCGAAGTCGATGTAGACGATGCCGAACCGCTTCGAGTAGCCGTAGCCCCACTCGAAGTTGTCCATCAGCGACCACACCTGGTACCCGCGCAGGTCGACGCCGCGAGCCATGGCCCTGTGAGCGGCGGTGAAGTGGCGCTGCAGGTAGTCGGTGCGCTGCTCGTCGTGCACAACGGAGATGCTCTCGCCGGACTCTGCGGTTTCAGAGGTGACGACATCGACGAAGGATGCGCCGTTCTCCGTGATCATCAGCGGCAGGGTCGGGAACTCCTCGTGCAACGACACCAGCAGTTCTTCGAGACCGGCCGGCTCGATGTTCCAGCCCATCTCGGTGTACGGGCCGGCCTGCGCGATGAACTCGACGCGGTCTGCACCTGGCCAGGGCGATCCACCCATGTCCTTGTGGCCGTCGTTGTTGGCTCGGGGGCTGACGCCGTCCCAGATCCGAACGAGGGTGGTCGAGTAGTAGTTCACGCCGAGCAGGTCGAGCGGCTGGTGGATCAGCTCAAGGTCGCCAGGCAGGATGAACGCCCAATCCGTGACATCCGCTGTGTCAACGAAGACGTCCTCAGGGTATGCGCCGTGCAGCAGCGGGCCGAGGAAGACGCGGTTGGCGAGTCCGTCGATCTGGCGCACTGCCTCCGCAGCCTGTTCGCCCTCTCCCCGGATGACGTGCAGGTTGAGGGTGATCGAGAACGCGGGGTCGTTGGTGACGACCTTCTTCAGCGCGGTGACGGCGAGGCCGTGTGCGAGGTTCAGGTGGTGCACGGCGGCGAGAGCCTTCGCGCCGTCGGTGAGGCCTGGGGCGTGCGCGCCAGAGCCGTAGCCGAGGTAGGCAGAGCACCACGGCTCGTTGAGCGTCGTCCAGGTGATGACCTTGTCACCGAGTGCCTCGCCCATGATGCGGGCGTACTCCGCGAAGGCGTATGACGTGGCGCGGTTGGTCCAGCCGCCCTTGTCCTCAAGGGCCTGAGGGAGGTCCCAGTGGTACAGGGTCGCGATGGGCTTGATGCCGCGAGCGATCAACCCGTCGACCAGGCGCGTGTAGAAGTCGAGCCCCTTGGTGTTGGCAGGGCCGGTGCCCGTCGGCTGGATGCGAGACCACGAGATGGAGAAACGGTATGCCTCAAGACCCAGCTCCTTCATCAGGTCAAGGTCGGACTCCAGGCGGTGGTAGTGGTCATCCGCCACGTCACCGGTGTCGCCGTTCCAGACCATTCCTGGCGTGTGGCTGAAGGTGTCCCAGATGGAAGGGCCGCGGCCGTCTTCGGTGGCAGCTCCTTCGATCTGGTACGAGGCCGTGGCCGAACCGAAGATGAAGTCGGTGGGGAACTCCAACCCCCAGTCGCGGTAGTCGGCGTTGCCGACGGACACGGCCGCAGAGCGCGTGGTGGTGGGTGCGTTAGACATAGGTAAGGACGGCCTTTCCATTCGATGTGGTGACGATGTCGCCGCCGGCGAAGCGAACACGGATGTCCGCGCCTGTGGTCGACACCTCTGCTGTTGTGCCGGTTGTGGTCACGGTGACGAGGGTCTCTGCACCCGTCTCAGGGCTCACTACTCGGGTGGTGGTGGGCTCCGTTGTTGCGCCCGGGTACACCGTGACGAGCAGGCCGTCGAGGTAATCGTAGTCGGGGCGGTCGGTGCGGTCTCCGGTGGCGAGCACAGCGCCGCTGCGGATCCAGATCGGCATGCTCAGCACGGTGTGGGTTTCGCTGCGCCAGGTCGATCCCTGGGCGACTTCACCGGTGAGGTAGTTCGTCCAGGTGCCGGCAGGCAGGTAGTACTCGACGCTGCCGTCTGCACTGAAGACCGGTGCGACGAGGATGTCGGCGCCGATCATGTACTGGCGGTCGAGGTAGGAGCACGAGGGGTCGTTCGGGAACTCCAGCTGCATCGGGCGCATGAATGGCAGCCCGCGCTCGTGGGCTTCGAGGCCCACCGAGTACAGGTACGGCATCAGCTCGAGCTTCAGCTTGGAGAACTTTCGGGTGACCTCGACGGCCTCCTCGTCGAATGCCCACGGCACCCGGTAGCTGGAGGAGCCGTGCAGGCGGGAGTGGCTGGAGAACATGCCGAACGCGACCCAGCGCTTGAAGACCTCCGGGTCTGGCTTGCCTTCGAAGCCGCCGATGTCGTGGCTCCAGAATCCGAAGCCGCTGAATGCGAGCGACAGCCCGCCGCGGAGGGTCTCTGCCATGGACTCGTATGAGGAGGAGTTGTCACCGCCCCAGTGAATTGGCATCCGCTGCCCGCCGGTGGTCGCTGACCGGGCAAACAGCACGGCCTCGCCCTGCCCGCGGTGCTCTTCGAGCACGTCGAAGACGGCCTGGTTGTACAGCTGGGTGTACCAGTTGTGCATGGCCTCAGGCGACGAGCCATCGTGCCATACGACGTCGGTGGGTATGCGCTCGCCGAAGTCGGTCTTCAGCGCGTCGATGCCCTGTTCGAGCAGCACGCGCAGCTTGGCCTGGAACCAGGCGGTCGCTTCGGGGTTCGTGAAGTCGATGAGGCCCATGCCGGCCTGCCACTGGTCCCACTGCCAGATGCTGCCGTCTGCGCGGCGAACGAGGTAACCGGCATCCGCTGCCTCATCGAACAGCTTGGAGCGCTCGGCAATGTAGGGGTTGATCCAGGCGCTGAGGCGGAGCTCTCGCTCGTGCAAGCGGGCCAGCATGCCCTCTGGATCCGGGAAGACGCGGGCGTCCCACTCGAGGTCTGTCCAGTTGAACTCGCGCATCCAGAAGCAGTCGAAGTGGAAGACAGACAACGGCAGGTCACGCTCGCGCATGCCGTCAATGAAGCTGTTCACTGTCGCTTCGTCGTAGTCGGTGGTGAAGCTGGTCGACAGCCACAGGCCGTATGACCAGGCAGGCACCTTCGCTGGGCGACCGGTAAGTGTTGTGTACCGCTCGAGGACGTCCTTCTGGGTCGGGCCCTGGATGACGAAGTACTCAAGTGCTTCGCCTGCGGTGGAGAACTGCACGCGCTCGACCGACTCTGAGGCGACCTCGAACGAGACGTGCTCGCTGTGGTTGACCAGCACGCCGTAACCGCGGTTGGTCGTGTAGAACGGGATGTTCTTGTACGACTGCTCGCTGGATGTTCCGCCATCTGAATTCCAGATGTCGATGGTTTGGCCGTTCTTGACCAGGGCGCCGAAGCGCTCGCCGAGGCCGTAGACGAGTTCGCCGACGCCGAGGCTGAGCTGCTCGTGCACGTAGGTGCTCGCCGGGGCCAGGCCGGTCGTGGTGATGCCGACTTCGCCCACGGGTTCGGTGGCGATGGGCGCATCGGAGGCGAGGCGCATGTAGCCGACCGACTTGTGCTTGCTCGAGGTGAGCACGCGGCCGTCTGACTCGAACGTGAGGTTCCACGGGGCGCCTGGCGTGATGCGAGCGGTGAGGCCACCGCTGGTCAGCGTGCCAGAGGCCATGGCGCCGTCGACCGATTGGGTCTCTGCACTACCAACACCCTCTGTCGCGCCGACGAGGTCGAAGCCGGCAGCTGGGCGCCTGCCCTTGTGGTGCTCGATCCGCACCCGGATGACGCCCTCAAGCGGGGATGACAGCGTCACGGTCAGCATGGGGCGGTTCAGCGTGTCGCCACGGGTCTCGATGACCTTGGTGGGGGCGTAAACGCGGAGAGTGTCCCCGTCGGGCATGATGTCGTACGCCTCCTGGGCGTACAGGGCACTCACGCCGGGGCGTGCCTGCCAGAAACCATCGGTGAACTTCATACGGTGTCCTCTCGGATGACGGCGACGGCTCCGGCGGCAACGGAACCGCCAGAGGTGAACCGGGTGCCAGACACGAGGTCGAGTCCGGTTGCATCGAGAGCGAGCGGCCCTGATGAGTGGTTGATGGCAAAGAGCCAGGTGGTGGGGGCGGCGTCAGTATCCGTCGTGACTGCGACGCGGCGGACGAGCTCAAGACCGCGGTCGGCCGGTGCGACGGGGGTGAGCCCCGCACGATCGATGAGCAGGTCGAGCAGCGCGCCGGTTGAGGGACGGTCGAGCTGGGTCGAGACGTACTGCGCTGTCCCTGCGCCGACTTCCCTGAGGGTGATCGATGGAAGTCCGGCGAGCTCTCCTGACGTGTAGCGGGCAACGACGGATGCTGTGGTCACTTCCATCAGCTCACTCCAGATGGTGCCCGTCCACGATCCGTCGCCGGTGATGTCACCCGCAAGGCCGACGGTGTCACCCTCAAACAGCGGGAAGAACTCTTCGACGCGCACGCCGAGGAGATCGCGCAGGGCGCCTGGGTAGCCGCCCTCGATCACTCGGTTGTGCTCGGTGACGATGCCGGAGAAGCTCGTGACGACCAGGTGGCCGCCGTTCTCGACGTAGGAGGAGAGGCTCGCGGCATCCGCTGCAGCCAGCAGGAAGAGGGTGGGCGCCAGCACCGCCGTGTACCCCGCGAGCGGAGACGACGGGTGCACGACATCGACCTGGATGCCCCTGGCCGTCAGCTCGCGGTGCATGGCGAGGGCGACGTCGAGCGAGTTCACGTCAATGGTGGGCTTCGCGCCCGACTTCAGGGCCATGGCGGAGTGATAGTCGAACAGGATGGCGACCTGCGATGGCTGCACGCGGCTGCCAACCACCTCGCGGATGCCCTGCAGCGTCTTGCCGAGCGCGGTCACCTCGCGGAAGATCTTGGTGCGTGCACCGGCGTGCGGCACTACGGAGGAGTGGAACTGCTCGCTGCCGGCTGTCGACTGGCGCCACTGGAAGAACAGTGCGCCGTCTGCGCCGCGGGCGATGTGGGCCAGGCTGTTGCGGGTGAGCTCGCCGGGGGCCTTCGCGCGGTTGCGCGGCTGCCAGTTCACCGCAGAGGTGGAGTGCTCGATGAGCAGCCACGGGTCACCGCCCGACATACCGCGCACGCGGTCGGCGGAGAACGCCAGTTCGCCGTAGGTCTCCGGGTCGTTGCCCATCGTGTAGTGGTCGTTGGCGACGAGGTCGACGTCTGTGGCCCAGCGGGCGTAGTCGAGGCCGTTGGGGTGGTTCTGCACCATGAAGTTGGTGGTGATGGGGATGTTCGGGGTGACCCGACGCAGCACCTCGCGCTCTGCCAGGTAGTAGTCGAGCAGCGCGTCTGAGGTGAAGCGTTCGAAGTCGAGCAGCAGGCCTGGGTTGTGGCTGGTGCTGGTGTAGCGCGGCGGAACGATCTGCGTGAACGCGGTGTAGTGATGCCCCCAGAACGCGGAGCCCCATGCGTCGTTCAATGCCTCGATGGTGCCGAACTTCTTCTCGAGCCAGACCTGCCAGGCGCGGCCGGTCTCGTCGTCGTAGCTGTGGGCGTTCTCGTTGCCGAGCTCGTTGCTCACGTGCCACAGCTTGAGTGCAGGGTGGGTCGCGTAGCGGGTGGCGATGGCCTCGACCATGCGCAGCGCGTAGCGACGGAAGGTTGCAGAGCTTGGATACCAGCCCAGGCGGCCACCCTGGGAGTTGCGTACACCGTGCTGGTTGACGGTGGCGATCTCCGGGTGCGCCTGCATCAGCCACATGGGCGGAGCTGCGGTGGGCGTGGCCAGGTTGACGCCGATGCCGGCCTCTGCGAGCAGGTCCATGATGCGGTCGAGCCAGCCCCAGTCGAAGACGCCGTCGGCGATCTCGAGCAGGCCCCAGGAGAAGACGCCGACGTTCAGCGAGTTCACGCCGGCTTCGGTCATCAGCGCGATGTCCTCTACCCAGACGGACTCTGGCCACTGCTCTGGGCTGTAGTCGCCACCGAGGGCGAAGCCGTCTGCGATCCAGGGGAAGGTGGTTCCGACCGGTACATCGGCGGAGCGGGACACGAAGTCCGTCATGGGTGGGTCACTTTCTCTTGCAACGAATGGGGTCAAGGCCAGGTGGTTCCGGGCGGTTCCTGCCAGACGGAGCGGTCTGGCACGAGCTGTTCAAGCTCGGCCCAGAGCTCCTGCGGAATGTCGACGGCGTCGGCCGCCACCGCCTGCTCCACTTGTGCGACGGTGTTGCCCCCGACAATGGTGGATGTGATCCGCGGGTCACGAGTGCTGAACTGCAATGCCGCGGCCGACAGGCTCACCCCTGCGCGCTGGCAGGCCAGGCCCATCTCGTAAATTGCGCCAGACAGAGCGGATGACGTGGGTCGATACGCGTAGGTGCGTGCGACCTCCGGCCATCTGGCGAGGGCACCGCTGCCGAGCACAGCGGCATTGATGACGCTGACGCCGCTCTCTGTCGCCACGTTTAGCAGTTGGTCTGAGGAACGGTCAACGAGGGTGTACCGGTTGTGGGTAATGACGGCGGTGAACAGGCCGGTCTCCACGTAGCGCTGGAGCATGGGTGCGGGGCCGCCGGAAATGCCGATCTGGTCGACCAGCCCACGGTCGCGCATCTCGACGAGTGCTCGCACCGGTCCGTCGACCGCGAACGCCTCATCCCAACCGATCAGCTCTGGGTCGTGCAGGTACAGCATGGGGAATCGGTCGAGACCGAGCTTGTCGACGCTCTCATCGAGACTCTTACGCATCCGCTCGCCTGAAAACGAACCGGTGACGGGGTCACGATCGAGTTTGGTCTGCAGCACGACTCCGGTCGGGAGCCCGCCGCGGCGACGGATGGCATCGCCGATGTAACTTTCGCTGGCCCCAGCGCCGTATTCATTCGAGGTGTCGATGAAGATAATGGCGCCGGAGCTCGCCGCAACAGCATCCGCATCAGCAGCAGCGTCGAGCATCGCCTCGAACACCGTGACCTGGTCGTCGCCGAAACGGGCGCGCGACCAGGACGAGGTGCCGAGGCACAACCGGGAGACAGCTGGGCCATCCGGTCCGAGGGTGCGCGGTGCCGTGGGGACCGCCGCCTCGTGCTCGATCTGTGCTGACATGACCTGTTCTGTTCCCTAACCCTTGACCCCGCCGGAGAGCAGGTCGAGGCGCCAGAAGCGCTGCAGGAAGAGCATCAGTGCGATCAGCGGGATGATGGAGATCGCGGCGCCCGTGATGGCCACCGAGTACAGCGCAGGGGTGCCTGAGCCCTTCGACAGCAGCGTGTACAGGCCGACGGTCAGCGGGTAGCTGTTCTGGTCGCTGAGCATGATGAACGGCAGCAGGAAGTTGTTCCAGATGCCGACGAACTGCAGCATGAAGACCGTCACCATGCCGGGGAGCATCATGGGCAGGCCGATGCGGAGGAAGATCTTCCACTCGCCGGCGCCGTCGAGACGGGCGGCCTCGATGGTTTCTTGCGGAACAGCGGCAGAGGCGTAGACGCGGGACAGGTAGATGCCGAACGGGCTGATGATGAGCGGGAGGAGCACAGACAGGGTTCCGCCGGCCAGGCCAACCTGCGAGAGCAGGAGGTACTGCGGGATGGCCAGGGTGATCCCTGGGATCAAGACGCCGGCGAGGATCGAGTAGAAGATGACCGTGCGGCCCTTGAACTCATACTTGGCCAGGCCGTAGCCGGCCATGGTGGAGACGAACGTCGACAGCACTCCGCCGAAGCCGGCGTAGAGAAGCGAGTTGGCAGCCCACAGGCCGTACTGTCCTCCGCCGTAGCTGAACAGGTCAGCCAGGTTCTCCATCAGGCCACTGCCTGGGATGAACGAGAATGTCGTGAAGAGTTCGCTCGGCGACTTCGACATGGCGGTGAAGACCCACAGCACCGGAACCAGGCAGTAGAGCGCACCGATCATCAGGATGGTTGTTGGCCAGACCTTGCCGCGATTGGTGGCCAGCTTGGCCGTCTCGCGAGTTGCGGCGGCGGTCATGACTTGTCTCCCTTGTTGCGGCGGTTGCTGAGCCAGATGACGATTCCAGACAGGGCGACGGTTCCGACAGCGAGAACCACGGACAGCGCCGCGGCGCCGGGGAGGTCATCGGTGAGGAACGCGTTGCGGTAGATGGTCATCAGTGGCACCCAGGTTTGACTGATGATGTCGGTCATCGGCTTCAGCGTTGTGGGTTCGCTGTAGAGCTGGAGGGCGCCGATGACGGAGAAGATTCCAGTGAGGATCAGCGCTGGGACAACGAGGGGGATCTTCACGCGCAGGGCGATCTGGATCTCGTTGGCGCCGTCGATGCGTGCGGCCTCGTAGATCTCGCCTGGAATGCCGCGAAGCGACGTGTAGATGATGATCATGTTGAAGCCGACTCCACCCCAGATGGCGATGTTGGCGATTGATCCGAAGATGCCACCCGGCTCAAGGAACGGGATGGTGCCCCAGCCGAGCGCCTTCGTGATGTACGAGAAGGGGCTGGTGGATGGCAAATACATGAAGCCCCAGAGCAGGGCGGCGATGACGCCGGGCACGGCGTACGGGATGAAGATGGCGGTCTGTCCGAACCGGCTGGCGCGCACGCCTGGGGTGTCGAGCAGCAGGGCGAAGAGCAGTGCAAGGCCCAGGGTGACGGGCACGGCGATCACTGCGTATAGCGCGAGGTGCCAGAACCCGCTGCCGAGGGCGGGGTCGGTGAGCACGGCGATGTAGTTGTCAAAGCCGGCGAAGACCAGCGCTTTGGTGCCGAGGATGCCGCCGCCCTGAATCTTGTACGCCGTGAAGCTGAGGTACGCCGCGTACATGATCGGGACGAGCATGAACAGCACAAACAGCACAACCGCGGGCCCAACGAACAGGTACGGGGCGAAGCGGATGCGCGAACGCGGTCGCTTCCGCGGTGGGACGGAACCCGTGCGCGTGAGTGGCGCCGCCGGTCTGGCGGAGGTGACAGTCATCGATTCTTCCTTCTTCAGGAGGGGGCCGGCGCTCTGGCGTGCGCCGGCCCCCTCGACGCGACTGGCGTCGCGAGTGAGCTCGGTGTTGCGGGTGTTGCTGAGGTGCGTTGCTGGACTACTTGTTGGTGATCTCGAAGCCTGACTTCTTCATATCGGCGACAACGATCTTCTGCACGGCGGTGAATGCGTCGCGCCATGAGGTTCCAGCGGTTATGGCCTTGTTGAGCTCATCGGTGAATGCGCTCTCCGCCACGTTGACGTTCGGACCCCACGTGACAGGGATCGCGTTCGACGAGATGGTCGCGGCGAGTTCGTAGAAGTCGGTCTGCTGCGGCATCAGTGCCGGCGGAGCGCTGGACTTAGCCGTTTCCTGGCCGGAGATGGCGGCCGGGTATGCGTTCTGCACGGTGAGCAGCAGGTCGGCGCCTTCTTCGCTGGCGTTCAGCCATGAAATGAACTCTGCAGCCTGTTCAGGGTGGTCTGAGTCCTTGGTCACGATGTTCGCCGAACCGCCCTGGTAGGCGACGGACGGGTCTCCGGCGGTCCACTCAGGGAAGTTGGACATGGACCACTTGCCGATGGTGTCTGGTGCGACGCCCTCGATGACCCCTGGGGCCCAGAGGCCACCCGGCCAGGACAGCATGGTGCCGCTGTTGGCCTTGGCGTTCCACTCGGGGGTGAGGATCGGGTCGGTCGAGATCAGGTCGGCTTCGACGAGGCCCTGGAAGAAGTCGGCCACCTTGAGGGATGCGTCGTCGGCGATGCCGACGGTCCAGGTGCCGTCTTCGACTGACCACCACTTGGAGCCGGCCTGGTTTGCGACGCCGGCGTAGAACGCCCACTGGTCTGCAGGGAGCGATGCGAGGTATGCGGTCGGGTCAGCGGCGCGAACGGCTGCTGCTGCGGTGGCGAACTCAGCCCAGGTGGTTGGGACGGGGATGCCCCACTGCGCGAGCAGGTCTGAGCGGTAGAAGAACGCCATCGGTCCGATGTCCTGCGGAAGGCCGTAGATGTGGCCGTCGAAGGTGGTCTGCGAGAGGGTTCCCTCGTCGTACTTGTCTGTCACATCTGAGACGAGGTCGGTGATGTCCAGCGGCACATCTGCAACGATCAGCGACGGCAGCGTTGGGTACTCGACGGCGGCGATGTCGGGAGCGTTTCCGGCGCGGCTCGCGGTGAGGAGCTTCGCGGAGGAGTCTTTTCCGCCACCGGCATCCGTGTACTTGACCTGGATGTTGGGGTTGGCCGCGTTCCAGGTGTCGACCATCTCCTGGGTGCCAGGTGCCCAAGACCAGAAGTCGAGCGTCACCTTCTCATCGCTGTCGCCAGAGCCGGCGGAGCATCCGCTGAGTAGTACAGCGCTCACGCCAACGGCTGCAATTGCGGTGACGAACTTGCTTTTCTTCATTTCAAAACTACTTCCTTGTAGGCGAACACCGCGTGGTGTTCCCACTTTTTGAACTGGCGTAAATGCTGCCTCGTGACCTGGCCATCGAAGCGCTTCGATATTGTGGGGGCGTCCTTTTCGTTTGAGTCGGTGGGGCTGATGGAGGAGGGGCCGCGCTAGTCGGTCACGATGGTGAAGGGACGAGCGGTTGAACTCTTGCGGATGTAGACCGGATCGATCAACTCGATGTGCGGGTTGGCGAATCCGCCCAGCTGCTGGATGACGAGTTCGACGGCACGGCGGCCCGACTCGAGCGATGGCAGCGGGATGACGTCCACCGGCGGGACAAAGTGATCGGTGGAAAAGCTGGAGCACGCAGAGACGATCGACAGCTCGTGGGGGACTGCGATCTCGCGTTCTCGCAGCATCTCGAGCAGGATTCCGTGGATGTTTTCGTTGCAGTTGAGGACGATGGCCGTCATCGCAGGTAATTGTGCGCGCAGGCCGTCGTACGATTCCTCGACTCCTGCTCTCGTGGCTTCTGTGGTGTGGCACGCGGTGTCAATACCGGCAGCCGCCCCAGCGGCGAGGAATGCGTCTCGGAAGCGCGGGGCGTAGTTGGAGCCGCGTACATACAGGTTGTTGGCATGGCCCATCAGGCCGATCGAGGTGTGGCCGAGGGCGACGAGCTCGTCAATGGCCAGGCGTGCTGCGCCTTCGAAATCGAGGTCGACACAGGTGAGTCCGTCGGTGTCGTTCGGGATTCCGATGAGTGCGGTCGGCAGGCCCAGGTCGCGGATGACGTCGACACGTTCGTCGTCGACAGTCACGTCGAGCATGATGACGCCGTCGACGAGAGAGCTGGACGCGACGCGACGGAGGCCAGCAATGGCCTCGCCCTCGGTGAGCAGGAGCACGTCGTAGTCGAAGCTGCGGGCGGCCGTCACGACGGAGAGCACGAATGCCATGAGCGCTGGCGGGTGGGTGTCAGCGTGCATCGGGGCTGTTAGGGCCAGGATGTTGGTGCGGGAGCCGGCCAGCATGCGAGCGCCGGCGTTCGGCCGATAGCTGAGTTCGGTCACTGCCTGGGCAATGCGCGTCTTGGTCTCGGCCGCGATGGGGCGTTTTCCCGACAATGCATACGAGACAGTGCTTATGGAGACACCAGCGACCCGAGCTACGTCGTTGATGTTGGCCACAATAACTCCATTGTTTCGGCATTGTCTAAGCGCTTCGATGAATCGCGCGCACATCAAAGCTAAGTCATTGATGCGCTCCATGCAAATCATTTGTGGCTTTATGCAACTTATTGCTGGCCTGACTACGATTGCGCCATGACCGACACGTCTCACACTGCTAATCCCGCCGCCGTACCCTCGCTCACTGACGCCGACCTGACATTTCGAGCGGCCTCGACATCAGCTTCGACATCGGTCTCGATACCAGCGCCCCTGCTGCTCGTACTCCCCGGCGGCTCGTACCGCATGCACGCAGACCATGAGGGTACGGCCATCGCCGACTGGCTGTCGCAGATCGGCTTGAATGCCCTGGTGGTGCGCTACCCGGTTGACCCGAACCGATACCCGAGCGGGCTCAAGCGCGTGCAGGATGTGCTCATCGCCGCCCGCACCGGCGCGTTGGACCTCGGCATCGACCGCACGCGCATCGGCGTCGTTGGTTTCTCGGCAGGCGGCCACGTCGCCGCTTTGCTCTCGGCGGGAGTGGCATCCGCTCCGGTTTCAGCCGAGGGGCGGGTCGACCTGTCGATCCTGGCCTACCCGGTGATCTCGATGGCCCACGAGCCGCACTCGCAGTCACTCGCCAATCTGCTCGGCGATGACGACACCCTCGACAATCGGCGAGCACTCAGCGCTGAGTATTTGGTCGGCGCGCAGACGCCACCAACGTTCCTCTGGCACACGGCAGATGACGGTGGCGTGCCGGTCAGCCACTCGCTGCGCTACGCAAGCGCCTTAGCCGCTCACAACATTCCCTTTGACCTGCATGTCTTCGAACGTGGCGATCACGGCAAGGGGCTCGCCTCGGGCCACGGACCTCTCGAAGCGTGGAGCGCACTCTGCGAAGCCTGGCTGGCTGAACACGGGTGGGTGTCGGTGCCCGAGTAGGCAGTCTCGGAACAGCGCGCAACGGCGGTCGAGGGTCAGGATGCCGTCAGTCGAGGACTACCGGTTCGAGCACCGGACGCTTGGGGAGTCGTCCGTCGCCCGATGAACGTCCGGTGAGTCGGCGGCCGATCCACGGCAGCACATGCGCGCGGTAGTACGCAGCTGTGTTGCGGCTGCCACCGAGTGGGGCAGACGCGGTGTCGGCCAGAATCGCATCCCATGCCTCAGGCACGGGTACATCGAGGGCGCGCAGCACGTTGGACGCCACCTTGGTGTGCCCGATCGCGTTCAGGTGCAGCTTGTCTGCCGACCAGTAGCGGATGCTGCGCAGCTCGGTGTCAGCCCAGTTGTCGACGACGGTGACGCCGGGGCGATCGAATGCCGGGCGCACAGCCTCGGCCAGTTTGTCGCCGCGCTTCTGCATGAGGGAGCCCATGGGCAGATGCTGGCTCGGGTTGGCGCCACTCAGCAGCACCACGTGCGCACCCGTCGCGCGCGCCTGCTCGACAACCTGATCGAGAAGGTCGACGACGTAGGAGATCTCGACCTTCGGGCGCATCAGGTCGTTGCCGCCGCCGCAGATGGTGAG
Source organism: Leifsonia sp. A12D58 (assembly GCF_047530025.1). NCBI lineage: Bacteria > Bacillati > Actinomycetota > Actinomycetes > Micrococcales > Microbacteriaceae > Leifsonia > Leifsonia sp. A12D58. Next base: position 468,600 of record NZ_JBLJAT010000003.1, on the reverse strand, counting down.
CAGATCGGGTGCGAGCGCAAGTGCGGGCTCCAGCTGCTCGGCAACAATCGGTCCGAGCAGCTTGCCGCGAATCGCCAGGTTGGCATAGCCAACGGGGGAGGGAGAGGCCGCTGCGAGTCCGGCAGCGACGAGGTCCGCCCAGCCGCGTACCCGGCCATCGGTGAGCTCGTCGCCGATCCCCTCGCTGAAACTGTCACCCATAACGACGAAACGTTCGTACATTGCTGCCTGCTTCCTGCAACCGATCCTCCGGCCGCCTTGTCGAGGGTACGCGTGTTGGCGGCCACACTTCAGCTCGACGAACGACACCGTGCAAAATGCAAAAATACGAGCGGTTCTGCAACAAATTGTCATATTGATTTGGCTCTGACATAGCTGATTGACAAGATCAAACAGCGACGGTAACAACTCACCTCGCCTCATTTCTGAACTTGGGTGAACCGTGATTTCCGTTAGCCACGTGTCGAAGACCTTCGGGTCAGGCGACTCCGCCACCCTCGCGTTGAACGACGTGAGCCTCAATGTCGCCGAGGGTGAAATCTACGGTGTCATAGGCCAGAGCGGCGCAGGCAAGAGCACGCTCATCCGTGCAATCAACCTGCTCGAGCGACCGGATTCCGGAACCGTCACGGTCGACGGCGACGATCTCACTGCACTGTCACCTGCCGACCTGCGGGCAGCACGCCGCAAGATCGGAATGGTCTTCCAGCACTTCAACCTGCTCTCGTCGCGCACCGTACAGGGCAACGTCGAGCTCGGTCTCGAGATCATGGGCGTCGACTCAAGTACGCGCAAACGTCGGTCGATGGAGATCCTCGATCTCGTCGGACTTGCAGCCAAGGCCACGTCATACCCGTCTGAACTCTCCGGAGGGCAGAAGCAGCGCGTCGGTATTGCCCGCGCGCTTGCCGGTAACCCCAAGGTTCTCTTGTCGGACGAGGCGACATCCGCTCTCGATCCCGAGACCACCCGGTCGATTCTCGACCTGATCAAGACGATCAACGCGCAGCTCGGGTTGACCGTGTTGCTGATCACGCACGAAATGGATGTCGTCAAAGGCATCTGCGACTCGGCCGCACTGATCGAGAGCGGCCGCATCGTCGAGCAGGGCAAGATCGTGTCGCTCATCTCGACGCCGGGCTCGCGGTTGGCGCGCGACCTGTTCCCGCTCGGTGAGGCTCCCCGTCTCAGCGGCAACACCGTCATCGACATCACCTTTAGTGGCGGCACGGCCGACCGACCCGTCATCTCTCAGCTGGCGCGTAATTACGGACTCGACATCAGTATTCTCGGCGCCGTCATCGAGACGATCGGTGGCAACCAGGCCGGCCGCACCCGCCTCGAACTGCCGGGGACCCCGAGCAGCAACGCCGTGCCTATCCAGGACCTGCGGGCTCAGGGACTGCTCGTCGAACTCGTGGGAGCATCAGAATGATCGATTCGTCGGCACCAGGTTTCTGGTCTGGACTCTTCCAGGTGCTGCTCGTCGGCACCGGGCAGACCCTCTATATGGTCGGCGTCTCGCTGCTGATCACCATCATTGTCGGGCTTCCGCTCGGCATCGTGCTTGTCGGTACTGAAGCTGGCGGCCTGTTCGAGAAGCCGTTCGGTTCGCGCCGCCTTGGCATTGTCATCAACCGGGTGCTCGATTTCGTGGTGAACCTCGGCCGATCGGTGCCGTTCATCATCCTGATGGTGGCGCTCATTCCGTTCACCCGACTGCTCGTCGGCACATTCATCGGGTCGACCGCAGCGATCGTGCCACTCAGCATCGTCGCCATCCCGTTCTTTGCCCGGATGGTCGAGATTGCCATCAAGGAAGTCGATTCAGGACTCGTTGAAGCGGCCGACTCGCTCGGTGCGACCCGCTGGCACATCGTGTCGAAGGTGCTGGTTCCCGAGGCCCTGTCGTCGATGATTCTCGGCCTGTCGACGACCGTCACCTCGATCATCAACTTCTCGGCGATGGTGGGAACAGTGGCCGGTGGTGGCCTCGGTGATGTCGCGGTGCGCTACGGCTACCAGCGCTACAGCGCCATCCACATGGTCGCGGTCATCATTGTGATCTTCATCATCGTCATGATTCTGCAGGGCATTGCAACGTCGCTCGCCCGCCGGTTGTCCCACACCGGCCGCTCACAACGCAAGGTCACCAGCTCGCGGGTGCTCGTACCCGCCGCCAGCAGCAGCTGACCTCGCGCTTGCAGAAGTCGTTTTCCGTTTTACCCGCACCTCCTCCCTGCCCACAGCCTCGACCTGAGAAGAGTCATCCCATGAAGTTCTCCGCCCGCGCTTCGCGCCTCGCCGGTGCAGCCATCGCCATCACCGCTCTCGTCGGTCTGGCCGGCTGTGCAGCCTCCACGCCAGACACCGCTGCCCCCGCGGCAGATGGGTCGGACCTCGGCACCATCAAGGTCGGCGCCCTCGCCACCCCGGCCGGCGACATCCTGAAGTTCGTCCAGGACAACCTGGCAGCAGACGCCGGCCTCACCATCGAATTCGTTGAGTTCACCGACTACAACACGCCGAACGCCGCGCTGTCCGACGGTTCGATCGATGCGAACCTGTTCCAGAACGCCACGTTCCTCGAGACGTACAACACTCAGGCTGGTGGCGACCTGGTCAGCGCCGGAACGATCTACCTGCCGAGCGCTGCGTTCTACAGTGACAAGGTGTCGAGCCTGAAGGAGCTCAAGGACGGCGCCAAGATCGCCATCCCGAATGACCCGACCAACGAGGGCCGCGCGCTCAAGCTGCTCGCTGCCGAGGGCCTGATCAAGACCACCGACGAGCCGACGACCATCGCCGATGTCACCTCGAACCCGAGCAACTTTGCCTTCGTCGAGATCGAGAATGCCACGCTCGCTCAGGCCGTGCCCGACGTCGATGCAGCATTCGTCACGATCTCCTTCGCTCTGCCCGCTGGCCTCACCGGTGACCAGGCGATCCTCACCGAGGGTGCGGGCAGCCCGTACTCCAACATCCTGGCTACCCGCCCGGAGCTGAAGGATGACGCGCGCATCGCCAAGCTCACCGAGCTGCTGCTCGCGCCGGAGACGGCCGCGTTCATGACCAAGACCTGGGGTGGCCTCGTCGTTCCTGCTGAGTAGCGCGCTGCTCGTGTAGGCACTGCTGCTGCTGCTGCTGCTGCGGCCGCTATTCGCGCTGCTGCAGACGCTCTCAAGCACGTCGTAGTTCGAATCACCGGATGCCCGACCACCAGCTGGTCGGGCATTCGTTGGTTAAGCGGCGTGTTGAGAGGTTTAAGTGGCGTGTTGAGAGGCAAAGCGCTTCGCTAGGCAGGGTTGCTGATGCATAACTCCTGCAGAATCAGTTGCCCTGGTTCATCGGCCTCGGAAACACGGGGCAGATTTCCACATGCTCGGCGAATTGCAGGAGTTATGCAACAGGAACCCGGACCCCGGCCTGTACGGCCAGGAGGAAGACGGCCTAGGGGCGAGGCGCCCCGTCAACAGGGGGCACAGGTGCGAACAGGGGTACTGATGCATAACTCCTGCAGAATCCGCTGACCTGGTTCATCGACCCCCGGAAACACGGGGCAGGTGTCCGCACGCCCGGCGGATTGCAGGAGTTATGCAACCCGGAACCCCTAAACAGGAAGCCAGGGAGGCCAGGGAGCTAGGGAAGCCAGGGAGGCCAGGAAGCCAGGGAGGCCAGGAAGCTAGGGAGGCCAGGAAGCTAGGGGAGCCGGGAGCCGGGAGCCGGGAGCCGGAAGCTAGGGGAGCCGGGAGCCGGGAGCCGGAAGCCAGGGAAGCCAGGCACCAGCCAGCTCAGAGGGCGGAGCTAGGAGGCAGCCTGTGTCGGATTCAGCAGGAGTTCGAAGCCGTGGGAATTCTCGTACTGCCCATAGTTGCCGATCTCGCGGTAGCCGAGTTCGCGGTACATGGCCAGCGCCTCCGGCTGGGCGGGGCCGGTCTCGAGGATCAGCCGGCTGTAGCCGAGCTCTGTGCCTGCGATGTCGACCAGCGCGCTGAGTACCCGGCGGGCATGGCCCTGCCTGCGGTAGTCGGGGTTGGTCCACATGCGCTTGACCTCACACGTGGTCTGGTCATAGCGACGGATGCCACCACCTGCAACAGTCACATCGCCATCGAGGAGTACCAGGAACGTGCCAGACGGAGCATCGAACTCGGCGGCGGGAACGTCGTTGACCGCATCGCCGGGACCGTAACGCATCTCGTACTCCCAGCTGAGTCCGTCGAGAAGGGGAGCAGCTTCTGGGGATTTGAATCCAACACGCGCAAATTTCACGCGCACTAGTCTGCCAGCTGAATGGCGATGGTTCGTCCGTGTCGGTTCAGGTGGCATCTGCGCAGGCCGTTGGCGTCCAACTACACTCGAATGGTGCCAGTGAACCCCGAACTTCAGGGCCGGGTCTTCCCGCCCACATCGCCCTATCTGGTCGGACGCGAGAAGGTGCGCGAGTTCTCCCGCGCCGTCTTCGCGACCAACCCGATCAACCTCGACCCCGAGGCAGCCCGCGCCGCAGGCCACGCCGACATCGTCGCGCCACCGACCTTCGCCGTCGTGGTGCAGGAGCAGACGCTCGCGCAGCTGCTTGCCGAGCCGGATGCCGCCATCGACTTCACCCGCGTCGTGCACGGCGACCAGCGCTTCAGCTATACCCGCCCGATCGTGGCAGGCGACGAGCTGACGGCGACGCTCACCGTCGCCAGCGTCAAGTCGCTCGGCGGCCACTCGATGGTCACTGCCGAGTCGAACATCACCGACGCGACGGGCGCCCACGTCGTCACCGCGACCTCCACTCTTGTCGTCAGGGGAGACGAATGAACGCCGTAACCGCACCCGCGCTTGAGTCCCTCACCGTCGGTGACGTGGTTGCCGGCGCCAGCTTCACGCTGACCCGCGACTCTCTCGTCCGTTACGCCGGAGCATCCGGTGACTTCAACCCGATTCACTACCGTGACGATGTCGCGCAGTCTGTCGGCCTGTCCGGTGTGCTCGCGCACGGCATGCTGACCATGGGCCTGGCCATTCAGCCCGTCGTCGACTGGGCTGGCGACCCCGCTCGCGTCGTCGACTACCAGGTGCGTTTCACCCGCCCGGTGCCGGTCGACGGCACAGACGGCGCCGTCGTGACCGTCGTCGCCAAGGTCGGCGCCATCGATGCGGATGCCGCCATCGCGCGCATTGACCTCACCGTCACGTTCAACGAGCAGACAGTGCTCGGCAAGGCTCAAGCCCGCGTCTCGCTGGCATAAGGACACCCCGCTATGACCGAACCGATTGCCATCCGCGACCTGACCACCCTGCGGGTCGGTGGGGCGCCCAAGGCGATGGTGGCACCGGCGACCGAAGCTGAACTCGTGGCCGCGGCCGTCGAGATCTGGGCGCAGGACGAGAACTGGATGCTGCTCGGCGGCGGCTCGAACACCCTCGCTTCTGACGAGGAGTTCGATGGAACAGTCATTCGGCTCGTGACGCGGGGTATCGAAGTGCTGGCTGGTGCTTATGCGGGTGCGGGTGCTGATGCAACTGCTGCGGATGCCGGCGACCGGGTTCGCCTGCGCGTGCAGGCCGGTGAGCCGTGGGACGATCTGGTCGCGTACACGGTGGCGCAGGGCTGGGCTGGGCTCGAGGCGCTCTCGGGAATCCCGGGTGCGGCCGGTGCGGCTCCCGTGCAGAACATCGGCGCATACGGACAGGAGATTGCAGCAAGTCTCACCGCTGTCGATTTTCTCGACTACGACTCGTACGAGGTGCGCAGGCTGACGGCTGACGAGTTACAGCTCGGCTACCGCACGTCCGCGCTGAAGCAGGGCCTGCGCGGCATCGTGCTGGCGATCGAACTTGACCTGCACGACACGACCGCTGAGTCCGCGGTGCTGGGTAGCGCCATGAGTCAGCCCGTTGCCTATGAGCAGCTGGCCGGATCTCTCGGTGTGCAGCTCGGTGACCGCGTTGACATCCAGGCATTGCGCGACACGGTGCTCTCGCTGCGCCGCTCGAAGGGCATGGTGCTTGATGCCACTGACCCCGACACCGCCAGCGCCGGCTCGTTCTTCACGAACCCCATCGTCACCGAAAGCTTCGCCAGGACGCTGCCGGAGTCGGCACCGCGCTGGGCGCAGGAATCAGTGATCCCCGACCGGGTCATTCCGATCGAGGACTACTACGGTGTCGGTCCGGTTCCGGGCGTCGAAGAACTGCGGATGGTGAAGCTGAGCGCCGCCTGGCTCATCGAGAACGCCGGAATCAAGCGTGGATTCCGTCTGCCGGGATCGCGCGCTGCAATTTCGAGTAAGCACACCCTGGCGCTGACGAACACCGGTGGCGCAACGGCCGAGGAGATCGCGCAGCTTGCCCGCTTTGTGCAAGGCCGTGTTGCGTCGGAGTTCGGTGTCATCCTGCAGCCCGAGCCGGTGCTCATCGGGGTCGAGCTCTAGCTAAACCGCCGCACAACCAAGGGCTAGTCCGCGCGCCTGGACGCTGCCACGATTCCGGCCACCACGAGCAACAGGCCCGTCGCGATCACGGCGCCGAGCAGCCACAGCGTGGGGTCAGGGCCAGTCGGGACGACGGTCCAGACGACCATGAATGCGGCGAAGACCAGCAGGAGCACACCCCACACGATGGTGCCGAACAGCGGACGCCAGCTGGGGGGAGTGGATGCCGAAGCGGATGCCGAAGCGGATGCCGGATCGGCGCTGCCTGCGGGTGCCCAGGCCGAGGCGGCCGGCCCCGACCCGGGCGCAGGCTGGGTGGGAGGCGTCGGCGGTGGCGGCGACATCCGCTCGTCCTGGGCAGTAGTCGAGACAGCCGGGGCGAAGAGCTCATCCAGTGGGTCTGTCGGTTGAGGGACGGTGGGTTGAGGGACGGTGGGCTGGGCATCCGTCGGCACGGCGTCACTCGGCACGCCATCGGTCGGCTGCGGCTCGGTCGGGGAATCCGGTGAGGTTGTCATGTGCATTCTCCTAGCGGTCGGTGTCGGCATCGACGATGGATACCTGGCCGGCAAACGACCAGACACGGATCTCAGTTACGGCGCCAGCCTCACCCGAGTTGAAGGTGCGGGAGTCGTGGAAGAAGACTCCGCCGCGCTCATTGGAGGCACGGGTGGTGCCCTGGTCTGACTCGTCGTCGATGGCGCCGGCGAGCAGGTTGCTCTGCACAGTGACGGTGCGATCGGTCGGCAGGATGAGTTCGGTCTCGCCGAATCCGAGCCAGACATCGATGGTGCGGCCGTCGTTCAGTCGGGCGTCGTCGAGTCGGCTGAGGTCCACCGTCGGAGCTCCTGCGATGATCGCGTACCCGGGAACGGCGTCGGCGCTGTTCGAACTCACTGTCCAGTTCGGGGAGCCGAATGGCGAGAACTGGGTGCCCTGCGGGAAGACCCCGAGGACGACGAGTGCGAGGGCGGCGAAGAAGGCGAATCCGCCCATGGCTCCGCTGTCACGGCCGCGGATGCCAGACACGATGATCCCGATGGCGAGAATGCCGAGGGTGAACGCGAGTCCGATGAGGAGGGATTTGCCTGTCCACAGCCCGCCCTCGACACTGATCGTGAAGAAGCCAGCCGCAGCAGCACCGGCCACGAGGGCCAGGCCGAGCGCGATCGCGGAGAAGCCGGCGCCGGGGTGACGATGGTGGTGCATGTGCGTGCTGTTGCCCTGGTGGCGCTGCTTGTTCTGCTCAGTCCACGCGCGGTTCTGGTCGTTCAAGGCGTCCCAAGTGCTGCGCGGGGGTGTCCCTGCGGCTCCTGCTGCCCCGGCTGAGTAGGCGCCCGTGTTTCCGCCTACGGTGGCGGCGTGCGGCTCAGCGGCCGGCGGGGTCGGGATGGTGGTGCCGGCAGCACCGGCCGTGAATGCGTATGCGCTGGGGGAGGCGGCCGCCTGCGTGCTGGCGGGAGCGGCCTCCGCTGGCCTGGCCTCCGCTGCCGTGGTCTGGTACGGCCTGGAGTCGAACGGCTTGGTCAGGAAGTCGGGTGCCGGCGTGCGGCGCAGCAGGTAGATGACCAGCCATATGCCGGCGGCGGCCACGGCGAGGAACCAGCCGATGCCCAGCGTCGTGGCGAGCCAATCCGGCATGCCCCAGGCGACGGGCGCACCCTGCCACCACAGCCCGCGGTTGAACGGGGCGAGCGAGAACAGAATCAGCGCCAGGATGCCGATCGTCACCGGCTCGACGACACCGTGCACCAGCTGCTCAGCGTGGATGCGGCCGCTGGTGTCTGGCAACAGTGCCCAGGCGAGTGCGTAAAGCAGGATGGCCGGCGCGCCGAGCACGGCGAGCACGATCACGATGCCGCGAACGATCAGCGGGTCGAGTCCCGTGCGTCCGGCGATGGCCCCGCAGACGCCGGCGGCCCAGCGGTCGGTGCCGCGAACGAGGCCGAGCGTCCGGATCCAATCAAAGAATCGGGTGATCTGCGCGTAGCCATCTGCATGGCTGGTGCCCGAGCTGTTGTCGGTGTGGTTGGTCATGATTCGAGTGTGGCGTGGTGGCCGATTGCTCGCTATCAGGGATCACCCTGACTCGTCCCTGAAAGTGAGTTGGCTCATCCCTGAAATCCCCGGCCCGACCCTGAATTACCCGGCCTCGATTCCCGCAGAGCGGCCGGGCATGCTTTGATTCTGGAGTGAAGACCGAACGGATGACGAGGCCGCGGCTCCGAATCATCGGTGGTGTGTGCGCTGGGTTCGCCGAGCACACCGGTCTTCCCGTGAACGTTGTGCGGGTGGCCACGGTCATCCTTGCGTTCTGCGGCGGCGCGGGGATCCTTCTCTACGCCTGGCTGTGGGCGACCACACCGGCTGCCGGCAGCACAGCTGCCCGCTCTGCCGCGCTGCCGAAGGCCAGTCTGGTGACGCCCGCCGGGGCGCCGTTTGCTTCCTCGACAACTCCTGCGCCAGAGGCATTCTCCCCGGCGGACTCCGCTCGGACGGCGGCCCAGGCGACAGCTCAGACGGCGGCCTCAACGCAACCGCTCACCGCGTCTGACGCCACGGCGACAGCAGCGTCGAGCGCGGCATCCGCTCGCACCGCCCCTGTCACCGAGATTCTGCTCGGCCTCGCCCTGCTCGCGGCGGGAGTCGCGCTGATCGCCAGCCGGTACGGTGCCAGCATTCCGCTGGCGGTCATCATCCCGGCCATCGTGGTGCTCGCCGGTGTTGCACTCGCCTGGCGACAGTTCGCTGATCTCCGCAGCGGCGCAGCGCTCCGCACCTCCGCGATCCTGGTGCGCATTCTCGGCGCCCTGGTGCTGGTCGCCGTCGGCATCCTGCTTTTTTTCGTGACGGGGGAGCAGCCGAACGTCTGGACGGTTGTCGTTGCCGCCGCCGCGGTGCTCATCGGCGTGGCCGTGGTGCTCGCGCCCTGGCTGATCCGCCTGTTCGGCGACCTTGCCGATGAGCGTGCTGCGCGGGTGCGGGAGGCAGAGCGCGCCGAGATCGCGGCCCACCTGCACGATTCGGTGCTGCAGACGCTCGCCCTGATCCAGCAGAAGGCCGGTCCCCACAGCGACGCCGCGCGCCTTGCCAGGGCGCAGGAACGCGAGCTGCGCGAATGGTTGTTCACGGGCGCCGAGTCCACGCGCGTCGACCTGGCGACCGAACTCCGTCGTGTTGCCGGGATCATCGAAGAGGATCATGCGGTGCGCTTCGAAATCGTCACGGCTGGAAGCGGCCCTGAGGACGCGCCGGAGGGACTCGTCGCTGCTGCCCGCGAGGCGATGCTGAATGCGGCCAGGCACGCCGGCGGCACAGTCACCGTCTACCTGGAGAGCGGCGCTCGCGGCATTGAGCTCAGCGTGACCGACCGCGGCCCCGGGTTCTCGCTCGACGACATCCCCGAAGATCGGCTGGGCGTGCGCGAATCGATTCTGGGGCGGATGCGCCGGGTCGGCGGCAGTGCAGCGGTCCGGCCGGGCCCTGGCGGCTCAGGAACCGAGATCCTGCTCACGATGCCCGCGTCGCACAGCCCAGAAGCACAGTCCCCAGAACCGCAGTCTTCAGAACCACAGTCTTCAGAACCACAGTCTCCAGGAACGGATGCCGAATGACCGACCTCGCAGCTGCGGAGCCCACTCTGCCGCCGGCAGCCCTGCCCGTGGTCATCGTCGACGACCACTCGATCTTCCGCTCAGGACTCCGAGCCGAGCTGGATGCCGGCATCGCCGTGCTCGGCGAGGCAGCGACAGTCGATGAGGCCATCGCCCTCGTCACCCAGCTGCAGCCGCGGGTCGTGCTGCTCGACGTGCACCTGCCGCGTGGACGCGGCGGCGGGGGAGCAGAGGTCATTCGCGAGGCGGCGCCGCTCGCGCCGGCCACGCTGTTCCTGGCGCTGAGTGTGTCGGATGCCGCCGACGACGTCGTCCGTGTCATCCGCGCAGGGGCCCGCGGCTACATCACGAAGAGTTCGTCAGGCGCTGAGGTGTCGGAGGCCGCCCGCCGCGTCGCAGACGGCGACGCGGTGTTCTCGCCCAAGCTGGCCGGCTTCGTGCTCGACGCGTTCGGGGCGGTGTCCGGCGAGACGGCGGAGACCACCGATGAGCTCGATCGGCTCTCTGCGCGCGAGCAGGAAGTCATGCGCCTGATCGCCCGTGGCTACACCTACAAAGAGGTGGCCAGCACGCTGTTCATCTCGGCGAAGACCGTTGAAACCCATGTCTCGGCCGTGCTGCGCAAGCTGCAGCTCTCGAGTAGGCACGAACTCACCGCCTGGGCGCTGGAGCGCAAGCTGCTCTAGCAGCCAGCCAGCAAGCCCAGCAAGCCCAGCCCGACAAGCCCAGCCCTAGAGCAGACCCAGCTCCATCGCGCGGGTGACTGCTCGTGTGCGATCGCTCACACCGAGCTTCTCGAACGCGTGCAGCAGATGCGTTTTCACCGTCGCCTCGCCAATGAAGAGCGCGCGCCCGACGGCTGGATTGCTGTTGCCGGCGGCCACCAGCCGAAGCACTTCGAGTTCTCTGGCCGACAGGCGTGGCGCGGGCGTCGCATCCGTTCGAACTCGCTGCACGAGCTTGGTGGCGATTGAAGGTGCGAGCACGGTCTGGCCGCCGGCCACCGAGCGTACGCCCTCAATGATCTCCGCCTGGGGCGCCGCCTTCAGCAGATAGCCGCTCGCTCCGGCTTCAATCGCGCCGAGGATCTGGTCATCCGTCTCGTAGGTGGTGAGGATCAGCACGCGGATGCCTGGGGTCGCCGCCAGGATCTGCGCGGTCGCTGCGACACCGTCGAGATTTGGCATTCGAAGGTCCATGAGCACGACGTCTGGTGAGAGTGCGGCCGCGCGGTCAATGGCTTCAGCGCCGTCGGAGGCTTCACCGACCACCTCGATGCCCTCTGCTGCCCCGAGCAGGCCGACGATGCCACTGCGGACGATGGGGTGGTCATCTGCGACGAGCACACGGATCACGAAGGTTCTCCAACCGGAATTTTAATGCGCAGCTCAGTGCCCGTACCGGCAGTCCCAGCCCCCACCCGCAGGTCGCCGCCAACCAATCCGACGCGGTCACGCATTCCAGACAGGCCGAATCCGGTCGCAGTGACTGGGGAGTACGCGCCGAGTCCGCGCCCGTTGTCGAGCACGGTGAGGGTCACACTTTTGCCGGTGCTGTCATTGTCACCGGCCAGCACGATTGAGACGGATGCCGCCTCCGCCCGTGAGTGCTTCCTCACGTTGGCGAGACCCTCCTGGGTGCACCGCAGGAGAACAACCTCGATCTCGCGATCGAGTTCATGCGCGGCGACGGTCATGTCCACCTGGATGCCCGTCTCGCGCTCGAAGCGTTCCGCCAGCCGATGCAGGGCCTCGGTGAGCGTGGAGTCCCCGACGCTCGCCGAAGACATGGCGGCGACGAGGGCGCGCGCTTCGGTCAGGGCGTCTCGCGCAGTGTCTTCGATGAGATCAACGGTCTCGGCCGCTGGCGTCGCCTCTGCGCCTGCGGCCGCCAGTTCAGACTTCGTGCGCTGGGCCAGCATCACCAGGCTGGTGAGGCTCTGCGCGATGGTGTCGTGGATCTCGCGCGCCAGCCGTTCCCGCTCGCTCGCGCTGCCGGCATCCCGGTGCATGGCAGCCAGCTCACCCTGGGCCGCGGTGAGTTCGGTGAGCAGGGTGCGATGCTTTTCGCCGTCACTGATGATGCGGCTGATCCACAGGCCGATCGAGATGGCGAACACCAGCGAGATTCCCTCGATCGCGATGGCCTGCTGGATGACGGCCGCTGAACCGCCGAGACCCAGCGCGAAGCCGACTGCTATGGATGTCGCGAAAAACACGCTGAGTGCGATGCCGGCGGCAGCCGAGCCGGACAGCACCCAGATCAGGGGAAACACGAACGCCTGCAGGGTCGCCATATTGGGAACAAAGAACGTGGCGACGCCGCATCCGATGCTGATGACGACGCAGAACACGACCGACGGACGGTCGCTGCCCGGCCGGCGACGGCCCCACAGTGCGTAACAGAGCCCGATTGCCGCAAGGGTGGCGACCGCTCCGATTCGATTCGCGGGCGACGCGGCGTAGCCGAAGACAGCGACGAGCGCCATGACGACGAGCCCGACACCGACGGCGAGGTCCCACCAGCGTTTCGTCGTCATGTGCTTAGTGTCCCATTCGTTGTGCTGTGGTTTCGCGCGTCAGCGCCGCTGGGCGTGGGTGCAGCATCCGCTCGCCGAGAATCGCCGAGAATCGCCGAAACGACCGAGGATCGCCGTTGGAGCGGCGATTCTGGGCGGAAACGGCGATTCTCGGTGGTGGTGGTGGTGGTGGTGGTGGTGGTGGTGGTGGTGGTGGTGGTGGTGGTGGTGGTGCGAAAGGGGCGTGGCCTAGGCGTCCTTGCGGATCCAGCGGAACGTGACCCGGCTGAGCACCAGGCCGACGACCAGCCAGATGCCGAGGTTCAGCGCGATGAGGCCGTAGTCCCACGTGCCAGACGGCTCGAGGGACGCAAAGCTCTCCGGCAGGAAGACACCGCGCATGCCCTGCGCCATCCATTTGAGTGGGAACAGGCTGGCCAGGTTCTGCATCCACTCCGGCAGCAGGTAGAACTGCAGGTAGACGCCGGAGATGAACTGCAGCACCAGCACGGTGGGGATGACGACGGCCGTCGCGCTCTTGCCAGAACGCGGCAGTGCCGAGAGCGCGATACCGAGGAACGCGCAGGTGATGACGCCGAACACGAACACCCACGCGAAGGTGAGCCACTTCTCTGGCTCTGTGGGCAGTGCAACGTCGAAGGCATAGTGGGCAACGGCCAGCAGCAACGCCGCCTGCAGCACGCCGGTCACGAACACCTGCCCGATCTTGCCCATGAAGTAGCTGAACGGAGACAGCGGCGTGCCCCCCAGGCGCTTGAGCGTGCCGTCGCCCTTCTCTGTCGCGATGTCGACGGCCAGATTCTGCAGGCCGGACAGCAGCATGCCGGCAGCCAGCATGCCTGGCAGGTAATACGCGCCGACGCTGATGCCGCCTGAGCCATCCGCCGCCGTGCCGACGTTGCCGGCCGTGCTGAACGCACTCGTGAAGATCGCGAGCATGACGACGGGGAACAGGAACGTGAAGAAGAGCGTGTCGAAGCCGCGGAAATAGATCCTGGTCTCGTAGCCGATGCGCGAGGCACCGAGGGCGATGGTGCTCATGCGCGGGCCTCTTCCTGGATTGTGCGTTCTGGGGTCTTTGCATTTGCCGCGCGAACGAGGTCGAGATACACGTCCTCCAGGCTCGGCCGGATCACCTCAAGATCGGTCGGCTCTCCGCCGTACTCGCTCACGAGCGCGGCCACGCGCATCGCGGGTTCCTCCGTGCGTTCCTGCCGCATCGTGCCAGACGCGTCGCGCCAGCGAACGACAGGGATACGGGCATCCGCTCCACCGATCTCGTCGATGGCCCCGATGTCGATGAGGCGCCCACCCGCGATCACGCCGGCCCTGTCGCTGAGTTGCGCGGCCTCGTCGAGGTAGTGCGTGGTCAGCAGAATGCTGGTTCCCTCGGCCTTGAGCGAGCGGATGAGGTCCCAGAACGCTCGTCTGGCCTCTGGGTCGAAGCCCGTTGTCGGTTCGTCGAGGAAGAGGAACTCCGGGCGTCCGATGATGCCGAGCGCGACATCCACTCGCCGGCGCTGCCCGCCAGAGAGCTTGCTGATGCGTGTCTTGGCCTTCTCGGTGAGGCCGACGGCCTCGATCACCTCACGCACGTTCCGCGGGTGCGGGTAGAAGCCGGCGAAGTGGGTGAGCTGTTCTGTGACCGTGACGTTGCCGCTTTCGCCGCTGGACTGCAGCACGATACCGAGTCGTGCCTTCCAGTCGAGTCCGCCCTTGGCCGGGTCGACACCGAGCACGCTGACGTCGCCGCTTGTGCGATCGCGGTAGCCCTCGAGGATCTCGATGGTGGTGCTCTTGCCTGCGCCGTTCGGCCCGAGAAGGGCGAAGGTCTCGCCCTTCTGGATGTCGAAGCTGATGCCGTCGACGGCAACAGCGCCGCCGTAGCTCTTGTGCAGGTCGCGTACTCGCACGACCGGTGGAGCGGATGTCTCGTTCATAGTCCCAGCCTCTCAGCCGGCGACTCGGGTGTGAAGCCTCCAGCCGGAGGAGTCAGGCATCCACCGATCGGTGGATGCCTGACTCCTGGGCCGCGAGAGGCCGTCAGATCTGCAGTCCTACGCGAAGAGACGCTGCAAGCGCTGCACACCCTCGAGCAGCGCATCGTCGCCGAGCGCATACGACAGGCGCACGAAGCCGCTCGGGCCGAATGCCTCGCCTGGCACGACGGCAACCTCGGCCTGGTCAAGGATGAGGTCGGCCAGCTCAAGGGATGTCGTCGGAGTGACCCCGCCCCAGGTCTTGCCGAGCAGACCGGTGACATCCGGGTAGACGTAGAAGGCGCCCTGCGGCGTCGGCGTGATCAGGCCGGGGATCTTGTTCAGCTCTGCGACGATCAGCTTGCGGCGGCGGTCGAAGGCCTCGCGCATCGCGATGGCTGCATCCTGCGGACCGTTGAGCGCTGCGATGGCTGCACGCTGCGAGATGTTCGACACGTTCGACGACAGGTGCGACTGCAGGTTGCCTGCAGCTTTGATGGCGTCGGCCGGGCCGACCATCCATCCCACGCGCCATCCGGTCATAGCGTAGGTCTTGGCAACGCCGTTCACCAGGATTGTGCGGTCGGCAAGCGCCGGCACTGCCTCGACGATGGAGATAGCGCGCACGCCGTCATAGGTGAGGTTCTGGTAGATCTCGTCGGTGATGACCCAGAGGCCGTGTTCGTCGGCCCATTCGCCGATCTCGCGGGTCTGCTCAGGCGAGTAGACGGCACCCGTCGGGTTGGAGGGCGACACGAACAGCAGCACCTTGGTGCGCTCGGTGCGAGCGGCTTCCAGCTGCTCAACAGTGACGAGGTAACCCTGGTCGCTGCCGGCGAAGACGTCGACCTGCACGCCGCCGGCAAGCTTGATGGCTTCGGGGTAGGTGGTCCAGTACGGCGTGGGCACGAGAACCTCGTCGCCCGGGTCGAGCAGCGTCGCGAACGATTGGTATACGGCCTGCTTGCCGCCGTTGGTGATGATCACCTGGCTGGGCGACACCTCCAGACCTGAGTCGCGGAGCGTCTTCGCCGCTACTGCCTCACGCAGCTCGGGAAGTCCGACTGCTGGGGTGTACCGATAGTTCTTCGGATCCCGTACTGCGGCCAACGCGGCCTCAACGATGTGCTCGGGAGTTGCGAAATCAGGCTCGCCAGCTGCATAGCTAATAACCGGGCGACCGGCAGCCTGCAGGGCCTTGGCCTTGCCATCGACTTTGAGGGTTGCCGACTCTGCGATTGAGCCGACGCGGTTCGAGATTCGTGGGAGTTCGTTGGTCACGCTACGAGCATACGGGGGCGCACGGCGGCTGCCCAGAGCGACTACTCTGTAATACGTACGCCGTATGAAAACGATCTAGTAGCGGATGCTCAGGGGCCCAGCTTTACAGCCACCCCGCGAGTGACCTACACTTGATCTAGGTAGTTGAAATCTGCCATGCTTTTTTGCGCCCTTTTTTGATGTTCATTTTGGTGAATTGGCCATTGTGTTGATTGAATAGGCATATGCGAAGGAGCATCTGGGTTTCGGCTCAGGGTTTCGGCCCATAGGGTGGTGGCTCAATTGGTAGAGCAGCGGTCTCCAAAACCGCAGGTTGCAGGTTCGAGTCCTGTCCGCCCTGCAAGTCGGTGGTATTTCCACTGGCCCACGAAAGGTGTAATAGGTGGCCCGAAAAGTTCTCGACGAACCCAGTGAGGAAATCGTCGCCAACGCGAAGAAGGCGCGCGAAACTAAGCGTGGCCCGTTCGCTCGGATGTCCCTGTTCGTGAAGCAGGTCATCGCGGAGCTCAAGAAGGTCGTTACACCGACCCGCAAAGAGCTTCTGAGCTACACCGGTGTCGTGCTGGTCTTCGTGGTGATCATGATGGCCCTGGTCTCGCTGCTTGACTGGGTGTTTGCCCTCACCGTGACCTATGTATTTGGAACGCCAGGCGGCTAAGACCCGCCGCCACCGTCCCGGTGGCACCTGCGCGACTGACATCGCAACGCTGCACGGGTAAAGATTTCGTGCCCATGCAACAGAGAAGGATTGAGATTTAGTGTCTGAGACGAATTACGACGACGTCGACTGGGCGACTGCCGCCGAACAGTCCGCTGAAGACGACGAAGCCCAGTCCGGTAACGTACTGGCCGCTGAAGAGCACTCGGTTGAAGCCGCTGAAGAGATTGCACTGCACGTCGAAGACGAGAACGCCGACGTTGAAGACAACCTCGACGCCGCACTCGACGCGCTTGCTGATTCCACCGACCCTGAAGCCGATGCGGTCGTCGATGACGCACTCGACATTGACTCGGTCGAAGAGGCAGAAGCAGCTGTAGAAGCTGTCGAAGCCGAAGAAGAAGTATCAGAAGACCCCTACGACGAGTTCCGCAAGGAACTGCGCTTCGCACCGGGCAAGTGGTACGTAATTCACTCTTACGCCGGCTTTGAACGCCGCGTTAAGCAGAACATCGAGAACCGCAAGCAGTCGATGGCCATGGAAGATTTCATCTACCAGGTCGAGGTTCCGATGGAAGACGTCGTCGAGATCAAGAATGGCCAGCGCAAGATGGTCACTCGCGTCCGTATCCCCGGATACGTACTGGTTCGCATGGACCTGAACGAAGACAGCTGGTCAGTGGTTCGCCACACGCCTGGCGTCACCGGCTTCGTGGGCAACTCGCACAACCCGACCCCGCTTCGTTTCGAAGAGGCATTCGGCATGCTGAAGAGCCTGGTCGAGATCAAGGACGTCCCGGTTGCCAAGGCTGGCGGCGGACAGGCTGGACGAGCTCAGGCTCGCGTCATCCCGGCCGAAGTCGACTTCGAGATCGGCGAGACCATCACGATCAAGGAAGGCTCGTTCGCTGGCCTTCCCGGTTCGATCAGCGAGATCAAGCCGGAGAGCGGCAAGCTCATCGTGCTCGTCTCCCTGTTCGAGCGTGAGACCCCGGTCGAGCTCAGCTTCGACCAGGTCACCAAGCTCTAACAACTCCCCTCAACTACCGCGCCTCGGAATCGCCGGGGTAGCGGGAGAACCTCGTCGAGGAATCTCGACAGGCTCGATCACCGAAAAGGAATAGAACTATGGCACCGAAGAAGAAGGTTACTGGTCTGATCAAGCTTCAGATCAAGGCCGGCGCCGCCAACCCAGCACCGCCCATTGGTCCGGCGCTCGGTCAGCACGGCGTCAACATCATGGAGTTCTGCAAGGCGTATAACGCTGCGACAGAATCACAGCGCGGAAACGTTGTTCCGGTTGAAATCACCGTTTACGAGGACCGCTCGTTCACGTTCATCCTGAAGACCCCGCCGGCAGCTGAGCTCATCAAGAAGGCAGCTGGTGTTGCAAAGGGTTCAGGAACCCCGCACACCGTCAAGGTTGCCAAGCTCACGCAGGCTCAGGTCCGCGACATTGCCGAGGCCAAGATGGTTGACCTCAACGCGAACGACCTCGACGCAGCGTCGAAGATCATCGCAGGCACCGCTCGTTCAATGGGCATCACGGTAGAAGGCTAGTCCTTCCCGTTCATCAGCATTTACGCCGACGACAGTGGTCGTAGGCATCACGTGGAAGAGCCGGCCAGGCTCGCACCACAGTCTCAGTAGCATTACAGGAGAATCAAATGGCACAGAAGTCAAAGGCTTACCGGGCCGCGGTCGAGAAGATCGCAGCCGACAAGTTCTACACCCCGGCCGAAGCAGTCGCCCTCGCCAAGGAGACCGGTTCAGCCAAGTTCGACTCCACCGTTGAGGTTGCCCTCAAGCTTGGTGTTGACCCCCGCAAGGCAGACCAGATGGTTCGCGGCACCGTGATTCTTCCGCACGGTACCGGTAAGACCGCCCGCGTCATCGTCTTCGCAACGGGCCCCGCTGCCGAAGCTGCAATCGCAGCCGGTGCAGACGAGGTCGGTGGCACCGAGCTGATCGAGAAGGTAGCCGCTGGTTACACCTCGTTCGACTCCGCCGTCTCAACCCCTGAGCTCATGGGCCAGGTCGGTCGCCTCGGTAAGGTCCTCGGCCCGCGTGGTCTGATGCCGAACCCGAAGACCGGTACCGTGACGCCCGACGTCGCGAAGGCTGTCTCCGACATCAAGGGTGGAAAGATCGAGTTCCGCGTTGACAAGCACTCCAACGTGCACTTCGTCGTTGGCAAGGCTTCCTTCACCGCTGAGCAGCTTGACGAGAACATCTCGGCAGCACTCGAAGAGATCGTTCGCTTGAAGCCGAGCTCCTCCAAGGGCCGTTACATCATGAAGGGTGCTGTCTCGACCACGTTCGGTCCTGGCATCCCCCTCGATGTGAACAGCATCTAAGTAGTTTGTAACTCGTTCTTCGGAACAACACAGAAAGGCCCGTCCACTGGACGGGCCTTTCTGCGTACCTACCGCGAGTGAGCGCTAAACGGATTCCGCAGCTGTAGCGGATGCCGCGGCATCCGAATACGACTCCACGTAGTGGTCGATCTCTGCCAGGTGCAATGCCTTCTCGTCATCGGCCAGCCACGAGGCCTCGAACGAGTTCTTCGCGAGAGTCACGACGTCGTCGATGCCCAGGCCGCTCTTCTCGATCAGGGCGAGGTAGTTGTCGGCGATGTAGCCGCCGAAGTATGCAGGGTCATCCGAGTTCACCGTGACCTTGACGCCGCGGCCGAGCAGTTCGACGATCTCTGTGGCCTTCATGTCGCTGGTCACAAAGCTGTTGGAGACGGGGCAGCAGGTGAGACCGATGCCCCGTTCGCGCACCAGCTCGACCAGCTCAGGGTTCTCGACGATATTCGTGCCGTGGTCGATGCGGTCGACCTTGATCTCTTCGAGCACCTGGCGGATGTTCTCGATGCTGCCGACCTGGTCGATGTCGCAGTGCATGGTAAGCATGAGGCCCTCGGAGCGTGCCAGTGCAAAGACTTCGGCAAACTTCGCCGGTGGGTTGTCGCGTTCGTCAGAATCGAGACCGACACCGATGAAGAGATCCTTGTACGGCAGCGCCTCCTGCAGGGTGGCCAGCGCGCTCTCTGCGGTGAAGTCACGCAGGAAGCAGAGGATCAGGTCGGCGGAGATGCCGAAGTCTGCAGCATCCGTTGCCGCGCGCGAGCAGCCGAGGATGACGTTCTCGATCGGTACGCCACGGGACGTGTGTGCCTGTGGGTCGAAGAACGCCTCAACGCGGCGCACGCCGTCGGTGGCGGCACGCAGGAAGTATGCGCTGGCCAAGTCGTAGAAGTCCTGCTCCTCGACAAGCACATTCATCGCCGGGTAGTACACGCCCAGGAAGCTCGCGAGCGAGTCGAAGACATATGTCTTGCGCACCTCTTCGACGGTGCTCTGGCCGATGTCGACACCGTTGCGGGTGGCCAGGGCCAGCTTGAGCTCGGGCTCCAGGGTGCCCTCAAGGTGGAGGTGGAGTTCGCTCTTGGGCAAGCCGAGCACGAACTCGCGGGTGGGGGTTGTTGCGGGCATGGTTGATGCGCCTTTCTCATCCGGTCTCTGGACCATATCAAGACCTGGTTTCCCCGATGTTTCGCAGCATGCTGCTGTCGCCGTGATGCTGCTGATGGGAGCGCAAATGTCACGAGTTCATCACGCAATGCGCTTGAAACACGCCCGATCCAGGGGCGTCATGTGAGCGATCTAGTCTGATCGCATTCCCCCACCAGCAGCACTGGATCAATCCTCAGAGAGAGACACGACCCCATGACGCAGCGATCTTCGAGATCTCCCCGTTCAGTGGCCTTCCGATTCGGAAAGCTGGCAGCCGTTGCTGC
The DNA here is from genome assembly GCF_047530025.1 of Leifsonia sp. A12D58. NCBI lineage: Bacteria > Bacillati > Actinomycetota > Actinomycetes > Micrococcales > Microbacteriaceae > Leifsonia > Leifsonia sp. A12D58. Next base: position 448,296 of record NZ_JBLJAT010000003.1, on the reverse strand, counting down.
TGTCGCCGCCCTGGCATTCAGCGCCTGCGCGGCCGACACGGGTTCCGGCCCAGACTCCAGCGCCTCCGGCGGTAAGGTAGCACTCGGTGACGCGAGCATTCAGCTGTCCTGGATCAAAAACGCCGAATTCATGGGTGAATTCGTCGCTGAGAAGAATGGCTACTACGCCGAGGCCGGTCTCGGGAAAGTCGACCTGGTTGCCGGCCCGCCCACTTCGGCCGAGGCGACAGTCATCTCCGGCAACGTTGACCTTGCCCTCGGCAATGCGATCTCCACCGGCACCGTCATCGCCAATGAGGGAGCGCCGATCAAGATCATCGGAGCGACCTACCAGAAGAACCCGTTCACCATCCTGTCGTTGAAGGGCGTCGGCAACATCAGCACCGTCGACGCGCTGAAGGGTAAGACGGTCGGCGTGCAGGCCAGCAACATGAACCTGTGGGAAGCCTTCCTTGCAGTCAACGACCTCACCGACAGCGAAGTGACGACCGTGCCGGTCGAGTACGACCCGACCCCGCTGTTCAACGGCGAAGTCGATGGCTGGTTCGGCTACCTGACCAACGAGGCAATCGATGCAGACCTGGCCGGCCTCGACCCCGTCAACCTGCCGCTGGCCGACAATGGCTTGCCGTTCGTCGCCGAGACGTTCATCGCGTCAGATGACTCCATAGCGAACAACCGCGAGAAGCTGAAGGCGCTGCTGATCGCCGAGATCAAGGGCTGGTCCGATGCGATCAACGACCCTGAGGCCGCAGCGACCTACGTCGTTGACACCTACGGCGCAGAACTCGGACTGACCATGGCCAAGGAGTCGAAGCAGGCGTCAGTGCAGTCGACCGACCTCGTCGTTAGCGCCGACACCGTCAAGAACGGCCTCTTCACAGTCACGTCTGAGCTGCAGAAACAGAGCATCGCAACACTGAAGGCCGCCGGCATTGGTGTCACTGCTGACAAGCTCTTCGACATGAGCCTCCTGGCCGAGGTCTACAAGGAGAACCCCGACCTCATCGCTTACAGCAAGTAAGCACGAGTCGACGACACACCGCTTCACACCGATCGATAAGGGACGGCGCGACAGTTGAGCACCACAGATGCCGGTATCCGAGGGACCACCTCGGGTACCGGCCTTCACATTTCCGGACTTCACAAGACCTTTGCTGTCGGACGGAAGGAGGTCGTCGCACTCGAGAACGCCACACTGCACACCGAGAAGGGCAGCTTCCTCTCGCTGCTCGGGCCGTCAGGCTGTGGCAAATCGACGATCCTCCGCATCCTGGCCGGGCTGGAGAACGCGACCAGCGGCACCACGCTAGTTGACGGCAAGACGCCGCAGGAACTGCGAAAAGAACACGAGCTCGGAATCGCGTTCCAGGACGCCGCCCTGCTGCCGTGGCGCGGAGTGCGCGCGAACATCCAGCTCCCGTTCGAGGTCGCCGGTCTTCCCGTTGACAACGACTACGTCTCTGAACTCATCGCCCTTGTCGGCCTCGAGGGATTTGAGAAGGCCAAGCCGGCCCAGCTCTCCGGCGGCATGCGCCAGCGGGTGTCGATCGCCAGGTCTCTCGTGCTCAAGCCATCCGTGCTGCTGCTCGACGAGCCGTTCGGTGCGCTCGACGACATGACGCGCCAGCGCCTGAACGTCGAACTGCTGCGCATCTGGACCGAGAAGCCGGCGACGACGCTGATGGTTACCCACGGTATTTCAGAGGCCATCTTCCTGTCGGACCAGGTCGCGGTCATGAGCCCGCGGCCCGGTCGTATCAAGGAGGTCATCGACATCGACCTCCCGCGCCCGCGTCATCCAGACATCATGCGCACCCCCGAGTTCCACGCCCTGCACGACCGCGCTTCCGATCTGCTCTTCGGAGACACTGCGGCTGCTGTGGCGCACTAATGGCAGCGATCAGACGCCTGCCGCAGTGGGCGACAGGCGTCATTGGCGGCGTCGTCATCATCGCCCTGTGGTGGATCAGCGCCCTCACCGTCTTCCAGAGCGTCGGCGCCGCACCCGGCGGAGCCATCCCGACGCCAGGTGCCGTCGTCAGCCAGTTGTTCACTGACGGTTTCGCGTTCTACTGGCCACATGTCGTGGCAACGACGACCGAGGCCAGCATCGGATTCTTCTGGGGCAACCTGTTCGCGCTTGTGCTTGCCGTGTTGGTGCTCATCTTTCCCCGCATCGAGAAAACCGCCATGCAGGTCGCTGTCATCACCTATTGCATACCGATCGTTGCGATCGGCCCCATCGCCTACATCGTGATCGGCCCGTCGACAGGCGACGGCATCTCCGGTACTGCGGTGTTCCTTGCCGCTCTTTCGGTCTTCTTCACCACCGTTGTCGGTTCACTCGTCGGTCTCAAAGCAGCGGATGCCGCCAGCCTCGACATCGTCACCGTCTACGGTGGCAACCGGTTCACCCAGTTACGCAAGGTCCGTCTGATCGCCGGGCTCCCGAGCGTGTTGAACGCCCTGCAGGTCGCGGCCCCCGCCGCGTTCCTCGGTGCGGTGCTCGGCGAATACATGGGCGGAGCTGAACGCGGCCTCGGTGTTGCGCTTCTCGCCGCAGGCTCGTCGGCCAACGTCGATCGGGTCTGGGGACTCGCCATTATTTCAGGGCTTGTCGCCGGAATCGGCTACGTATTGTTCGGGCTCATCGCCAGGGCAGTAGCGCCATGGTCACACGGTCGGAGTGCACGATGAACGCGACGCGAAGCATGGGCCGTTCGCTCGGCAAGAGCCTGCTGACGGGCATCATCACATTCGTGCTGGTGCTCGTGGCCTGGCAGGGACTGTTGTTGCTGCTGAACATCTCTCCCTTCATTGCCAAGGGCCCGCTCGACGTCTGGAACTGGATGTTCACGGTTCCCGCGGCTGCGGAGAACCGTGCAGTCATCGGGGAGAACCTGCTCGTCACCCTGAATGATGCATTCATCGGGTTCGTCGCAGGCCTGCTTGCTGCAACGGTACTGGCCACGATCTTCACGCTGTCCCGCGGCATCGAGAGTGCTCTGATGCCTCTCGCGCTGTTACTGCGTTCTGTGCCGCTGGTGGCTCTGGCCCCCGTGATCATCCTGGTCGTCGGGCGTGGGGCATCCGTTGCCGCCGTGATGGGTGGCATCGTGGTGCTGTTCCCGGCGCTGGTGAATATTGCGTTCGGGCTGCGGAGTCCGTCGCCGCAGATTGCGGATGTTGTCACCGTCTATGGCGGCAATGCGTTCACCGTGCTGCGGAAGGTCGCATTCCCCGGATCGCTGCCGTCGTTCTTCGCTGCAGTGAAGATCTCGATCCCTGGCGCCATCACCGGGTCGCTGCTGGCCGAATGGCTGGCAACGGGGCAGGGCCTCGGCAACGGGATTGTGACGGCGGTGGCCCAGGTGAAGAACTTCGAGGTGTGGTCGTCGGTGGTGGTGATCACGATCGTGTCACTGACGCTTTATGGCCTCGCTCAGATTGCTGAAAACCTGGTGCTGCGCCGGATGGGCATGGAGCAGAGCTCGGGGTCGTAGCACCAGCAACCCTCAGGGGTCATGGCGCGGCTCGAAGCTGACCAACCCGACGGTGTTGCCTTCACTGTCGGTGATGAACGCCATCCACTCGTCGGTGCCCGCCGGGCCCAGGGTGTCGTCGGTGTGGCTGAAGATCACGTGGGGTTCATCGACGATGACGACACCGCGGAGGCGCAGCCGCCCGATGGTCTCGCGCACGTCATCCACCTGCAGATAAATGAGAGCGGATGCCGCCGCCTGCTCCAGCAGCAGCCGCGAGACTCCGATGTTGAAGAACACCAGGCCGGGCGGATCGAACCGTGCTGCCGGCGGTCCACCGAGAAGGTCGGTGTAGAAGACGGCAGCACGGTCGAGGTCATCGGCGTGCTGGGCAACCTGCAGAATCTCCATGGTGTACTCCTCGCGAGGCGTACACCCGATCATCCGCTAGCCGGCGTGTGCCCGCAACTGCTCGGCAACGGCAATCGCGTCGCCTTCTGGTGCGTTTGACTTCTGGTCTGGGCGGGCGATCAGCAGGTAGAGCAGCCCGCTGATCATCACGATGCCGAGGCCGATCAATACGATCCAGTCGTCGAGGAACACGCCGGAGGTACCGGGCGTTGCCAGCAGCACGATGGCGAAAATGCCGTAGAGCAGGGCGAGCACGTTGACGACGTAGCCGGCGACGCCCAGGCTGAATGGTCCTGCCGGCTTCCAGCCCTTGATGCGCTGGCGGAGAGCGGCGAGTACGACAGCCTGGAATGCGACATAGATGCCGATCACAGCGAATGCGGTGATCTGGGTGAGCAGGGCGTCTGAGCCCACGTAGATCAGCACGCACAGCAGCAGCGGGATGGTGCTGGCCACGATCAGCGCATTGACCGGCACCGCGGTGCGCGGCGAGACGTGTGCGAGCCAGCGGTGTCCGGGGAGCATGCCGTCGCGCGCGAAGGAGAACAGCAAGCGGCTCGCTGCGGCCTGCAGGCTGAGCACGCAGGACAGGAATGCCGTGACGGCGATGACCAGGAAGATCTTGGCTCCGACGGTACCGAGCGTCGACTCGAGGATTGCGGGAATCGGGTCGGCATCGGTGCCGTCGACGATCGCCTGCAGGTCGGGAGCCGCCATCACGTAGCCGGCGAAGGCGAACAGCGCCGAGACACCGCCGACGAGGATCGTCATGATCATTGCCTTCGGGATGCGACGGGCCGGGTCCTTCACTTCTTCGGCGACGTCACCGCAGGCTTCAAAGCCGTAGAACAAGAACAAACCGGCCAGGGCTGCGCCGAGGAAAGCTGCGCCGTAGCTGCCATCACCTTCGACCCCCATCGAGTCGAAGAAGATGCTGAACTGCTGCTGGCGCTGGAAGATGAGCAGGTAGAGTCCGACGGCGATCACGCCGACAAGCTCCGCGGCCAGCCCAATGCGAGCGACGCGGGCCAGCATCTTGGTGCCGGAGAAGTTGAAGGCGAATGCGACGACAAGGAAGAGGATCGACAGCCAGAGTGTCACGTCCTTGGTGAGCGGGGCATCGAATAGGCTGGCCAAAAATCCGCTGCCGAACTCGGCGACAGCGGTGATCGTCACGAGCATCGCCCAGACGTAGACCCACGCTGCCATCCAGGCGTAGCGCTTACCCCAGAGGCGTCTTGTCCAGGGGTAGATGCCGCCGGCGATCGGGTACTGCGAAACGACCTCGCCGAAGACGAGGGCAACGAGGAGCTGCCCGCCGCCCACGATGAATAGCCAGAAGATCGAGGGCGGTCCACCGACAGTCATGGCGACGGCGAAGAGCGAGTACACGCCGACGAGCGGCGAGAGATACGTGAATCCGAGGGCGAAATTGGCCCAGAGCGACATCGACCGGTTGAACGAGTTGTCGTAACCGAGCACCCTGAGGTGCTCGCCGTCGTCGAGCCCGTTCTTCGCTGGCACATCTACTGACATGGTGACCTTTCGGGGATCAATCCGTAAGGAGACCGCTGGCCGCCACGGCCAGGAGCCTCAGTGGGTGAGCCAAACATAGCGAAAGAGCGAGGGCAAAGCTATAGAACCGGATGATTGATTGTCGGGGTGTTCGAGGGGTCACCGGTTTTGACTAGTGCGTGAGCGTTTACACGGGCAAAAGTGGGCGACCCCTCGACCGTCGATACCTGAATTTCCGCGGTTTATGTTAAGAATCGCGATTCCTTCGTCAGAAGAGCGCGCGGTTCTGGGGCTGACCTTTGCCAGAGCCAGTAGGTTGTCGTTGGGCAAAGGAGCCGAAATTGAGAATTGGAATTGTCACCGAGTCTTCCCCGGGGGAGACACGGGTCGCCGGTACCCCGTCAACCGTCAGCCAGCTGGTGAAGCTCGGCTACGAGGTAGTCGTCGAGTCCGGCGCTGGTGAGCGGGCCAGCTACCCGGATGCCGACTATGCGGCATCCGGTGTGGCCATCGTCCAGACGGCGGACGCATGGAACGCCGATGTCGTGCTCAAGCTGAACGCGCCCAACGACGCGGAGCTCGCTCGGTTGAAGAGTGGGTCAACCGTGTTGAGCTGGCTGAGCCCCGGGCTGAACCCCGACCTCGTCGAGAAGCTCACGCAGTACCCCATTACGGCGCTCGCTGTGGATGCCGTCCCGCGGCTCTCGCGGGCACAGTCGATGGACGTGCTGTCATCGACAGCGAACATCGCCGGGTACCGCGCCGTTGTCGAGGCGGCGAATGCCTTCGGCCGATTCTTTACCGGTCAGATCACTGCGGCCGGCAAGGTTCCACCGGCCAAGGTGCTTGTCGCGGGTGCCGGGGTGGCCGGCCTCGCCGCCATCGGTGCGGCATCCGCACTCGGTGCCATCGTGCGCGCCACCGACCCGCGGCCAGAGGTGGCCGACCAGGTTAAGTCGATCGGCGGCAGCTACCTGGCCGTTGAGGTCGCCGATCAGGGTGTCTCGACCGACGGCTACGCCAAGGCCACCAGCGAGGACTACAACCGCCGCGCCGCCGAGCTGTACTCGGAGCAGGCGCGCGAGGTTGACGTCATCATTACCACCGCGAACATTCCGGGTCGCGCTGCCCCCATCCTCATCACCGCAGCGGATGTCGCGTCGATGAGCTCTGGCTCTGTCATCGTCGACCTGGCCGCGGCCAACGGTGGCAACGTCGAGGGCACAGTTGCTGGCGAAAAGGTCGTGACGGCCAACGGCGTCACGATCATCGGATACACCGACCTGGCCCGCCGACTGCCGGCGCAGGCCTCGCAACTGTACGGCCAGAACCTGGTCAACCTGCTGAAGCTGCTTACCCCGGGCAAGGACGGCGAGCTCGTGCTCGACCAGGACGACATCGTGCAGCGCTCGATCATCGTCACGCTGGATGGCGAGAAGCTGTGGCCGCCGCCGCCCGTGCAGGTCTCGGCCGCGCCGGTGGCTGCCGCTGGCGCCGCGTCCGCCCAGCCAGTGGTGGCGAAAGCTGGCATGAGCGGCCGCGCCCGCATCGCCATCACCGCCGTCGGTGTGGCCGTGCTATTCCTGCTGATTGCGATCGCCCCCGACCCGCTACCGCGGCACATCACCGTGCTGACGCTGTCGGTCGTGATCGGTTTCTACGTGATCGGCAAGGTGAACCACGCCCTGCACACCCCGCTGATGTCGATCACCAACGCCATCAGCGGCATCGTCGTCGTCGGTGCGATGCTGCAGCTGGTCGGCGACGATCCGGTCACCCGCACGCTCTCCTTCGTGGCCGTGTTGCTGGCGAGCATCAATATCTTCGGCGGTTTCGCCGTGACCCGGCGCATGCTGCGCATGTTCTCGAAGGGCAACTCATGATCACTGCAATCGCCACCGCTGCCTACCTGATCGCGGCACTGCTCTTCATTCTGAGCCTCGGTGGATTGTCAAAGTACGAGACATCTCAGGGCGGCCTCTGGTACGGCATCACCGGTATGGCACTGGCGTTGGTCGCGACCCTGGCGCTCGTGCTCGACATCGCTGATGGCGTGGCGATCGCACTGCTGCTCATCGCCGTCGTGATCGGAGCCGCCGTTGGGCTCTGGCGAGCCGCCAAAGTGGAGATGACCGGGATGCCGCAGTTCATCGCGTTGCTGCACTCCTTTGTCGGTCTCGCGGCAGTGCTGATCGGCTGGAACGGTTGGCTGGAGCACGGCGACATCCCTGCCGAGCTCGTGGGAATCCACCTCGGCGAGGTGTTCGTCGGCGTCTTCATCGGCGGTGTCACCTTTACGGGCTCGATCGTGGCGTACCTCAAGTTGTCGGCTCGAATGAAGTCAGCGCCTCTCGTGCTGCCCGGCCGCAACGTGCTGAACCTCGGCGCGCTTGTGCTGTTCGCCGCGCTCACCGCGTGGTTCGTCATCGCCCCCGACCTTGCGCTGCTGATCGCGGTCACCGCACTGGCCCTTCTGCTCGGCTGGCATCTGGTGGCGTCGATCGGCGGCGGCGATATGCCCGTCGTGGTCTCGATGCTGAACAGTTACTCGGGGTGGGCGGCTGCCGCCAGTGGATTCCTGCTCAACAACGACCTGCTGATCATCACCGGTGCCCTCGTTGGGTCGTCGGGTGCCTACCTCTCGTACATCATGTGCAAGGCCATGAACCGCTCATTCATCTCGGTCATCGCCGGTGGTTTCGGTGCTGTGGCGGCCGCGAAGAGCGACGAGGTCGAGGGTGAGTACCGCGAGGTCGGCGCGCAGGAGGTGGCAGAGCTGCTGGCCAGCGCGAAGTCGGTCATCATCACCCCGGGCTTCGGCATGGCCGTCGCTCAGGCCCAGTACCCGGTAGCCGAGCTGGCGAAGTTGCTGCGCGAGCGTGGCGTCGAGGTGCGCTTCGGCATCCACCCGGTTGCCGGTCGCCTGCCGGGGCACATGAACGTGCTGCTCGCCGAGGCGAAGGTGCCGTACGACATCGTGCTTGAGATGGACGAAGTGAACGACGATTTCGCCAGCACCTCAGTGGTGCTCGTGATCGGCGCCAACGACACCGTCAATCCGGCGGCGGCCGAAGACCCGACAAGCCCGATCGCCGGGATGCCGGTGCTAAAAGTCTGGGAGGCCGAGGAAGTCATCGTGTTCAAGCGTTCGATGGCGCCGGGCTATGCCGGCGTGCAAAATCCGCTGTTCTACCGCGATAACACCCGCATGCTGTTCGGTGACGCCAAGGAGCGCGTCGACGAGATCGTACGCGCGCTGGCCCCGGTCAAGCGCTGAGCTTAAACAAAACGGTTGGCGACAGGAATTCTCCTGCCGCCAACCGTGTCGGTGCTGCGATGGCGATTAGCCGATGCGGATCATCTTCTTGTTGACGAACTCATCCGCACCGAAGCGGCCGAGCTCGCGGCCGGAGCCTGAGCGCTTGACGCCACCGAAGGGCAGCTCGGCGCCATCGGCACCGACGAGGTTGATGAACACCATGCCGGCTTCGATGCGGTCGGCCACGCGGATGGCCTGCTCAGCGTCAGTTGTGAAGACGTAGGAACCGAGACCGAACGGGGTGTCGTTCGCGAGGCGGATGGCGTCATCCTCTGAGGTTGCACGGAAGACCGAGGCCACCGGCCCGAAGAACTCCTCGTGGTACGCGTCATTGTCGGGGGTGACATCGGTGAGCACCGTCGACGGGAAGTAGGTTCCGTTGCGCTCGCCGCCGACGGCGACAGTGGCACCTTGAGCGACTGCGCGGTCGAGCTGGTCCTGCAGGCGCTCTGCCGCGAGCTCCGAGGAGAGCGGGCCGAGAACTGTGTCGGGCGAGGTGGGGTCGCTTGGCGTCACAGCGCCGATCGCGGCGTTGAACTTCTCGAGGAACGAGTCGTAGAGATCGTCGGCAACGATGAAGCGCTTGGCCGCGTTGCAGGCCTGGCCGTTGTTGTCGAGACGGGCGGCGACGGCTGCTTCGACGGTGGCGTCGAGGTCGTCTGTCGACAGCAGGATGAACGGGTCAGAGCCGCCGAGCTCGAGCACGACCTTCTTGAGGTTGCGGCCGGCAACCTCGGCGACGGCCGCACCGGCACGCTCAGAGCCGGTGAGCGAGATGCCGTGCACGCGCGGGTCGGCGATGACGGTGGCGATTTGCTCGTTGCTGGCGTAGATGTTGACGTACGCGCCGACGGGGAATCCGGCATCCAGGAAGATCTGCTCGATCGCCGCTGCCGACTCGGGGCATTGCCCGGCGTGCTTGAGCAGAATGGTGTTGCCCACGATGAGGTTGGGGGCTGCGAAACGGGCGACCTGGTAGTACGGGAAGTTCCACGGCATGATGCCGAGCAGCACGCCGAGTGAGCTGCGGCGGATGAGCGCTGAGCCTTCGCCGGCGAGCAGTGTGATCGGCTCATCCTTCATCAGCTCGACAGCGTTGTCGGCGTAGTAGGCGTAGATGTCAGCGCTGAAGTCGACCTCACCGAGGGCCTGCTCGATAGGTTTGCCCATCTCGCGCACGATGATGGCTGCAAGCTCCTCTCGGCGCTCTGTGTGCAGCTCGCTGACACGGCGGATGAGGGCTGCGCGCTCTTCGACGGTGCTCTGGCGTGACCAGTCGCGGTGAGCGGCATCAGCGGATGCGACAGCTGCGTCGAGCTGCTCATCGGTGATCAGGGGATAGGTCTTGACCGTTTCTCCGGTCGCGGGGTTGATGACGGCGTAGTCACTCATGGGGGCTCCTTCTCACACAGTTGCCCACCATCATAAGGGGCGCCGCTCAGCTCCGATATGGACGCTCCGTCTGAATCGGGTGAGGGTTTGGACAGTCCGTACAGCGGGCGCGAGATCGGAGTCGTGGTCGTTATTCTGCACTCAGAACGACCACAACTCCGATCTCGCGCAGCCGGTACCGGTCAGAGGATGGCGAGGGCGAAGGGGGTCGTTGGGCAGGGCAAGCGTCTGTGCGCGGTGAGCAGCGAACCGGGTGACACCGCGGGATCCGTCGACATGATCACTCGACCAGCGTCGCTGAGCATGGCGAGGGAGAGGGGGCAGTCGAGGAACAGGCCAAGAAGTTGGGTTTCAAGCGTGCGCACCGCGACATCCACTCCGACGACGCCGATCATCCGGTCGTCGTTCGCGTACACCGGAACCGTGATGGTGAGGATGTACTCGAAGGTGCAGAGGTGATCGACGTACGGCCCCGTCACGTGTGCGTGCCGGGTGGTCTCCGGGATGCTGTACCACTCGAGCGAGCGGAAATCGCGCAGGTATTCAGTGTGGATGCGGGCGGTCAGGTCGAGTTTGGTCGGTTCGGTGGTGCGGCCGAGGATCGGGTTGCCCTCGAATGGTCCGAGCCACCAGGAGAAGTGCACGTCTGTGCCGTTCACGAAGTCGCCGGCCGTTATGAAGCCGGCACCGATGAACAACGGGGCGGGCTGCGCAAGTTCGGACACGACGAGATCTTCGACCAGGGCATCGAGGTCGCCGGGGGTGATCTGCTCGCCGGAGTCGGCGACCACAGTGCGCCATTCGTCGAGTCGCACGAAGATCTGCTCGAAGAGGATGTCGACGGCCGCGGCCACTTCGACCGGCGTGGTCTCGGCGCGTGCCATCGTGGCCCTGCCAGCGTGCTCAGTGCCGTCAAGGTGCTCAGTGCCGTCAGCGGTCTCAGTGCTGTCAGCCGTCTCAGGCGTCGTCATCGAGGCGACCTCCTCGCTCAATCGTCGTCTTTGCGGCAAGCAGCCACTCGGCCAGTTCCTGGATCTGGGTTGCGACGAGGGTACGGGCGGTGACGGCATCCTGCGCGCTGATCGCTTGGGCGATCAGCGCATTCTCGGCCGCAAGCCGGGCTCTGGCCTGCTCGTCTGTCATGGCGAGCAGCAGCAGTGGGCCGAAGTCGGCCTGCAGGCTGATCTGTTCGCGCACGAGGCGCGCCGACTGGCTGAGGACGGCCAGCTCCAGGTAGAATCCGCCCGCGTTGCTGCGTGCTGCCGACGCAGTACTCCAATCGGCACCGGCCAGCCAGGTGGCCAACCGCACTGCATCGTCAGCCGAAGCGTGCATCGCGGCGCGCTCGGCACAGCCGGCCACGATTGTCGAGAAGTACACGGTCATATCGCTGAGGTCGACCCTGGCAAGGCCGCGGAGTCTCGCCGCCAACAGGGAGCCGTGCTGAGCGGGGCTTGCGGTGATGAAGCTGCCGCCCTCTCGTCCCCTGCGCGTCTCGATCAACCCGGAGTCGCGCAGCACCCCGAGGCCTTCGCGCACGGTGATGAGTGCGACGCCGAAGCGCTTGGCCAGCTCGGGTTCGCTCGGCAAGCGCTCGCCAGGCGCGAGGACACCGAGGATGATGGCGTCGGTGAGGCGTTGGGCAACCTGTTCGGCGCGACCGGCCTCGATGAGCTGCGCGAAGACCGCTTCGCGCGCCCCGGGTTGTCGCTCAGCCGCCATGCTGCAAATCTAGTGGCCATCACCGAACCATTCCTGCTGGAGCGGCATAAAACATCCGGTATAGGATCAAATCAGATGCGACCGCTGCGGGTTCTGCGGTTCTATTCAGAGACGCGAGGAGGCGCTGTGCGGGACGATCCTGACGCCGTGCAACGCGGCCCGCTCGCCGGCATCCGTGTCGCCGACTTCTCTCGAGTGCTCGCCGGGCCATATGCCACGATGATGCTCGCCGACTTCGGCGCAGACGTGATCAAGATCGAGAGCCCGACCGGTGACGACACCCGGGCATGGACTCCGCCGGTCGACGCGCAGGGCGGCTCGACCTATTTCGCCGGGCTCAACCGCAACAAGCGCTCGGTGGTCTGCGACCTGACGACCGAGGCGGGGCTGGCCGAGGCGCAGCGAATCGCCGCCTCTGCCGATGTGGTCGTCGAGAATTTCAGGCCAGGTGTGATGGCCAGGTTCGGGCTCGATTTTGAGACCCTGCGCTCGCAGAATCCGGGAGTCGTGTACTGCTCCATCACCGGATTCGGCTCGGGTGCCGGGGCGCGCCTGGCCGGGTACGACCTGCTCGTGCAGGGAGTCGGTGGGCTGATGAGCATCACCGGGCCGGTTGACGGTGAACCGAGCAAGGTGGGTGTGGCTCTCGTCGATGTGCTCACCGGGCAGAACGCGTTCAGTGGCATCCTGCTCGCCCTGCGTGCGCGTGACGAGACCGGAGATGCCCAGCTGCTCGAGGTTGACCTGCTCACCACGCTTCTTGCAGCGCTCACCAATCAGGCGTCGAGCACACTGGCGACCGGGATATCGCCGGCCAGGCAGGGCAATGCGCACCCGAGCATCGCACCGTACGAGTCTTTTCCCGCGGCCGACCGCGCCCTCATCATCGCCGTCGGCAACGACAGGCAGTTCCGCACCCTTGCCCGCTTGATCGGGGCGCCGGAGCTTGCCGACGATGCGCGCTATCTGACCAACGAACTGCGCGTCGCGAACCGCGCCGCCTTGCGTGAAGCGATGAACGGATGCCTGGCCAGCGGGACCGCGGCCTCCTGGGTCGACACCCTCACCGACGCCGGGGTACCGGCCGGAGTGGTGAACACCATCGACGAGGCATTCGCCTTCGCCGACGACCTCGGCCTCAACGCAGTCGTCGACGTGCATGATGCCCTCGGCCGGGTCAGCAGGCAGGTCGCGAACCCGATCCACCTGGCCGGCGCACCCGCGGCGTACCGCACATCGCCCCCGACGCTCGGCGAGCACGCCGGGGCCGAATGGGTGCAGAAGCTGATGCAACCCGAGACTTTCCCGAACACACGAAAGCAGGACACCAGTGACCACGACCGACAGCACACCGGCAACCGGCTCCGCGGCGGAACGCGACGGTGCGGCATCCGATGATGCAGCCCGCGACGTAGCGGCATCCGCTTCGTCGGCCCTGCACGTCGACGAGGTCTTTGACTTCGACGCGCTGCTCTCTGACGAGGAACGCGAGTGGCAGCAGAAGGCCCGCCGGTTCGCGACCGAGCGCATCCTGCCCACCATCGAGCAGGACTTCGACGACAAGTACTTTCGCCGCGAGCTCATCGCCGAGTTCGGTGCTGCAGGTTTTCTCGGCATGCACCTCACCGGTTACGGGGCCGCGGGCGCGAGTGCTGTCAGCTACGGACTGGTCTGTCAGGAGCTCGAAGCCGCAGACAGCGGATGGCGCACCTTCGTGTCTGTGCAGGGATCCCTTGCGATGACGGCGATCGCCAAGTTTGGCTCTGAGGAGCAGAAGGACCGCTGGCTGCCCGGCATGGCTGCCGGCAAGATCGTCGGCTGCTTCGCGCTGACCGAGCCGACGGGTGGAAGTGATCCGGCAGCGATGCAGACCACTGCCCGACGCACAGATGACGGTGACTGGATCATCGACGGGACCAAGCGCTGGATCGGCCTGGCCAGCATCGCGGATGTCGCAGTCGTGTGGGCCGCAACCGACGACAGTGTGCGCGGCTTCCTCGTGCCCACTGACACACCGGGCTTCACCGCAACTCCCATCGACAACAAGCTGTCGATGCGGGCGTCAATCCAGTGCGACGTGATCCTCGACGGCGTGCGAGTGCCTGCCGACGCGCAGCTGCCAGGGGCGCGGGGACTCTCTGGGCCGTTCGGATGCCTCAACGAAGCCAGATTCGGCATCGTCTGGGGCGCGATGGGAGCGGCCAGGACCTGCCTCGAGGTCGCGATCGACCGCTCACGCACCCGCGAAGTCTTCGGCAAGCCGATCGGGGCAATGCAGCTCACCCAGGCGAAGCTTGCCGACATGCTTCTCGAATACGAGAAGGGCACGCTGCTTGCGCTGCATCTGGGCCGGTTGAAGGAGCGCGGTGTTTTGACACCCGCTCAGATCAGCGTCGGCAAACTCAACAGTGTGCGCGAGGCGATCGAGATCGCCAGGCAGGCGCGCAGCATCCTCGGCGGAGACGGCATCACCAGCGAGTTCCCCGTGATGCGTCACCTGGCAAACCTGGAGTCGGTGCGCACGTACGAGGGCACAGACGAGATCCATCAGCTTGTGCTCGGCCGGGCGATGACCGGGCTGAACGCGTTCGGCTAAGCGACGAATTGTGCAACTCGAAAGGGTGCCAACAGAACTCCTGTTGGCACCCTTGTGCGGTTTCGTGGCTAGCGGCGTGACCTACTTATTCGATGCGCGGGGTGCGCCCATGCCTGGATTGATCTGGTGTGGCCCGCTGGCCGATGGCCTCACGTCGAAGTCGAATATTGCCGTGGGGATGTAGACCGTCGAGCAGGAGTTCGGGATGTCAACGACGCCCGAAAGTCGGCCCTCGATCGGTGCCGCCCCCAGCAGCAGGTAGGCCTGCTCAGGGGCGTAGCCGAACTTCGTGAGGTAGTCGATGGCGTGCAGACAAGCGCGCTGGTAGGACAGATGCGAGTCCAGGTAGCGCTGCTCTCCGTCGAGGGTGACCGAGGTGCCAGAGAACGCAATCCATTCGCTGAACTGCGGGTCGACCCGACCGGGCATGAAGATGGCATTCTCCGATACCCCGTAGGTCTCCATGCCGCCGCGGATGATGTCGACGCGCAGATCGATGAAGCCGCCCATCTCGATGGCTCCGCAGAAGGTGATTTCGCCATCGCCCTGCGAGAAGTGCAGGTCACCGAGCGAGAGGTTCGCACCGTCGACGAACACCGGATAGAAGATCCGAGACCCCTTCGACAGGTTCTTGATGTCTTGGTTTCCGCCGTTCTCGCGAGGCGGTGCCGTGCGGGCGGCCTCGCCACCCACGCGAGCCCACTGGTCGCGGGCGAGCCCACCTAATACGGCGTGCTCAGCCTCCGGAGGCAGGGCCAGTGGCGGAACGCGGTGTGGATCAGTGGCGATGAGATCACCCTCGCGCTTGTTCCACGTGGCCAGCAGCGCGGCCGATGGAGCAGTGCCCATCAGGCCGGGGTGGATGAGGCCCTCGAATGACACTCCCGGGATGTGGCGCGAGGTCGCGACCTGGCCGGTGAAATCCCAGATTGCCTTGTAGGCATCCGGGAACTGTTCTGTCAGAAAGCCGCCGCCATTGTTGCGGGAGAAGATGCCCGTGTAGCCCCAGCCCTGACCGGCAAGCGGCCCGGTGTCTTCCTGGGGGATCGGACCGACGTCGAGGATGTCGACGATCAACAGGTCGCCTGGCCTGGCACCTTCGACGGCGAAGGGGCCGGAGAGCTTGTGAACTGTCAGTAGCGGCGCATCGAGGATGTCTTGTGCCGAGTCATCATTCTTGATGGCTCCGTCGAACCATTCTCGGCAATCGACACGGAAGACTTCGCCGGCCTTGACCGTGGCAACGGGCGGAATTTCTGGGTGCCACCGGTTGTGGCCGACTTTCTCCTGATCCTCAAACTTCTTGGTCGAATCGAGCGGAAAGATCACTTCTGGCATTGTGTTTTCTCCTTAAACGATGTCGTACTTGGGTGGATCTGGCGCCCGATCAGGGGCGAGGAAGCTTTCGATGTAACGGGTTACTGGTGTATCGGGTGCCCTGCTTGGTTGCTCCGGTTCGGCCGGAGACCACCTCGGGTTCGTGCGCGCTGCGCTTCGTCGAGTCGATGAGCTTGAACTCAGCGCTCGTGGCAATCGACAGGCGAGGCGAGCTCATCTGGCGGCGGGCCGGCTGATGGCACTCGGGGCACATCGTGGAATCGGGAACCGCAGACAGCGGGAACGCGGTCTCAAAAGTTGTCCCTTCTGGACAACGAAAGTCATACAACGGCATTGTCGATCCCTTTCGATTCGTGCTTCGTACGTGCTGCCTCGAGCCTGTGCCTCTTTGCTCTCAACGGTTGAGGGTGCGGTAAGCGCGGTCACGCCGGAGAGGGTTGTGCGACGAGAAAGCGCATATGCGGCGACGATCGTGAACCAGCCGGTGAAGCCATTGAGGGACGTGCTTCGGAACGGAGCCAACGAGCAGTGCATCCCAGCATCCGTTCGATGCACAGTGCACAAATGCAAGTTTTTCTCAGGTTAGCGATGACCGAGACGTTGGGGCAAGAGGCGGCGAAGTTGCAGGCGACCCTTCGCGACCAAGAAGCTTGAGTTAGTCGTTGAATCGAAGCTGGCCGGGGCCAATCAAGACGTGCCAGAGCCAGGATGCCGCGACCTCGACAGGCGGCAGTGGGTCGCGCGCGAGCCAGTTCTCAATCACAGCGAGGGCTGAGCCGGTGATGCCTGCGCCGATGACCTCGATGGGAATTCCTTCGAACGCGGTCGAGCCAGACGAGAGGATGCCTTCGCGGGCGGCGAGCTCAAGGCGCGAGCGGATTCGCCCGGCCGCGACCGACGAGCCGCCCTCGAGCAACACGCGTCGGTAAAGCACCACATGTGTTTCGAAGTGCCGAAGGTAGCTGACGAGATCGCTCGGGGTCTGGGTGGGTAGTGGGCCGTCGAACGCGGGCACCTGGGCGCCTGCCTCGGCCTCGATGGCATCCAGCGCATCGGCGAGCAGCGTCTCTTTGTCTGAATAGTGCTGATAGAAGCTGCTGCGGTTGACGCCGGCACGCTCAGTGATGCTGCCGATCGTGATGTCATCGAGTGGATGCTCGAGAGCGAGGGCAAGCAGCGCGTGCTGCAGGCTCGTGCGGGTGCGAGCGACTCGGGAATCCATGCTCATGATTCTTTCAGCATTCCGACGAGGGCCGCCACAGTTTCTCCAACAACTGTCGGTTTTCCGTCATGTGTTGGATAAGCTGGACATGCCTTGAGGTGGCACGTGCACGACACCATACTTGGGGCACTTACGACGAAGTGCGCACCTGTTCTTCGTCGAAGGAGACACGCTTCGCTCTGGCCCTGAGACCAGAGCGCGATGAAAGGAAAGCGCACATGGCAACGGAATCCACGCCACTGACCGGCAGCAGCACGATCGGCGAATGGCTCGCTCACCCGGTCGGCGGACCTGCCGTCAGGGGAATGCTGTCGGCAGCCGGTGCCGATGAGGCTTCGCTCGCCCCGGTTCTGGGCCTGCCGTTGCAGCAGATGGTCGCACTCAGCCAGGGCCAGATGCCCCAGTCGGTCATCGACGACCTGGTCAAGGCCGTCAACGGTGGAGTGATTCCTGAGGCTGAGGCATCGGGCTGGCAGGAGAAGATCACCAACGGTCGCTTCTCGGGCAAAACAATCATCGTCACGGGTGCAGCATCAGGTATCGGCCGTGCAACCGCGAGCCGCATTGCCCGCGAGGGTGGGCGCGTCATCGCCGTCGACGTCTCAGTAGACAAGCTCGACGAGCTTCTCGCTTCGATGCCCGGTGCCGAAATGGTCGCCGTCCCCGGCGACATCACCAAGCAGGAATCGGTCGACGCGATCATCGCTGCCGCCGGTGACACTATCGACGGGCTGGCCAACGTGGCCGGCATCAACGATGACTTCTCGCCGCTGCACGAGACAAGCGATGCAATGTGGGACCGCGTGATGGGCGTCAACGTCACGGGTGCCTTCAAGCTCACGCGCGGTGTTCTGCCCGCAATGGTTGCCGCGGGTTCCGGCTCGATCGTCAATGTCTCGAGCGAGGCAGGCCTGCGCGGCAACGCGTCTGGCAACGCTTACACGACCTCTAAGCACGCTGTTATCGGGATGACCAAGAGCGCCGCGTTCCAGTACGGTCCGCACGGCATCCGCGTCAACGTCGTCGCACCGGGTGGCGTGGCAACGGGTATCCCGTTCCCCGCCAACGTGTCCAAGGCCGGCAGTGAGCGTCTGCAGCCGTTCCAGTCGATGATCCCGTCCCTGGCCACGGCCGAGCAGCTCGCCGCGTCGATCACCTTCTTGCTCAGCGATGACGGCGTCAACATCAACGGTGCAATCCTGCCGTCGGATGGCGGCTGGTCGGTTCAGTAATACAGCCTCGCGCAATCAGAAAGGCCGGGGACGGGAGCTTATGGCTCCCGTCCCCGGCCTGTGCCGTAGTGGCTACTGTCGTAGCCGGCGTCAGATGTCAGCGTGGAGGTTAGACGACGTAGCCGTCAGCTACCTTCAGCGCCTCGTCGATGATGGCGAGGCCGCGCACGAGGTCTTCTTCAGAGATCACCAGCGGGGGAGCGATGTGCAGGCGGTTGAAGTGGACGAACGGCCAGAGTCCGGCAGCCTTGCAGGCGGCGGCGACAGCGTTCATCGGGGCGGCATCCGCACCGGCGGCGTTGAACGGAACCAACGGTTCGCCCGTGTCACTGTCTCGCACGAGCTCGATGGCCCAGAACAGTCCGGTTCCGCGCACATCCCCGACCGAGGGGTGGCTCTCACGCCATGCCTGCACTGTCGGAGCGACGACGCGTGACCCGAGATCCTTCACGCGATCCAGGATGCCGTCGCGCTCGAACACATCGAACGTCGCGACACCGGGAGCGCACGCCAGCGGGTGGCCTGAATAGGTGAGTCCACCGGGGAAGGGCACGTCGTCAAAGAACGACGCGATGGCATCCGAGATGACGACGCCGCCGAGCGGGACGTAGCCCGAGTTGACGCCCTTGGCGAAGGTGATGAGGTCTGGCGTGACGTCGAACGCGTTGACGGCGAACCACTCACCGATGCGGCCGAAGCCGACCATGACCTCGTCGGCGATGTAGACGATGCCGTATGTGTCGCAGAGTGCACGCACGCCGGGCAGGTAGCCGGCCGGCGGCACGAGCACGCCGTTGGTGCCGACGATCGTCTCGAGGATGATCGCACCGATTGTCGACGGGCCTTCGAGCTGGATGACCTGCTCGAGGTGCTCGAGCGCGCGGGCGCATTCTTCTGCTTCTGTCGTCGCGTGGAAGGCCGAGCGGTAGAGGTACGGGCCGAAGAAGTGCGCGACAGAGCCGTCGCTCGGCTCGTTCGCCCACCGGCGCGGGTCGCCGGTCAGTGAGATGGCCGTGGCCGTCGAGCCGTGGTAGCTGCGGTACATCGAGAGCACCTTGCGCTTGCCGGTGACCCGGCGAGCCATGCGAACGGCGTACTCGTTGGCATCCGCCCCGCCATTGGTGAAGAACACCTTGTTCAGCGTGCCCGGCGCGACCTCTGAAATGCGGCGGGCGAGTTCGCCGCGCACGTCATTGGCCATGGCCGGCTGGATGGTGGCCAGGCGGCCGGCCTGCTCCTGGATGGCGGCAACCAGGTCGGGGTGCTGGTGGCCGAGGTTGAGGTTGACCAGCTGGGAGCTGAAGTCGAGGTACGCGTTGCCCTCGTAGTCCCAGAAGGTGGCGCCGGCACCGGATGCGACGGGCAGGGGATTGATCTGCGCCTGAGCGCTCCAGGAGTGGAACACGTGGCCACGGTCGTTGGCACGCACCTCGGCCTCGGTGGCCAGGTCGTCGGCCAGCGGGCTGGTGATGTCGAAAGTCATCGAAGCTCCTTAGTGGTTGCTCGGGAAGCCGAGGTTGATCTGCGACTCGCTCGGCTTCGGCCAGCGGGTGGTGACGACCTTGCTGCGCGTGTAGAACTGCACGCTCTCGGGGCCGTAGATGTGGGCGTCGCCGAACAGCGAGTCCTTCCAGCCGCCGAACGAGTAGACGCCGGCGGGAACAGGGATCGGCACGTTGATGCCGACCATGCCGACCTCGATGTCGAACTCGAACGCGCGAGCTGTCGCACCGTCACGGGTGAAGATCGCGACGCCGTTGCCGAACTGGTTGGAGTTGATCAGCGCGACGGCCTCGTCGTAGTTCTCGACGCGTACGACGGCCAGTACCGGACCGAAGATCTCGTCCTGGTAGACCTTCATGTCGGTGGTGACGTTGTCGATCAGGCTGACGCCCACGAAGAAGCCGTCGTTGTCGAACTGCTGCTTGGTGCCGTCGACGACGACGGTTGCGCCCTCGGCTGGGGCGTTGGTGACGTACGAGGCGACCTTGTCGCGGTGCTCGCGCGTGATCAGCGGGCCCATCTCGCTTGCCGAGTTCGTGCCGTCGCCGATGACGAGGCCGTCCATGCGTGAACGGATGGCTTCGACAAGTTCGTCGGCGATGTCACCGACGGCGACGAGCACGCTGACAGCCATGCAGCGCTCGCCGGCCGAGCCGTACGCTGCGCTGATCGCGGCATCCGCTGCCCCTGGGATGTCGGCATCCGGCATGACGACCATGTGGTTCTTGGCGCCACCCAGTGCCTGCACGCGCTTGCCGTTTTCGGCTGCGCGCGTGTAGATCGACTTGGCGATCGGGGTGGAGCCGACGAAGCTGACGGCTGCGACATCCGGGGAGTCGATGATGGTGTCGACGGCTTCTTTGTCACCGTGAACGACGTTGAGTACGCCGTCTGGCAGGCCGGCTTCCTGGAACAACTTGGCGAGGAAGATCGCGGCAGACGGGTCCTTCTCGCTGGGCTTCAGCACGACAGTGTTGCCGCAGGCGATGGCTGAGGCCACCATCCAGAGCGGAACCATGACGGGGAAGTTGAACGGAGTGATGCAGCCGACGACGCCGACGGGCTGCTTGACCGAGTGCACATCGACCCCGGTCGAGACCTGCTCGGAGTGCTCGCCCTTCAGCAGGTGGGTGAGACCGGATGCGAATTCAACGTTCTCGAGACCGCGCGAGATTTCGCCTGCGGCATCCGAGAGAACCTTGCCGTGTTCGCTCGTGACGATGGCTGACAGCTCAGGCGTGCGCTCTTTGAGTAGGTGGCGCAGCCGGAAGAAGACGTCGGAACGCTTGACCAGGCTGGTGCGGCGCCATGCAGGAAGTGCGGCTTTGGCTGCATTGATGGCTTGTTCGACATCGGCGACCGAACCGAGGATCAGGTCGTGCTGTGCCGCTCCGGTTGCCGGGTTGTAGATGATGCCGGTACGGGTGGGCTCGCCAGCATCCTGGCCGTTGATGAAGTGGCGCACGAGTGCCATGAAGTCTCCTCTGGTTCTGGGTCTTGTTCCTGGCCGAGAAATGGCGGGAATCTGGTGGAATCGAACAAAGTGATTGCACCGGGACCTATGCTTGTGTCCCAATGATCGCAGTCGAATGGGAGCAACCACAGTGCCAGATCGTCGCGTATCCGTCGTGAGTCGTACAGATCGTCCGAGTGAGGCGAATGGCCTGGGCGGCGTGCTGCCGACAGTGCGGGACATCCTGCACCTGCCGCTGCTTGAAAGCGCTCTTCCCGAGCTGCTTGCGGGTGCCGATTCGCTCGAGAGGTCGGTGCGCTGGGTGCACGTCAACGAGAGTCTCGGTGCGGCAGAGCTGCTGAACGGTGGGGAGCTTCTGCTGGCCACCGGTGTCGGCTGGTCAACGGATGACGCGGCACTCGACGCGTTCGCCGATGATCTCGTGCGGGTGGGAGCAGCCGGACTGGTGCTCGAGCTCGGCGTGCGCTTCAGCAGCGTTCCGCGCGCCCTGGTCGAGGCCTGCGCCGCCCGCGATTTTCCGCTCATCGCGCTACACAGGGAGATCAAGTTCGTCTCGGTCACCGAGGCCGTGCACAGCCGGATCATCGCCGACCAGATGGACGCCCTGCGCGCCCGCGATCAGGTGAACGAGCTGTTCACCGGGCTCAGCCTGCGGGGGAGTCCGCCCGACTACATCGTTGCTCAGCTCGGCCGCACGCTGAACGCGCCAGTCGTGCTCGAAGACCTCAACCACCAGGTTGTTGCCGTGGAGTCGCTCGTTGATGGTGACGAACTGCTCGAGGGCTGGGAGCAGCGGTCGCGGGCAGCTCACCGGGCGAACCAGATGACGACGACGGATGCCAATGCCAATGCCAGTGCCAGTGCCGCGCCGACGATCGATATCGTTCCCGTCGAGGCGCGCGGCATCCGCTGGGGCTATCTGGTTGCATTGCCAGGAGCCGCTCATCCAGCCGGACGCTCCCAGGTGATGCAACAGGCGGCCGTGGCGCTTGCGCTCGGACGACTGGCCGACCGAGACGGCGGCGAGTGGACCAGGCGCGGCCACGAACAGGCCTTGTCGGGTCTGATCGGCGGGCGCTACACCTCCGAACGTGGTGTCGTCGCCCGGCTCGAATCGGCCGGGATGGCGATCGAGGGGCGCCAGCTCTCCGGACTTGCCATCGGCGTGCAGCCCGGCAGCGCCGCGACGGCCGCTGCCCTCGCCGCCGCACAGGCGATCGGGGCGGATGCCGTGGCCGCAGCGCATCCGTCGAGCGACGTTCCCCAGCTGATGGTGGCGCTGTCGCTGCCGCGCGGTATCCGCTTGTCGGAGAATCTGGTGACGAGCTTCGCGACCCGGCTGGCTACCGAGCTCGGTCTGTCGACCCCGGACTTCGCGCTGGCGATCGGCGGTGAGGCGCAGGACGTGCCCGGTTTGCTCGGCTCGCTCGATGAGGCATCGGAGTTGCTGCGTCGAAACAGTGGTGCAAAGCGTCGCGGGCTCGCCGTACTTCGGATGGAGAACCGACCGTTGCTGCGGCTGGTGACCGCGCTGGGCAACGATCCGCGTCTGCAGGCGCACAGCGAGCAGATGCTGCAGCCGTTGATCGAGCACGATATCGAGAGCGACGGCGACCTGCTCACCGTGCTCGGATCATTCGTCACGCATCCCGGCAACCGCACCAAGGCCGCGGCCGCCAGCCACCTCTCCCGCTCGGTGTTCTATCAGCGCATCGCCCTGATCGAGGACCTGCTCGGTGTCGACCTGGATGACGGCGAAATCATCAGCGCCCTGCACACGGCGCTGATCGCCAGGACGTCGTCGCGCGGGTAGGGCTTTCGTCCTCAACCTTGGAATAAGCAGTGAACGGCGCTGGTTACCCTTCTTCGTCCTGACGCTCCGGAGAAGCCTGAGCTCTACCGCCGACGATTGGAAGTGCGCGTGAGCGAACAGACCGACACCGCCCAGACTGAAGTGCAGAACCCTCGCGCACACGATGGCACCGTTGCCGACGGGATTGCGGCCGAGGGGATTGCAGCCGGTCGGGTCGTGGCCGACCACGGCAAACGCAACAAGCGCGTGATCGGGCTGCTGCTTGTGGCCTCCTTCATCGTCATCCTCAACGAGACGATCATGAACGTCGCCCTCCGCGACATCATGCTCGACCTGCAGATTGAGGCGGCGACGGCCCAATGGCTGTCGACAGCGTTCATGCTGACCATGGCCATCGTCATCCCGATCACCGGTTTCCTGCTTGAGCGCTTCAACACCCGACCGATCTTCATCGCGGCGATGTCGCTGTTCTCCCTCGGCACCCTGCTTGCCGGGCTCGCACCCGATTTCGGCTTGCTGCTGCTGGCCCGCGTTGTGCAGGCATCCGGCACGGCGATCATGCTGCCGCTGCTGATGACGACGATCATGACGCTGGTGCCGCCGGCAACGCGTGGCAAGACGATGGGCAACGTGTCGATCGTCATCTCGGTGGCGCCGGCCATCGGCCCAACGGTTTCAGGGTTGATCCTGGATACCCTGACGTGGCGCTGGATGTTCTGGCTGGTGCTGCCGATCGCCCTCATCATGCTTGTCATCGGCATCCGTCGTGTTGAAAACGTGACGACGCCGCAGAAGGTGCCGCTCGACGTGTTCTCGGTGATCCTGTCGGCCTTCGGCTTCGGTGGTTTGATCTACGGCCTCAGCCGGGTCGGCGAACTCAGCCAGCCGGATGTCACCGGCATGGCAACGATGCAGGTCTGGATGTCGATCGGGGTCGGCGTGCTCGCTCTCGCGGCATTCGTCATTCGACAGCTCATCCTGCAGCGCAGCGACAAGGCGCTGCTCGACCTGCGTACCTTCGTGTCGCGCACCTTCAGTGTGTCAATCATGATGATGGCCGTGAGCATGGTTGCGCTGTTCGGCACGATCATCCTGATTCCGATCTATCTGCAGCAGGTGCTGCACCTCGAAGCCATCACTACCGGCCTGCTGCTGTTGCCCGGTGGCCTGCTGATGGGACTGCTCGCTCCGTTTGTCGGCCGGCTGTATGACCGGGTCGGCCCTGCGCCGCTGCTCATCCCTGGCTCGATCATCGTGAGTGCCGCACTCTGGGCGCTCACTTTGATCAGCGCAACGACGTCGCCGTACTACGTACTCGGCGCGCACATCGTGCTCAGCCTGGGCCTCGCCCTCGTCTTCACTCCGCTGTTCACCTCGGCGCTCGGTGCGGTGAAGCCGGCGCTCTACTCGCACGGCAGCGCGATCCTGGGCACGGTGCAGCAGGTTGCAGGTGCAGCCGGCACCGCTCTGTTCATCACGATCATGGCGTCGCAGAGCGCGTCACTTGCGGTGTCGGGTGCGACGCCGGATGCCGCAGCTGCGGGCGGCGTGCAGATGGCATTCGTCGCAGGAGCGGTCATCTCGCTGTTCGCCATCGTGGGCGCGCTGTTCATCCGCAAGCCCATAGAACAGCACGACGACGCTCTGGACGGCGCTGAGGCACCCACCCGATTCGCTCACTGAGCGGATGCGGCGGCCCCGCATGCATGAGTCGTGGAGGTTGTGACGATTACTTTCTGCGTTTCTGGCGCCACATCCTGCGCCTGGTGGTTTGGGTGGCATCGCCCGCCTGCTGGCGTGCGTTCATCCGTTGCGCTGGCGCTGCGCTGGCGCTGCGCTGGCGCTGCGCTGGCGCTGCGCTGGCGCGCGAAAGTACGTTGGGCGCGCGAAAGTACGTTGGGCGCGCGAAATATCGCGCGCCCAGAGGAAAACCCCGCGCCCGGACTTCGCTTCGCGGCGCGACCGATGGCATCCGCCCGCGGAATACACTCGCCGATGGCATCCGCCCGATGGCATCCGCCCGATGCAGCAGACCGCTGCAGCAGCTCGCTGCAGCCGAAGGCATCCGACCGCGTCGACCGCTCAGCCAGCCGGCGTGACGTAGACCTTGCGCAGGGTCTCGGTGACTGTCCACAGCGTCTGCTGGCCGGCGCGCAGCCGACCGACATCGCCCGGCGCCAGCGTGATCGATTCGGTTGTCCCCGTGAAGTCGACGGATGCGGCCCCGGACAAAACGATGAATACCTCGTCGGCCTCGACGTCGGTCATGGCGCCTGGCGTCATTTCCCAGACGCCGATCTCACTGCCATTGAACTCGCCCAGGGTGGCGTAGCCCGTCGTCGGCTGCCCGGCGGCGCGCTGGTCATCGGGTACCGCCGTGTACTCGAGCGCCAGGGCCGAGGCTGTGGTGAGGGTTGAGGAGTCGAGCATGAGCATCCGTTTCTGGGCGGCGTGCGGGGGAGGTGAAAGTGCAGCAAGCAGGGAGCAGGAACTACCCGGCGAGCGTGCGCGCGATCTCTTCTGTCGAGGCGTTGCCACGGCGCAGCACCATCGCCACCACGGCGAGGGCGAGCAGCGTGAGCAGGAACATTGCCGTCGAAACCGCAGCGATCTCCGGCCGTAGCCCCACGCGCAGCGCACTGAAGATGTAGACAGGGAACGGAGTGGATCCCGGCACCTGGATGAAGCTCGACACGATCGTGTTGTCGAGGCTCAGCGTGAACGACATCAGCGCACCTGCCCAGATCGCCGGGCTGGCGATGGGCAGCGTGATCTGCGTGAATCGACGAAACGGCGTCGCATAGAGGTCGGCCGCAGCCTCCTCGAGTGAGGCATCCAGCCCGGCCATCCTGGCGCGCACGATGAACGTGACGACGGCGACCGAGAGCACTGCATGCGCAGTGACCAGCCTGACCAGTCCGATGTTGAAGGCTCCGAGCCCGGCATCGGTTCCCAGCGTAACGAACCACGGCAGCATGGCGACGGCATCGACGATTTCGGGAGTGAACAGGGTGATGGCGAGCAGGCCGGTGGCGACGATCACGGTGAGTGAGCCGACGCGCGACCGGGCCAGAGCGATACCGCCGAGGGTGCCGAGTGCTGTCGAGAGGATCGCGGCGCCGACGGCCGCGGTGATCGAGGTGATGATCGATCCCCGGATGATCGGGTTGGCCAGCGCTGCCTCGTACGCGTCGAAGCCGAAGCCCTCCCACGAGGCGAGCAACCTGCCGGTGTTGAACGAGTACACGATCATCACAATGATCGGCAGGAACAGGAACACGAAAACGATGATGCCCCACACTCGGAGGCCGATCGCTACGGCGTCCGGTCTGCGCTTGAGCATTGCGGTTGCCTTGAGCGTTGCGGTCATGCTGCACCTCCAGACAGATTGACGCGGCGAGATTGTCGAACGAACGCGCGGATGACGAAAATCACCAGCGCGCAGACGGCGACGGCCGCAGCGATGAACAACATGAGCAGTACGGCCATAGCCGAACCGAGCGCCCAGTTCTGGGCCGTATTGAACTGACTGGCAACAAGCTGCCCGATCATGTTGCCCTGAGCACCGCCCAGCACCGATGCTGTGATGTAGTCACCCATCAGCGGGATGAACACCAGCAGGCTGCCTGACGCGATACCGGGGGCAGCCAGCGGCAGGGTGACTTGCCACAGGGTGCGCCAGCGGTTGGCTCCGAGGTCGGCACTTGCCTCGCGGAGCGCAGGGCCTGCCCTGTCGATGGCGACAAACAGCGGCAGGATCATCAGCGGCAGGTAGTTGTAGACGACACCCAGCTGCACGGCGCCCTGCGTGTACAGCACGTCGAGCCGACCGTCGATGAGGCCGAGGTTCTGCAGGGTGTCAGAGAGGAATCCCTTGGGCGAGAGCACAATCTGCCAGCCGAGCGTACGCACCAGGAAGTTGGTCCAGAACGGCACAAGGACGAGTGCGAGGCCGAGCGGACGCCACTTCGGGTCGAGCTTGACGGCCAGCCAGTATGCGAATGGCACGGCGATCACCAGGCAGAGGGCTGTGCCGATCAGGCCGATCTGGAGGGTGTTCCAGAACGTGCCGAAGAACGTCTCGTCGAGTGCTTCCGCGTAGCGGTCGAGCGAGAGAACGTCGTTGGCGTGTGCGGTGAAGAGGTCTGGTTTGTACCCGAAGCTGTACCAGAGCACGAGAGCCAGCGGGATGATGAAGAAGAAGACGACAAAGGCCCAGGTGGGGAAGCCGAGGACGGCTGCGCCGCCGAACCGTGAACGTTTAGCCATCAGGCAGCCGCCTTTGCCATCATCCGGTTCACGATTGTGACGAGTTTCTCTGTGCTGTCATTGATCTCGGCGGGGGTGAGGCGAGAGATGATCTCATTCGACGGAAAGACGAGTTCTGGCAGCTCGAACTCATTCTCAGCAGCCATCTCGGCGATGCCCATGACGCCAGTGCTGTAACCGATGTAGTCAACCTCCCGGTATGAGACGTCTGGCTCAAGCATGAAGTTGATGAACGCGTATGCGGCATCCATGTTCTGTGCCCCCTTGGCAATAGCCCAGGTGTCCATCCAGAGGTTGGCGGTCGGCGTCGGATAGACGAACTTCCAGGCCTCTGGGGTGTCGGTCACGAGCAGTCCCTGCCTGGCATCACCGTTGAACGCCTGCATGAGGGCGAACGTCTCCTCGGGAATCCCGCTCGAGACGGCGGTGGAGTTGAAGGCCTTGATGTGTGTGGCCAGCGTGCCGACCAGGTACTCCTCGCAGGCGGCGAGGTTGGCGGGGTCCGTCGTATTCGGGTCCATGCCGTTGGCAGCGAAGAACATGCTGCACACTTCCCACGAATCTTCGAGAAGGGCGGTGTTCTTACTCGCCTCGTTCTGGGCTGCCTCGAGAAAATCGGCCCAGGATGTCATCGGTCGAGTGATCACGCGGGTGTCATAGGCAAAGCCCGTTGTGCCCCAGTTCTTACAAACCGTGTACTTATTGCCCTTGTCCCAGCTCTGGTCGAGATAGAGGGGATCGAGGTTTGCCAGGTTCGGCAGGTAGCTGTGGTCGAGTTCTTCCAGCAGCCCGTTGGCCGACATCATCGGCACGTAGTTTCCGGTCGGCACGATGACGTCGTATCCGCTGGTGCCGCGGGTGGCGCCGAGCTTGGCGATCAGTTCTTCGTTAGACCCGTAGCTGTCGAGCTGCACGACTGTGCCGAGGGCCATGAAGTCGACGAGGTTCTGCGGATCGTCGTAGTCGCCCCATGAGTAGACGTTGAGATTGGACTCCTGCGTGCCGTCAGGCAGAGCGGATGCCGCGAAGGCAGACGGTCGGCTGCAGGCGGTGAGGATTCCCGTCGCGCCCAGCACGACGAAACCTGACAGCACTGCCCGGCGGGAGATTCGTGCGGCGCTCGCCGATGGAACGAGGGCGCGGATCGGCTGGGTCATCAGACCGCCGCTACCTGGTCGAAGACCCGGAGGTCTGTGGGCTCCCAGGAACACCACACTGTTGCGCCCGTCTCCAGAGGTTCGGCCTGTGCCGGCGCGGTGCGAGCAATCAGCTCAAGGCCCGTCGGGGTGAGGACGACGTACTGCATTGCATCGCCGAGGAACGATATGCCGACGAGAGTTCCCTGGATTGCAGCGGCACCTGTTGCCGAGGTGGTGACCGGCGCTGTGGCGCTCACGCGCACATCCTCGGCGCGCACTGCCGCCCGTACTGCGCTGCCGATCGCCCGCCCGGCTATCGACTGGTTGGTGACGAGCTGACCGTCGGCGCTGGCGAGTACGCCTGCACCATTGGTCGGCGCTGCGGCGACGATGGCATTGATGAAGTTCTGCTTGCCGATGAAGCCGGCGACGAACGCGTTGGCCGGTTCAGAGTAGACGTGTTCGGTGCTGCCCACCTGCTGGATCAGGCCGCCCTGCATGACGACGATCCTGTCGCTCATCGACAGGGCCTCCTGCTGGTCGTGCGTGACAAACACGAAGGTGATGCCGAGCTGGCGCTGCAGCAGTTTCAGCTCAATCTGCATCTCTTCGCGGAGCTTGCGGTCGAGGGCAGACATCGGCTCGTCGAGCAGCAGCACTCGGGGGCGATTGACCAGTGCGCGGGCGAGCGCGACCCGCTGTTGCTGGCCGCCCGAGAGCTTCTGCGGGCTGCGATCGGCGAATTCAAGCATCCGGCACAGCACCAGCGATTCACGAACACGCGTTGCGATTTCCGCTTTTGGCACACGCTTCTGACGCAGCCCGTAACCCACATTCTCGGCGACGGTCATGTGCGGGAAGAGGGCGTACGACTGGAACACCGTATTGACGGGCCGCTTGTGCGGCGGTGCATTCAGCACCGATGTACCGCCGACCAGGATGTCACCCTCATCCGGATGCTCGAACCCGGCGATCATGCGCAGCAGCGTGGTCTTACCGCAGCCAGATGGTCCGAGCAGCGAGATGAACTCGCCAGAGCGCACCTCCAGGTCGATGCCACGCACCGCGGGTGCGTCGCCGTATGACTTGACGATCCCCCGCAGACTGACGGTTCCGAGCTGGTCGGCCTGTCCGGTGTGCACGTCGTTGGGCTGTCCGGCACGTACATCGAGCGACGGGCTGGTATTCACGGTGGGGGAGCTCACGGTGTTTGGTTCCTCTCGTCGTGCGGGTGGCGCTGCATCCTGCGTGGGCAGGTGCCGCGCAGTTGCACGTTTACGTGCTCGTGACTCCCGGGAGAGCCGAGCTGCAGGGTGCGGTGCGTTAGGAGTCGAAGCCGAGGCCGACGGCATCCAGAGTCTTGAGCAGCAGGTTGCGACGACCCTGGTTGTGGTCGGCGCGATCGAGCGACCAGCGAGTGGCCTGGATGCCGATGGATGCTGCGGGCTCTGGCGGGAAGGGCAGCGGGCGTTCGCGCACCATCTTCAGGCGCGTGCGCTCGGTGTCGAGTCCCTCGAGTTTGTCGAGCATGACCTTCGCCGCGAAGTGTGTCGCCGCAACGCCGAGACCGGTGAACCCCATCGCGTACGCGATGCGTCCGCCGCGCGCTGTGCCGAAGAATGCGCAGAACCGGGTCGAGGTGTCGATCGGGCCCGCCCACTGGTGGCTGAACGAGAGGCCCTCGAGCTGCGGGAACGTCGTGAAGAAGTGGCCGGCGAGCGTGCGATACGTCTCCGGACGATTCTCGTACTCGCTACGCACCTTGCGCCCATAGTGGTAGACGGCGTCGTACCCGCCGAACAGGATGCGGTTGTCGCGGCTCATCCGGTAGTAGTGGAACTGGTTGGCCATGTCGCCGAGGCCCTGGCGGTTCTGCCAGCCGATGTCGGCGAGCTGGGTATCGCTCAGTGGCTCTGTCATCAACGCGTAGTCGTAGACGGGGACTGTCTGCAGGCGGTTGCGCTTGAGTAGCGAGGGAAACACGTTGGTGGCCAGTGCCGTCTTGATCGCTGTGACGCGACCTTTCGCGGTCTGCAGCGCGGTGCCCTCACTCGCGCTCAAGCCATCGGTATCCAGAGACGTGACCGGGCTGTGTTCGAAGATCTCGACGCCCATCTCGGTTGCAACCCGTGCCAGCTCTGAAGCCAGTTTTGCCGGGTGCACGAGTGCCGAGGTGCGCTTGTTCCACACGGCGGCCAGGTACGTGGGCGAGTTGACCTGCCCACGCACGCCCTCGGTGTCGAGGAACTCGACTGAGTCGTCGCCGACGGGCACGTCGGCGACTGACTCACGCAGCCACTCGACCTGGTGCTCTTCGACAGCGAGGTCGAGCGAGCCGTTGCGTTCGAAGTCGCAGTCGATGCCGAGTTCGGCGACGGTGCTTTCGATTTCGTCGAGGTTCTGCAAGCCGAGTTCGTTCAGTCGCTCGAACTCGTCTGGCCAGCGGGAGCGACCGTTCTCGTCACCGTGGGTCAGGCTGGCTTCGCAAAAGCCCCCGTTTCGACCGGATGCCGCCCAACCGATAGTGCGGGCCTCAAGCAGGACAACGCGTGCATCGGGGTTGCGCTGCTTGGCGATGATTGCCGTCCAGAGGCCGGTGTAGCCGCCCCCGACGATTGCGAGATCAGCTTCGATCGGGCCCGTCAGTGTCGGGTACGTGGTCTGCGGCGCGATGTCGTCAAGCCAGAACACCGAGTGGCGAGTTGTGGCGAGTGATTCGCTTACAACTCGGGCCGAGCTTGGCTGTCGTTCGAATACGGTACTGCGCATGTCAGTTCTGCTCACACTTCTTCAGTGCCTCGATGGGGCTCAAATGTCGACCTGTCACACAAAATGACCGGTGACCAATCTTTGCAAAGCGAACTGGGGGCGTGCACCAACTGAGCTGCCTGAATTGTCCGAAAAGGGCACTATGTCCGGTCACTTCGTCGGTTTGACGGGTCGGTCGGTGCGTGGCATTCGAGGAATTGATACACCTCCGTCTGGTCAACGCCCGGAAACGTTCCGGTCGGCAGGGCGGCCAGCAGGCTGGTCGGCGTGCGCGCTGATGGCCAGGAATGGCTCGCCCAGCGATCGGTGAGGTCGTCGGGAGCTCGTTTGCAACACAATTCGTCCGGGCACGTCGACACCGCCCGGTTGATGGTTTCTCGACCGCGGAACCACTTGACGTGGGCGAAGGGCACCCCGACACTCACCGAGTACTCGCCTTCCCTGGCCTTCTCTACCCGAGAGGTGCACCAGAACGTGCCTGATGGGGTGTCGGTGTACTGATACCAGGGGCTGAAGCGGTCTTCGACATCGAAGACCGTGCGCGCCGTCCAGCTGCGACACACGGTGGTTCCTTCGACCGCTCCGAGGGCATCGCTCGGAAAACGTACCGAGTCGTTCTCGTATGCCTTGATGATGGTGCCTGACTCGTGCACCTTCATGAAGTGCACCGGGATACCGAGTCTGGCCGTGGCCAGGTTGGTGAAGCGGTGTGCTGCGGTCTCGTACGAGACGGAGAAGGCGTCCCGTAGATCTTCCATCGAGATGCGCCTGAGGTTCTTGGCCTCGGTCAGAAGTTTCACCGTATCTTTCTCCGGCAGCAGGATGGCGGCCGTCAGATAGTTGGTTTCGATGCGCTGGCGCAGAAAATCGGCATAACTTCTGGGCTCCTCATGGCCGCAGAGATGGCTGGCGAACGCCTGCACGATGGGGGAGCGGGAGTCGCGAGACTCTGACCGTTCCATCGGCAGGTAGATGCGGCCGTACCTCTTATCTGTCACAGAGCGGGTCGAGTGCGGCAAGTCTCCGACGTAGTGCAGTGAATAGCCCAGATGGGTTGCCATGTCTGCGACCACCTGCTGCGACACGGGACCGCCTGAATGCCCGACGGCGGTCAGCAACTTCTGGGCCTCGGCCTCGAGCTCAGGGAAGTAGTTGTCGCGCGCCCTCATCGTGGCGCGGAGCTCGGCGTTTGCCCGCCTGGCCTCCTCGGGGGTTGCCGCACGCTCGCGGTGCAGGCGTTCGATCTCGCCGTGCAGCGCCAGGATCGTCTGCAGGTTCTCGTCGCTCAGGCCTTTATTCACGCGGAGTTTCGGTAGCCGGAGCGCCTCGAACACCGGTCCGCGCTGGGCTCGCTCGACAGCGATTTCGAGGGCCGCACGCGGGGATGGCGCTTCAGCCTTCACCAGTTCGTCAACAGTGGTATCGAGCGCTGCGGCAAGTGAGCGCAGCATGTCGAGGCGGGGCTCGCGTTTTCCGTTCTCGATCATTGAGACCTGGGACGGTGCGCGGTCGACGGCGGTTGCCAGTTCTTCGAGGGTCATGCCGCGCGCCGAACGCAGCTCGCGGATGCGCCGCCCGAGGGTGAGCGCGTCGTTGTGCGCTGACTCAGAGCTGGCCGGCTCTGTGCTGCCCGACGTCGTCGAGCTGCCGGAGACCGTCGGGGAGGTTCTGGGTCGATCGTCGGTGATCATGATTCATGCTCACATGCCCGTGTTCTTCTGGCAAACAGAAATACTGCGCTATTTCTGCATGACTTTCCGGATCGAACCGCACGCGGCGCCCACAGAGTTGGTCCAACAGATCTGGTTGACCGACCAACAGATCAGCCAGCACACCGGATCTTCCGCAACAAGCCAATGGAGGCACTCTCATGGAACACAGCGCGAGCAGCTCACAGAACACCACTCGCCCCGGCGACCAGACGCAGACCGCTGCCGAGCTTGCCCTCGAGTGGGCAGCTGACTCGCGCTGGGACGGCATCCGTCGCGACTACACCGCAGAAGACGTGATCGCCCTGCGCGGCACTGTGCGCGAAGAACGCACGCTGGCCCGCCGCGGCGCAGAGAAGCTGTGGGAGCTCATCAACGAAAACGGCACCCCAGAAGATCCGCACTGGGTTTCAGCCCTCGGCGCACTCACCGGCAACCAGGCAGTGCAGCAGGTGCGTGCAGGCCTCAAGGCGATCTATCTCTCTGGCTGGCAGGTGGCAGCGGATGCCAACCTTTCAGGTCAGACCTATCCAGACCAGTCGCTCTACCCTGCGAATTCGGTTCCGGCGGTCGTCCGTCGCATCAACAACGCTCTATTGCGTGCCGACCAGATCGACGCGAGTGAGGCGGCGGCAGCCGACGCTGGCGAAGCGCGCGACTGGCTCGCTCCGATCGTCGCCGATGCAGAAGCAGGCTTCGGCGGCCCGCTGAACGCCTACGAGCTCATGCAGTCGATGATCGAGGCAGGGGCGGCCGGCGTGCACTGGGAAGACCAGCTGGCCAGCGAGAAGAAGTGCGGCCACATGGGCGGCAAGGTACTCGTTCCCACCAGCCAGCACGTGCGCACCCTGAACGCTGCCCGGCTGGCGGCGGATGTCGCCGGCGTGCCGTCGATCATCATCGCCCGCACCGACTCGTTGGCCGCCACGTTGATCACCAGCGATATCGACCCGCGAGACCAGGAGTTCTTGACCGGGACCCGCACGGCCGAGGGTTTCTTCGATGTGCAGAACGGCATCGAGCCCGTTATCGCTCGTGGACTCGCGTATGCGCCATATGCCGACCTGCTCTGGGTCGAGAGCAGCGAGCCAGACCTGGAGCTCGCCGTGCGCTTCGCAGAGCGCATCCACCAAGACTTCCCAGGCAAGAAACTCGCCTACAACTGCTCACCGTCGTTCAACTGGAAATCCCACCTGAACGACGAGCAGATCGCCGCATTCCAGAGGGAACTCGCGGCGGTGGGGTACACGTTCCAGTTCATCACGCTGGCCGGATTCCACGCGCTCAACCACTCGATGTTCACGCTTGCGGCCGACTACGCCGAGCGAGCGATGAGTGCATATGTCGACCTGCAGGAAGCCGAGTTCGCATCAGAGAGCGCCGGCTACACCGCAACCCGCCACCAGCGAGAGGTCGGCACCGGCTACTTCGACCGGATTGCAACAGCACTGAATCCGAACAGCGCAACGCTCGCCCTTGTCGGCTCAACCGAGTCCGAGCAGTTCTAACACTTCGAAGGAGATACGACCATGAACACAACGTCACAGGCGACGATTGATCGCCTGGAGTCGACAAGCTCACCCACTGTGCCAAGGCTGGAAGTGGTCGGCGAGCTGGGGGAGCGCTACGCAGAGATCCTCACTCCTGCCGCACTCGACTTTCTGGCCGAGCTGCACGACAGGTTCGCCGGTACCAGACACGACCTGTTGGCCGCACGGCTTCAGGCGGGAGCGGATGTCGCGAAGGGTCGCGATCCCCGGTTTCTCAGCGAAACTGAGCACATCCGTGTCGACCGCACCTGGAGCGTGGCCGGTGCAGGACCAGGCCTCGAAGACCGCCGCGTCGAGATCACCGGACCGACAGACCGCAAGATGGCGATCAACGCGCTGAACTCGGGCGCGAAGGTCTGGCTGGCCGATCAGGAAGACGCGACAAGCCCAACATGGGCGAACGTGATCGAGGGGCAGCTCACCCTGTTCGATGCCGTGCGCGGGCAGCTCAGCTTCGACAGCCCTGAAGGAAAAAGCTATCGAGTCACCGGAGACGCAACGACTGGCGCGACGCCGACCATTGTGATGCGCCCGCGCGGCTGGCACCTGGTCGAGAAGAACATCATGTTTGTCGATCGGGCAAACAGGCGGATGCCTGCATCCGGAAGCCTGATCGACTTCGGGCTGTACTTCTTTCACAACGCGCAGGCGCTGATCGACTCAGGAACCGGACCATATTTCTACCTGCCGAAGCTCGAGAGCCATCGTGAGGCCAGGCTCTGGAACGAGATCTTCACGTGTGCAGAGGAGTGTGTCGGAATTGCGCACGGCACGATTCGGGCGACGGTGCTGATCGAGACGATCCAGGCCGCCTTCGAGATGCAAGAGATTCTTTACGAGCTGCGCGAGCACTGTGCAGGCCTGAACGCTGGCCGCTGGGACTACATCTTCAGCATCATCAAGACGTTCCGTGCTCGCGGCCAGCGGTTTGTCTTCCCCGACCGCAAGCAAATCACCATGACGGTGCCATTCATGCGGGCATACGCTGAGCTGCTCGTCGCCACCTGCCACCAGCGCGGGGCCTATGCTATTGGCGGCATGAGCGCGTTCATCCCGAACCGGCGTGACCCTGCGGTCACAGAGCGCGCACTCGAGCAGGTCGCTGCCGACAAGCGCCGAGAGGCGAGAGACGGCTACGACGGCACCTGGGTGGCACACCCCGGCCTCATCCCTACCGCGCAGGCCGAGTTCGACCGAATTCTCGGCGAGCGGCCGAACCAGCTTGAGCGCACTCGTGACTGGGTGCGCGTGACGGCAGCAGAGCTGCTCGACGTCGCCGGCATCGGTGGGGAGATCACGGAGGCCGGTGTGCGCGACAACGTCGTGATCGCGCTGCGCTACATCGAATCGTGGCTGCGCGGGGTCGGCGCTGCAGCCATCGACAACCTGATGGAAGATGCGGCGACCGCCGAGATCTCTCGGTCGCAGATCTGGCAGTGGATCCACAACAACTCGGTGACGGTTGAGGGTCGCCGGATCGACGAGGCCTGGGTCGCGACCGTGGTGGCCGACGTCTTTGTCGGTCTTGAGCGCACCCCGAACGATCGATTCGACGATGCACTCGAGGTGTTCCGTGCTGCGGCGCTTGAGCCGGAGTTCCCCACTTTTCTCACGGTGGGGGCATATGCCCGATTCCTCTAAGCGAGCCAGGTTCTTCTGACCGACGACGCGCCCTGATAGCCGATGTGCCGCCCGCGTCCACCCGACGCCGGCGGCGCATCGGCGCGCGTTGCGCGGCCAGTGAAAACTATGCTGGCGGAATGACCGTCACGATTCGCCAGGCTCAGCCATCGGATGCTCCAGAACTCGCAGTGCTGGCCGCGGCCACATTTGCGCTGGCGTGCCCTCCGGGCACGGCTCCCGAATCGATCGCCGAGTTCATCGCTACAACGCTCAGCGAGGAGCGATTCGGCCAGTATCTCGTCGACCCGACGCGTGACATCCGCCTCGCTGAACACGATGGTTCAGCTGCCGGATACACCATGCTCGTTTTCGGCGAGCCGGTGGCGGCGGATGTCGCGGCAGCGATCACCGTTCGGCCCACCGTCGAACTGAGCAAGGTTTATGTGCTCGGTGATCGGCACGGTGCCGGCATCGCTGCCCCCTTGATGGCGGCAACACTCGATGCTGCTCGTGAGCGATCGGCGCACGGCATCTGGCTCGGCGTTAATGCTCAGAACGCCAGGGCAATCAGGTTCTACGAGAAGAGCGGATTCGACATCGTCGGTCAGAAGACGTTTATGGTCGGGCCAGAGCTACATCACGACCACGTCATGGAGCGCTCGCTCTAACCGCTTGCGTAGCCGCGATTATTGATCGTTTGCCACATCCCGTTTTGCTCGTTACGACGCGCTGTTCCGATCGGACCGACGCGTTGATTAATTCATGCGACGACGCCAAAAAACTTTCACGTGAGCGGTTCGCGTATCCCTGCGCAGTAGACAGTGCTGTCTAGTAACCATATAGGTTACAAAATGTAGTTTTTTGGGGGCTTTTCGCTCGGATTGGTACTTTTTTGGGGCTTGACCTGCATTAAAAGTTAATGAGTGAAAGTCGACAACGCTAATTTTCGTGCCCTGTAGTGGGGGGTGGAAGGGGTAAGACAGATCTGTCTGTCCTGACCTATAGTTTCAAATGCGAAGGCCGGCGGGGGCCGCTTACCCCATTCGTGGGCCCCCGCCCGCCGGACTCTCGGTTCACTTGCAGAGACCTGGCCAGATGCCAATCGCGGCGTTCCTGATGCGCATGAGTCGTGCGCATCTTTGCTTTGCCCTGCCCTCACGTGGCAGGGAACACCCGACGGCTATTGACGTCGCGAAAGGAAATCATGAACAAGCTCATCAAGGGGTCCATCGCCGGTGCTGCCGGTATCGCCCTCCTCCTCGGCGGCGCGGGCACCTTCGCCTCCTGGAATGACAGCGCAGCTGTCGCCGGTGGAACGATCGTTGCAGGCAACCTGAGCGCGACGACCACGACCGGAACCTGGACAGTCCTCAAGAACGGCACCACCACTGCGGTGACAATCCCCGACATCACGGCGTTCAGGGCAGTTCCAGGAGATGTTCTGGCGTACACCAGCACCGTTGCCGTCGTAGCGAGCGGCAACAACCTTGTCGCTCGCCTGGCAATCGGTGCTGCCTCAGTCACGGCGACGACGCCGGGCAAGGCTGCAGATGATGCACTCGCACTCGCCTTGACCAAGTCGGCCACTCTGACTGCAACCGTCGGCAATGGTGTCGTTGCGGGCACGGGAGCCGATGCCGGAACCTATACCGTGACAGCGGGAGCAGCCGGCGTCTCGACCAGTGTGACCTCGACCGTCACGCTCACCTTCCCGCTCGGTGCAGCGGGCGTTGGAAACGCCGCCAAGCTCGGTTCTGTCAACCTGGCGAACCTGGCTGTAACGCTCACCCAGATCTAGCGGATTGCCGGGTGCGCGAACTTACCCGCGTGCACCCGGCATCCGTTTCGATACCGATGCACGCGCACTTACCCGAGTACGCGCTGCATCGGCCTGTCGATTGATCGCACGACCTCAGGCACTAGTGGCACCTAGCATCCCACTCCTGCCCTCATTCTTTGCGCTCCTTACCCGAGCAGCGGAAGGCAAGACGTACATGAACCCGAAGTTCAGTCGCGCACTGTCGCGCACCCCAGACCCAGAGGTCGTTGACCGCCCCGAACCGAAGATCTTTGGCAAGATCGGCGTGACGATCGCCAGCATCGTCGGCGCGATCGTGCTCGCTGTCACCGCGGCCGGTGGCAGCTACGCGTACTTGAGCCAGAGTGCCGTCGCAGCGCCCGCCACAGCGGTCACGTCAGGCACTGCAACGCTTGCCGTCACCAGCGCCCTCACCCTGCCAGCAACAAAGATGTACCCGGGCTCAACGCTCTACGGAACCGCAACGGTTGCGAACACCGGCGATGTTCCGCTTGCGCTGCGAGTGACGGGCCTGACGCCACCCGCAACATCCACGGATTTCACGCGATCGTTGGTCGTCACCGTCGGAGTCGCAACGACCACGGCGCAGTGCACGAGCGGAACCACCCCCGTGGCCTGGACAGGGACGTTCGCAAGCGCGACAACGGCCAGCCTGGGGTCGAGCCTCGCGCTCAGCGCCTCTGGCATCCTCTGTGTCGCTGTGACGTTGCCGCCGACTGCGCCAAGCGGGAGCCAGAGCCAATCCGGCGTTTCAGTCGCGGTCCTCATCGACGGGACACAGGCCTGAACCCATGACATCCTCATCACGCCGTACCGCCAGCCCCCGCCGTTCCGGGCTTCGTAGCCGACTCACCATGGCAATCGGCACAACCGTCTTCCTGACCCTCGTTGGCACAGCAGGTGCATCTGCGCTGTGGACAACTCCGGCCGTTTCGCTGAGTGCGACTGTCTCGTCCGGTGCTGTTGGCGTCACGCAGTCCGGCTTCTCGGCGCTTGCAGTTACCTACAACGCCACGGTGCGCTCGACCACTCGATCTGTGACGGTGACGAACAGCGGAACGATCACCGCGCCGTTCACGCTCGTGCTCGGGACCGCTGACAGGAACGGTCTGGCAACGGGCACCGTTGTCCGTACGTGGGAGAGTGCAACCTGCACGGCAAATGCGCAAGTGCCTGGCAATGCCACCAGCAGCGGCTGGACCACAATTCCCGCATTGACGGGGACGCTCGCAGCTGGTGGTGCAAAGACCTATTGTGTGCGCACCACAATCTCTCCTGCCCAGCAGAGCTCACTCGCGGGCATGAGCGTTGCCGGAACTCTCACACTCACGTCTGCCATCGGAAACTGGTCATCGAGTGCGACGGCCGCTGCAATCCAGACAGTGCTCGACACGGATGCCCCGACAGCACCAGGTGCCCCGGTTGCATCGGCAACGACGAGTACAGGGACAACCCTGACGTGGACAGCGTCAACCGACAACGTCGGCGTCGTGGTTTATGAAATCTACCGGGGCACGACTCTGGCGGGTACGTCGGCGACGCTCTCGTTTACCGACAGCGGGCTTACCCCCGTCACCGCTTACAGCTACACGATCAAAGCTAAGGATGCTGCCGGCAATTCCTCGGCTGCGTCCAGCGCAACCAGCGTGACGACGAAGGCGAAGACGATCTCGCCAAACTCCTGGTACAAGATCGTCAACCCGGGCAGCTCCTTCTGTCTGGACGGGAACGAAGAAAACACGACCTCAGGAGTCGCGCTGATCGTCTACGGCTGCCACGGTGGCACAAATCAGAACTGGAAGTTCCAGGCCGACGGCAAAATCCTCGCGCAGTACGCTCCGCTGTACATGCGGCCGGTCAG
The DNA here is from genome assembly GCF_047530025.1 of Leifsonia sp. A12D58. NCBI lineage: Bacteria > Bacillati > Actinomycetota > Actinomycetes > Micrococcales > Microbacteriaceae > Leifsonia > Leifsonia sp. A12D58. Next base: position 408,535 of record NZ_JBLJAT010000003.1, on the reverse strand, counting down.
CGCTGCCAACAATGCGGGGATGGAACTGGCCTCGAGTGGGGCACGACAGGTGTGGTCTCTTGTGGCGACCGACACCGATGGGCAGTTCCAGATCCAGAACGTCAGCACCGGTCGTTGCCTGGACGTCGGTACCAGCCCCCGTGCGACGAGTCAGGTTGTACAGAATGACTGCAATGCAACGTCGTCAGCGCAACGATTCACAATGACAGAGATGGTGGGCTAACGATGAGAATCATAGACAACCGAGCCCTGTCAACAGCATTGCTCCTGGCAGCTGGATCCAGTCTTGCGTTGGCTCCGGCTGCGTCGGCTGCCGAGCCGACACCGGTAATCCTGGTGAGTTCCGATGGCGTGCACTACTCAACCGCACTCGACACTGACTTGTTCGAGGGGCTCGGCACGCTGATTCCCGGCCACTCGCAGTCGGCGACGCTGTGGGTGAAGAATCCGACGGCAGCTGCAGCCGAAGTTCGGTTGAGCGCAGCAGACGTGGTGACGCCGTCGTCTGATTTCGCTGCATCTGTGTCGATTTCAACGGTCAACTCCGGCGATCATGTGATCAGGGCCACACCGCTGTCTGGCCTCGCTGACTGCGACGTCCTGGTCGAGTCCCAGGCGCTTGCGGCGGGGCAGGCCATCGAGATGACCGTGACATTCGCCATGGCGGATGTCACCGGTCAGGTCGCGCAGAACGCCAGAGCGAGCCTGAACGCCCGGGTCGGCATGCGCGATGCGGCTGCTGGTCCGTTCCCGGTGTCGGCCTGCGATGACGGTGCCGTACTGATCGTGCCCGATCCCGACCCGACGGCGAGCTCGACATCCGCTGCGTCGGTGACATCGGGTGCGCTGGCGCACACTGGCTTCGACGCGACAATGCCGCTCATGATCGTTGGCGGGCTGATTGCCGGAGGTCTACTGTTCTTCCTCGTTGGTCGTCGACGCAAGAGCGAAGGCTCATGAGTGACGTCGCTGTGGTGACCGACGCGGGGGTCAGCGCTCCGGTGTCTATCACCGCAGCGACGGATCCGGCGCCGGCCGCCCCGCGAGAACGAGGTTTGTGGCATTACCTCGGCGTCTCGCTGAGTGCGGCGCTCCTGCTCGCGGTGCTGGCTATCGCGGCCCTCGTGATCGTGATCCCGAAGGTCGCCGGCGCGCTGCCGATGACTGTACTCACCAGCTCGATGGAGCCCGGCTTGCCACCGGGAACCCTGATTATCGTGAAACCGATCGACCCCGATGCACTCGGGATCGGCGATATCGCGACCTATCAGATTGAGTCGGGTAAGCGAGGCGTGATCACGCACCGCATCATCGCGATCAACCTGATCGCGAACGGAGAACGCAGCTTCCTCTTCCAGGGTGACAACAACAGTGCTATCGATGACCCGGTGCTCCCGGTACAGATCCAGGGCAAGCTCTGGTACTCGATTCCTCTACTCGGCTGGGTAAACAATGCCGTCAACGGTGAGAACCGATCCTGGATCGTCACGGTGGCTGCCGGACTACTTTTTGCCTACGCGGGATTCACCGTGGCAAGCTCCATCAACGCTGCGATGAAGAAGCGTCGCAGCAAAATAGCTGAACGTGAATTCGTTTCACAAGACACTCTCGACGACGACACTTCTGCGTAGGCTGAAGGTCCGAACAAAGGAGTCTCGGCATGTCACCGAAGCATTCAGCGGCAATCAAACGGGTGCCGAAGGCCCCATACGAGGCCGAACTCCGTCGGTTGCAGGCCGAACTTGTGACCATGCAGCAATGGGTGAAGGAATCCGGAGCCCGGGTCGTGGTGATCTTCGAAGGCCGGGATGCCGCCGGCAAGGGATCCGCCATCAAACGGGTGACCGAATACCTCAATCCCCGTCTGGCCCGCATTGTTGCGCTGCCGACACCCACCGATCGCGAGCGCGGCCAGTGGTACTACCAGCGCTACATTGAGCACCTGCCCACCACGGGCGAAATCGTGCTGATGGACCGCTCCTGGTACAACCGGGCCGGCGTCGAACGCGTCATGGGTTACTGCACGGCCGACCAGTACCGCGAGTTTCTGCACCAAACTCCGATCTTTGAGCGGATGCTCATCGAAGACGGCATCATCCTGCTCAAGTACTGGTTCTCGGTGTCTGATGTCGAGCAGGAGGCGCGGTTTCGATCGCGTGCCAACGACCCGATGCGCCGGTGGAAGCTGTCAGAGACAGACCTGCTCTCGATTTCGAAGTGGGTGGAGTACTCCAAAGCCAAGGACGAGATGTTCGTGCACACCGACATCCCGATCTCACCGTGGTGGACTGTCGAAAGCGACGACAAGCGGGCGTCACGCCTCAACATGATCAGTCATCTGCTCTCGCAGGTGCCGTACGTGCCGCTCAATCCGCCGGCTGTCGAGATTCCCGAGCGCCCGCAAGCGACCGACTACGAACGTCCGCCGCGAGAACTCAGCCGATACGTGCCTGATATCGCGGCGGCCCTGAAGTCGAAGGGCAAAGACAAGGGCGGCAAGAACAAGGGCGGCACGAATAAGAGCGGCACGAGCACGTCGAAAAACAAGGCGGCACGTTAGCTCGTCTCGCTCCTGAGATTTCGCAGAGTCCTACGCTCCCGAGGACACCCGCAACACGATCTTGCCCCTGGTGTGCCCGCCTTCCAGCGCGCGGTGCGCAGCTGCCCCGTCTTCCAAGTCGAAGATCTCGTCGATGTTTACCCGCACCTCGCCGGCTTCGATGAGCGCGGTGATCTGTTCGAGCGTGTGAGCATCCGCCGGCACCTTGAATGTGCTCGCCCTGACCCCTGCGGCGTCGGCATCTGCCATCATCGTCGGCCAGCTGCCGGTCGGAGCGTTCACCAGGATGCCCCCGGCCGCGATGATACCGAGCGAACGGCTGCCCGTTTCGTCGTGCACGTTGCCAATCAGGTCGATCACGACATCGACCTTGTTGTCGGCGAGCACCTCGTCGAAGCGCTCGCTGGTGTAGTCGATGACCTCGGATGCACCGATCTCACGCAGGAATTCGGCGTTGCGCGCTGATCCGGTCGCGATGACCTCGGCACCGATAATCCGGGCGAACTGCACGGCAAAGTGACCGACACCGCCGCTGGCCGCATGCACGAGAACGCGCTGTCCCGGTCGCACGTGGGCGACGGTGTGCACCATGCCCCACGCGGTCAAAGCCGCAAGGGGAACGCCGGCGGCCTCGGTGAACGAAAGATTCGCGGGCTTCTTCGCCACGCTCATGCTGCTCACCGGCACGTATTCTGCGTAGGTTCCTGGGGTGCGCGGCGTGCGGCCCATTCCGTAGACGGCGTCACCGGGCTGCAGCGGAAACGTCTCGTATGGAGCCTTGACGACCACGCCACTGAAATCGTTGCCGAGTACGACAGGGAACGCAACGATGGCAGCGGATGCCCCGGAGCCGGCGCGTGTCTTGGCGTCGATCGGATTGATGCCAGCGGCCACCACACGAATGAGCAGTTCGTCGGTGATAGTGGCCGGGATCGGCACCTCGGCGAGATGAAGTTCGTCGGCACTGCCGAGTCGGTCGATGACGAGTGCGCGCATTGTCGCTGGCAGATCAGCTGAGATTCCCATCTGCCCAGTGTGGAGCATCCGGCGGGTCGGGGCACGTCCGTGGCGGTTCGTTGCATCCGCTGTATCCGGCGATGAGCATCCGCTGGTCATTCGATCCGTGCCGCTAGTCTGCAAGTACATCCGACGGCCGCCGACAGGAGCATTGCGTGAGACGAACATACGGAGCGATCCGGATCGTGGCTGCCATCGGCATCGCCATCGCCGTCATCGCGCAGCTGAGCTTCAGCCTGTCGTTTGAACCGGCCGATGTCGGCTTCTTCTTGACCAACTTCTTCAGCTTCTTCACGGTGCTCTCCAACTGCCTTGCAGTTCTCACGTTGCTGCTGGGGGCCTGGTACTGCTTCACCGTGCGGGTCGACCCACCCTGGTTCAACCTCGTGCATGCTTCGGTCGCCACCTACATGGTCACGACCGGGATCGTCTACAACCTGTTGCTGCGCGATATCTCGCTCGATCAGGGCACCACGCTGGGCTGGTCGAACGAGATCCTGCACCTCTGGGGTCCGCTCTATGTATTGCTCGACTGGCTGTTCGCCTCCGGGCGCACAACGCTGCCCTGGCGACGACTGTGGATCGTCGCGGTGTTCCCGATCGTGTGGGCGATCTACACGATGATTCGCGGGGCGGCCACCGGCTGGTACCCATACCCATTCCTCGACCCGTCGCAACAGAGCGGATATCGCGGAGTGGTCTTCTACGTGCTGCTGATCGCCGTCGTGATCGTGGCCGTCGGCGCCGGATTCTTCGCGCTCAGTCGGGTGCGAAAGTTGCAGCCGCCCGAGTAGCGCGGGTGGATGCGGGTGGTGTTGCCTGCGTTGCTCGGTGTGGCGCTAGCGCTAGCGGTAGTCGTCGTACGGCGGGTACTGGGCGTTCTTGGTCGCCTGGCGATCAAGGATGTCGATCAACTGGTTGGCGAACCCCACCAGAATCGCGATCTGGTCTTCGTCGCGGTCGACCCACTGGCACTCTGGTTCGTCGTTGACCGGCACGAAATCGGTGTGCTGCTCCCACACGACCAGGGTGCGCTCGGCGCCGAGCACATACTGCTGCCACCACACCTGTCGCAGGTACGAGCGCGGGATGCTGCGCCACGCCTTGCTCGTCGTCTTGATCTCGGCCAGCTCGAGTTCACCGGTCGGAGTCTGTACGACGCCGTCGGGGGTGGCCAGGTGGCGAGAATGCGACTCGGAGCGGAACAGTGCAGTACTCGGCTCGATGCCGTAGTTGCGGCGCACCCAGGCGGCGATCTCGGGTTCACGCGCGCGGCCATGATCGGTGTAGCTGTTGCCGCCGAAACTGGTGCCGTGCATTTTGTCGTATGCCGCGTTCTGCACCGACTTGGGGGTCGCGAGCTTGGCGACATCCGTTGCCGTGATGCCCTGGCTGCGCGCCCGCAACCAGGCAACCCTGTCGGTGGAGTCAGCGACGATGCGCTGCAGGTGCGATGTGCGCGGGCGGAACGTGATCGGCGGTGCCGTCACGATCGGCGGAGCGACTATCAGCGCGGGGGAGGCAGGCCGCTCGGTACTCTGCACGTACGTTACTGACGGGAGCTCTCCCTCGTCGAAGAGGGTAAGCATCGCATCAGTCACCTCTCTATTGTGCCTCCTGTGCGACTGCGAGTTGCGCGGGAACGGCTGGACTCCGCGATTTGGGGGGACTTCGAGTAGCGTGGGGGCGATGTCAGGGAAGCCAGCCAGTAGAGGGGTCCCCGAGGGCGAATCTCCGCTCCCGGTTGACGACCGTTCTGTTGCTGCGCGCCTGTTCGCCATCGCCGACGCATTCGCCAAGCCGTCGCCCGCCTCTGCGCTGAGTCTCAGTGCGATCGCCGAGCGCGCGGGATTGCCGCTGTCGACGACACATCGTCTCGTCGCAGAATGGGTGGCGTGGGGTGGGCTGACTCGGCTTGACGACGGCCGGTACTCGCTCGGCATGCGGCTCTGGGAGCTCGGCGTGCAGACGCCGACGGCCCGAAATCTGCGCACCATCGCGCTGCCGTACCTCGAGGACCTCTACGAGAGCTCCCGCGAGCACGTCCATCTGGCGATCCTTGACGGGCACGACGCCCTCTATCTTGAGAAGCTGTCTGGGCACAGTGCTGTACACATCATTTCTCGCGTCGGCGGGCGGCTTCCCCTGCACTCCACCGGCGTCGGTCTGGTACTGCTCGCCTTCGCCCCAACGGATGTCATCCAGTCGTATCTGGCAACATCCCTGCAGCGTTTCCTGCCGCAGACGGTGACCTCGCCGGAGGAGCTGCGCAAGCGACTGGCCGGCATCCGGGCCCAGGGCGTCGCGCTGATGTCCGAGGAGATGACGAGCGGATCCAGCTCGGTGGCGGCTCCGATCCGGGATCGCACCGGTCAGGTCGTGGCCGCGGTGTCGACGGTGACGCGCACGGCGGATCGGCCGTCGCCCGAGCAGGAGCATGCGGTGCGGCTAGCCGCCCACGGCATCAGTCGTGCCCTCGGCTATCGCCGAGCCGGGGCCTAGGTCGCGCCAATCGTCGGGAGCGTGTCGGGGGCCCGGAGCCTTGTGCCTTGGTCTGTGTGCTGATCTTCCACTCAGTGGAAACCCCTCCCCGCATCGACCGTCACCCCCGCACACTGGGAACACCTGTCACCGTTGCTAGGAAGGTCCCTCCGTGCCGAAAGAAACTACCCGCATCGCCATCATCGGCGCCGGACCAGCGGGCCTTCTGCTCAGCTGGGCCCTCCGGGATGCCGGCATCGACTCGATCGTCGTGGAGAACCGTTCCCAGGACTACGTGCTCGCTCGCATCCGCGCCGGTGTGCTCGAGCAAGGCTCCGTCGAGACCCTCACCCGGCTCGGCCTCGGCGCTCGTCTCGCCACCGAGGGTCTCGTGCACGACGGCATCTACCTGCAGTTCGCCGGGGAGCGCCACCATATCGACTTCGCCGACCTCATCGGCCGCACCGTCACCGTCTACGGTCAGCAGGAAGTCGTCAAAGACCTCGTCGCCGCGCACACCAATGCTGGCTCCACCATCTACTACGAGGCAGCGGATGTCGCAGTCCACGACCTCACGTCGACGAGCCCCCGCGTCACGTTCACGCTCGACGGCGAACAGCACGACATCACTGCCGACTTCGTGGTCGGTGCCGACGGCTTCCATGGAGTGAGTCGCGCGTCGATTCCCACCGAGGCGATCATGCTCTACGACCGCAGCTACCCGTTCGCCTGGCTCGGCATCCTGGCCGACGTCGCCCCGTCGACCGATGAGCTCATCTACGCCCTGCATGAAGACGGCTTCGCCATGCACTCGATGCGCTCGCCGAGTGTCTCCCGCCTGTACCTGCAGGTCGACCCGGCCGGCGACATCCAAAACTGGTCGGATGAGCGCATCTGGGATGCCCTGCAGCGCCGACTCGGTATTCCGGGCTGGACATTGCACGAGGGCGTTATCACCGAAAAGTCGATCACGCCGATGCGCAGCTTCGTGGCCTCCAGGCTCGACTACCACTCGCTCTTCCTCGTCGGCGACGCCGGCCACATCGTGCCGCCCACCGGTGCCAAGGGCCTCAACTCGGCGATCTCCGACGTCACCCAGCTGGCGGCAGGACTTGTCGACCACTATGCGGGCGACGACACGACACTCGCCGGATACGGGGAGGCTGCCCTTGCTCGCCAGTGGCGCACCCAGCAGTTCTCGCAGTGGATGACCGAGATGCTGCACCGCCACCCCGGCGACCTGCAGTCCGCCGCATTCGACTACCGCAGCCAGCTCGGCCAGCTCGACTACCTCACCACCTCGTTGCACGCCCAGCGTTCGCTTGCCGAGCAGTACACCGGCCTGCCGCTCTAGCTCGCCGCTCGCAGCCCCGCCCCCTTTCCGACAGCCGAAAGCGACACTCATGACACTGGAGTCACAGAACACGATCAGCGCCGAGATCGACGCGACTGAAGCGGATGCGCGTGCGCGCGTCACCGCCGGACACTCGCCTGCGAACCACCCGCGGCGCGACTACCCGCCGTACCGCAGCTCCGTGCTGCGCCATCCCACCCACGAACTCGTGCGGGCCGATCCAGAAGAGATCGAACGTGTCTCGCCGGCCTTCGGCCACACCGATGTCAACCCGCTGGAGAGCGATCTCACCATCCAGCACAACGGTGAACCGCTCGGGGAACGCATCACCGTGAGCGGTCGGGTGCTCGACGGCGAGGGTCGCCCGGTGCGCGGACAGCTGATCGAGGTTTGGCAGGCCAACTCCGCCGGCCGCTACGTGCACAAGCGCGATCAGCATCCGGCCCCACTCGATCCGAACTTCACCGGTGTCGGCCGCGCCATCACCGGCGACAACGGCGAGTACCTCTTCACCACGATCAAACCGGGACCGTACCCGTGGAAGAACCACCACAACGCCTGGCGCCCCGCCCACATCCACTTCTCACTGTTTGGCACCGAGTTCACGCAGCGGCTGATCACCCAGATGTATTTTCCGGGCGACCCGCTGTTCGCGCTGGATCCGATCTACCAGTCCATTACGGATCCTGCGGCCAGGAAGCGCTTGATCGGTACCTACAATCACGAGGCCAGCGTCCCTGAATACTCGCTCGGCTACAACTGGGACATCGTGCTCACCGGCTCGAAGTCCACCTGGATGGAAAGCGAAGACGCAGATGAGTAATGAGAGCACGTCACGCACGCTCATCCAGACCCCGTCCCAGACAGTCGGACCCTTCTTCGGGTACGCCCTGCCGTACGCGGGCGGCTCTGATCTGGTGCCCGGCCACCACCCCCAGGCCATCCGTCTGCACGGCACGGTCATCGATGGCGCTGGCAACCACATCCCGGATGCCATTCTCGAGATCTGGCAGGCCGACGCCTCTGGTAGCCCCGTGCACGAGCGCGGCAGTCTGGATCGCGACGGCTTCACCTTCACCGGGTTCGGCCGCACGCCCGTCACCCTGGGCGGTCACTACACGTTCACCACGGTGAAGCCGGGGGCTGTCGGTTCGGCCGCGCCATACATCCTGGTCACCGTGTTCGCCCGCGGGCTCACCCATCATCTCTTCACCCGGGTCTACTTCCCCGAAGACGGCGAGCTGCACCAGCGCGACACCGTGCTGGGCACGATTGTCGCCGATCGACGTGGCACACTCATTGCGGTGGCCGATGGCCCGGTCGGGGGAGTGCCGTCGTACCGCTTCGACATCCGGATGCAGGGCGAGGGTGAAACCGTCTTCTTTGACTTCGATTCGGCGAACGGCATTGGACCGGCTGATCATGCCTGAATTGGAATATAGCGATCTCGGCCTGCTCGATCCACTCAGCCATGACACCAGGGCGCGCGAGCTGACGGGTGACAAAGCGTGGCTTCGCGCGATGGCGGATGTCGAGCTCGCGCTCAGCCGTGCACTCATCGCAACCGAGCTGGCCCCGGACTGGATGAGCGCCGTGTGCGATGAACTGGCAACCGGTGTGTGGCTTGATGACGCCACGGCGCAGGCGATCGCCGCCGGAGGACGCAGCGGCGGCAACCCGGTGATTCCGCTGGTTAAACGGATGAGTTCCGCTGCAGAGGCGGTCCGGCCTGGCGCCTCTGATTTCATCCACGTCGGTGCCACCAGCCAGGACATCCTCGACAGCGCAGCGATGGTCATCGCCGGCGAGGTGCTTGCCGAGATTCTGGTCAGGCTGCGATCGTTGGCCTGGGAGTTGTCAGCGCTGGCCGATGCGCACCGCGGTAGCGTCATGGCCGGCCGCACGCTGGGCCAGCAGGCATCCCCGACGACCTTCGGATTCGTGGCGGCGGGCTGGCTCGACGCGGTACTGACGGTATACGAGCGCGCTGCAGCCCTGCGTGCCACGTTGCCCGCCCAGCTGGGCGGAGCGGTCGGCAACCTGGCGGTACTCACCGAAGCTGCGGCATCCGACCGAGTTGTCGAGTCGGTTGTTGTGCGGTTCGCACGCGGCCTCGGACTCGCGGTTCCGCGAATATCGTGGCACACCAACCGCCTGGTCGTGGCCGAACTCGCTGCCCTGCTCGCCCAGATCACCGGCGTCGTCGGCACGATCGCGCTTGATGTCACCGTGCTGTCGCGCACCGAGATCGGCGAGGTCACGGAGCGCCTCGGCGTCGGCGAGGGCGGATCGAGCGCCATGCCGCACAAGCGCAATCCGGTCACGGCCGTGCTCATCGTGTCGGCAGCTCGCCAGACGCCGGGACTGCTGGCAACCGTGCACGGCAGCCTGCTCTCTGAAGATCAGCGACCTGCCGGCGCCTGGCACGCCGAATGGCAGCCGCTGCGCGATCTGGAAGGCCATGCACTCGCCGCGACAACTGCCGCCGCATCGCTGGCCGGTCGACTTGACGTCGACCTCGAGCGGATGGCGGCAAACCTCGAGGTCACCGACGGCCTTATCTACAGCGAACGTGTCACCGCAATCCTCACCGACGCCCTTGGAAAATCGGCGGCCTTCGCCATGGTCGAGAAGGCGTCGGCCGAATCCGTCACCACGCGCCGCCCACTACGCGTGGTGCTCTCCGGACTGCTTGTTGCGCACGGCTCGCACGAGGATCTCCGCGCTCGCGTCTGGAGTGCCTGCGAGCCTGGCGGGAGCAGCGATCAATCGGCCGCGGCGATCGACAAGGTTCTGGCCCGCCACCTCCGTGTGATTTCACCGTCGTCCGATGACGCACCGGCCGACTCTCCAGCACTGCACGACGAAACGTTGCACGACGAAGGGAGCACCGCGCCATGACGACGCCCATCATCCACGGCACCGTATTGCCGGTGCGAAACGGTGCCGCCGACGCCCAATTGGTAGTGCTCGGGCCGTCGCTCGGCACCACGACTGCGCTCTGGGCGGATGTCGCGCACCGACTTGCCGAGACCTACCGGGTGCTCTGCTTCGACCTGCCCGGACACGGGTCGAGCCCGGCCGCCCGCGCGCCGTTCACCGTCGCCGAGGTTGCTGCCGGAGTGGTCGCCCTTGTCGATTCGATCGGGGGCGGGGCATTCCACTACTCCGGCATCTCGTTCGGCGGCACCGTCGGTCTTGAGCTCGCCATCCGTTACCCGTCGCGTCTGGCCAGCCTCGCCGTCATCTGCTCCGGCGCCAAGATCGGAGCGGCAGAGGGCTGGATCGATCGGGCAGCACAGGTGCGCGCAAGCGGCACGGCTGCGATGGTCGCCGGCAGCTCAGAGCGATGGTTCGCCCCCGGTTTCCTGGAGCGTAACCCGGCGGCCGGCGGCAGCGCGCTCAAGCGCCTGGTCGATGTCGACGACGAGTCATACGCGCTCTGCTGTGAGGCACTCGCTGCATTTGACGAGACGGATGCCGTCGCCGCCATCCGCACGCCGACACTCTGTGTGTCAGGCGAGTTCGATCTGCCCACCCCCACTGCCGTGCTCGCGGAGCTGGCCACTGTTATCCCCGGCGCCAGACTCGTCACGATGTCAGGCGTCGCGCACCTGCCCGCTTACGAACGCCCTGACGCGCTCGCCACATTGCTCGGGGAGCACCTGGCAAGTGCGGCTGCGGCTGCATCAGGCAACGCGGATTCGGTGTTCGAGAACGGCATGGCCGTGCGCCGTTCGGTGCTCGGTGACACGCACGTGGATGCTGCCACCTCGGCGATCACCCCGGAGACCGCTGACTTTCAGGATTTCATCACCCGGTACGCCTGGGGAGAGGTCTGGACAAGACCAGTTCTTGATCGTCGCAGTCGCAGCCTGCTCACCCTGGCCAGCCTGATTACCGGCGGCCATCAGCACGAGTTCGCCATGCACGTGCGTGCTGCGCTGACCAATGGACTGACGAGGGCCGAGATCAGCGAGGCGATTCTGCACACCGCGCTCTACGCAGGACTGCCGGCCGCGAACACGGCATTCGGCATCGCGCGCGATACCTATGCAGCACTCGACGTGGCAGCCGATCAAGCGGCCGCCGCAGCATCCGCCACATCACTCGACCCATCAGCGCAGCGCCAAGCGGAGGAATCCCGATGACCATGGACAAGACATATCCCTCGGCAGCGGCAGCCGTCGCCGACATCACCGACAGCAGTTCGATGGCCGTCGGTGGCTTCGGGCTGGTTGGTGTGCCGATTGTGCTGATCCGCGCGCTTCTCGAACAGGGAACCAACGACCTCCGTGTCGTCTCCAACAACTGCGGTATCGACGGATGGGGCCTCGGCGAACTGCTGGCTGCCGGTCGCATCAGCCGCGTCACAGCCTCATACATCGGTGAGAACAAGGACTTCGCGCGCCGGTATCTCGGCGGTGAACTCGAAGTCGAGCTCACTCCTCAGGGCACACTTGCCGAGCGGATGCGTGCCGGTGGCAGTGGCATCCCAGCGTTCTATACGGCGAGTGGCGTCGGCACAATGGTCGCCGACGGCGGTCTGCCCTGGCGCTACGGTCCAGACGGCGAGGTGGTCGTGCAGTCGCTACCCAAGGAGACCCGGATGTTTTCAGGGCTCGGCAAGAAACGCGAGTACGTGCTTGAAGAGGCAATCGTCACCGATTTCGCGCTGATCCGCGCCGCCCGTGGCGACCGGCATGGCAACCTCGTTTTCGAGAAGTCGGCGCGCAACTTCAACCCCTCGGCCGGGATGGCCGGGCGCATCACCATCGCCGAGGTCGACGAGCTCGTCGAACCGGGCGAGCTCGACCCCGACGAGATCCACCTGCCGGGCATCTACGTGAACCGCATCATCCAGCTGACGCACGACGAAGCATCCGATCTACCCATCGAGAAGACGACGACCCGGCCGCGGCCGGACGGGGGAGCGGATGCTGCATCCGCCGCCCAGGAAGGCAACTGACATGGTGCTCAGCAGAAATGAAATGGCGGCCAGGGCTGCCCAGGAGCTCACCGACGGCAGCTACGTCAACCTCGGCATCGGTTTGCCGACGCTCATCCCGAACTTTCTGCCAGAGGGAGTGCAGGTGATTCTGCACTCCGAAAATGGTGTGCTCGGCGTCGGCCCGTACCCGTGGGAGGGCGAGGCTGACCCCAAGCTGATCAACGCGGGCAAGGAGACAATCACTGTTAACCCCGGTGCGGCGTACTTTGACTCGGCGGCGAGCTTCGGCATGATCCGCGGCGGGCTCATCAACGACGCGGTGCTCGGCGCCATGCAGGTATCGGTGGCCGGCGACATCGCCAACTGGGCGGTGCCGGGCAAGATGATCAAGGGCATGGGCGGCGCCATGGACCTCGTACACGGTGCCGACAACGTGATCGTCGTGATGGAACACACCACCAAGACCGGCGAGCACAAGATCGTCACTGAGTGCACGCTGCCTCTCACCGGCAAGCGTGTCGTCACGCGGATCATCACCGATCTGGCCGTCATCGACGTCACGGCAGAGGGACTCGTGCTGCGTGAGATCGCGCCTGGCCTCACCGTCGACGAGGTGCAGGATGCCACAGGGGCACCCCTCATCGTGCCTGAGCCACCGAGCATCATCCGCACCCTGCTTTCTGAGAGCGTTCCCTCGTGAGGGATGTGGTGATCTGCGAGCCGCTGCGCACGCCAATCGGCCGCTTCGGCGGCATCCTCAAAGGAGTTGCTCCCGCCGACCTGGCATCGACGGTGATCAGGGCACTCGTGGAGCGCACCGGCATCGACGGCTCGGTCGTCGATGACGTCATCTTTGGTCAGGGCTACCCGACGGCCGAGGCTCCGCCCATCGGACGGGTTGCCGCTCTGGATGCCGGCCTGCCGGTGACGGTGGGTGGCCTTCAGGTCGACCGCCGTTGCGGATCAGGCCTGCAGGCTGTGCTCGACGCTGCGATGCAGGTGCAGACCAACATCAGCGACGTCGCCATCGCTGGCGGTGTTGACTCGATGAGCCAGGCTCCCTTCTATACCGTCGATTCCCGCTGGGGCATCGGCGGGGGAGCCGGGCTCCTGCTACGGGATGCCCTCGGCCGCGGCCGCGAGACAGCCGGCGGCAGGAACTATCCGGTGCCAGGCGGCATGCTTGAAACCGCAGAGAACCTGCGCCGCGACTACTCGATTACCCGTGAGGAGCAGGACGAACTCGCTCTCCGCTCCCAGGAACGCGCATTGCGTGCAGTGGCCGAGGGGCGTTTCGTCGACGAGATCGTGCCGGTATCCGTGCCGGGCCGCAAGGGGCAGATGCTTGTCGTCGACACCGACGAGGCCCCCCGTGAAACCTCGCTGGAGGCGCTCGGGGCCCTCCGCCCAATCCTGCTCAAGGCGGATGCCGCATCCACTGTCACCGCCGGCAACGCCAGCGGTCAGAACGACGCGGCCGCCGCTTGCATCGTGACAACGCCAGAGCGAGCAGCCGAACTCGGCCTCACCCCGCTTGTGCGTCTGGTGTCGTGGGCGCGGGCCGGCGTCGAGCCGTCGCGGATGGGCATCGGCCCTGTCCCCGCCTCGGCCAAGGCGCTTGAACGCGCGGGGCTCACAATGGCCGACATGGACCTCATCGAACTGAACGAAGCGTTCGCTGCCCAGGTGCTGGCCGTCAGTCGGGAGTGGGGCTTCACGGCATCCGACTGGGACCGCACCAACGTGAACGGTTCTGGCATCTCGCTCGGGCATCCGGTCGGCGCAACGGGGGCGCGCATGCTGGCGACCGGTGCCAGGCAGCTGCGCCGCGACAACGGTCGTTACCTGCTGCAGACCATGTGTATCGGTGGCGGGCAGGGGCTCGCCGCGATCTGGGAGCGCGTGTAGCGAAGCTGGGGCTGGGGCTGGGGCTGGGGCTGGGGTCGCCCACTCTTGCTCGTGCGCAGCCGCACCGACTAGCAAAAATGGGCGACCCATGGGGGTAGAGGCGACCCTTGTTCGGGAGGCCGGAGGGCCGCCCGAACAAGCCCTAGACGAGCTCCCTCACCGCACCGTGCTTGATGTGCAGGCGGCGCTGGGCGCGCCGAGCAACTGCCGAGTCGTGCGTGACGACGATCAACGTCAGGCCCCGCTCGCGCCACTGGAACTCGAGCAGCTCCATGATCTCGTCGCGAGTGTCCTCATCGAGGGCGCCGGTCGGTTCATCGGCGAGCAGCACCGTTGGCTCCTTGACTATTGCCCTGGCGATTGCGACCCGCTGCTGCTGGCCACCCGATAGTTCGGAGGGCAGGTGAGTTCCCCGCTCGCCGAGACCGACGGATTTCAGCGCTGCGGCCGCACGCGCCTTGCGTTCCTCGTTGCTCACCCCGAGCGGCGCGAGTGCCGTCTCGACGTTCTCCTGCGCAGTGAGCGTGGGGATCAGGTTGAAGCTCTGAAACACGAAGCCGATCTCCTTGGCCCGAATTTCGCCGAGCTTCTGGTCGCCGAGCTTCGACAGGTTCGCCGTTCCCAGTTCGACGGTGCCCTCGGTCGCCCGGTCGAGCGCGCCGAGCATCTGCAACAGCGTCGACTTGCCGCCGCCTGTCGGTCCCTGAATCGCGACCATCTGCCCATCCGGAATCGAGAGAGTCACATCTTTCAGCGCAGTGACCGTGCGCTTTCCCTGGTCGTAACTCTTGGTTACGTTGGTCAGCTCATACATTGTGTTGTGCTCCTTGACGTTGATACGAAGTGCGGGAGAGAGCTGCAGTGCAGCGGATGCCGCGTAAGCGCAGCCTGAAGGGCGAACCGGAGGTCGACCCGGAGGGCTGACCGCCAGGAGTACCGACCAACGAGCTGTCGCCCGGTGCGCCAGCCCTAGCCGACACTGCGCAGCGCCTCAGCCGGGCGCAGTCGCGCGGCGCGCCATCCACCGATCGCGCCGGCGAGGAGCCCACCGACAACCGCAAGCCCGACGGCGATCAGGATGACCGACACCGTGATCGGTGCGGTGAGCGTGATGTCAGACGTGGCTGCGGTCGCGGCGGCCTGGCCGAAGCCACCGCCGCCGCCGGGGCCGCCCGCTCCGCCAGGACCGCCCGCCTCGGCCGCAACGGCTGTGCCAGCCGTCAGCGTGGGGGCTGCGAGGTTGATGATCAGGATGCCGACAAGACCGATGGCGATACCGGCGACACCACCGATCAGTCCTTGCACGAGCGATTCGCCGGCGACCTGGCCGACGATGCGCCGGTTCGACCAGCCGATCGCCTTGAGGGTGCCGAATTCACGGGTGCGGCGGGTGACACCTGAAATGGTGAACAGGATGGCGATCAGGAACGCGGCAGCCAGCACGATGAGCGAGAGCCAGAGACCGAGGTTCTTCACCAGATCAGAGGCGCTGGAGAGCGAACCGGAGACGCTGGATGCGAGGTCGGCCTGGGTCTTTACCGTGGCATCCGGCAGTGCGGTTTCGATTGCTGACTGCACCGAGCTGATGTCGGTCGACGAGGCAGCCTGCACGTAGATGTCGGACACCTGGCCGCTCAGAGTCGAGAGCGATTGGGCGACCTCAAGCGGGATGTAGACGTTGGAGGCGGTCGCCGCTGACGATGAGCTGGCCGAGACGAGCCCGACGATGCTGAAGTCGGTACCGGCGAGTGCGATGGTGTCGCCCACGGCAAGCGAGGCCGTTGTGGCGTAGCTGGCGTCGAGAACTGCGACATTGGCCGAGACGTCATCGCTGGTCAGCGTGCGTCCGTCGGTGAGGGTGACGGCCGAGAGCGGCCCGACGGCATCCTGCGAAGGGTCGAGCCCGAGAACGGTGAACGAATCGACGTCGAACGAACTGCCGCCGGCGCCATCGGGGCCACCGGTCGGGGGAGTCTGCCCCGAACTCTGATCGGCACCCAGTGCTGCACCCTGCTGACCCTGCGTGAAGTCCGGCAGCTCGCCATTGAATGTGGTGTTACTGAGCGACAACGTCGCTGCGGCGCCTGCGACGTTGTCGAGGCCCTGAATCGTAGCGAGGGCGGCGGAATCGAAAGTCTCGGTTCCCCTGGCGACGCTGAGCCTCGACTGGTTCACGGTCGTCGTTCCGTCCGTGGTTGCGCCATCCGCTGCCCCGAAGTCGAATTGCTGGGGGCCGCCGTCACCGCCCCCGCCTCCGTCAGTTGCTGCCGTCGGTGTCTGTGACACCGTGATGTCGGTGCCGACGCCATAGACCGACTCGAGCACTTTCGCTTGAGCCGCCTGCACGCCGCCCGACACTGCGTTGACGATGATGACGAGGGCAATGGCAAGGGCCATGCCGATCGCGACGATGGCGGTTTGCTTGCGGCGACCCGCGAGCTCCCGCCTGAGATAAGTGGTGAACATGGCGCTCCAACTGTGAGTGAATCGACCGGATGAGTCGGTCGGGAGCGACGCTAGACGCGCGGATTATGGGGGTACTTGCCAATCCCTATGAGTTGACCAAGGGTCAGGATGTCGATCATGATGGCCTCTCATTTCCCACAGCCCGCACAGAGATTGCTTAAAGCAATTTCATAGGAATATCCAGATACTTGAACCATGACAACTCGAGCTGCATCCCGCCCCGGCCACGCCCCCAAGCTGACAAAAGCCGATGGCAGCGCAGTACGCGTGCTCGTCGTCGACGACGAGGCGACACTGCGCGATCTGCTCTCCATGGCCCTGCGCTACGAGGGTTGGGAGATCCGCACCGCAGCCGACGGGCAGCACGCGCTGAAGGCTGCACGCGAGTTCCGACCGGATGCCATCGTGCTCGACATCATGCTCCCCGACATCGACGGTCTTGAAGTACTGCAGCGCGTGCGGGCAGACGGCCAGGAGACCCCCGTCCTCTTCCTCACTGCCAAGGATTCGCTCGATGACCGCATCGCAGGGCTCACTGCAGGTGGTGACGACTATGTGACCAAGCCGTTCAGTCTCGAAGAGGTCGTTGCGCGTCTGCGTGGACTCATCCGTCGGTCGACGATGGCCGTCGCCGACGCAGCCGATCCCATCATCACCGTCGGTGATCTGACCCTCGATGAAGACAGCTACGAGGTATCCAGGGCAGGCGAACCGATCGAGCTCACCGCCACCGAGTTCGAACTGTTGCGCTTCCTGATGCGCAATCCGCGCCGGGTGCTCAGCAAGGCCCAGATTCTCGATCGCGTCTGGAGCTACGACTTCGGTGGAAAATCATCGGTCGTCGAGATCTACATCTCCTACCTGCGCAAGAAGATCGACGCGGGCCGCGAGCCCATGATCCACACCGTGCGTGGTGCCGGCTACATGTTGAAAGCTACGGTGTGACCCCGAACAACGCAGGGGACAACGGCGTGACGGATGGCGTTCAGCCGGCGGGCGTACCTGAGCCGACGGATGCCACCGCAACGACGGATGCCGTCGAGCCTGCCGGTGCTGCGGACCCTGCCGACCCTGCCGCTCCCGCGGACCCTGCCGCTCCCGCATCCGGTTACATCTCAGCGACGCAGCCTCCGCCTCCGCCCGGTCGCCCCAAGACCAAGACGAGGCGCGCTCCGTGGACCCTGCGTCGACGCCTAGTCGTCGCCGTCGTAGCGCTGCTCGCTCTGGTCAGTCTCGCGATCGGCGCGGTGAGCGTGACGATCCTGCGGGCATCGCTGCTCGACGGCCTCGATGCGCAACTCGTCTCGGCAAGCGACCGCTCGCAGGTCGTGCTCGACGGCCGGGTGCACGGCACTCCTGGGTCGAACGAGATCGTCTCGTCGGCATCGGCCGACGACATCCTGAATGGTCCGGCCCAACAGCCGGGAACCCTGGCCCTGGTCTTCGATGGTGCGACAGTCACTGCCGGATACACCGACAACGCGGGGACAATCCAGAATCTCACCGCCGACGAGATCAACCTGCTCATCGCGAAGGCCAGCACCCAGCATCCGGTCAGCGTTGATTTCGGCGGAAGCCTCGGCGACTATCGCGTCATCGTCGGCGTGACGCCGTTCGGCAACGCTTACATCATCGGCCTGCCGCTTGCCAGTGTGAACGGTACTGTCGGTCAGCTGGGCACAATCATCACACTGGTTTCTATGGCCGGTCTCCTGGTCGTTGCCCTGCTTGCCGCCTGGATCGTCAGGCTCGCACTGCGCCCGTTGACCCGGGTGACTGAGACGGCGACCCGCGTGGCCGAGCTGCCGCTCGACAAAGGCGAGGTCGAGTTGGTCGAGCGCGTCAAGGAAGAGGATGCCGACCCGCGCACCGAAGTCGGTCGGGTCGGAGCCGCACTCAACCGCATGCTCGATCACGTCGACGTCGCACTCGAAACCCGGCATGCCAGTGAGCGCAAGGTGCGTCAGTTCGTCGCGGATGCCAGCCACGAGCTGCGCACTCCGCTCGCCTCGATTCGCGGCTACTCAGAGCTGACCCGTCGCACCGGCGAGGATCTCCCGGCCGACGCCGTGCACGCGCTTGATCGGATCGAGTCAGAGTCAGTACGCATGACAGGCCTCGTTGAAGACCTGTTGTTGCTGGCCAGGCTTGACGAGGGTCGCGAACTCGAACGCGACCCGGTCGACCTCACGCTGCTGCTCATCGATGCGGTGAGCGATGCCCACGCCGCAGGACCCGATCACAGCTGGGATCTCGACCTGCCAGAAGAGCCGATCGAGATCGTCGGCGACTCAGCCAAACTGCACCAGGTGCTCACCAACTTGCTCGCCAACGCCCGTGTGCACACGCCGGCCGGCACGACTGTCACGGCAGCGCTGTCGACGGAAGACGACAGGGCGATCATCACAGTGACGGATGACGGCCCAGGCATCCCCACAGAGCTCAAGCCGAGCCTGTTCGAGCGCTTCGCCCGCGGTGACACATCGCGTTATCGCGGGGCGAGCACCGGAAGCACCGGGCTCGGCCTCGCCATCGTGCAGGCCGTGGTAACGGCGCACCATGGGCGGGTCACGGTGCAGAGTGAACCGGGCATGACCCAGTTCAGGGTCGAGCTGCCGATCGCTTAGCGAAGCGCGCTGTCGCGAAAACAGGACAGATCGAGCGGATGTCGGCGAATACAGGATGGAACCCGCTCTCTGGGGCGGTTTGTTCGTCCTGTATTCGCTGCGCGGCGCCGCACCAGCGGGCAGCCTTGGCCCGTGTTCAACCGGCGGATGTGCTCGGAGAACTGCTGCGGGTCACGCGGGTGCCTGGCCACTCGGCCCTGGTCACGCGGCCCTGGTCACGCGGGCCTGGCCACGCGGCCCTGGTCACACGGACTACTGGTTGCAATCGGGCGCGAGGTTGTGGGCTGGGCGCGCGATATTTCGCGCGCCCCGTGTTCTTGTGCGCGCCAGCGAGCGGAGTGAATACTGCAGCGGGCGGATTCCGACCGGGCGCATTCTGACTGCGAGCGGATTCCGACAGCGGGCGGATGCCGCAGGTCGTCTGAGTCGCGTCCGCCGGCGCCGAACGGCATCCGTCTGGCCGAGCTCAGAACAGGTCTGCGCGCTGTTGCGAAAACAGGACAGATCTGCCCGATGTCCTCGAATACAGGATGGAACCCGCTCTCCTACGCCGCACGTCCTGTATTCGAAGCGCGTCCCAGCGACGGCGCCATCGTGCAGCGACCCGCAGTGATCCGCGGCGCCATCGTGCAGCGACCCGCAGTGATCCGCAGCGCCAGCGAGCAGCAACGAGCAGCAACGAGCAGCAACGAGCAGCAACGTGCAGCAACCCGCCGCGAACGCAGAGCTCAGCCCGCGTTCAACCGGCCGATGTAGTCGGCGAACTGCTTGAGGTCTTCCACGGGCCACTGCCTGAGCTTGTTCGTGGTGTTCGCCTTGTCGCTGGCGCGTGCCGCAGCAATACGCTTGCCGGCATCCGGTGTCAGCGCGATGATGCGAGCGCGCCCGTCGTGCGGGTCTGGATGCGTTTCAACGAAGCCCAGCTCTTCAAGAGCCCTGGCTTGGCGGCTGATGACGCTCTTATCGACGAAGAGGGCGTCGGCCAGCGCGCCGGAGTGCATGGGGCCGGATTTCGACAGCATCCGCAGCATTTTCAACCCAAATGGCTGAAGGAGCGGATCGATGGCGAGAGCCGCATCGCGCAGGTTCAGCCTGACGCGTCCGACGAGCGTGGCCATCTGCTCCTCGAGCTCGGCTATCGCCTGCTCTGTTGCGTCATTCTCCGAGCGTCGTTCGGCCCTGGCCGTTGCATCGGGTACTGCACTTTCGCTCATGTTCTCAGCCTACTTAACGGCAACTGGGAGCGACTCCGGTGAGGAGTCGCTCCCAGTTGCTCTGTTCGCTATCGGTCGCAGATCGCTCGAGTGTCGCGGGCTACTCGCTTGTCCCGTTCAATCTGGCTATGAAGTCAGCGAACGTGAGCAGTTCATCTGACGTCCAACTGTTCATGCGATCGTGCAGCACGATGTGATTCGAAGCGATTGCTTCACTCACGCGTACTGCCGCCGACGGGGTCATCTCAAGAAAACGAGCCCGTCCATCGGCAGGGTCGGCCTGGATTGTGATCAGGCCCAGCTCTTCAAGCTGCTTCGCCTGGCGGCTGATGACGCTCCGGTCGACGTAGAGCGATTCCGCTGCTGCACTCGCATGAGTCGGACCGCACCGCATGAGCAGTCTGAGTAACTTCAGACCGAAGGGCTGCAGCCCGGGGTCGACGGCCAGGGCTGCATTGCGAATACCCGCACGAATTTGACCGGCGAGAATGCTCATCTGCTCTTCGACCACCAGCACCGCATCGGCGGTCCCGACCTCGTCGACCATGGTCATTAGCGGAGTGTCTCCGGCGAAGACGAGTCAGCCTGTGCGTCAGCCTCGGTCTCGTCGACCAGGTCGATCAGACCAGAGTCATGAGCCAGTCCAACGGGGGTCAGCCCGACGGATGCCGCACTCACCTCGATGAGCGTGTCTTCCGCGTTCTGGATCTCGCGCTCCAGCGTCGCTACCGAACCAGTCGCGGTACTGACGCCCGTAGCGGCCGTACTCACCGAACCTGTCGCAGCAGATGCGGATGCCGCAGCAACCGAACCGGTTGCGATGGAGAACGCGCCGGTCTTGGTGCCGGCCGCCTTCTTCAGCTGCACGGCGGTCTTGCTTCCGAGGCTGGCGTTCGGCAGGAAGATCACGGCAATGAGCGTGATGATTGCAAGCGGAACACTCCAGAGGAACACGGTTCCGACGCCGGAACCATATGCGCCCTCAACGATTGCGGCGATCGAGGCAGGCAGCTCCGAGACGTGGGGGATGGTTCCGCCTCCGAGTGTCTGAGCGGCAATGGCCTGGTCGGCGGGGCTCAGGGTGGGGATGCCGTCCTTGATCTGCTGGGCGACAACTGTACCGAGCACTGAGCCGAGAACCGAGACGCCGATGGTGCCACCGAGGCTACGGAAGAACGTCACAGCGCTGGTTGCAACACCGAGGTTCTTCACCTCGATGGAGTTCTGCACGACGAGAACCAGGTTCTGCATGAGCATGCCGAGGCCTGCGCCCAGGATAGCCATGTAGATACCAACAAGAACGAGGCTGGTGCCGGCGTCAAGGGTGCTCAGCAGCAGGGTACCGGCCACGATCAGCACGCCACCGACGATCATGATCGCCTTCCACTTGCCGCGGCGGCTGATCAGGTTTCCGAAGAAGGTCGACGCGATGAGCAGTCCGGCCATCATCGGGATGGTGAGCAGACCAGACTGCGTCGGGGTCGCGCCACGGGCAAGCTGCATGTACTGCGCCAGGAAGACCGAGGTGCCGAACATTGACACACCGACCGAGATGCTGGCAACGACGGAAAGCGTGAACGTGCGGTTCTTGAACATGCTGAGCGGAATGATCGGCTCAGGCGTCTTGAACTCAACGATGACGGCCGCAATCAAGAGAAGTGCAGAACCGGCGACCATGACGAACGACGGAACCGATGCCCACTCAAACTGGTTTCCAGCAAGCGTGACCCAGATGAGCAGCAGTGAGACGCCACCTGCGATCAGTACAGCACCGAGGTAGTCGATGTGAACCTTGCGCTTGGGGTGCTTCGGCAGGTGCAGGGTGAGCTGCAGCATGATGATCGCGAGGATGGCGACCGGAAGTGCGATGAAGAAGTTCCAGCGCCATCCGAAAGCGTCGGTTACAACGCCACCGAGAAGCGGTCCGCCGACGGTACCGATGGCCATGACGGCGCCGAACAGGCCGGCGTACTTTCCACGGTCACGCGGGCTGATGATGTCAGCCATGATGATCTGGCTGAGTGCAGCAAGACCACCACCACCGAGGCCCTGCATCACACGGAACACGATGAGCGTGTCGGTGCTCTGCGAGAATCCGGCAAGTGCCGAACCCAGAACGAAGATGACGAGTGCGAGCTGGATGAGCAGCTTGCGGTTGAAGAGGTCGGCGAACTTGCCCCACAGTGGTGTGGAAACGGTGGTTGCCAACAGGGTCGCGGTGATGACCCAGGTGTATGCCGACTGGTCGCCCTTAAGGTCGGAGATAATGAGCGGCATTGACGTGCTCACTACGGTGCCGGCGAGGATCGACACGAACATGCCGAGGAGAAGGCCTGACAAGGCCTCGAGGACCTGGCGCTTGCTCATGGATCCGTCAGCCGAAACTGTGTTTTTGGGGGGCTTTTCGCCCTTGCGAGATGGTGCTTTAGTGGTGCGCTCGGCGCGTGACATCTGACTCCTGCTAATAATTGATAGATGTCAACTATAGATTAGTAGTAGACCTATGTCAACTATAATTCTGGCAGTACACGGGATTGACCCGTAGGCTGGGGCGCTGTTGCCTATTAGTAAGGCGCTGACGCCTATTAGTAAGAGGAAGAGCTTTCGTAATGACCATTCCCCGCCTGGTTGCTTTCGACCTTGATGACACTCTCGCACCGTCAAAGTCGGCACTGGACCCGCGCATGGCGGCACTCTTGGTGCGCCTGCTCGACGTGACAGAGGTGTGCGTGATCTCCGGTGGTCAGATTGCCCAGTTCCAGATGCAGCTCATTGACAATCTGGTGGATGTCGACCGCGCGGCTCTCGCTCGCCTTCATCTGATGCCCACCTGTGGCACCCAGTACTACCGTCACTCCGATGGTGCCTGGGCGCAGATCTACGCCCAGAACCTGACGGATGACGAAAAGGCGCGTGCGCTTGACGCTGTCGAGTCATCCGCTCGCGCACTCGGCTACTGGGAGAGCGAGACCTGGGGTCCGATCCTCGAGGACCGCGGTTCGCAGATCACCTTCTCGGCGTTGGGTCAGGCCGCTCCGGTCGCGTCCAAGGTTGCGTGGGATCCGACGGGGGCCAAGAAGAACTCGCTGCGTGAAGCAGTGCAGGCACAGCTGGGTGACCTTGAGGTGCGTTCAGGTGGCTCGACCTCGGTGGACATCACCCGTCGTGGCATCGACAAGGCTTACGGGATGAAGAGGCTTGCCGAGCTGAGTGGCGTGCCACTTGATGAGATGCTCTTCGTCGGCGACCGCCTCGACCCGGATGGCAATGACTACCCGGTAAAGGTGCTCGGCGTCCAGTGCGTCGCTGTCGAGGGCTGGGAAGACACTGCAGCCCTGCTCGAGCGCCTCATTCCCGAACTGATCGCTGCTGCTGCAGCCACGTCTGTCTAGCTCGTTTAGCTCGCAATACTCGCAAAACTCATGAACGGGGTCCCCATGGTCACTGGCATCGAGCGGATTTGGGTTGGTTCCTATACGGGTCAGGCCGGTGAGGGCGAGGGGATCGGGTCTCTCGGTCTCGCCGGGGCCGGTCACCTGGCGTGGAATGGCGTCGCGGCGAAAGCCGAGTCGCCCTCGTTCCTCGCATTGCACCCTACGCTTCCCCTTCTCTACGCGGTCGCCGAGTTTGAGGCGACGGTGCAGGCCTATCGGGTACAGGATGTCGACGCCGCTGCCAGTGCCGCCAACGCCACCGACCTTGAGGCCGTGGGCGAGCCCTGGCCAGCCGGCGCTGCAGCTTGTCACATCGCTGTCGACCCGTCCGGCCATTTCCTTGTCGTCACCTGCTGGGGAAGCGGCGACGTGCTCTACTACGAGCTGGACGAGGCCGGGGCTATTAAATCCCGGATCGCGGCCCCCGCGGCGGCCGACCCGTATCCGCAGCAGCCCAATGCCGAGCCTCGCGTTTCCCGGGCGCACGCCACCCTGGTGCTGCCGAACGGCACTCTGCTCACGACAGACCTCGGATTCGACCTGCTTCGCATTTGGAATGTTTTGCCGGGGGTTGGTCTCGTCGCCGTGGCCGACATCCCGCTCGGCTATGGAAGTGGCCCGCGCCACCTTGTCATGCACCCGAGCGGACACGTCTACGTCGTGACCGAGTACTCAATCGAGGTCGTCGTACTCGCTCCGGATGCCAGTGCCGGGTTCGTCATCATCGACCGCGTTCCCGCGAGCGTGGGTGGCGTCAACGAGGGTGACTCTGCCGCCGAGATCACGATCGATGCCGCCGGTTACCACGTCCACGTCAGCGTGCGCGGTTCCAACATCATCTCGACACTGGCTGTCTATGCCGATGGCGCGCAGTTGCAGGCAGTGAACGACGCCGACTGTGGGGGAGACATCCCGCGCCATCACGTGCAGGTGGGCAATGTCATTCTCGTCGCCAATCAGGGGTCGAGCACCGTTGTGTCGCTGGCGCTCGATGCAGAGACGGGTGTTCCGACATCGATCATCGACACACTGTCGGTCGGAACACCGACATGTCTGGTTGTCGCGCGCTAGCTCGATTTGCGCATTGATCGTGGCATCGAGTAGCGTGTAACAAAGCCAAAGACCGCCGGTTATTGCCGTGCTCAGAAATGAGTGAAGCAATCGAAGGTTCATGTACATGAACGGCCCGCGCAGGATTCGAAGTAGTGATTGTAGTTCGTAAGAACTCCTCAAGCTCCGGCCTTGCGCTGGAGCTTTTTTTGTGTCTGAGCCCAGGGCTACCGGCACTGAATGCAAATTCAATCAAGACAAGAGGAGCGCCATGGCGAACAAGGAAGCATCGGTCGCCGAGCTTACGGAGAAATTCCAGAGCTCGACCGCCGTTCTGCTCACCGAGTACCGCGGTCTCACTGTTGCCCAGCTCAAGCAGCTGCGCGTTTCAATCAGTGAGGACGCCACGTATGCCGTGGTAAAGAACACGCTCACCAAGATCGCGGCGAACAACGCTGGCATTTCGTCGTTTGACGAAGAGCTCGTTGGCCCGTCCGCTATCGCTTTCGTGCACGGTGACCCAGTCAACGTAGCGAAGACCCTGCGTGCCTTTGCCAAGGCAAACCCTCTCCTGGTGGTTAAGGGCGGTTACTTCGACGGTAGCCCGCTCACCGCCGCAGAGGTAGGCAAGCTCGCCGACCTCGAGTCCCGTGAAGTTCTGCTCGGCAAGCTTGCCGGCGCCTTCAAGGCCTCGCTGTTCGGAGCCGCATATCTGTTCAACGCACCGCTGTCGAAGGCCGTTCGCACGGTTGACGCGCTGCGTGAGAAGCAGGAGTCCGCGAACTAGGCATCAGCCTCGTCTCGCGGTGAGTAATTTACGAAAACTAAGGAGAAAATCATGGCAAAGCTTTCAACGGAAGAGCTGCTTGAGCAGTTCAAGGGTCTGACCCTCATCGAGCTCAGCGAGTTCGTCAAGGCGTTCGAGGAGACCTTCGAGGTCACCGCTGCTGCTCCGGTTGCTGCTGCAGCCGCTGCAGGCCCCGCCGCCGCAGCTGAAGAGGTCGAAGAGCAGACCGCTTTCGACGTCATCCTCGAAGCAGCTGGCGACAAGAAGATCCAGGTCATCAAGGTTGTGCGCGAGCTCACCAGCCTCGGCCTGGGCGAAGCAAAGGCAGTCGTCGACGGTGCTCCCAAGGCCGTCCTCGAAGGCGCAAGCAAGGAAGCTGCCGAGAAGGCAAAGGCTTCGCTCGAAGAAGCTGGCGCAACCGTTACCCTCAAGTAATCTCGCCCCGCAAGGGGTTCTTCTTGAGGCGTGATGCGCTCTCGTCGTCTATTCGATGAGTGCGACTCGCACGCTGTGATCGCGGCTTCCTTGGGTCCGGACGTATACGTTCTGTTCCCAGGTGCCCGCGTTCCGTGGGCGTCGTTCCCCGTAACGGGGACGACGCCCTTTCGGCGTTTAACCCCCGTTTTAGGATTCTCGGATGCTCGGTCCTGGTCATATGGCATCCGTCAGGTGGCTCTACACCAGCGTCCCTCCAGCGCGCATATATAGCCAAGCTATGTATAATCGTTCTATGACCGACCCCGTTGCAGAGACCCCACTCATCACCGTGCTTGGTGATCTGGTCTCGGTGAACCACCGATTGACCCGCGTCGCAGCGCGTGCCGCAGGAAGCGGGGAGTCGCCCGCTGTCTGGCGCACACTGAGTGCGCTCTCTACGAACGGTCCCATCCGCTTGGGTGAGCTCGCTGAGCTCAGCCGGGTGTCCCAGCCCACCGCGACCAAATTGGTCGATGGTCTGGTCGCTCGCGGCTGGGCAGAGCGCCGCCCTGACGAACGCGATGCGCGCGCCAGTCGCATCGGCATCACGGCAGAGGGTTCTGCGGCGCTTGTGCACTGGCGTTCCCAACTTGCGACAGCGTTGCTGCCGCTTTTCGCCGACCTCAGTGAATCAGAGGCCGACACCATCGCCCGTGCCGTCGAGATCCTGCGGGAGCGCGTCGACCGCCAGGAACTGATCGTCAAGAAATAATCACCAGGAGCTGATCAGTGCCAACTGATCACTGAGAAACAAGAGAGTAGCCCGCACGTCGTGAATAGAGCACAAGAGGGTACTGGAAGCATCCTGCACCAGCCGAAAGCAGTGTGGGCCGTCGCCTTCGCGTGCGTCGTCGCATTTATGGGAATCGGCCTCGTCGATCCGATCCTGCCGGCGATCGCCGGTGAGCTGGGGGCGACTCCGACCGAAACCGAAATGCTGTTCACCAGCTATCTCGTCATCACCGGTATCGCAATGTTCTTCACCAGCTGGTTGTCGAGCCGCATCGGTGCCAAGCGCACGCTGCTCATCGGCCTGGGCATCATCGTCGTGTTTGCGTTGGCCGCTGGGCTCTCGCAGGACGTCGAGTCGATCATTGGGTTCCGTGCCGGCTGGGGCCTCGGTAACGCGCTCTTCATCTCGACGGCACTCGCCACGATCGTCGGTGCTGCATCAGGCGGGGCGTCGTCAGCGATCATCCTGTACGAAGCAGCGCTCGGCCTCGGTTTGGCAATCGGCCCACTGCTCGGTGGCATTCTCGGTGGAATCAGCTGGCGTGGCCCATTCTTCGGAACTGCAGCCCTGATGGCCATCGGCTTCATCGCAATCATCACTCTTCTGAAGTCGGGGCCCACGACCGCAGGGCAACCGAAGCCACAACCCACCTCGGTGTCTGCGCCATTCCGCGCATTAGCCCGTCCGGCACTCGGCATCCTCGCCGCATCGGCGCTGTTCTACAACATCGCATTCTTCGTGCTCCTCGCGTACACGCCATTTGCACTCGTTCCGCTCGGAGTTGAAACCGCGATGGCACTGGGATTCATCTTCTTCGGTTGGGGTGTTTCTGTCGCCATCACCTCGGTGTGGGTCGCACCCGTTCTGACGGCGCGGATGCCACGCACCCGGGTGCTCTGGATCGTCATGCCGCTCTTGGCGATCGACCTGCTTGCCGCTGCACTGTTGATCAACTCCGTAGTCGGTCTCATTACCTGTGTCGTTGTCGGCGGCCTGATGCTCGGCGTTCTCAACACCGTGCTGACCGAGTGCGTGATGGAGTCGACGGACTTGCCGCGTCCTGTTGCCTCGTCTGCATACTCAGGCGTGCGGTTCCTGGGCGGGGCAATAGCCCCACCGGCAGCGACCCTGCTCGCGGCCTCGTTCACCGCAGCGACCCCCTATTACGCTGCCGCAGGCTCGGTTCTCATCGCTGTGCTCATCGTGATCGTGGGCCACAAGCACCTGAGGGCAGCGGATATCGGGCACGTATCCGCCCTGGAAGAGGCCGAGTCGATCGGTGTCGCAGACGCCACCTGAGGCACCGATTCCGACCGGTTTACGACGCTGCCGCATCCGGCGTCGACATAACGATTCAGCATCAGAGAGCGCTTTCACGGCGCTGCTATTGCTCGATGTTCCGCGCCCCCCTATGTTGGGTCTGTAAACGCTTGCTACGTACTGCTGTTAATCACAGCAGCGAGTAGGCGCTTTCTAAATCTCAACGAGGAGGAACCGAATGAGCGTGAAATTGCACCGCCGACTCATCATCCCGACCGCCGTCGCAGCAGTCATCGGACTCGCGCTCACCGGTTGCGGAAATGGCCCTGGCGCCACTACCGAAAAATCTGGCGCGGCAGGAGACGGCGAAGTAACCGTCTACGGCACGATTGCCGACACCGAGGCCGACCTGCTTGAGCAGTCATGGGCTCAGTGGGAAAAAGACAACAACATTGACATCAAGTACGAATCCTCCAAGGAATTCGAAGCGCAGATCTCGATCCGCGCGCAGGGCGGCAACGCACCCGACCTCGCAATCTTCCCGCAGCCCGGTCTGATGGCAGACCTCGCAACCCGCGGTTACCTCAAGCCGGCCTCGGCCGAGGTCGAGGCGAACGTCGACGAGGGTTGGTCAGCCGACTGGAAGGCGTACGGCACGGTCGACGACACCTTCTACGGTGCGCCGCTGATGGCAAGCGTCAAGGGCTTCATCTGGTACTCCCCGAAGAACTTCGCTGAGTGGGGTGTAGATGTTCCCGAGACATGGGATGACCTCGTCGCCGTCACCAAGACCATCCAGGAGAAGACCGGCAAGGCACCGTGGTGTGCAGGCTTCGGCTCCGGCGATGCAACGGGTTGGCCAGGAACCGACTGGGTTGAAGACCTCGTCCTCCGCCAGTCGGGCGCTGAGACCTACGACAAGTGGGTCACGAACGAGGTTCCGTTCACTGACCCGGCGATCAAGAGCGCATTCGACTCTGTCGGAGAGCTCCTGCTGAACCCGGCTTACGTCAACGCCGGCTTCGGTGACGTACCGTCGATCAACAGCACCGCATTCGGAGACGTCGCAACGCCGATCTCAGACGGCACCTGCGCCATGACACACCAGGCATCGTTCTTCGATGGCTTCATCACTGACGCAGGCGGAACCGTTGGACCCGACGCAGACGTATGGGCTTTCATCACGCCAGGTGAAGAAGCCGGCGCTTCGGCAGTCACCGGTGGTGGCGAGATCGTCGGTGCATTCTCCGACGACGCAGACACCCAGAAGGTTCAGGCATACCTGTCAAGTGCGGACTGGGCGAACAGCCGCGTCTCACTTGGCGGTGTGATCAGCGCCAACAAGGGCCTCGACCCGAAGAACGCCCAGAGCCCGATCCTTCAGCAGGCCATCACCATCCTCCAGGACCCGAAGACCACGTTCCGCTTTGACGCATCAGACCTGATGCCGGGCGCTGTGGGAGCCGGAACCTTCTGGAAGGGAATGGTCAACTGGATCAACGGAACGCCGACGGATGAGGTGCTCTCGAGCATCGAAGCCGGCTGGCCTTCTAACTAAGTCACTGGTCATCTGACAAAAATGACGTGGGCTGTCTTCGCGCTGCGAAGCAGCCCACGTTGCTTCTTGGTATAACGTGGCGATACCGATGATCACCGCTGTTGGTCACCGATCTGGTCCACAGAGTTCACTGCCGCACTCGAAAGGGTTCCTATGTCAGCATTCTTCGCCTGGCTCGGCCAGATGCCGCCCCTGGTCCAGGTGCCCATCATCATCCTGGCCTTCGTGGTGGTCGTCGCCGCGATCTTGTTCTTCGTCGAAATAGCGCCCCGCTCTGGTCGGATGTACACCATCATCCGTTTGGCCGTCTGCATCGCAGCCCCGGCCCTTGTGCTGATCTTGGTCGGCTCGTATGACTGGGCCGTCGCCATAGCCGCAGTGCTCGGTGGATTGTTCTTCATCCTCGACTATCGCTCGCGCAAGGGCGCCGGTTACCTGTTCCAACTCGTCGGGTTCCTGTCTCCTGCCATTCTGCTCCTGGCCATCGGCCTGGTCATCCCGACGATCCAGACCGGATTCCAGGCCTTCCAGAACTCGCGCGGGACTGAGTTCGTCGGCCTCGACAACTTCATCTGGGTCTTCACCCAGCCCGAAGCGGTTCGCACGGTGGGTAACACCATCGTGTGGGTGCTTATCGCGCCACTCGTCTCCACCATCGCCGGACTCGCATACGCCGTCTTCATCGACAAGAGCCGGGGCGAGAAGTACTTCAAGATTCTGGTTTTCATGCCGATGGCCATCTCGTTCGTCGGGGCATCCATCATCTGGCGGTTCGTCTACACGGCTCGTCCCGCAGACCAGAACCAGATCGGTCTGCTGAATCAGATCGTCGTGTGGCTGGGTGGCACTCCTGTCGACTTCCTGGCCGTTGACCCCTGGAACACGCTCTTCCTGATTGTCGTGCTGATCTGGGTGCAGACCGGTTTCGCCATGGTCGTGCTGTCCGCAGCCATCAAGGGCGTTCCTGCAGAGCAGCTAGAGGCCGCCGAACTCGATGGAACCAACGGCTGGCAGCGCTTCGTAAACGTGATCGTTCCCGGCATCCGTGGCTCTCTCATCGTTGTGCTGACGACGATCTCGATCGCCTCGCTGAAGGTCTTCGACATCGTGCGCACAATGACAGCCGGTTCAAACGAAACCAGCGTGATCGCGAACGAGATGTATACCCAGTTCAAGAACTTTGAGCAGGGACGCTCCGCAGCGTTCGCGGTTGTACTGTTCCTTCTGGTGATGCCGATCGTGGTCTACAACGCCAGACAGATCAAAAAGCAGAGGGAGATCCGATGAGCGCCGTGCTGCCTATCGACCTGCCGGTCGATCCTGAAACCGAAGCGCAACTGCGCCGGGGTGAGCGCAAGAACGAGCGCAATATCGCCAAACACACGAAGAGGCGACTGACAAGTCGTGGCGCAACCATCGCGGCGCTTCTCATCGCTGTGATTTGGACGATCCCGACATTCGGCCTGTTCGTCTCGTCGTTCCGTCCGGCCCAGGAGGTGCGTACCACCGGTTGGTGGACGATGTTCTCCAACTGGGGAGTCACCCTCGACAACTACGAGCAGGTGCTTCAGGCGGGTAACAGCCAGCTGAACCTGGCCGGTGCTTTCATCAACTCGATCGCGATCACGTTGCCGGCGACAGCCCTCCCGCTGATCATCGCCAGCCTCGCTGCCTACGCGTTCGCCTGGATCGACTTCCGCGGCAAGGACATCCTGTTCATCGCGGTGTTCGCGTTGCAGATCGTGCCGCTGCAGATGGCACTCGTGCCGCTCCTGCAGCTCTTCTCGCAGGGCACCATCTTCGGCTTCCCGGTTGTCGAATCGCTGAACGCGAGTGGCGGGTACGCGCAGGTCTGGATTGCGCACACCATGTTTGCCCTTCCGCTGGCCATCTTCCTGCTCTACAACTTCGTCTCTGAGATCCCCTCCGAGGTCATCGAAGCTGCGCGAGTGGATGGCGCAGGCCACGGCCAGATCTTCTTCCGGATCATCCTGCCTCTGACCATGCCGGCGCTGGCATCCTTCGCGATCTTCCAGTTCCTCTGGGTCTGGAACGACCTGCTGGTCGCCCTCATCTTCGCCGACGGTGCAGTGGCGCCGATGACGAAGCTGCTGGCCGAGATCACGGGTAGCCGCGGGCAGGACTGGCACCTGCTCACGGCTGGTGCATTCATCTCGATCCTGGTGCCGCTGCTGGTCTTCTTCGCACTGCAGCGCTTCTTCGTACGCGGCCTGCTTGCGGGTTCGACCAAGGGATAACCTGCTCCACCGTCATGGGTCGCCCATATTAGCTAGTGCATCGGCGTTCGCACTAACAAAAGTGGGCGACTCATTGCTGTGTACGGATGTCGTTGCGCATGCATGCGCTGTGTGCGGATGATGGGTGGGGTGTGTACGGATGCCGTACACGGAGCGCGTGTTCTGACCCGTCAGCCGCGGAGCTTAGAGTGAAGCCATGAGTGGAATGCATGGTGGTGGCGGAGGACGTGGTGGCGGCGGTGGCGGCAGTCCCGCTCGCAGGGCCGCCCGGATCAGCGGAGGCGATGCCAAGGCTCAGCGCGCCGAAAACGCCCAGGCGCCCCGCATCCCGAATCTGCTCGGTCGCATCTGGCAGCTGTTCCTGCCGTACAAGCCTCAACTCGTGGTCACCGTCGTGCTGGTACTCATCAGCGCGTCACTGTCTGTGATTCCGCCACTGCTCACGCAGCGTGCATTCGACGACGGCCTGTTCCCGAAATCCGGCTCGCCGAACCTTCAGGTACTGGGGTGGATTGTCGGCTTGATGATTATCGTCTTCGTCGGTTCGGCGTTGCTCGGGGTCTGGCAGACCTGGCTCACCGCGACGGTAGGCAACAAGGTGATGGGTTCGCTGCGCGTTAACCTGTTCACCCACCTGCAGGCCATGGAGCTCAGTTTCTTCACGAAAACGAAGACGGGTGTCATCCAGTCGCGCCTGCAGAACGATGTCGGTGGCGTGGCCAGCGTGCTCACCAACACCATTTCGAGCGTGCTCGGCAACACCGTCACCGTAATCGCGGCATTCGTCGCCATGCTGCTGCTCAACTGGCAGTTGACGATCGTTGCCGTCATCCTGATGCCGATTCTCGTCATCGCCCAGCGCCGTGTCGGACAGGTGCGGGCACGGATCGCCGCGAAGACGCAGGAATCGCTCTCCGACATGACGGCGATCACGCAGGAGACCCTGAGCGTGTCAGGCATCCTGCTGTCGAAGAGCTTCACCAGACAGAAGACCGAGATCGGCCGCTACGCCGATGAGAACGCCAACCAGATTCGGCTGCAGGTCAGCCAGCAGATGAGTGGCCAGTGGTTCTTTGCCATGGTCAACATCTTCCTGTCGAGCATCCCGGCCATCGTGTATCTGGTTTCGGGGCTCCTCATCAGCAATGGGTCAGCGGATGTGACGGCCGGCACGATCGTGGCGTTCACCACTGTGCAGGCCCGGTTGCTGTTCCCATTGCTTGGGCTCATGCGGGTCGCCCTCGACCTGCAGACCTCGAGCGCCCTCTTCGCTCGCATCTTCGAATACCTCGACCTCAAGCCGGCGATCAGCGACAAGCCGACAGCGACGCCCGTTCCGACAGACGGCCCAGAATTCGGACAGATCGAATTCGACCATGTGTCGTTTGCATACCCGGACGCCACCGCCGAGTCGCGCCCCACCCTCGACGACGTGTCGTTCGTCATCGAGCCGGGCCAGTTCGCTGCATTCGTCGGGCCATCGGGAGCGGGCAAGACG
Source organism: Leifsonia sp. A12D58 (assembly GCF_047530025.1). Classification (NCBI taxonomy): domain Bacteria; kingdom Bacillati; phylum Actinomycetota; class Actinomycetes; order Micrococcales; family Microbacteriaceae; genus Leifsonia; species Leifsonia sp. A12D58. The sequence continues at coordinate 374,902 of NZ_JBLJAT010000003.1, read as the reverse complement.
ACAGTGTCCTACCTAATTCCGCGCTTCTACGAAGCCTCGGGCGGGCGGGTGATGTTCTCGGGCACGGACGTGCGTGACTTGAGTCAGGAATCGCTCGTCTCCCACATCGGTATCGTCAGCCAGGAGACCTACCTGTTCCACGCGACGATCGCCGAGAACCTGCGATACGCCAAGCCTGACGCGACGGATGCCGAGCTCGAAGTGGCGGCGCGGGCAGCGAACATCCACGACACCATCGCCTCGTTCCCCGACACGTACAAGACTGTGGTGGGGGAGCGCGGCTACCGGCTGTCCGGCGGCGAGAAGCAGCGCATCGCCATCGCGCGGGTGCTGTTGAAGGATCCGGAGGTGCTCATCCTCGACGAGGCAACGAGTGCGCTCGATGCAATCTCTGAACGCATCGTGCAGTCGGCGCTTGACACGGCATCCCGTGGTCGAACCACGATCGCGATCGCGCACCGCTTGTCGACGATCGTCTCAGCCGATGTCATCTTCGTGGTGGATGCCGGCCGCATCGTCGAGCAGGGCACCCACGCTGGTCTGCTCTCGGCCGGGGGAATCTATGCGCGCCTCTACTCGGAGCAGGTCACCTCGGCGTCTTTCGCAAACGAGTAGCCCCGCGTAACCGAGTTACGCGAGATCGGAGTTGTGGTCGCTATGACGCAGTCAAAACGACCACAACTCCGATCTCGCGGTGCTATTTCTAGGCCCGCTTCGCCAGCATGCTCTGCATCAGCTCGATTTCTGACGTCTGGCTCTGCACGACTGATGTCGCGAAGGCCGTGACCACCGAATTGTCGCTGCGGTCGAGCACTGCGTCGGCCATGTCGACGGCACCCTGGTGGTGGGCGATCATCAGCGTGAGGAAGATGCGCTCGGCCTCAACACCGGATGCCGCCTTGAGCTCAGCGATCTGCTCGGCAGTCGCCAGCCCCGGCATCGGGTCGCCGGGGGCATGGCTAGCGGATGAGCTCGGGTCACCACTCGTGTGATCGTGACCGCTGTCGGTCTTCCCCGGCCGGGTCATCCACGTCATCGATGGCTCGCTGCCGGCCTGCGACAGCTCCCACTCGTTCAGCCAGCCATACATCTGGCCAGACTGGTGCGCCTGGGTCGTCGCGATGTCGAAAGCAAGCAGGCGCACATCGGGGGCATCGGTGAGATCACGCACGATCATGGCGAGTTCAACGCCCTGATCGTGGTGCACCTGCATGTCCCTGGCGAAACCCGCCTCAGCGCTGGTCGCAGTGGGCGTCGGGTCGTTGATCGTACTCAGGCGACCGGCCGACCACGCGACTGCTCCCACGATCACCGCGGTAACGATTGCGGTGATGAGGAGGGCGAGGCGACCGACGCCCTGCTTAGGAGACCTTTCCTGGGGCATCGTATGCTCCGACGCAGGCTGCGCCTGGCTCGGGGACGGTGTTGCTCTTCCAGTGCTCTTCAAGGAACTCCTCGATGCGGGTGTCGTCAGCCGAGTCGACCTTGAGCTGCACGTTCCATCCGCTCAGCACGATGGGGGAGGGCAGGTCGTCGAACGGCGACAGCACGATGTAGGTCGACGGCAGTTTCGATTTGAGGGTTGCGAGCTCAGCGTCACTGATCGATGGGTCGTATGTCACCCAGATAGCGCCGTGCTCGAGGGAGTGGACCGCATTCTCATTGGGTACCGACTCGGTGTACACGCCACAGTTCAGCCACATCGGGTTGTGCTCGCCACCGGCGGGCGGGGTCTGGGCGTAGGTGACCGGCGTCTCAACGTGGCCTGCGGTATTGGTGAAGGTTTCAACGCCATCGACCTCAGCACCGGTGCCGCCAGCCGAGTAGCTGGCACTCTGCGGGGTCAGCACGACAGAGGTGACGATCAAGCCGACGACAGCGACGGCACCGACAACTCCGGAGATGATCCCGATCTTGCGGTTGCGCTTGCTGCGCTTCTCCTGGCGACGGAACTCTTCGAGCTTCTTCTCTCGCTGTACCTGACGCTGCTGCTTGACTGTCAGGTTCTGAGCTCCGGATGCAGAGGATCCGGACTTCGGTGCGCCGGATGGTGAGCCGGAGGGCGGGGCGGGGGTCATGGGAGGCCTCTCGTAGTTGTCCTTGTCCAATACGAACGTATAGGAAGACCCTGAAGCTTCCCTCAGGTACCCGCTCTCAGTGGCTTCACAGGATAATGGGGGGTGATATCACTGTGAGAGACGTAACGAGACCTCAACGAGGAGATCTCGGCATCTGAAGCCGACGAAGGATTTTCCATGAAGATTGCCCAGTCAGTGCTTGACCTGATCGGTAACACGCCGCTGGTGAAGCTCCACAAGGTCACCGACGGCCTGGCCGCCACGGTGCTCGTGAAGCTTGAATACATGAATCCCGGCGGCTCATCGAAAGACCGCATCGCCACGCGGATTATCGACGCCGCCGAGCGCGACGGGCTCCTGAAGCCTGGCGGCACCATTGTCGAACCGACATCGGGCAACACCGGAGTCGGTCTCGCGCTTGTCGCCCAACAGCGCGGATACCGCTGCGTCTTCGTCTGCCCCGACAAGGTGGGGGAGGACAAGCGCAACGTGCTGCTCGCGTATGGCGCTGAGGTCGTCGTGACCCCGACATCCGTTGCACCAGACAGCCCGGAGTCGTACTACGGCGTCTCAGACCGGCTGGCCAGAGAGATCCCCGGTGCTTTCAAGCCGAACCAGTACGAGAACCAGAACGGCCCGCTGAGCCACTACGAGACCACAGGCCCGGAGATCTGGCGCGACACCGATGGCACTGTCACTCACTTCGTTGCCGGCATTGGTACCGGTGGCACCATCTCCGGCACCGGTCGCTACCTCCGCGAGGTGTCGAATGACGGCGTGCAGATCATCGGCGCAGACCCGGAAGGCTCGGTGTACTCCGGCGGCTCCGGGCGCCCCTATCTCGTTGAGGGTGTCGGCGAGGACTTCTGGCCGAGCGCGTACGACCCGAGCGTCGTCAACGAGATCATCGCCGTCTCTGACGCTGACTCCTTCGCTATGACACGCCGCCTCGCACTCGAAGAAGGCATCCTGGTCGGCGGCTCAAGCGGCATGGCCGTCGTCGCAGCCCTGCGCGCGGCCGAAAAGCTGACAGCGGATGACACCATCGTCGTGCTGCTGCCCGATGGCGGCCGGGGCTACCTCGGCAAGATCTTCAACGACGGCTGGATGCGCAGCTACGGGTTCACGAACGCCCCGAGCGGACACACCGTCGGCGACCTGCTCGAATCGAAGACAGGCACGCTTCCGCCCTTCGTCTACGTGCACCCGAGCGACACGGTTCACGACGCCATCGAGAAGATGACGTCGTCGAGCGTGTCCCAACTGCTGGTATTGGCAGCCAAGCCGCCCGTGGTGATGGGCGAGGTCGCCGGAGCCCTGAGCGAAGCGCGCCTGATGGACCTGGTCTTCTCTGGTGCGGCCAAGCTCACCGACAAGGTCTCATCGGTGACCGGCGACGCACTGCCGCTCATCGGGGTCAACGAACCGGTGGCCACCGCCAGAGCCGCCTTCGCCACCAGCGACGCACTGCTGGTGACGGATGGCGGCAAGCCGCTCGGCGTCGTCACTCGCCACGACCTGCTCAGGTATCTGAGCGCCTGACGTCGTGAGCGACTGACGTCCAGAGCGCTCGACGTCCAGAGCGCTCGACACCCTGCCCCTCCTGGGCACCTGACCCCGCATCCGTTGAACCGCGTATAGAGGAACACCATGACTGACTCCCCGAACTTCGACACCGTCGCCATCCACGCCGGGCAGGAATTCGACCCGACGACCGGAGCGGTGATTCCGCCCGTTTACCTCACGTCGACCTTCGTGCAGGACGGCATCGGCGGCCTGCGTGGCGGCTACGAATACTCCCGTGGCGGCAACCCGACGCGCGATTCGCTGCAGACGCTGCTCGCCGCACTCGAGGGCGGCCAGCTCGCGCTCTCGTTCGCCAGTGGCCTTGCCGCCGAAGACACGCTGCTGCGCGCAGCGCTCGTGCCCGGCGACCACATCGTGCTCGGCAACGACGTTTATGGCGGTACCCACCGTCTCATCGAGCGGGTGCACGGCCCGTGGGGCGTGCGCAACAGCACGGTCGAGATGTCGGACCTGGCCGCCGTCGAGACCGCGATCATTCCCGGCGAGACCAAGATGCTCTGGGTCGAAACACCGAGCAACCCGCTCATGAAGATCAGCGACATCACGGCGCTCGCCGAAATCGGGCACCGTCACGGCGTCACCGTCGTCGTCGACAACACCTTCGCCTCGCCGGCGCTGCAGCAGCCGCTGGCCCTGGGCGCAGATGTCGTTGTGCACTCCACCACGAAGTACCTCGGCGGTCACTCCGATGTACTCGGCGGCGCCCTCATCTTCGGCACCGACAATGAATTGGCGCAGAAGGCCTCCTTCCTGCAGTTCGCGGCTGGCCCGATATCCGCTCCGCTCGACGCGTGGCTCACCATCCGGGGCATCAAGACCCTCTCGGTACGAATGGACCGGCACTGCAGCAACGCGCAAGCCATCGCAGAACACCTTGTCGCTCACCCGGCTCTCGATGGCATCTATTACCCGGGCCTGCCGTCGCACCCCGGCCATGAGCTGGCTGCAGCCCAGATGAGCGGATTCGGCGGCATGATTTCACTGGCATTCTCCGGCGGGGCGCCAGCCGCTCGGGCGTTCGCCGAATCGACACAGCTGTTCCAGCTCGCCGAATCACTGGGCGGAGTCGAATCACTGGTCAACTATCCGGCAGAGATGACGCATGCGTCGGTGCGCGGGACCGAGCTTGAGGTGCCAGACAACATCGTGCGTCTCTCGGTGGGAATCGAGTACGTCGGTGACCTCATTGCCGACATCGATGGGGCGCTCGCGAAGCTGTAAGCCACCCGTACAGCTCCTGCCGACGCACACTTGGCAGGATCTGTACGAACAGTGTCCTTTCTGCCATCGGCGCCAGGCCGAGTGTCGGGCAGAATGAGTGACGTGACAACGTCCCAGACCTCCCAGCCGCTCGCATCCGCTTCGTCGGCCGGATCGAATTCACCGGATGCCGCACCCGCCCACACCGGATCCCTCGGCCTCGTGCAGGGAACAGCGCTCTACATCGCCGCAGTGCTCGGCACCGGCATCCTGGTGCTGCCCGGCCTCGCGGCCAACGCGGCCGGACCGGCATCCCTGGTGGCCGTGCTCGTCGTCTTCGTGCTCTCGATCCCGCTCGCCGGGACCTTCGCGGCGCTCTCGTCTCGGTATCCCGATCCGGGCGGCGTCGCGAGTTACGTGCGGAAGGCGCTCGGACCGGTCTGGGCCCGCATGGCCGGCTACTGGTTCTTCTTCGGAGTCGGCGCCGGAGCCCCCGTCGTCGCAATGCTCGGCGCCGAGTACGTGGTGGCGATCGTCGGGGCCGACAAGTCGACGGTGGTGTGGGTGGCGCTGGCCATCTTCGTGCCGCCGTTCGTCGTCAACTACCTCGGCGTTCGCGTGTCTGGCATCGTGCAGCTCGTACTCACCGCAGCTCTGCTGTTTGTCGTCATCGGGGTGGTGTCTGTGGCAGCTCCGGCAGCGGATGGTGCCAACTTCGAACCGTTCATGCCCAACGGCTGGGGCGGCGTCGGCACGGCCGTCAGCTTGTTCGTCTGGGCATTCGCCGGTTGGGAGATCGGCACCCACATCTCGGGAGAATTCAAGAACCCGCGCACGGTCATCCCGATCGCAACGGCGATCGCCCTTGTCGTCGTCGGAGCGTCATACCTCGCCCTGCAGTGGGTGACGGTCGCCGTCCTCGGCGCAATGGCCGGAGACGGCCAGGTGCCGCTGCTCGACCTCGTTGAGACATCGACGCTCGGCGTCGGACCCGTGTTGGTCGCCGTCATTGCAGCGATCGTCGCCCTCGGCGTGCTCAATGTCTATCTGGGTGCGTTCGCCAAGCTCGGCGCCTCCCTGGGCCGAGACGGCGACCTGCCGCGCTGGATGGCGCGTGGCGTCGAGTCCGGTCAGGTGCCGCGCAGGAGCCTGTCGGTCGTGGCGATTATCTGCGCCATTTACTTCGCCCTCATGCTGGCGAACGGGCTCGCGCTGACGCCGTTCATTCTGATTCATACAAGTTCGATGGTGTCGATCTACGTGCTGGGCATGATCGCTGCGGTGCGCCTGCTCGAGCGCTGGACATTTGGCTGGTGGCTTGCCGTTATCTCGGTTGCGCTCACCGTGGGGCTCCTCGTGCTCGCGGGCCCGAACCTGCTCGTTCCCGGCGTACTTGCTGTCGCCGCGCTGATTGTCAGCCTGTCGCAGCGGATGCGCGCGAGCACCAGGCGGCGCATCGTCGCCGAGTAGCAGTGCAGACTCTGGCCTTCATCTGACCGACTGCATGTCGGATCGGCCCTCGCCTCCGGTTTGTGGTTACGCGGATGTGACTGTCACATTAAGGTCGCTCGGGCGTCGACCGACGTGCATAATTGAGTTCGCGTCCACATTTGTGACCGTGCACATCACTGCAGGACCTTTCCTATGACATTGGAACCACCCTCCGGCCGCGCGCCGAGTATTCGTGACGTGGCGCGCGTCGCCGGGGTGTCTCACCAGACGGTTTCACGTGTGCTCAACCACCACCCGAGCATCCGCGAGTCCACCAAGGCGCGCGTGCTCGAAGTGATGGAAGAGCTGCAGTACAGGCCCAATCGCGCGGCGCAGGCTCTGGTCAAGGGGCGCTCCCGCACCATCGGCGTACTATCGGCCCAGAGCTCGCAGTACGGCCCGGCCAGCAGTATCGCGGCGATTCAGGATGCCGCTCGAGACGCTGGCTACTTCGTCAACACGGCGAACCTCACGAGCGTCGATGAGGCATCCATTGAAGCCGCCGTCGACCACCTGATGTATCAATCTGTTGAGGGCATCGTCGTGATCGCGCCTCAGGTGCGGGTGTTCGACGCCCTGGAGCAGTTGTCGATCAGTGTGCCCCTTGTCACTCTGCAATCGGCGGGTCGACTGAACGACAAGGCACTCTCTGTTGACCAGATTGCCGGGGCGCGCCTGGCGACCAGGCATCTGATCGAGCTCGGCCACCGCAACATTTACCACCTCACCGGTCCGCAGGACTGGATCGAGGCTGAGGCCAGGATGCGCGGGTTCCTCGACGAGATGGGGGCCCAGGATGTAGCGACGACCGCACCGATCCTGGGCGACTGGACCGCAGAATTCGGTTATTACGCCGGCCGAGAGCTGCTGCGGGTGCGCGACTTCACTGCCATTTTCGCCTCAAACGACCAGATGGCGCTCGGCCTGATGCACGCCATCCACGACGCCGGTCTCGACATTCCGGGCGACATCAGCGTGATCGGCTTCGACGATATCCCGGAGGCCGCTCACTTCTGGCCACCACTGACGACTGTGCGGCAGGACTTCAGCGAGCTCGGTCGCCGCAGCATCGCGCTGCTGCTGGCCCAGATTGCCGGCGAAGACACCGAGCCATACCGGGGCTCGATTATTCCGGAGCTGATCGTGCGCTCGTCGACGGGCCGGGCAGCCTTCTAAACGGGCGCTTCCGACCCTTCCATCCCTTTCGCCCCGCCCGCCAGGTCGGCCGCATCCGTCTCCCAGAGACGCGGCCCCGAACCGCTGGCTCCGACAATGTCGCCGTCGTTGCGCAGCGCGCATTTATCGATGCTGAGGCAGCCGCATCCCATGCAATCATCGAGGTCGTTCCGCAGATGCTGCAGCGCGGTGATCCTGGAGTCGAGCTCAGCGCGCCAGTGCGACGACAGGCGCGCCCAGTCGGCCTTGGTCGGTGTGCGACAAGCCGGCAGCGAGTCGAGAGCTGCACGGATCTCAGACAGCGGGATTCCGACTCTGGCCGACACCCGGATGAACGACACTCGGCGCAGCATCTCGCGTCGATAGCGGCGTTGGTTGCCGTCCGTGCGCTCACTCGTGAGCAGACCCTTGCGTTCGTAGAAATGCAGGGCGGATGCCGCCACTCCGCTGCGCTCTGACAGCTCACCGATGCTGAGCATGCCGTGCGCGCTGCCTCCGAGCTGCACCATCTGCGGCCTCCTTGACCTCAACAATAGTTGAGGTCATAGCCTCATCCGTGTGACCGAAAGCAACAAGACAGTGGAGAATGACAGGATGAGCAATGATGATCCGGCGGGCGCCATCGCGCCTGCAGATGGCGGGGGCGTTCTCGGCCCGAAATATCGCTGGATCAGCATAGGAATGTGCTCGCTCATTCTGCTGGCGGCATTTGAATCGCTTGCGGTCACCACGGTGATGCCCGGCGTCAGCGCGCAGCTCGGTGGAGAGTCCCTGTATGCCCTCGCCTTTGCCGGCCCACTGGCGGTCAGCGTCGTCGGCATGGTGCTTGCCGGCAACTGGTCGGACCGACGCGGGCCGCGCGGTGCCCTGCTCGCTGCAGTGCTTCTGTTCGCGATCGGCCTGATCATCGCCGGAACTGCCCAGACGATGGGCGTTCTGGTCGCAGGGCGACTCATCCACGGTTTCGGCGGTGGCGGTCTGACCGTTGCCCTGTACGTGATCGTAGCCAGGGTCTATCCCGACTACCTGCAGCCGCGGATCTTTGCCGGGTTCGCCGCAGCCTGGGTCGTTCCGTCCCTGATCGGGCCATTCGTTGCTGGAGTCGTGGCAGACACCTTCGGTTGGGAGTGGGTGTTCCTGGGCGTTGTCGCGCTCGTTGTGCCTGCCCTGGTGATGGTGACCCCGGCGCTGCGAGGAATGGGCGAGAAGCCGAGCGCCGATGCTCCGCCGTGGAGTGTGTCCCGCATTGTGCTTGCGGTTTTCGCCGCCGTCGCCGTGCTCGTGCTAAACCTCTCTGCCGGTTTTGTCGGCTGGCTGATCTGGGCTGTTCCCGTTGCGGCGATCATTCTGCTTGCGCTCACCGTTCGCCCCTTGCTGCCCGTCGGCACCCTGCGAGCGGCCAAGGGGCTACCCAGCGTTGTGCTGCTGCGTGGACTCGTCGCCGGTTCATTCTTCGGCGCCGAGATCTATATTCCGTATCTGCTCTCTGATCACTACGGACTCTCCGCGTCGATGGCAGGCTTGGCTCTCACCCTCGGTGGCGTGATGTGGGGAGTGGCGTCGCAGGTGCAGGGTCGCTACTCGACAGTCCTCGACCACGGTCTGTGCATCAGGATCGGCTCAGCTCTGCTGGGCTTAGCCCTGGCTGTAACGATTGTCGTGCCCGTTCTAGAGCTGCCTGCCTGGACGCTCATCGTCGGCTGGGGAGTCGCCGGAGCCGGCATGGGAATCATGTACCCGCGCACCTCGGTGATGGCACTGCAGTCCTCGACGCCTGACGACCAGGGGTTCGTGAGCTCAGCGATCTCGATCTCGGATGCCATCGGCTCGTCGCTGGCCATCGCGCTCACCGCGCTGGTCTTCGCATCACTCGCACCCCTCGGCGGTGTCTGGCCCTTCGTCGGGTGCTTCGGGCTGTCTGTGCTGCTCTGGCTGCTCAGCCTCGGCGCAGGGCGTCGGGCATCGGTGACGCGGCACCCAATTGCGGTGGCTGCAGCGACTACTGCCGCGGACTAGCGCATTTATCTGCGTGGTGCACCACCCGCGGAATGGTCAATCTCGCGCTCCATGCTGCGCTCGCTTGGGTCAAGTTATACAACCGAGACATTCCAAACTTGACACTCAAATGACGCGTATGGCTAACTTAGTCACACGATGTGAACGGTCACATTGCGAATGACATCCGCTTCACCGTGTCATTCCTGATTCATCCCGCATTACCCAGCACAACTGCAGCGCCGCAAGCACCAGCCCCACGCGCATCAGACAAAGGAGTCGTTTCGTGAGCACGCCCATCACCCAGTTCCTGCCTCAGGGACGCGCCACGGGTTCGGCGTCTGCGCACGGCACCACAGCAACGGTCGTCAACGCATGAACACATACGGACCTCAGATCGAGGTGGCAATCGCCCGCGTTCGCGCCGATGTCGCCAAGCTGCATGCCGAGCTGACGCGCAATGGTCTTGTCGTATGGACCGGCGGCAACGTCTCCGGCCGGGTTCCTGGCGCTGATCTTTTCGTGATCAAGCCCTCTGGTGTCAGTTACGACGATCTGGCTCCCGAGAACATGATCCTCTGCGACCTCGACGGCAACGTCATCCCGGGCACTCCGGGCGCTGAGCGTTCTCCGTCGAGCGACACCGCAGCTCACGCATACGTGTACCGGAATATGCCAGAGGTCGGCGGTGTCGTGCACACGCACTCCACCTATGCGACGGCGTGGGCTGCACGTGCAGAGCCGATCCCGTGCGTGATCACGGCGATGGCTGATGAGTTCGGCGGGGAGATCCCGGTCGGGCAGTTCGCGATCATCGGCGATGACTCGATTGGTCGCGGCATCGTCGAGGCGCTGACGGGTCACCGTTCCCGTGCGGTGCTGATGCAGAACCACGGCCCGTTCACGATCGGCAAGGACGCCAAGGATGCGGTCAAGGCTGCAGTCATGGTCGAGGATGTCGCTCGCACGGTACATATCGCCAGGCAGGGCGGCGAGCTGGTGCCGTTGCCCCAGGCTGCCATCGACTCACTTTTCGATCGTTACCAGAACGTCTACGGACAAGCACCGCAGGGGGTGCTCCGCTGATGCCAGCACTCACGCAACTCGCACTCGCACCGGCCGCTGCATCCGCTCGGCCCGCCACAGGATTTCGCCGAGGCGCGCACCCGCGCCTCGAGCGCGCACAAGCCACCACCCAGCGTGTCAGCACGCACACGGTGAGTTGGAATCAGGCCAGCCCAACGGCATCCGGTCTGTAATCACACATCTGTTCACCCACTCGCACATCAGCGTTGATAAATAAACCTCGAAAGGGAACACAGTGAAGAAGAAAGCACTTCTCGCCACACTGGCTGCCGGCGCCATGATCATGTCGCTCGCCGCTTGCTCAGGAGCATCGGGCGACTCAGCAGGGTCCGGCGACGGCGGCCTGGTTGGCGTTGCAATGCCGACCAAGTCGAGCGAGCGTTGGATCCAGGACGGCAACGCCGTCAAGAAGCAGCTCGAGGAGCAGGGCTTCAAGGTCGACCTTCAGTACGCAGAAGACGACATCCCCACCCAGGTCTCGCAGATCGAGAACATGATCACCAAGGGTGCTGAAGCCCTGATCGTCGCGTCGATCGACGGCACCACGCTCACGAGCGTGCTGCAGGAAGCCGCAGACAACGACATCCCCGTCATTGCCTACGACCGCCTGATTCGCGACACCGAGAACGTCGACTACTACGCAACATTCGACAACTTCAAGGTCGGACAGCAGCAGGCATGGTCGCTGCTGAACGGACTCGGCCTCACCGAGCTCGACGGCACCGCAATCGCCGGCGCACCCGCTGGCCCGTTCAACGTCGAGCTGTTCGCTGGCTCGCCCGACGACAACAACGCCACCTTCTTCTTCAACGGCGCAATGGATGTCCTCCAGCCGCTGATCGACGACAAGACCCTCGTCGTCAAGAGCACCCAGACCGACTTCAACACGGTTGCAACCCTGCGCTGGGACGGCGAAACCGCCCAGAAGCGCATGGAGAACATCCTGACGTCGACCTACTCAGACGGCTCGAAGGTCAACGCGATCCTTTCCCCGTACGACGGCATCTCACGAGGCATCATCTCCGCTCTGACCGACGCCGGCTACTCGGTGGGCGCAGAATGGCCGATCATCTCCGGCCAGGACGCTGAGCTCGACTCGGTGAAGGCAATCGTTTCAGGCGAGCAGTACGCCACCATCTTCAAGGACACCCGCAAGCTCGCAGAGGTCGCTGTCAACATGACCGTCGCGCTGCTGAACGGCGAGACCCCTGAGATCAACAACACCACCGACTACGACAACGGCAAGAAGGTCGTTGACTCGTACCTGCTGGACTCGGCCATCGTGGTCAAGGACAACATCACCGAGCAGCTGGTTGACTCCGGCTACTGGACCCAGGCCGAGATCGACGGCTAACACCCAATAGTGATCTGCCGGTGGGGGAGCAACAGCGCCCCCGCCGGCAGATCTTCTCACTCCCTGGCACTACTGAGAGAGGCACGTAAGTGACTACCAACATTCTCGAGATGCGCGGCATTACCAAGACGTTCCCCGGCGTTAAGGCGTTGCAGGATGTCACGCTCAACGTTGCCCGCGGCGAGGTCCACGCAATTTGTGGCGAAAACGGCGCAGGCAAGTCCACACTCATGAAGGTCCTGAGTGGGGTGTATCCGTTCGGCACGTACACCGGTGACATCGTCTTCGAAGACGAGGTCGTCGAATTCCGCGACATCACTGACAGCGAAGCCAAAGGCATCGTCATCATCCACCAGGAGCTGGCACTCAGCCCCTATCTCTCTATTGCAGAGAACATCTTCCTGAACAACGAACAGCGCGGCGCCTTCGGTCTGATCGACTGGAACAAGACCAACCAGGAGGCCGCAAAGCTGCTGGCTCGTGTCGGCCTTCGAGAGAACCCGACCACCCGCATCCTCGATATCGGTGTCGGCAAGCAGCAGCTGGTCGAAATCGCCAAGGCGCTGTCGAAGCGCGTGAAGCTGCTCATCCTCGATGAGCCGACCGCGGCGCTGAACGACGAAGACTCTGCCCACCTGCTCGATCTGATCCAGCACCTCAAGGAGCAGGGGATCACGTCGATCATCATCAGTCACAAGCTGAACGAGATCAAGAAGGTCGCAGACTCGGTCACCGTCATCCGCGACGGCAAGACCATCGAGACCATCGCAAAGCAAGAGGTCACCGAAGACCGCATCATCAAGGACATGGTCGGCCGCGATCTCGAACACCGCTACCCGGATCACACGCCGCACATCGGCGACGAGATCCTGCGTGTCGAGGAGTGGACAGCCCACCACCCGCAGGATGTCTCGCGCGTCGTTGTCGACAACGTCAGCCTGAACGTGCGCAAGGGTGAGATCGTCGGCATCGCCGGACTGATGGGCGCCGGTCGCACCGAATTCGCGATGAGCCTGTTCGGTCGTTCATACGGCACTCGGATCTCCGGCCGTGTTTACAAGAACGGCGTCGAAATCAAGACGCGTTCAGTGGCCGAGGCTATCGAGAACGGCCTCGCGTACGCGACCGAAGACCGCAAGCAGTACGGTCTCAACCTGATCGAAGACATCCAGCGCAACGTTTCGATGGCTTCGCTCGGCAAGCTGAGCCGCGGCGGTCTGGTCGACGCCAACGAAGAGTTCAAGGTTGCCAACGAGTACCGCAAGAGCATGAACATCAAGGCTCCGTCTGTACTGGCCAAGACCGGCAAGCTCTCGGGCGGAAACCAGCAGAAGGTCGTGCTGTCGAAGTGGATCTACTCCGACCCCGACGTTCTCATCCTGGATGAGCCCACTCGCGGCATCGACGTCGGCGCCAAGTACGAGATCTACGCGATCATCAACGAACTCGCGGCGCAGGGCAAGGGCGTCATCGTCATCTCCTCTGAGTTGCCGGAGTTGCTGGGTATCTGTGACCGCGTCTACACACTTTCCGAGGGCCGGATCACGGGCGAGTTCCCGATCGAGACAGCTACGCCGGAAACCCTCATCAAGCACATGACCATGGAAAAGGCTCGCTAGCCGCCCGGCTAGTGGGACATAAGGAGAAAACACCAATGAGTGATCTCGATAGCAAGCCTGCTGTAGAAACGGCGGCGGGTGCTCTCGTTAACCCGAGCACGTCGAAGGCCGGGTCCTGGTTCAGCCACGTGGTCAGCGACCTGGGCAAGAACGGTATTTTCATCGCGCTGATCGTGGTGGTGGTGCTGTTCACGTTCCTGACCGATGGCATCCTGCTGCGCCCGCAGAACATCTCCAACCTGATCGTGCAGAACGGCTACATCCTCGTTCTGGCGATCGGTATGGTCATGGTGATCATTGCAGGGCACATTGACCTCTCGGTCGGATCAGTCGCCGCATTCGTTGGCGCCGTTTCCGGTGTGTTCGCGGTGAGCTGGGGTCTGCCCTGGTGGCTGTCGATCATCCTGTCGCTGCTCGTCGGCGCCCTGGTCGGCGTCTGGCAGGGCTTCTGGATCGCCTTCGTCGGTATTCCAGCCTTCATCGTGACGCTGGCCGGCATGTTGATCTTCCGTGGTCTCGCCCTCGCCGTGCTCGGCAACGCGAACATCGGTTCGTTCCCCGAGGAGTACCGTGCACTCGGTAACGGATTCCTGAACAACGTGTTCGGTGAGTTCGCTCTGGATCCGCTGACCATCGGCATCGCCGTGATCGCCATCATCGCGCTCATCGTGCAGCAGGTTCGCACCCGTAGCGGACGCGCGAAGTACGGCCAGGATGTCGAGCCGCTGGTCTGGTTCGTTGCCAAGCTCGTACTGATCTCCCTCGCAATCGGCCTGTTCGGCTGGGCACTCGCCTCGTACAAGGGCATCCCTGTCACGCTGATCGTGCTGGCCGTTCTCGTGCTGGTCTACGGCATCATCATGAACCGCAGCGTCTTCGGTCGTCACATCTACGCCATCGGTGGCAACCTGCACGCTGCTGAGCTGTCCGGTATCAAGACCCGTAACGTCACGTTCTGGCTGTTCGTCAACATGGGTGTGCTGGCTGCGCTTGCCGGTCTCATCTTCACCGCTCGCCTCAACCTGGCCGGCCCGAAGGCCGGTGACGGCTTTGAGCTTGAGGCCATCTCCGCTGCCTTCATCGGTGGAGCGGCTGTGACGGGTGGTGTCGGTACCATCGGTGGCGCCATCATCGGTGGTCTGATCATCGGAGTGCTGAACAACGGTATGTCGATCATGGGTATCGGCATCGAGTGGCAGCAGGCCGTCAAGGGCCTCGTGCTGCTGCTGGCTGTCGCGTTCGACGTGTACAACAAGCGTCGCGCTGGTGGTCGCTAGTCGCTGGTCGCTGGTCGCTGGTCGCTAGTCGCTAAGGCCGCGGCGTTCTGCGGGCCACGCGCTGACATTAGCCCCGTCGTCTTCGGACGGCGGGGCTTTTGCATGGCTGCGGTCTTCCTCAGTGTGTGGACGGCGTACTGCAGTGCTTGGATACATGCTGTGCTGTGCAGTGTGGTGTGGTGTGATGTGGTGCAAAGCAGTGCAAAGCAGTGCAGTGCGTGCGTGCGTGTCGGCGCCGTGCCGCCGCCGCCGTGACACCACCGGGCTTGGCGCGGCCCTGCGGTCAGGTTCGGCGCGCGATATTCCCGCTGGCGCGGGCCCTTTCGCGCGCCCACCGGAATATCGCGCGCCAAGCCTGTGGGGCGGCACGGCGCCATCCGCTCACGGCGCCATTCGCTCGCGGCAGCATCCGCTCACGGCGCCATCCGCTGTCGGCAGCATCCGCTCACGGCGCCATCCGCTGTCGGCAGCATCCGCTCACTGCAACATTCGCCCGCGACCCACGTTTGAAACGCAGGCTCCTGCACGTCGGATGTCGCTACAACTTGTACACAGATCTTCGGGCTCTGGCGCGCGTCTGGGACGGCATGCGCACTGTGGGTCATGCGCGATTTTCTTGAGACTGCGGCCATGCCTCATTCGGGGCTGATCCCCGCGGCGTCGCTGAAACGACTCGGCGTCTCGCAGCATACGGTGGAAGCGCTCGTTGGTCAGAGAGAACTTGTGCGTCTCCGCCACGGCGTCTATGTCAGCGGAGAGCACTGGAATGCGGCGAAAGCTAACGAGCGCTATCGGCTTTTCGTTCGTGCGACTCACTTTCTCGGTAAACGGCCCGTTGTCGTATCGCATGAATCGGCGGCCGTTTTGCATGGGCTTCCGACTATCGGTGCCTGGCCGACGACGGTTCACGTCATCGACTCTGACGCGACGGGCGGGAGCAACGCTCGATTCACCACCCGGCATCGAGCGGTGTCCACAACCGACGTCGTTCAGGTCGGTGGCATCGCGGTTACCTCGTTAGCGCGCACGCTCGTGGATGTGGCGATGCACGCAACCTTTCTCGTCGCCGTCACCATGATTGACCACGCACTCCGCACTGAACAGGAACGGGAGCTGGCAGCGCGGCAGCGCGGCATCCGCTCACCGGCAGCGTTGACGAAAACCGATCTGTACGCCGCACTCCGGCCAGATCTTTCACGAGCACTCCGTTCGAAAGCTGAGCGGGCCATCGGATTCGCCACTGACCTGTCCGCGAATCCGGGGGAGACACTTGGAAGAGTTCGGATGCATGAGCTCGGGTTCGAAGTTCCCGAACTTCAGGTCTGCTTCCCCGATGTCGGCGGCCATGACTACTGGGTCGATTACTACTGGCGGAGCATCCGCAAGATCGGTGAGTTCGACGGCACGCACAAGTACACGCGTGGGGCGGTGCTCGGTGACCGTGACCCGGCAGAGGTTCTCGTGGCTGAAAAGGTGCGCGAGGATGCACTGCGCCAAGATCCGGGCTGTGACAGTTTCGATAGATGGGATTGGGACACGGCGATCTCGCCGCGCCGCTTTTACGCCTTTCTCGTCAAGCACGGGATGCCCAGCGCGAGGTGACGCGCTGTGCGCGTCTGGCACTGCGGCCGGCCGGCCATGAAAGCTCGGCTCGTGCTGGCGGTGTGCCTTTGGAGCGCGACCTGGCCGGTGTGCGGGTTATGGTGCGGCCGCCTTGGGCGCGCCCGTTCTGGCGGGCTGTCATGCTGACTCGACCCTTTTGCCTCGACCCTTTTGGCTTGGTCCTTCTGCCTTGGTACTGCTGGCTCGGTCTTTCTGCCTTGGTACTGCTGGCTCGGTCTTTCTGACTCGACCCTTTTGCCTCGACCCCTCTGGCTTGGTCTTTCTTGCGGGCGGTCTGCCAGCGCGGCCCATGCTGGCTCAATATTCGATCCGCCGGGCAATGAGCGCGGCAATTTGACCTCGGTCAATCTGGGCGCGCGAAAATCCCGCTGGCGTGCGCCCTATTGCGCGCCTGCCGGGATATCGCGCGCCCAGCCTGCGGCACGGAGCGCCGGGCGCCGGCCAACGACTCGCCGACCCGTCGACTCGCCGACCCGTCGACTCGCCGACCCGTCGACTCGCCGACCCGTCGACTCGCCGACCCGTCGACTCGCCGACCCGTCGACTCGCCGACCCGCCGAGCACGGAGCGCGGAGCACGGAGCACGGATGCCGACACTGAGCACTGAGCACTGAGCACTGAGCACTGAGCACTGAGCACTGAGCACTGAGCACTGAGCACTGAGCACTGGGCAAGGGGAGCACTGGGCAAGGGGTGCACTGGGCAAGGGGAGCACCGCGCGCCGAAGCACCGCGTGCCGCGCAGCGGCAGGAGGATCACCTCAACTATCGACGAAAAATATGAGCGCTCACAATTCGGGGAGATCGGCTCGACAACGAACAGATAACGAAAGCAGAGCGAATTGTGATTACCCATTGTGAGCGCTCACATTTCGGCGCTAGCATGCGATCACGGTCAGAATGAGCTGCCCGCCCGGCACCAGTTCACGCAGCATCGTTCCCCGCCGGGACGCTGAACAAGGAGGTTTAGTCACGATGAAGAAACTCATCACTGCAATTGCAGCCGGGGCCATGATCATGGCACTCGCAGGGTGCTCAAGCGCCGACGGCGGCACGGGCGATACGGGCGCAGCCAAGGATCCGAGCGACATCGTTGTCGGATTCGCCCAGGTTGGCGCAGAGAGCGGATGGCGCACGGCCAACACCAAGGACATCCAAGACTCGTTCAAAACGGCAGGCATCGAACTGAAGTTCTCTGACGCGCAGCAGAAGCAGGAGAACCAGATCAAGGCGATACGCTCCTACATCACCCAGGGCGTCGATGTCATCGCATTCTCGCCTGTCGTCGAGACCGGCTGGGATGCTGTTCTCAAGGAAGCGAAGGACGCCGAGATTCCCGTCGTCCTGACCGACCGCGCCGTCGATTCCAAGGATGACTCGCTCTACGTGAGCTTCCTCGGTTCCGACTTCATCGAGGAGGGCAAGAAGGCCGGCGACTGGTTGGTCAGCGAGTATGAGGGCCAGACCGACCCGGTCAAGATCATCCAGCTCGAGGGCACCACGGGAGCGGCTCCGGCCATCGACCGTGCTGAGGGCTTTGCGGATGTCATCAAGGCCGACTCGAAGTTCGAGATCGTCGCATCGCAGACGGGTGACTTTACGCGTGCCGGTGGCAAGCAGGTCACCGAAGCGCTGCTCAAGTCCAACCCTGACGTCGACGTGATCTACGCACACAACGATGACATGGGCCTCGGCGCCATCGAAGCGATTGAAGCGGCCGGACTGGTTCCGGGCACCGACATCAAGATCGTCACCGTCGACGCCGTGAAGGATGGCATGCAGGCCCTGGCCGATGGCAAGATCAACTTCATCGTCGAGTGCTCGCCGCTCCTCGGGAAGCAGCTGGTCGACATCGTCAACCAGGTCGTTGCCGGCGAAACTCCGGAAAAGCGCATCATCACCGAAGAGACAACCTTCGACCAGGAGCAGGCCATCGCGGCTCTGCCCACCCGCCAGTACTAAGAATCACGTACTCAGCACAACGCCACACCAGCACGAGCAAGATTCATCACGCGGAATCGCGGGTCGGGCCGTCGGACAACGACTTCCCGGCCCGCGCATCCCATAGCTGCTCAGCTGAGTGGCATCCGTTTTCAACGAAGAAAGCAGAACCGGCATGACCGTAGAGACTCCTGTGGTCGAAATGACCAACATCTCGATCTCGTTCCCCGGCGTGAAAGCGCTCGACGAGGTGAGCTTCCGCATGTTCCCTGGCGAGGTGCACTCGCTGATGGGCGAAAACGGCGCAGGCAAATCAACGCTGATCAAGGCGCTGACCGGTGTCTACTCGATTGACAGCGGCACCATCACGCTTGCCGGGGCGCCCGTGTCATTCGCCGGGCCTGCTCAGGCGCAGGAGGCCGGCATCAGCACGGTCTACCAGGAGGTCAACCTCCTCACCAACCTCAGCGTCGCCGAGAACATCATGCTCGGCCGCGAACCTCGCCGATTCGGCGCGATCGACTGGCGGGCCACTCGCAAGCGCGCCGGCGAACTCCTCACCAGACTCAACCTCGACATCGACCCGGCCTCGCTGCTCGGCTCGCACTCGCTCGCTGTGCAGCAGCTTGTCGCCATCGCGCGCTCACTCGACGTGCAGGCCAAGGTGCTGGTGCTCGACGAACCGACATCCAGCCTCGACGCGGATGAGGTCACCGAACTCTTCCGCGTCATCCGCTCTCTTAAAGAAGAAGGAGTGGCGATCCTCTTCGTCTCTCACTTTCTCGACCAGGTCTACGAGATCTCTGACCGCCTCACCGTGTTTCGCAACGGCAAGCTCGTCGGTGAATATCTCACCGAGGAGATCCTGCGCATCGACCTCGTACAGAAGATGATCGGCAAGGAAATCACCTTGCTTGACGACCTGCAGAAGAAGACACACGACCAGAGCGTGGCCGACGACGAGGGCGAAACACCATTACTGCAGGCGATCGGACTTGGGCGTAAGGGGGCCATCGAACCGTTCGACCTGCGAATTTACGAAGGGGAGGTGGTCGGCTTTGCCGGCCTACTCGGGTCGGGCCGCACTGAGCTCGCCCGCATCCTCTCCGGCATCGACAGGCCGGATGCCGGCACCCTCACGATCGACGGCAAGAAGAGTCGCTTCCGGACGCCGCGTGCAGCGCTGGGTCGAGGGGTCGCTTACTCCTCGGAGAACCGGAAAGCAGAGGGTGTCGTCGAAGACCTCACCGTGCGCGACAACATCGTGCTTGCGCTGCAGGCCGACCGTGGCTGGTTCAAACGGATTCCGAAGAAGCGGCAGGATGAGCTGGCCGCAAGCTATATCCAGGCGCTCAACATCCGTCCGGCCAATCCCGACGCGCTCGTCAAGAACCTCTCGGGCGGCAACCAGCAGAAGGTGCTGCTTGCCCGATGGCTGGCCGTCGCACCGCGGCTGCTCATCCTCGACGAGCCGACGCGAGGCATCGACGTCGGGGCCAAGGCCGAGATCCAGAAGCTCGTCGTGGACCTGGCCGAGAACGGCATGTCTGTCGTGTTCATTTCGGCCGAACTCGAAGAAGTGCTGAGGCTCAGCCACCGCATCGCAATCATGCGCGACAGGCGCATGGTCGCCGACATCGACAACGACGATGTGAGCGTCGATAGCCTGCTCGCGATCATCGCCGACGGTTCTGTGGCTGACGAGGGCGCCGCTGACGAGGGCGCCGCTGACGAGGGCCCGAAGGGCGACGGCACGGCCACGGCACCGGCGATCGAGGCGCCCGCATCCGCCACCCCACCATCCGCCACCCCCGCATCCGCCACCCCACCATCCGCCACATCTGAATCCGGCAAGCCGGCATCCGGCACTCCACTGACAGGGGTACGTAAGTGAGCAAGATATTCGCCAGTCGGCTATTCTGGCCCGTCGTGATGTTGCTGGTGCTATTCGCCATCAACCTCATCGCGTTCCCCGGCTTCTTCAGCCTCGAGATAAAGAACGGGCATCTGTTCGGCAGCCTTGTCGACATTGTGCGCAACGGCGCCCCTACCCTGATCATCGCCGTCGGCATGACGCTGGTCATCGCGACGCGGGGCATCGACCTCTCGGTCGGAGCCATCTGCGCCATCGCCGGTGCGGTGGCCTGTTCGATCATCCTCGGTTCAGACAATCCGGGGAGCGTGCTCACCGTTGTCGTCGCCGTCACAGTGGCTATCTTGATTTCGCTGGTGCTCGGAGTCTGGAACGGATTCCTGATCGCCGTGCTCGGCATCCAGCCCATCATCGCCACCCTCATCCTGATGACGGCCGGCCGCGGTGTCGCGATGCTCATCACCGAGGGGCAGATCCTCACGGTGAACAGTCCGCCGTTCAAGGTGATCGGCTCTGGCTTCGTGTTCGGGCTGCCCGTTGCGGCGATTATCGCTGCGGTGATCTTCGCACTGGCGGCGATCCTCACCCGGCGCACCGCACTCGGCATGCTCATCGAATCGGTGGGCATCAACCCGGAGGCCAGCCGCCAGGCCGGTGTGCGCTCGCGAGGCCTGCTGTTCACCGTTTACGCGTTCTGTGCGTTGTGTGCGGCGATCGCCGGGCTTATCCTCACCTCCAACCAGACAGCAGCGGATGCCAACAACACCGGCCTCTTCATCGAGCTGGATGCCATCCTCGCCGTCGTCATCGGCGGTACCTCGTTGGCCGGTGGACGATACTCGCTGGTCGGCACGCTCGTCGGGGCGCTGGTCATCCAGACCCTGGTCACCACCGTCTACACGGTCGGTATCCCGCCCATCGCCACGATGGTGTTCAAGGCCGCCGTCGTCACGATCGTCTGCCTGCTCCAGTCGCCGACCACCAATGCCGCATTCGCCCGCTGGCGACACGCCCTGACTAACTCACGGAAGGATGCGGTTGCCTCATGAGCACCCTGACTACCAACCCCACCAGTCCCGCCGGTCCCACTCTGCCGAACGGTGGCAGGCCCAGCATGCTCAGTCGCATCCTCAGCCAGACGCGTGCGGCGTTCACCAGTCCGAAGTACGGGCCGGTGCTCGTCACGCTCGTGCTGCTCATCATCATCTTCGCCATCGGCGGCAGCCGTTATAAGGGCTTCGTTTCTGGCCCGGTCATCCTCAACCTGTTCGTCGACAACGCCTACCTCATCGTGCTCGCCGTCGGCATGACCTTCGTCATCCTCACCGGCGGGATCGACCTTTCAGTCGGTGCGGTCGTGGCGCTGTCCACCATGATCGCCGCCAGCCTGCTGCAGGCCGGCTGGGAGGCTGGCGTCGTCATTCCGCTGATCTTGCTGGTCACGTCAACCCTCGGATTCCTGGTCGGGCTGATGGTGCACGTGTTCAAGATCCAACCCTTCATAGCCACCCTCGCCGCCATGTTCCTGGCGCGCGGCCTCTGCTATGTGATCAGCAACAACTCGATCTCGATCGACAATCCGTTCTTCGTCGCTCTCGCCCAGACCCGCATCCCCGTCGGACCCCGGATGAGCATCAACGCCAGCGTCATCATCGCGATCGTCGTGGTGATCATCGCGTTCTACGTGCTGCATTACACACGCCTCGGTCGTACCGTATACGCGATCGGCGGGGGAGAGCAGTCAGGCATGCTGATGGGCCTGCCCGTCGCTCGCACCAAGGTTCTCGTCTACGTGATCAGCGGCTTCTGCTCCGGGCTGGCGGGGGTGCTGTTCACCTTCTATACGCTCTCGGGCTACAGCCTCACCGCCATCGGAACCGAACTGGATGCCATTGCCGCCGTCGTGATCGGCGGCACCCTGCTCACCGGTGGCTACGGGTTCGTGCTCGGGTCGGTGCTCGGCGTGCTCGTGCTCGGCACAATTCAGACGATCATCACGTTCGAGGGCACGCTGAGTTCGTGGTGGACACGAATATTCATCGGGGTGCTGCTGCTGGTGTTCATCATCCTGCAGAAGGTGCTGACGGCCAGGCGGCGTTGATGCCATTCCTCACAGCAATCTCGATGGCGGCGTTGTACGCTCATCGACGCTGAACACGAAAGAATAGGGACTCACAACATGAGTAGCGTCAGTCGCCACGGTAGGAGCCAACGAGTCAGGTGAGCACGGATGGCGAAAAGGCGCGTGCTGCGAACATCTTCGACGTGGCCAGGCTGGCTGGGGTGTCCCACCAGACGGTCTCGCGCGTGCTCAATGATCTGCCCAATGTGCGCCCGGCCACCCGCCTTCGCGTCGAGCAGGCCATCACCCAGCTTCGCTACCGCCCGTCGCCCGCAGCTCGCGCGCTGGTCACCCGCCGCTCCCGGACTATCGGCCTGATCACCACCGGCGGCCCAGACTACGGACCGTCGAGCACCGTGCTGCAGTTCAACGAAGCAGCCCGGCACGCCCGCTACGCCGTGAGTATGGCCAGCATGTTGGAGTCAGACCCTGAGTCGCTGCGTTCGGCCGTCGAGCTGCTCCTGCGGCAGAACGTCGAGGCGATCGTGCTGATCGCTGCGCACCGCGGTGCACTGGATGCCGTTCGCGGCGTCGAACTCGGCGTTCCGCTCATCGTCGTCGAGTCAAGCGGCCGCAGTGGCTTTCACAGTGTGGGCATCGATCAGTATCACGGAGCCAGGAATGCAGTGCGGCACTTGGCCGAACTCGGCCACACCAGCATCGTTCACCTGGCCGGCCCGGCCGACTCAATGGATGCCGCCGAGCGGGTTCGAGGCTGGCGCGACGAACTCGCCGAGCGCGGACTGATCGCGCGCGAACCCATGTGGGGCGACTGGACCCCGGCCAGCGGATACCGGCACGGCGGGATCCTTGCCGATTTGGTTCTGGGTGAGGGTGTCCAGGGCGATTCTGCGCGGAGCGACGCTGGATTCACCGCGGTGCTTGCGGGCAATGACCAGATGGCTCTCGGCCTCATGCATGCACTGACCCAGCGCGGATTCGTGGTGCCAAGAGACGTCAGCATCGTGGGCTTCGACGACATCCCAGAGGCCGAACACTTCACGCCGCCGTTGACCACCATGCGGCAGGACTTCAATGCGCTCGGCCGCGACATCATGCAGACGTTGCTAGCCGTGCTGCAGGATGACGAATCGCCCGATCTGCCGTCGACCGCGCCAGAGCTGATCGTGCGGGAGTCGACTGCCGCGCCGCGCGTCGTCGTCGCACCGACACCCGTTGGGGCGTCTAGAAAGTAGCGATCGCGGTATCCGCTTGACTGTCAGTGGCTAGTGCAAGAGTGGGCACTGGAGCACAACATCTAGTGGTTGAGCGACACGCCGCCGGGTTATCCACAAGCAAAATTGTTTTGATTCGCGTGCCTGTGGATAACTTTGCAGAGAGCCGCGGAAAATGGCCGATTTCGAGCGGGTTGGCTGTTGACAACCGGTGGAGAACCGGTGGATAACTACATAAATGTAATTCCCGCATGTTGTGTCTGTTCCTATCCGCAATCACTAGATGTAGTATTAGAACTCCAGTCGGCGACGCAGAGAATCTCTCGGATTCGCTTGTTCGGCTCCACAACATTGAACTGCTGAATCAGCTAAGAAGAGAGGGCCAGAACATGGCAATCACGGTCTACACGAAGCCTTCCTGCGTGCAGTGCACCGCAACTTACCGTGCCCTCGACAACAAGGGCATCGAATACGAAGTACTCGACCTCTCGGTCGACGAAGGAGCGCTCGAAGCGGTCAAGGCCCTCGGCTACCTGCAGGCTCCCGTCGTCATCACCGATGAAGACCACTGGTCGGGATTCCGCCCAGACAAGATCAACGAGCTGGCTGAACGCCTGGCGTAAAGCTCGCACCCAGCGCAGCACGCTGAACGGCCAGTGTTCAGCATTTAGCGCTCCACGAATCTGGCCCGCGAGGCACAATCACGCGGGCCGATTCAATGCGTCACGCATCAAACTGCACCACGCACCAACCCGCACCACCGCCACACAGAATCACAAGCAACATCATGAGCAGTACTCGCAACTACATCGACCAGCGAGGGGGTGTCACATGGCCGAGCTAGTTTACTTTTCCAGCGTTTCGGGAAACACGCACCGGTTCATCGAGAAACTCGGCCGCCCCGCAACCCGCATCCCGCTCTACGCGCGTGACGAACCCCTCCACGTAGACGAACCCTTCGTGCTGTGCCTTCCCACCTACGGTGGCGGCAACGGCATGGGGGCAGTACCCAAACAGGTGATTCGTTTTCTCAACGATGCGAATAACCGATCACTGATCCGCGGCGTCATTGGCGCGGGCAACACCAACTTCGGTGAGGCATACGGCATTGCCGGCGACATCATTGCAGCCAAATGCAAGGTGCCCGTCCTCTACCGATTCGAAGTATTTGGAACCCCGGATGATGTACGCATCGTTCACGAAGGATTGGATTCATTTTGGAAGCAACTGTGATTGACGCCCCAAGTGGTCTCGGAATGGATTACCACTCCCTGAACGCGATGCTTAACCTCTACGGCCCGAACGGCGAGATCCAGTTCGACAAAGACCGTGAGGCTGCCAGGGAGTACTTCCTGCAGCACGTGAACCAGAACACGGTGTTCTTCCACAGCCTGCGCGAACGTCTCGACTACCTGGTAGAGAAGGAGTACTACGAGAAGGCAATGCTCGACCAGTACTCGTTCGAGTTCATCACCAAGCTCAACGACCTCGCTTACTCGAAGAAGTTCCGCTTCCAGACGTTCCTCGGTGCGTTCAAGTACTACACCTCGTACACGCTGAAGACGTTCGACGGAAAGCGTTACCTTGAGCGCTTCGAAGACCGCGTCGTGATGACCGCCCTCGGCCTGGCCGCCGGCGACGAGACAGTCGCGATCAACTTGGTCGAAGAGATCATCGCCGGCCGCTTCCAGCCGGCCACCCCGACGTTCCTCAACTCGGGCAAGGCACAGCGCGGCGAGCTCGTCTCCTGCTTCCTGCTGCGTATCGAAGACAACATGGAGTCGATCTCCCGCGGCATCAACTCGTCGCTGCAGCTCTCGAAGCGTGGCGGTGGCGTTGCCCTGCTGCTCTCCAACATCCGTGAAGCCGGTGCACCGATCAAGCAGATCGAGAACCAGTCGAGCGGCATCATCCCCGTGATGAAGCTTCTCGAAGACTCCTTCAGCTACGCCAACCAGCTCGGTGCCCGCCAGGGTGCCGGTGCCGTGTACCTGCACGCGCACCACCCCGACATCATGCGCTTCCTCGACACCAAGCGTGAGAACGCCGACGAGAAGATCCGCATCAAGACCCTGTCCCTCGGCGTGGTCATCCCCGACATCACCTTCGAACTGGCGAAGAAGGGTGAGGACATGTACCTGTTCTCCCCGTACGACGTCGAGAAGGTCTACGGCGTGCCGTTCGGCGACATCTCTGTTACAGAGAAGTACCAGGAAATGGTCGACAACCCGCGCATCAAGAAGTCGAAGATGAAGGCACGTGACTTCTTCCAGACGCTGGCAGAGATCCAGTTCGAGTCCGGCTACCCGTACATCGTGTACGAAGACACCGTCAACGCTGCGAACCCGATCAAGGGCCGCATCAACATGTCGAACCTGTGCTCCGAGATCCTCCAGGTCAACACGCCGACCACGTACAACGAAGACCTGTCGTACAACGAGATCGGCAAGGACATCTCGTGCAACCTCGGCTCGATGAACATCGCGCTGGCGATGGACTCGCCCGACTTCGGTCTGACCGTTGAAACCGCCATCCGCGGCCTCAACTCCGTGTCAGAGCAGAGCCACATCTCGTCGGTTCGCTCGATCGAAGACGGCAACGACAAGTCGCACGCCATCGGCCTCGGCCAGATGAACCTGCACGGATACCTTGCTCGTGAGCGCGTCTACTACGGCAGCGAAGTAGGCATCGACTTCACGAATATCTACTTCTACACGGTGCTCTTCCACGCGCTTCGTGCGTCGAACAAGCTCGCCATCGAGCGTGGCCGCACCTTCCAGGGCTTCGAAGACTCGACCTACGCATCCGGTGCATTCTTCGACAAGTACACCGACCAGGTGTGGGAGCCGGCCACCGAGCGCGGTGCAGAGCTGTTTGCGAACTCGAGTGTCACCATCCCGACGCAGGCCGACTGGGCAGAGCTCAAGGCATCCGTCATGGAGCACGGTATCTACAACCAGAACCTGCAGGCCGTGCCGCCGACCGGTTCAATCTCGTACATCAACAACTCGACAGCGTCGATCCACCCGATCGCGGCGAAGATCGAGATCCGCAAGGAAGGCAAGCTGGGGCGCGTCTACTTCCCGGCTCCGTTCATGACGAACGACAACCTGGAGTACTACCAGGACGCTTACGAAATCGGCGCAGAGAAGATCATCGACACCTACGCGGCGGCTACCCAGCACGTCGACCAGGGCCTGTCGCTGACCTTGTTCTTCAAGGACACCGCCACCACGCGCGACATCAACAAGGCTCAGATCTACGCCTGGAAAAAGGGCATCAAGACGATCTACTACATCCGTCTGCGCCAGATGGCCCTTGAGGGCACTGAGCTCGAGATGTGCGTCTCCTGCGCACTCTAGCTCGCCCTTCTTGCTCGACTTTCTGATCAAAGGAACACACAACAATGATTGACAAGCTGAAGCTCGTCTCCCACGTTGACGCCATCAACTGGAACAAGATTGAAGACGAGAAGGATGTCGAGGTCTGGAACCGCCTCGTCAATAACTTCTGGCTGCCCGAGAAGATTCCGCTGTCGAACGACATCCAGTCGTGGAACACGCTGACTCCGGCCGAGCAGCAGCTCACCATGCGTGTGTTCACGGGTCTCACCCTGCTCGACACGATCCAGGGCACCGTCGGTGCTGTCTCACTGATTCCGGATGCGATCACTCCGCACGAAGAGGCTGTTTACACGAACATCGCGTTCATGGAGTCTGTGCACGCCAAGAGCTACTCGTCGATCTTCTCGACGCTGTGCTCCACGAAGGAGATCGACGAGGCGTTCCGCTGGTCGACCGAGAACCAGAACCTTCAGAAGAAGGCTGCGATCGTGATGGAGTACTACCAGGGTGACGACCCCCTCAAGCGCAAGGTGGCATCCACCCTGCTTGAGTCGTTCCTGTTCTACTCGGGCTTCTACCTGCCGATGTACTGGTCGAGCCACGCCAAGCTCACGAACACGGCAGACATGATCCGTCTGATCATTCGTGACGAGGCTGTGCACGGGTACTACATCGGATACAAGTTCCAGAAGGGGCTCGAGAACGAGACCCAGGAGCGTCGCGATGAGATCAAGGACTACACGTTCAACCTCATGTTCGAGCTCTACGAGAACGAGGTGCAGTACACGCAGGACCTCTACGACGAGGTCGGTCTGACCGAAGACGTCAAGAAGTTCCTGCACTACAACGCCAACAAGGCGCTGATGAACCTGGGCTACGAGCCGATGTTCCCGAAGACGGTCACCGACGTGAACCCGGCGATCCTGTCGGCGCTCTCGCCGAACTCTGACGAGAACCACGACTTCTTCTCGGGCTCGGGCTCGTCGTATGTCATCGGTAAGGCAGTTGTTACCGAGGACGAGGACTGGGACTTCTAGATCTCAGTTGTTTTCTCAGCCCTACTGAGTTTTGCAGTCACCTTCTCGCGGAAGGTGACCGTCGGAAGCGATATGTTGCGTTGAAAGGTTATTCGTGGATCTCGAGCTCATTGAGGCATTTCGCTCACGTTCCGCTGTACTTGTCGTCGGGACGGGGGCGTCGCAAGCAATTTCGCAACAGAACGAATTGAGTGGGTGGATCGGTCTCGTGCGAGATGGTATCGATCACCTCGTCAAAATCGGTGTAAAGGACGACCGCTGGAAGCAAGCCGTTGTCGGCATGATAGACGCCGCGAGTGACGACGACAGCTCGTTTCTCCTTCAGGCCGCGACTCAAGTGGGGGACGCGCTCAAAGCGACTGATGGGCTTGGTTACCGGAACTGGCTGAAAGGCACAGTTGGTTCTCTTCAGAAAAGGGCGGAGGAGCTGGGGAAGGCAATTGTGGCGTTACCTGCCCCCATTCTCACGACGAACTACGACACGTTGATCGAACAATGTGGGCTGCGAGGAAGCTCTAGCTGGAATGACGCCAAATCGATGCAGAAAGTTCTCGCTCATCGATCTTCAGATGTCGGACATTTGCATGGAATTTGGAACGATCCGGATTCGGTCATATTCACCTCGGCTGACTACCGGAAGTTGCTCGACAGCCCTGCTGCTCAATCGATTCAGTCGGCTTTCGCCAGCAGCAAAAGCATCGTTTACATCGGGGTAGGCGGCGGGCTATCAGACCCGAATTTCTCCCGTTTTCTTGAATGGCAAAGAGAAACGTTCCCCAACCCGGGACTGAGTCACTATCGCCTTTGTCTCAAGTCTGAAGTTGAAACGTTGACCAGATTCCATGCCACAGACAATATGGTGCTGGTGGCCTATGGCGATGAGCACCATGAGTTGGCTCCGTTTCTGACCACCCTGGCGTTGGAGCTCAGCGATATTGTTCCATCCGGATCAGGAATGAACGCGGTCGGTGGCGTGGAGATCCGTGAGCTGTTTGAGCAGTCACTCATTGAGGAAGTTATCGGTCGCCCCGAGGGCGCAGAGCTGGAGCTTTCGATCGAGAACCTTGCGCTCGAACCCGTCTTGCTGCCGATTCCCCACGCACAGTATGTATCTCAAAAGTCCTTGAAATCAGGGAATGATGAGCTGAAGCGCATCGATCCCGAGGCAGATATAGCTGCTGGTGAAGTGATACTACTAGTCGGGGACGAGAAATCTGGGCTTAGCTTTGCCGCAAGATGGCTTGCGCTGAAGGCGTCAATCGTTGCCGACGGGTTGCCACCCATCTACACAAATTTTACTCAATGCAAGAAGTCGCTTCGTCCTCTTGAGGATCTGATCCGCCGCGAGGGGCGGACCGCGGGACTCCCTTTGGGGAAGAAGACGCAGATTCCCGCAGTCGCATTGGTCATCGATGACTACAGTCCATACGTTGCATTTTCAGAGCTAGCAGTCCGCGACCTGTCCTTGTTAGCGCTCGGTTTCACTGTGATGACCTGCCGACAGGGCACAGAGGAAGCGGTTCAGGCGCAACTGGAAGCGGTTGGAATCCGTTGCCGCGTGAGGTATCTCGGGCGACTTGAACGAGGTGACATCGAGAAGATGGCACAGATGGCCGCGCCCATGACGTTTGGTGCAATTGCTGAGCAAGTGTGGGGGCTACTCTGTTCGGAGCACTTGCCGAGGACGCCATTCAACGTTGCGCAACTTATCTACATCTATCAGCGAAATGGAGAGTTGGGAGGAAATGCATCCTCCACATCGATCCTGGAGGAGTTCGTTGCATTGCTGCTGGGGCGTGGTGACCCCCACGAGGATGCGCGATTCAATTTGGATCACGAGCAGAAGATGACATTGCTTGAGCGCCTCGCAGAAGGATTTGTCATTAACGATGAGCTGGGCGCTGTGGAGTCGGCCACCGTGGCTGCGCTCAGTTCTGCGCTTGAAGACCTAGGTTGGCCCGAATCCCCAATCGACATCCTCACCAACTTCCTCGAGCGACAAATCTTGATCAGGAAGAATGGCTTCGTTGTTTTTGCTCGCGGCAGCTTTCTCCATCTCTTCGCGGCGAAGCGTGCCCAGAAGTCGATGAATTTTAGAGACCATTTACTGAATCGCCCGCTTTACTATGCTTCAGCGATCTCTGATTACGCCGCCATTCAACGCCATGATCCGGTTTTGCTTGAGCGCGCGGAGCAATGGGTCGATTCAATACATTGGGAAGAATCCGATGGGGCGGCGTTCGCTGAAGTTGAACTCACGACCCCTAGCTTTGAGGAGATTTCTCCCGATGCTGAGGAACTCGGTGACGCCGTTGGAGCGGAGCTCGCAACGGATGATGCCTCGAACGATGATGATCCGCCAGTGTTCCCAGTCGCAAAAGAGGAAGATGTACCGCCCCTCTGGCGCGCCCTACAGACGCTCGAATTGGCATCTCGAGTCGTGCGTGACGCAGACCAGGCTGGCGAGGTAGTCCAGAAGCAACGAGTGCTTGACTCTCTGTTGGATAAGTGGGGTGCAACTTCCTCGGCGATGGAAGAGGATCAGGATTACCGGAAACTGTTTCAGGAGATCTCATCCCTTGAGGAAAGACCTGTGGATTCAGCAGATCTCCACGCGGATGCCATGCGGAGCATGCAGACGCTTCTTCCTGCGGTATTCGCATTTGCGGGAGTCACTGAATTCCTTGCCTCGCGTCGGCTCCTGATCCCGCTTGAGCGCATCATCGCTGACTTTGACTCCAATACCTCAGCGGAAAAGCGCGTAACCGCGGTGTACTTCCTAATCGCAGTGGCCGAGCCCGGCTGGGCCGAAAAGGCCCGAACGGTTCTCAGCGACGTGGGGAATCTTTGGGTCATGCGGAATTGGATGCTGATGCTTTTGCTCTACAAATACATGGAGAACTCGACGGGCGCCGAGGACGACACGATTCTCCGTACGTGTGTTGACATCGTTGCAAGAGGGACCAAGTACAAGGACGATGCGGAGCGTCGACGACACAATGCGCTCCTGTCACGCCAGCTCCCCCAGGCACGAGAACTGGAGAGGAAGCGACAGCGCGCGCAGATCGCTATTAAGAGGGATCAAATAGCACTGCCGAAGCCCACCACCACCGCGATTGCTGGAGCTTAGTTTGGACGACGGAACCGACGACGGAACCATTGGCTACTCTGCCCGGGGCGTTAGAACGGCACGTGAGCGGAGATCACTTCGCGCGCGAGGTTGACCGCCCTTTTCTCGGGTTGATTGCTTTCATCGAACCACGTGACTGTGAAATACGCCCCCACGCGGAACGCCCTCTCGGGATGCGAACCTCGAAAGGGGCCTACCGCCTCGCCTGACAATGCGTTTCAGTTGCAAGCATCGAGGATCGTGTTTTCGGTGGCCCACGCCCAGAAGTCGTTCCACATGTTCACAATCATGAAGATACCCAAGATTTGCGCGGATCCTAATTGCAATGTGTCGGCGGAAGTTTGCAGATTCTCTTGCCGATGTACTGGTCGAGCCACGCCAAGCTCACGAACACGGCAGACATGATCCGTCTGATCATTCGTGACGAGGCTGTGCACGGGTACTACATCGGATACAAGTTCCAGAAGGGCCTCGAGAACGAGACCCAGGAGCGTCGCGATGAGATCAAGGACTACACGTTCAACCTCATGTTCGAGCTCTACGAGAACGAGGTGCAGTACACGCAGGACCTCTATGACGAGGTCGGTCTGACCGAAGACGTCAAGAAGTTCCTGCACTACAACGCCAACAAGGCGCTGATGAACCTGGGCTACGAGCCGATGTTCCCGAAGACGGTCACCGACGTGAACCCGGCGATCCTGTCGGCGCTCTCGCCGAACTCCGACGAGAACCACGACTTCTTCTCGGGCTCCGGCTCGTCGTATGTCATCGGTAAGGCAGTTGTTACCGAGGACGAGGACTGGGACTTCTAGTCACTGACTGAATTGAATTACAGAGAAGGGCGGATGCTTCGGCATCCGCCCTTTTGCGTGGGACGTCAAAAAGTCGGCTAAAGCATCACCCCGTGGTGAGCCGGCTCGGGGCAGTCGCGATATCGACGCCGTTCCAATACGCATACCTGTCATTGACGATCAATGTCAGTCCAGACGCGGCGAAGTTGCTCGTGGATGTGCAACTAGCGAAGGGGGACGTCTGCTCGGGGTCTGAGACGACGACGCAGAGGAGCCCGTTCTGATCTTTCGCGACAAAAACGTTCCAGGGATCCACGCCGGCAGTCTGCCGTGCCAAACGTGTCGTGCTCAGGTCGAGCATTCCGAAATTCTCGACGAGCACGTCGCTTGGTTGCTGCGGAGTTGTGAACCAACGTTCAGCGGCCACGAGATCACCGGGCACTGGATTGCTTGTGGCAGGAACGGGTGCGTCGTCCTGTTTCGAGGTCTGCGATGCGAGCGGTGACGCGGCGCTTGATGACGTGCTCAGAGGCGTGCCTGCGCCGCTGCCGCCCACCATCGCGCGGACGGCTGCGCCCATGATGATCAGCGCTATGGCCGCTACGAGGATCATCCAGCGACGGGTTCGGCGGCTTTCCGGCACACCGGCTGGCCTCTCTTCGGCGGCGGTGGCGTCGCTATCCGTAGAGGTTGAAACGTGTGCTGCAGCGGTCGCAAGCCCGACGGCCTGATCGTCCGCGGCTGAGTCCAGCTCGTGCAACCGGTACTGGGCCGCGCGTGCGCGAAGCTCCTCCGCCGGGGTCGCAGTACGCCCAAAAGCGAGGCGGCGCAATTCCTCGCGATCCAGCTCCTCGATCGGAGACCCGCAGTTCGTTGCCATGGGCCGAGCGTAGCGAGGAACCGCCTGTGTCACCGCATTTCTGCCTCAAGTCAGACGCACCCAGCTCGGGGCAGCTGTTTGCGGGATGACCCTGCGTGTTCCGCAGGGTCATCCGCTTCAATCCGCTAGCCGACCATCACCACTGTCTTACCGACCAGCCTGCCATTGGCCGCATCCTCATGAACAGCGGGCAGCTCCTGCAGCGGCCGACGATCGACGATGTTGAGCGTGATCCGGCCCTGGTCCACGCGCGACACCAGGTCGGCCAGGTGCGCACCGTTCGGCGTCACCCACACGCTCGCCGTGCGCACGGAGCGCTCGTCGTCGGCCGGCACGGCTCCCGCTGAGCTGACCGCGATACCGCCGTCAGCGACGTAGCCCGTCAGCTTCGCCAGGCCAGCATCGTCGAGGCGCACGTGGTTGATCACGACATCGAAGGGTCCGCCGACGGCAGAGGGCCCCGCGTCGAGATCCAGCGGACCGACCACCGTGGATGCTCCGTACGACAGCAGGCGGTCGGCGTGCTGCGGTCCATCGACGGCGGTCACCGTCGCACCGGCATCAGCTGCGAGCTGCACCACGATGCTGCCCACTGCGCCACCCGCGCCGTTGACCAGCACGGTCTGCCCGGCCTGGATGTCGGCCAGCTCGACGGCAGCCTGCCTGGACGCCAATCCGGTCAGCGGCAGGGCTGCGGCATCCGCCAGCGGCAGGGTGCGGGGTGCTGCTGCAACGAGGTCGGCTGCGATGACCGCGTACTCCGCGGCACCGCCGTGCTGATCCAGCGGGAACATGCCGATGACGAGGTCACCGATCGTGAGCCCGGTGACACCCTCGCCCAGTTCGACGATCGTGCCTGCGACATCCAGACCCGGTGTGATCGGCAGCGGGGTTGGGATGGCTTCGGCCAGCACGCCCAGACGGATGTGGTCGTCCACCGGATTGAAGGATGTCGCGGCCACCTTCAGCAGCACCTGGCCGGGGCCGGGCACGGGGCGTTC
Organism: Leifsonia sp. A12D58; assembly: GCF_047530025.1. Classification (NCBI taxonomy): domain Bacteria; kingdom Bacillati; phylum Actinomycetota; class Actinomycetes; order Micrococcales; family Microbacteriaceae; genus Leifsonia; species Leifsonia sp. A12D58. The sequence goes on along the minus strand of NZ_JBLJAT010000003.1, from coordinate 341,123 downwards.
GACTTGCTCTGCGCGCAGAACCTCGGTGCCGCCGAACTGGTGATAGCGAATTGCCTTCACGGGAATCTCCTCATGGTGTCTCAGTGATCGGCCCTGCGGTGATGAGGGCCGGATGCTGCGTCGGGACTTGCCTAGGCAACTGAGAAGACTCTGCCTGAGTTGCCTCGGCAAGTCAAGCCGACTGAATCCGAGTATGCTTTCGTGTCATGACCGAATCGCCCCGATGGCTCGACGAGAACCAGCAGGCCGTGTGGCAAGACCTGCTCACCGTTGTGATCGCGCTGCCGACGCTGCTCGATCGTCAGCTGGAGCACGATGCCGGGACGACGAACTTCGAATACAGCGTTCTGGCCCGTCTCTCCATGGCCGAAGGCGGCACCATTCGCCTCAGCGACCTGGCGGCTCAGTGCGACAGCAGTCTGCCTCGGCTATCGAAGGTTATGGTCCGCTTCGAGCAGCGCGGCTGGGTCACCCGCAGCCCTGACCCCGACAACGGCCGGTACACACTCGCCACGCTGACTGAAACCGGCATGCAGAAAGTCGTCGAGAGCGCCCCCGGTCACGTGAATCGCGTGCGAGAGCTCGTGTTCGACCCGCTCACCGCTGCGCAGCAACGCAACCTCGGAATTGCGCTCTCTCGCATCGCAGGGACGGTCCGCGAACAACTCGATAACCGCAAGTGATGCCGGCAGAAATAGGGCAAACGCCGGTACTCCCGATAGACGCGAAAGGCAAGCGGGTGGCCTCTACCGGCTGAAGCTTCTAACGTCGGATGCGACGCTCGGAAAGGAATGACATGCGCGCCCTGACGTGGCAGTCCTCAGGCAAAGTTTCTGTTGAGACGGTGCCGGATCCCACTATTGAAGAACCCACTGACGCCATAATTCGGGTCACCTCGACAGCGATCTGCGGTTCAGACCTGCATCTCTACAGCGTGTTCGCTCCATATCTCCACCGCGGCGACATCCTCGGCCACGAGACGATGGGCGTTGTCGTCGAGGTGGGCAACGCCGTCACCACTCTCTCGCCGGGGGACAGGGTCGTCATTCCCTTCGTGATCGCGTGCGGAAGCTGTGAGATGTGTGTGGCGGGACTGTCGACGCAGTGTGAACAAACTCAAAATCGTGCGCACGGCACGGGAGCCGAGCTTTATGGGTACACCGAGCTCTATGGCTCAGTTCCTGGAGGTCAGGCCGAATACCTGCGCGTGCGGCGTGCAGAGGCAAACGCGATCCGAGTCGGCCATGAGTTGCCGGATGAGCGCTACCTCTTTCTCAGCGATATTCTGCCCACCGCCTGGCAGGGAGTTGACTATGCCGGTCTCGGGGCTGATGGCACGCTTGCGGTTATCGGCCTTGGCCCGGTCGGCCAGTTCGCGGTGCGGGTCGGGCGCTATCTCGGGCACAGGGTGCTTGCCAGCGACCCAGTCGTCGAACGCCGCCTGCTTGCCGAGCGCTATGGCGCAGAGACCTTCGATGCAGACGACGACACGTTGGGCGCTCTGCGGGATGCGACGGATGGCCGAGGGCCCGACGCGGTGATCGACGCCGTTGGGCTTGAGGCACACGGTGCTGGCGTCGCGGAACTCGCGCAGAAAAGCGTCGCCCACCTGCCACGATCGGTGGCCCAGCCGCTCATGAATAAGGCTGGCGTCGATCGGCTGGCGGCGATGATGCTCGCGATCGATGCGGTTCGTCGGGGCGGGACCGTCTCGTTGAGCGGCGTTTACGCGGGCGTCGCGGACCCCCTGCCGGTGATGACGATGTTTGACAAGCAACTCTCGTTGCGCATGGGCCAATGCAACGTGCAGGCATGGATCGGAGATCTTTTGCCGCTGGTGGAAGATCCGGACGACCCCTTGGGCACCGAGGATCTCGTCACTCACCGGGTATCGCTTGAAGAGGCGCCCCGCATGTATGACATCTTCCAGCGCAAGGCCGAGGGGTGCGTCAAAGTCGTATTGAAGCCAGGGATGTGAGCACTACGGTGAGCGAACTGTGTGACCAGAGGGGGCGCGACGGAGGTCACGACCCGCATCCCGGTACCAGCGGGCGCACAGGATGGTGATGATGACTATGTCGATGAGGTCCCCGGCGTAGTACATCAGCATGGCTCCGGCGTGGGCTTGGTCAATGTTGACACCGGCCGGGGGAGTGGCATAGATCATTTTGGCGAGGATGTTGTGTGCGGCCAGCGCCGCCACTAACACCCCCATCCGGAGCGGATAGCTGGCTCTGTGCGGTGCCGGATCGACCGGGATGAGAGCCGCAACAAAGAGGCAGCCGCTGAGCAGAAAGTGAGTCATGACCAACGCGTGCAGGAACGCGCTGGTGCCCATCGCTTGATAGACGGTGGAGGAGTAGAGCAACCACATTCCGCCGATGCTCAACGTGGCGGCGACGATGGGTGTGGTGAGAAATCGGACCGGCCAGCTGCGGAGCAGGCGAGATAGCCGACGGGCGCGCGTCACATGCATCGAGCGAAGGGCGAGGGTCACCGGGGCTGCGCTCACGAGGAAGAGCGGCGCGACCATCCCCACGAGCAGATGGGCCCACATATGGGCGACGAAATCGTTGTGCGCTGCGGCGGCGAGAGGGCCGATGAAGCCGCTCAAGGCCGCCCCGATACCGATGACCCAGGCGAGGCTGCGATACCAGGGCCATGGGCATCCGCGGCGCGCCTGGATGACAATGCCGCTGAGATAGAGGATCAACGCGAGCGCAAAGGGGAGAGCGAGGATCAGGTCAGCGTTCAGGGCTGAGGCCGTCTCGTGATCGTGCATGGCGCTACTCAGACGGGATGGTGCTTCGCCGGGTTCGCACAGTAATTACGATGCCAGCTGCCACCAGCAACACCGCGATGATGTTCCAGGTCAGGTCATACGGCAAGGTGTCGGGAACGTACCTGATCTGGTGAATACCCCACCATTTGTGTTGCACCGTACCGTCGTACAACTGGAAGACGCCGCCACCCAGCAGCACTCCGCCCCACCATCTGGCCTGCCAGAACCCTCCTCGCCGGCGGAGATCGGCGAGCATGAAGAGGCCACCGATCGTCGCTGCCCAGCTCAGCGCATGGAACAGTCCGTCTGAAATCAAGCCGACCTCGGTGGTCGACAGGTCATAGAAATGATGCCAGTGCAGGATCTGGTGAAAGACCGTCTCGTCAATGAAGGCCACGACGCCAACACCGAACAGGATGCCGGACCAGAGGTTTCGTGCCGACAGCGACGACCTCGCACCGAAGTCGATTTGCCGGGGCACGCTCGCGTTTGTTGTCATCGGTTGCCATCCTCTCCGCAGGGTGTCTTATACCCAACCAACACGTTGCGGGCTGGCATTCGAACCCCTTGACAGCCGCCCAATGATGGCGCGACTGTGACGGCTTCTGCTTTCACGGCCTCAACGTAGCAGCGGCGACTTCTGGGTGCACGGTCTCCGTCGGTACAGCGAGTTACAGCGAGTTGCCGGCAGTTCCAGGCAGCTGCCGGTCAGGTGAGCCGCTCCGAGAGCTGAACCGTGACGTCGTCGCCGATCTCCTTGCCGAGGCGCTTGCGCAGCTTGGCGCTGATCGAGAGCATGTGCCCGCCAGTGCCGGTCGGCATCAGGGCGACCGCGATCGGCTCGTCATCGACCAGGCCCACGACTTTGACTGCCCTTCCGGTGCCGAACAGCTCGACAGAATTCGGAACCTCGACGCACGGCCATACGTCGCCCTTGACATCAACCCCGATTACGCCGGTAAAGCGGATGTCGATCGGTCCGGGTGCTTCGGTCACAAGAAGAGTCCAATCGGTCAACCGTTTCAAACGGCGAAGTCCTGCCTAGGTTACCCACGCACTGCATTCGCCTCAATGCGACAGCAGCATGAGTTCGCAGCTGATCCGCAGCCGCTCGGCACCGACTCGGGCTAGCGTCGAACCATGAGCGATCGCCGCACGGCCAGCGCCACCACGAGCCCGAACGCGCACAAGCCCTCCACCCGCTGGCGGCCCGGACGTGCAGGGCGCCGCGAGCCCCCGGCCTGGACCCTCGCGCTCGCCGACGGAACGGATGCCGGATTCTTCGGGCCAGGTAGCGCTGTGTGGGCCGTCAATGGAGCGCTGCCGACGCTGGTCGCCGGCATCCGCGCGTTGCTGCTGCAGACCCTGAATCCCGGAGCGATGGCCGGCGTGCATGACTGGTCGCGCTACCGCGAGGATCCGCTCGGACGGCTCGACGGCACCGTGCGGTGGGTGGCCACGACGACGTTCGGCGATCGGGCCAGTGCGACGGCGGCATCCGCTTTCGTGTCCCGGCTGCATGAGCACGTGACGGGAACCTATGTCGACGCTCACGGCACGGAACGCGCGTATGCGGCGAACGACGAGGACCTGCTGCGCTGGGTGCACGACGCTTTCACTGAAGCATTCATTGGGGCCCATGCGCTCTGGGGCGGTCCGATTCCTGGCGGGCCGGACGCCTACGTGCGCGAATGGTCACAGGCCGGTCTGCTGATGGGGGTAGCCAACCCGCCGACGACCGTTGCCGAACTCCACGCCGAGATGGACGCCTACCTCGCCGAGGCCAAGCCCGACGCGCGGGTCGCTGAGGCCGTGCGTTTTCTGCGCAAACCCCGGCTACCGGGGATGACGGGCCGACTGTATCCAATACTGTTCGGCGGGGCGGTGGCATCGCTCGATCGGCACCAACGCGAACTGCTCGGGCTGCGGCGTCCGTGGTGGCCGGCGGTCACGCTGACGCGGATGCTCATCGTGGGCGGCGCACGCATGCTCGGTCCGGTATCGCCGAGTGAGCAGAATGCGAGGGCTCGGGTCGCGAGACTGGCGGCAGCGGCAGCGGCAGGCGCAGAGGGAGAGGCCGCAACATTGCCTGGGAGCGGGAAAACGGGTGTCTGACAGGCCCGTCGGGGTCGCCCAGCTCTCCGGGCTCGCTCAGCTCTCCCTTTCGGCCGGTGACGCGGATGCCGCCGCCCGCGCCGCCTCTGCGGCACGCTCGGCCCACTTGGGAACCTCCCCATAGCGCTGGAATGAAACCAGTCGACCGGCCGCGCTGTCATCGATGAGCTGGGCCAGCCGTCGTGCGCGGGTGGCCTCCTGCTTCGCGGTGAGTGCCCAGTGGATGACCTGGCGGCGGTATGTCGCCGTGGCGGCGTCCCAGAAGGCGGTGGCCGCGAGGTTCGCGGCCAGCCGCGCCGCGGCCTCCGGCGGTAACTCCTGCTCGGGGTTCTCGTGGGAGTACACCCCAGACCGGTCTGCACTCCGGCGCTCGAACGCAATGATGCCGGCCTCGCGCATCCGCCCCTCTGCCGTGAGCTTTTCGACCAACGCGATGTTGACGCTCGACCAGGTGCTGGAGGCCTTGCGCGGCGTCCATCGTTGGCGCCTGGCATCCTCGTCGATGCGCTGGGAGACGGAATCGATCCAGCCGAAGCACAGGGCCTCTGGCACGGCCTGCGCCCAGGTGAGCCCGCCGTCTGGCACGTGCTTCTTGTAGAGGCCCATCCAGAGCTCGGTCGCGGTGGCGTGGTTCGCCTCAAGCCACGCGCGGAACTCTTCTGGCGAGGTGAAGAAGATCGCCGGCCGCTCTGGCGTGCCGCCCGGTGTGCCGATCGTCGTGGTCATGGCACGAGTCTGCCAGAACGCGCCCATCGAGACTCGCTCAGTTACCAGCGAGCTGGCTCATAGGCTGGGATGCTCGCTCTCGCCACTGGTTCGTTGTGTCAGGATGTCTCGCATGGGTGGATCATGAAGGCGCATCGACGCGACCAGAACGTTAGGCACATAGTCGCCGGCTCTTTCTCCAGTAGCGCGCGATGACAGAGACGTCACCGGTCACTATCCCAACGGGCAGCGCGAAGCCCTCGGCCATCCGCGTGGTGCTCGCGCATCCGCTCTATAGGGCCTCGACACTCGCCCTCTTCTTGTCAGGGCTTGGGGTCTCTGCCGCCGCGCCTCTCATCGCTTCGTTTCTCGTCACCGAGCTTGGGGCGTCACTCACCGTCGCCGGGCTCTACTACCTCACGAACCTCGCCGCGCCCATTGCCGGATACCTGGTCGGAGCACGATCCGACCGCACCGGAAGACGCCTCGGACTCTTCCGAATCTGCGCGGTCGCCGGTTTTGCCGGCTGGATCGGCATCGCATTCTCCACCGAGCTCTGGATGCCATTCGCCATCAGCTTCGTAGTGCTCGGGTTCGCGGGCGCTGCGACAGCCCAGCTGTTCGCCGCGATTCACGACGAACTGACCGCCCACCCGACGACCACGAATGACGGCGTCGTCGCCATCGTGCGCATGGCTCTGACCGCGGGGTGGGTCATCGGCCCTGTGCTCGGTGCTTTTCTCGCCGCCTACGCCGGTTTCCGCCCCATGTTCATCGTCGTGGCGGTCGCGACGCTCGCGCAGATCATCCCCCTCGGTCGGCTGCGTGACACGGCGTCGTTGTCCGCGACCGAGCATTCCACGGCGACTTCGAGCGCACCGACTCTGCGCGCAATGCTGCCGCTAATCGCCTTCACGGCGTTGTACATCTGCGTCTACGCGGGCGAGTCCGTCAAGTATGCGTATCTACCGCTCTACATGAACGAACAACTTCACCTCGCGCCCGCGCTCAGCGGAGCCATCATCGGGATTCAACCGCTCGTTGAGCTCGTCCTCATCCCTGTTGCCGTTATCGTCAGCCGCCGCACCGGGATGACCAGACTCATGGCTTTCGCCGCAGCCTGTGGCGTTGCCGCGAACATCTGCTTCGCCGTTTCGGGCACCGCCGCCGGCCTCTTTGCCGGGCAGATTCTTATGGGCGCAGTCTGGGGTGTGTTTGCCGCGCTCGGAATTATTGTCGCGCAGCGACTCCTCCCAACCGCCGTCGCCACAGCATCCGCAATCTTCCTCAGCTCCACCGCAATCAGCTCCGCCATTGGCGGCCTTGCAGGCGGCCTCGGCGCTGCCGCAATCGGTCTCCCGCTGGTCTTCATCATTCCGGCGGCATTCGCCGCTATCGCTGCAATCGGACTCGTCGCCATGGGCCGCCTCGAAAAATCGCGTCGGGTCGCCGAACTCCGCGACTAGCCGCCGCGACTCGTTGGTGGCTCGTCGCGTCGAAGCGACTTCACCACCCCGGGTGCACTACAGGCACCCAACTCGCCAGCGTATGGTGGGCCAGGGTGGGCCGCTCGTCGATCTGGCGAGTGCAGAAATGAGTGGTGCCGTCGAAAGCGCATCCCCCCTCTTTCGGCGGTGAGAACGGTGGATGTATGACACGTGACAACGTAGATGGCTGGGTTCGAGTTCGCGACGCCCGAGAGCACAACCTGAAGAATGTCGACATCGATATTCCCCGAGACTGCATGGTGGCCTTCACCGGCGTTTCGGGTTCGGGTAAATCTTCGCTCGCGTTCGGCACGCTGTATGCCGAGGCCCAGAGACGCTATTTCGAATCCGTTGCGCCATACGCCCGGCGCCTGCTGAACCAGGTCGGTGCCCCGGAAGTGGGGGAGATCACCGGGCTGCCCCCGGCCGTCGCGCTGCAGCAACGCCGCGGAGCGCCGAGTTCACGCTCAACCGTTGGCACGATCACCACGCTGTCCAACCTGCTGCGGATGCTCTACTCTCGGGCTGGCACGTATCCATCCGGCGCGACGCACCTCGCCGCCGAGGCATTCTCGCCGAATACCGCGGCTGGGGCGTGCCCGCGCTGCCAGGGTCTCGGCGTTGTGCACGATGTCACCGAAGACCTCCTTGTTCCCGACACCTCGCTGAGTATTCGCGACGGGGCGATCGCCGCCTGGCCGGGGGCATGGCAGGGGGCGAACCTGCGCAGCATCGTGAATGGCCTGGGGATCAACATCAACAAGCCGTGGCGGGCGTTGTCCCGCGCCGATCGCGACTGGCTGCTCTATACAGACGAACAGCCCTCTGTGCTGATCAAGCCCGAAGACGGACGGATCGACCACGGCTACTACGGCAAGTTTTGGAGCGCACGCAAGCACATCATGCACGTGCTCTCTGAGTCGCAGAGCGAGCGGATGCGCGAGCGCGCCCTGCGCTTCGTGCAGAGCATCGCGTGTCCAGACTGCGGTGGCAGCGGCTTGCGTCCCGAGGCACTGGCCGTCACGTTTGCAGGGCGCACGATCGCCGAAATGAACGCGGTGCCGCTGGCCGACCTCGCGGCGGAATTACGCAGCGGGGTCGAGGCGGGTGCCGTTGCCTCTGCGGAGGAGGGCAACGAAGCCGCCAGTCGAATCGCCGCCGACGTGATCGCCCGAGTCGACGTATTGCTTGATCTTGGGCTGGGCTACCTGAGCCTCGGCCGAAGCTCGACCACGCTTTCGCCCGGCGAATCACAGCGGATGCGCATCGCCACACAATTGCGCTCCGGTCTCTTCGGCGTCGTCTACGTGCTTGACGAGCCGTCAGCTGGCCTGCATCCCGCCGATGCGCAGCCACTTCTCGACGTCTTGGATCGCCTGATCGCGTCTGGCAACTCCCTGTTCGTCGTCGAACACGACCTCGACGTCGTGCGCCGAGCAGACTGGGTCGTCGATATCGGCCCCGGTGCCGGTGATGGTGGCGGACACGTCATCTATTCCGGCCCTGTCGATGGTCTGCGAGAGGTCGAGGAGTCGATCACCGGCCGCTACCTCTTCCCACGCTCTGCGACAGTCATTCACGAGCCCCGCACACCCCAGGGCTGGTTGCGCCTGCACGGAGTCACTCGGCACAATCTGCGTGACACATCGGTCGAGGTTCCCCTCGGCGTGATGACCGCGGTCACCGGCGTCTCGGGATCGGGAAAGTCGACCCTCGTGACCCAGGTGCTCGCCCATGTGGTGCGCGGCCATCTGGGCACGGCATCCGAAGAGCCGGACGAAGCCGTGCTCGAGGTTGATGTTGAGGGTGTGTCTGGAGTTGAAACGTTTGATCGGCTGGTCGTCGTCGACCAGCGCCCCATCGGCCGCACCCCGCGCTCCAACCTCGCTACGTACACCGGCATGTTCGATGTGGTGCGCAAACTCTTTGCGGCCACCGACGAAGCGAAGGCCAGGGGATACACCGCGAGCCGATTCTCGTTCAACGTCGCCGGTGGACGCTGCGAGACGTGTCAGGGCGAAGGCTTTGTCTCGGTTGAACTGATGTTTCTGCCGGGTACATACGCGCCCTGCCACACCTGTCACGGGGCGCGCTACAACGCAGAGACGCTCGAAGTGACCTATCGCGACACGACGATCGCGGATGTCCTCGCGATGACTGTCGACGCTGCTGCAGCCTTTTTCGCTGAGGTGACCACTGCGTCGCGCAGCCTCGAGACGCTGCGTGATGTCGGGCTTGGCTATCTCCGTCTCGGCCAGCCTGCGACCGAGCTGAGCGGTGGAGAGGCACAGCGAATCAAGCTGGCCACCGAGCTGCAACGCGCCCGCCGCGGGCATGCGCTCTATCTGCTCGATGAGCCATCCTCCGGCCTGCACCCAGCCGACACCCGGTTGCTGCTTGACCAGCTGCAGCGACTGGTGGATGCCGGCAACACGGTTGTCGTGGTGGAGCACGATCTGGCGGCGATCGCCGATTGCGACTGGGTCATCGACCTGGGTCCAGGCGGCGGCAACGCGGGTGGTCAGGTGGTGGCATCCGGTACCCCACGAAGCATTGCGCGCGGTGAGGGGGCGACGGCGACGTATCTGGCGGCGTGGCTGGCGCGGCACGACGAGCCGGCGTAGCCACGGCCGGATCTACTTCGGTGCGTATGTGAGGCAATCAGCGTTGTCCGCGCCCGGGCCGACCTTGACAGCTGGCGCGTTGCACATGAGATGGTCATTGTGGATGCATTCGGAGCGCTGGCAGGCGCCAACATTCGCCAGCACTTTCGGCAGGCCACCGTGCACACCGATATCTATGAAGGTGGAACAGGCGGCATGATTCGTGGTTCCACCGACGGTGATGGCGGCGGCGTTACAGGCCGTGTGGTCGTTGAAGGAACAATTCGAAACGCTGCATTCGGCTACCTGGGTTGTCATTGAAACGACTCTCCGTGATTGGCCGCTCGGCCGAGCAGCTCTTAACTACAAAGTAGGCTCCGTCGGCGTGATGGGGAAGGCTGGACGAAGGCCTCCTCGCACTCCGAATGGAACGCGCGGAGTGCGCCAGCCAGCCAGCCAGCCAGCCAGCCAGCCAGCCCTGACCTCTAGACCGCTTCACTTGATCTGGATGCGGGGCCGCTGAGGCCAGAGCGACTTGCCCCGGCCTGCAACGCCAGCTTCTCGGCATCCGTTCGTGGGAATGTCCACCAGACGGCCACGAGAGCGAAGATACCGACCACGAGGTACAGGGTGCCGGTGATACTGCCGAGCGCAGCCGAGGTTCCGTACCCGATGGCAAAGGCGGAGAAGTCCCAGAACCCGTGCAACAGCATCGCCCAGATCAGTGATCCGGTGGTGCGGCGCAGTATGTAGAAGATCGTGCCGCCAAGGAAGGCGAAGAGAACCTGCCCCGTCGTCGGGAGGAAGCCCTGGCCGAGGAAGACATTGAGGTAGTGCATAAGTGCGAATGCCAGCGTGCTGATCAACCAGACCCACACCTCGCCCAGCCGACTGCGCAGCGCGACCAGGAGCAATCCGCGCGTCGTGATCTCCTCGGTGAAGCCCACCAGGAGCAGCACGATCGAGGCGGCCAGGAACGCCACATCGAATGCCGCCCAGTCGGTGAGCACCAGGTTCAGCACGAGCAATGCGGCCATGAGGATCGGCGCGATGATCGGCCAGCGGTGCGTGCTCACTGCGCTGTCGAATATGGCTGGTCGCCACCAGCCGAGCAGCGTCGTCGTGATGACCAGCAGCACGGTGCCCACGATAAGTGACAAGCCGGCGCCCCTGAAAAGAGTGGAGCCGCTGTCGCCGAGTGCTGTGTAAGGCACGCCAGCCAGCTTTGAGACAACGAGAACGGCCAGGACGTATCCGATCCAGATGGCGAACCCGATCCATAGCTTCGGCTGAACCCTCACAGTTGATTTCATAGGCAGAATATTGCCAGAGGGGCCGCGCTCTTCGGCGCACGCCGTGCCTGCGCATTCAGAACTTGAACAATTTCCCCAGATAGTCTGTTCTTTCGGTCGCTGTCATGACGTGCGGCTCGTCGTCCCGTAGACACTCGATCTCGAACAGAATGATGGATATGAATCAAGAGCGTATGAACGTTGAGTCCTTCAACCTCGACCACCGCCTCGTTGCAGCACCATACGTGCGTGTTGCCGACACGAAGCAGCTTCCGGGCGGTGACGTGATCACCAAGTTCGACGTGCGATTCACCCAGCCCAACGTCGCGCACCTCGACATGAAAGCCGTGCACTCGATTGAGCACCTCTTCGCCGAGCACTCGCGCAACCATTCAGACAAGGTCATCGACTTCTCGCCGATGGGCTGCCAGACAGGCTTCTACCTGATGATGCAGGGTGCTCCCACGTTCGACGAGGTCGCCGAGCTCATCGAGGTCACGTTGAACGACATCCTGGCCGCAGACTCTGTACCCGCTGCCAACGAGGTGCAGTGCGGCTGGGGTGCAAACCACTCGCTCGAAGCGGCACAGGCTGCAGCCGAGAGCTTCCTCGCAGACCGCGCGACCTGGAACGTGGTTTACGCGTGAGCTCAGCTGCATTCGTCATTCTCGTCGCCATGGACGACGAGCTTGCTCCTTTTATCGACCGCGCAGAAAACGTCGGTGAGCCCAGGCAGATCGGCAACGCGGTTCACCGCGATGCGGTTCTGGGCGGCCACCCCGTCGTGCTCGTTCGCACCGGCATCGGCCTCGTCAACGCGGCGGGCGCGGCAACCACCGCCATCCTCGCCGCACAGCACGCAGCGGGAAGCACCGGCGTTCCACTCGTGATCAGCGCCGGCTCTGCAGGCGGCCTCGGCGCCGACGTTCGCGTCGGCAACGTCGTTGTCGGCTCTGAGTACATCAACGTGGATGCCGACGCTCGCGTCTTCGGATACAAGCTCGGCCAGGTTCCGGGCATGCCAGACACCTACCCCGCAGCGGATGCTGTGACTGGCGCCATCCGCTCGGCCCAGGTCGGTGGATCGATTCCCGTGCACCACGGCCTGATCGTCTCTAGCTACAACTTCGTGACGCCGGAGAGGGCCAAGAGCATCATCGGCAGCTTTGCCGGCGCGCTGGCGACCGACATGGAGTCGTCTGCGATCGCTCAGACCTGCCACGTTTTCGGGGTGCCATTCATCTCAATCCGCGGCATTTCTGACCTGTGTGGGCCGTCAGCCGAAGACGATTTCAACAATCACGTGGATGACGCAGCGATCAAGTCGGCAGACGTCGTCATCTCCTCCATGGACGCCTTGGCGAAGGCAACCGGCGCATACGCACTGGTTTAGGGCGAAGCGGAGGCGGGTCCCGCCTCCAGGCTCCGCCGGGTGCGGATCAGCGCGCCGGCATCTCCAGCACGGTCTTGCCGGGCGCTGAGGTGCCGGCGGCGATGGTGCTGTGAGCCTCTTCGACACTCTCGATCGGCAGGATCGTGCCGATTGCGGCACGCATCTCGCCGGATTCGAACCACGGCCAGACATCCGCTCGCACCCGGGCGATCACCTCGGCCTTCGACGACGGCCCGATGCGCGGGCGAGCGCGCAGGGTCGTCGCGTGGATACTCAGCCTGCGTCTCATCATTGACACGATGTCGAGCGTTGCGGTGTCTCCGCCCAGGGTGGCCACGATCATCAGTCGACCGTCATCGGCGAGGGCTGTCAGATTGCGCGTCAGGTAGCTGCCGCCCACCACGTCGAGGATGACGTTCGCACCGAGACCGCCGGTGAGATCGGTGACGACTGAAACGAAATCTTCGCTGCGGTAGTCGATCCCGCGCACGGCTCCCCACTGCTCTGTCGCCCGAGCGCGTTCGGGAGAGCCAGCCGTCGCGATCACCGTGTATCCGGCCCGAGCCGCCAGCTGCACGGCCATGCTCCCGAGGCCGCTTGCGCCGCCGTGGATCAGGGCGACATCACCGGGCAGCGGGTCTCTGAAACCTATTGCCAGATTCGACCAGACGGTGCAGACCGACTCGGGCAATGCTGCAGCCTCGACGAGGGACATGTCGGCGGGCACCGGCAACAGCTGGGTTGCCGGCACTGCCACGCGTTCGGCATAGCCGCCGCCGCTGAGCAGCGCGCACACCGGATCTCCAACAGCCCAGCCCGTGACTGCGGATCCGAGTTCGCTGATGATCCCCGCGCATTCGAGGCCGAGAATCGTTGATTCGCCGGGCGGCGGAGGGTAGACGCCTGCACGCTGCCCCAGATCGGCGCGATTCACCGCAGTGGCGGCGACATCGATGACCACCTCGTCGGGGGCCGGCGACGGGTCAGCTGTTTCGGCCCAGATGAGTTGGTTGCTGTCGGGCGTTTGAAGAATTGCTCTCACAATCGCACGCTAGCACTCGCGAATCTCTCATTTCTCGAAGTGCGCTGACAGCGATCAGTGCAACCGGCCAGACAGTCGGTAACGGACGTACGATGGCGGTGTCCCGATCATTCGATGGGAGTCGTCATGGTTCAGGTACGCATTCTCGGGGTCGCGGTCGACACCGAGGGCCAACACATCATCCTGCTGAAACCGCTGGGCGAGGCACCGGCTACGGGTCGCGTGCTGCCCATCTGGATCGGCGAGCAGGAGGCAGCATCCACGCTCATCGCCCTCGGCGGTGATACGCCGTCGCGGCCGCAGTCGCATGATCTGATGAAGACGCTGCTCGACACCGTCGGCGCTCACGTCGAGCGCGTCGACGTGACCCGAATCGACGAGGGGACCTTCTACGCCGAGATCGCTCTCAGCACCCCAACCGGCTCTCTCGTACTGGATGCCAGGCCCTCGGATTCAGTCGCCCTCGCGCTGCGCGCAGCTGCTCCGCTCTATGTCGCCGATGAGGTTTTGGACGAGGCCGGGATCCCCGCCGCATTGGTTGAACCCGCCAGCGACGAGGAAGAGAGCCCAGACGGCGAGCAGGCGCTCGACGAGTTCATGGACTTTCTCGAACACGTCAACCCGGAGGATTTCCAAGGCTGACGCGGGTCCTCTCACACACGGCCGCGTCGGCCAGCGGCAGCCACTAAAGAGCCAGTCGCTTCGTACCTGCTTGCGGACTAGCGTTGAGACGTGTCCGTTGCTCCAGCTGATACACAAGTCGCTCACGCCCAGGGTGTGCAGCGGCTCCTCGCGAGCTACCGGGCAGTGCCAGCGACCGAGTCGGTGCGGCTGGCCAAGCCAACGTCGAACCTGTTCCGCACCCGCACCAAGACGCATGCCAAGGGCCTCGACACCTCGGGGCTGACGGATGTCATCGCCATCGATCCGCAAGCACGAACAGCGGATGTCGCCGGCATGTGCACCTACGATGACCTTGTTGCTGCCACGCTGCAGTACGGGCTGGCGCCGCTTGTCGTGCCGCAACTGAAGACAATCACGCTCGGTGGTGCCGTCACCGGCCTCGGTATCGAATCGAGCTCGTTCCGCAGTGGGCTGCCGCACGAGTCGGTACTCGACATGGACATCCTCACCGGTGCAGGGGAACTGCTCACCGCCTCGCCCACCGAACACGCAGATCTGTTCCGCGCCTTTCCCAACTCCTACGGCACGCTGGGCTACGCGGTGCGCCTGCGTATCGAGCTGGAGCCCGTCAAGCAATTCGTCGCGCTTCGGCATCTGCGCTTCCATGGCCTCACCGACCTGGTCACGGCAATGGGCCGCATCACCCAGACCGGTCGACTCGACGGGGTGGCCATCGACTACCTCGACGGCGTGGTGTTCAGCGCCGACGAGAGCTACCTCTGTGTGGGAGTGCAGACTGATTCGCCAGGACCGGTCAGCGACTACACCGGTCAGCAGATCTACTACCGCTCGATCCAGCATGGCAACGGCATAACGGATGACCGCCTCGCCATCCACGACTATCTGTGGCGGTGGGACACCGACTGGTTCTGGTGTTCGAAGCCATTCGGCGCTCAGAATCCCCGCATTCGCCGCATCTGGCCCAAGCGATATCGCAGCAGCAGCTTCTACTCAACGCTGATGAAGTACGAGCAGCGGTTTCAGATCGGCGACCGCATCGAGAAGCGCAACGGTCGACCGCCGCGCGAACGCGTCGTGCAGGATGTCGAAGTTCCAATCGGCCGGTGCGCTGAGTACCTGGAGTGGTTCCTGGACACCGTGCCGATCGAGCCGATCTGGCTCTGCCCGCTGCGCCTGCGTGATGCCGCCGGTGATGGTTGGCCGCTGTACCCGATCAAGCCGAACCAGACCTATGTCAACGTCGGCTTCTGGGCGACGGTGCCGGTGGGGGAACACGAGGGGCAGACGAATCGCCTGATTGAGCGCAGGGTCAGCGAACTCGACGGACACAAATCGCTCTACTCCGATTCCTACTACTCGCCGGAAGAATTCGACGAACTCTATGGCGGTGAGACGTATCGCGCTGTGAAGAAGCGGTACGACCCAGACTCACGGCTCCTTGGCCTCTACGCAAAGGCGGTGCAGCGACGATGACAACGTACAAGGAACAGATGCCAGAGCAATCGCAACAGGAAGGGAAGCACGGAGTGACGAAGCGCGGGGATGAACCCACGGGCAAGCTCACCCTCGCGCAGGTCCTGGAGATCCTGGCTGGCGGCAGGCTCCCGTTGCGATTCACCGCTTACGACGGGAGCTCGGCCGGTCCGACCGATGCGCGGCTTGGCATCGAGCTGAAGTCACCGCGCGGAACGACCTACCTGGCCACGGGTCGCGGCGATCTCGGCCTGGCACGGGCATATATTTCCGGAGACCTCGAGGTGCACGGCGTACATCCTGGCGACCCGTACGAGCTGCTGAAGGCGCTCGCCGGAGAGCTGGTCTTCACGATGCCACCCCCGCGGGTGATGGCTGACATCATCCGCTCAATCGGTGTGAGCCATCTGCGTCCCATCGCACCTCCGCCACAGGAGGCGCCACCGCGCTGGCGCCGTGCCGCCAGCGGACTGCGGCACAGCAAGGGGCGAGACGCCGACGCAATCCACCACCACTACGACGTCTCGAACACCTTCTACGAGTGGGTGCTCGGCCCGACCATGACCTATACCTGTGCGTGCTACCCGAGCGCAGACGCCCCGCTTGATGACGCTCAAGAGAACAAGTATCGACTGGTGTTCGAGAAGCTGAGGCTGAAGCCGGGCGACAGGCTGCTGGATGTCGGATGCGGCTGGGGCGGAATGGTGCGCTACGCCGCACGCCGCGGGGTGACGGCCATCGGCGTCACTCTGTCTGAGCAGCAGACTGAGTGGGCCAATCGGGCAATCTCCGACGAGGGGCTGGCCGACTTTGCCCAAGTGCGCTTTGGCGACTACCGCGACATCCGAGAGGCCGGATTCGACGCGGTCTCGTCGATCGGGCTGCTTGAGCACATCGGGGTGCGCAACTATCCGGCGTACTTCGAGTTCTTGCAGTCGCGGCTGAGCACAGGGGGACTGCTGCTCAACCACTGCATCACGCGGCCAGACAATCAGAGCAAGGCAGCGGCCAGGGGATTCATCGACCGCTACGTTTTTCCCGATGGTGAACTCACCGGCTCTGGCCGCATCATCGCTGAAGCGCAGGACGTGGGCCTGGAGGTGCTGCACGAGGAGAACCTGCGCCAGCACTACGGGATGACGCTTCGTGACTGGTGCGCCAATCTCGTCGAACACTGGGATGAAGCCGTCGCCGAGGTCGGGCTTCCCACGGCAAAGGTGTGGGGGCTGTACATGGCGGGTTCGCGGCTCGCGTTCGAGAGCGATGGCATCCAGTTGCACCAGGTGCTTGCGGTCAAGCCAGACGAGTTCGGTGGGGTCGGCAACCTGCCGCTGCGGCCGTGGTGGACGCCGTAGCCACACGTGCGGGTGAGGCTACGGCGTGACGCACTGGATTCAGTGAGCCTTGATCGGAAGCTGCAGGTACGAGGCGTGATTACCGCCCGTGTGAATGACGTGCTGCCCGCTATTGGCAGGCACATACTCGCGCGTCCCGGGCATCATCGGTCCCAACAGGCTTCGACCGCTGACGATGAAACGGATCTGCTCACCCGGATGGAAGACAAGTCCGATAGGCAGCAAATCAATCTCGATGTCCACGATCTGGCCCGGTGCGAGCTTCTCGATCCGGTCGAAGCTATGTACAGGG
The DNA here is from genome assembly GCF_047530025.1 of Leifsonia sp. A12D58. NCBI lineage: Bacteria > Bacillati > Actinomycetota > Actinomycetes > Micrococcales > Microbacteriaceae > Leifsonia > Leifsonia sp. A12D58. The sequence goes on along the minus strand of NZ_JBLJAT010000003.1, from coordinate 323,939 downwards.
TTGTCCGGGGTCGATTCGGTCCCATCCAGGTTTCGGAGTGAGACTCGCAGCCGACCGTCTGAACCCTTGTAGCGAAGGATCGAGCCGCCGCGTTCGGTGAGATCGTGAATCATCGCGCTCTGATTGGGAACGGTGAACTGTTGCAGCGGCGTACCGAATGCGTCGAGTTTCTGCACCAGGACGAAGACGTCCATGTCATCAGAACCCCGAGCCTCAACCCAGAGATGGGCTTTGGGGTAGCCGACCAGCACCGTCTCCTGGTCAAAACGTGTCACGAAGGATGCCATATCCGGGTTGGCCCCGACGGCGTACATGGCCGAGGCTTCGGGTGCGGGTGCCACCGTGGTCAAGGCTCGTGAGCGTCCGTCGAGGTAATACTTCGTGGAGGTCACGTCCGCCGGGGGAAAAGCCTCCGCGCCGACGTTGACCTGGTCGCCGCCCTCAAGATCGAGCAGGGAGTACCGCACGTGGGGGGTCTTCTCCCATTGGTTGTCTTCGTCCTTCAGGAAACGGTCGAAGAAGCGGCGCAGGTCCTCGACATTGTTTTCGTCGTAGTAGTCCGGCCACTCCTGGCCGTTGTGGATTCGAAGCCATTTCTGCTCGGAGGCCATCCGACGCCAGGCGCGGAACGTCCCGGCAGTGTGGAGGGTGTTCGAGTAGCTGGCTACCACGTATGCCGGCACGTTTATCCGGTCGAATTCCGGGATCTTGTTCTGCCACAGTTCAGTCATCAGCGGGTAGCGCTCTGCCTCGGCCAGGATGTCTTCCTTCTCGTTCTTGCCCCAGAAGCTGTTGTTCTGCAAGGTGCTGGCAAATCCGATATCGGGCATGCCGCCGCGCATCACCAGATCGCGGTAGACATCACTGACGCCCTCCCAAGGATTGATTGCGGCGAGGTGGGGCGGCTGCTCGGCTGCGGTGAACCACTGCGAGACGGCGAGGTAGGAGGTGCCGCTCATGCCGACCTTTCCAGAACACCATTCCTGCTCGGCCAGCCACTCGATCAGATCGTGGCAATCCCGGCCTTCCTGCCGATCCCACAAGACGCTATCGCCGTCGGAGTCGACGACCCCGCGGATGTCCGGGTTGCAAATTGCATACCCTTGTTCGCACCAATACGCCGGATCGGGGCCTTCAAATTTCTCCAGGCCAGAGACGATGTCGTTGCCGAGTCCGACAAGTCCGAAGACGCCCATGACGCTGGCGGATGTGCCCTGGCCTTTGCCGTAAGGACTCCAGGCAACGATGACCGGAACCTTGTCCATTCCGGCAGGTCGGAATACGTCAACGTGGATCGTCACGCCGTCCCGCAGAACCACAGGAACGTCTTTCTCGAAGACGATATCAACGGGCAGCGCCCGGAACTGAGGTGCAACCCGGTAGCCGGCTTCAAGAGTGCGGGTACCCGGATCGAAAGCAGTTAGGGTTCCGGTCCGATCAGCGGGTAGCGGGTGCGACGGTACAAACATTCTTTGGTCAGTGCTCATTACGAACTCCTCGGGTCTCGAGCGGGGCACGGATTACTGTGCCGGGCTCAGCGTACGTCGAACTCGGCATTAAATCAACGCATGTTTATATATTGGTGAATCGGAGGTAGGCTAGTGTCATGACCGCGCAGGAAATGACTCACCCTGGGCGACGCCGCGGGCGTCCCTCCGGCACTGAGAGCACCCGGAAAACTGTTCTCGAAGCCGCACGCAAACGGTTTGCCACCGAGGGCTTCACGGGAACGACTATCCGAAACATCGCCTCAGACGCCAAGGTTGACGCCTCTCAAGTGATGCAGTTCTTTCGGTCGAAGGACGAGCTGTTCGCTGCAGTCATGTCGATTCCGTCATCTGTCCTTGAACTGTTCGACACTGCCTTCGATGGCCCTGACGAGAATCTCGGAGAACGCGTCGTTCAGGCCTACCTGCAGGCGTGGGAGGGCGCACCGGAGGATTCGGAGCCCCTGATGGCCATGTTGCGCGGAGCTATCGTCAACGACAATGCCAGCTCGCAGCTCGCAGATTTCATCCAATCCCGGCTGCTTGAGGGTGCCCAGGGGAGGGCCGCTGACGACTCAGAGACCGCGCTCAGGGCTGGCCTCGCGTCAGCAATGCTTGTGGGCTTGGTTACCAGCCGACGCATCATCGGAGTACCCCTCCTCACCGAGGCAGATACTGCGGCAATAGTCCGCATCAGCGCACCGGCGATTCAGGAAATTCTCGTGCCAGGAAGCAGAAGTGACCAATGACTCAACGACGCAACGATCCCGCATCCCGTCGACTGGATCTGCTCCGGCGACGCTCGTCGAGTAAGAAGGCTACTGAGCCGCACACTGCCCCGCATCTGACCCGCTACTTCACTGACGGACGCGTCTCGCGACCGCCTGAGGGAGCGACAATCGCCGACGGACTTGCCTTCGCCGAGTCAGCGCCGAATCGCATGACAACGTTCTTCTATCCGGCGCCTACTGCGGAGTCCATCACCGAGTTGGCAGAAGCGTGGGAGCTGCACCCCGTGCTCGTTGAAGACCTCCTGCACGCCCACCAGCGTCCCAAGCTCGAACGCTACGGTGACGTACTCTTTCTGGTCGTGCGCTCGGCGCGCTACATCGATGAGGCCGAGGAAGTGGACTTCGCCGAGTTCCACTTTCTGGTGCGTCCTGATGCTGTCGCGGTGCTGTGCCAGGACAAGCGCTGGATCGACGGCACGGACGGGATGCGTTTCAACGAGGACCAGCTCACGAGCCCCGACAGACACGAACGTCTGCTGCTGACTGACGAAAAGCTACTCCGACTCGGTCCGGAGGCAGTGGTCTACAGCCTGTTGGATGCCATCGTCGATGGCTATGCCCCGGTGCTTCAGGGGCTCGCGATCGATAAGGAGCAGATCGAGCGGCAGGTATTCAGCGGAGATGCGGCGGTAGCCGAACGTATCTACCGGCTGAGCCAGGAGGTCATCGACATGCAGCATGCGACGTCCTCGCTTACCGAGGTGCTCAAGGCGCTCGGCGGCGGGTTCGGCAAGTACGAGATTCCGGATGAACTGCAGACCTACCTTCAGGACGTCTCTGACCACCTCACTCGCGCTCACACCCTGGTGACCGAGTACCGCGACGCCCTCTCGCAGATCCTGAACGTCAACGCCACGCTCGTTACCCAGCGCCAGAACGAAGACATGAAGAAGATCTCGGGATGGGCGGCCATCCTCTTTGCTCCCACCCTGATCGCGGCCGTCTACGGCATGAACTTCGACGATATGCCCGAGCTGCACTGGGCATTCGGCTACCCGATGGCTGTCACCGCGATGGTCGGCTTCGGTGCGCTGCTCTATGTGATCTTCAAGCGTCGCAAGTGGATGTAGTGCACCGCCAGGTCACTCTCGTCGTTCGACACCTCCGGGCGTACCCTGAGGGCAACGTGCGCAAGGAGGCATCATGTCTAGTCTCGTCGTTCATTTCGAGATCCACGGCTCAGAGCCGCAGGTGCTCATCACCTTCTACTCGAGGCTGTTCGGCTGGCGATTCACCCAATTCGGCGACATGTCGTACTGGGCGATCGATACGGGTGAAGGCTCGATCGGCATGGATACGCCTGGCATCGGCATCAACGGCGGGCTGACCCAGCGCCGAGGTCCGAAACCTGAAACAGGTGCGCCGGTCAACGGCTGCAACATCGTCGTGGGAGTCGATGACGCCGATCTCTCCTTTGCTGAAGGGATCAGGCTCGGTGCGCATGAGGCGATGCCACTTGACGATATGGAGGGCATCGGTCGGGTCGGTTACCTGCTCGACCCCGACGGGAACGTCTTCGGGCTGATCTCGCCAGTGCTGTCTGACGGAACGAATGTGATGGAGGCGACCGACGAATCGCGAAGCACCGATGCGGCACGCAGTGCTGAAACGGTGAGTATTTCTGAACTCGCAAACCGTCCACCCGCCCACTTCGAACACAAAGGGCGAACGTTCGCGCTTGACCAGACGGACCACGCACACTGGCAGATTCGGAGCGGGACAGGTGTGCTCTATGGGACGCTTGCCGTCGAGAGCGCGTCAGGTGAGTCTAACGACCCCGTCTACAACGGTTACACGCCCAGCGACGACGACGCGTTTTTGTTCGGCTCTGACTGGGATGCGATCGCCAGGGGACTCATCAACCAGTACGACGCTGACCACGCCGCTCCCTGAGCGACCGGTCTAAACGACCCAGTCGAATGACTCCTCGAACGTCTCCTTGCCGTCATCGTCATCAAAGACGTTTGCGACGATGTGCGTGACGAATGCCGCAAATCCGGCGGCGATCTCGGTGAACTGAACCGTGTCGAACTGACCGTGCCATGACACCTTGCACTCGCCCTCAGGGTCGAGGTCGAGGCGGTTGAACGTGGCGTCCACGCCAGTGGAGAGGATGAGGATGCGCATGCTTTTCCATGGCGGCATCTCGCCGGTGATGTCGTGCAGTGAGGTGCCGTTGGCGGCGTGAGCCGAGATCGCCTGCGAGAGCAACAGGGAGACATCCGCCACATGGTCGTTGGCGGCCTGATAGCGCAGGTAACTCGCGGGATCGCAGGACACCAGCTGGATGGAATCCGGCTCCCAGGCCAGCTTGCGGTAGTGAAGCACGTTGAGGGCCGCTTCAAGCAGGCCGGTCAATACCAACCCTGCGGTCACCTTGTCGGTGACTCCGCTGTACTCGAGTGCGGCGTTGTCCCAAACTGCGCGAACGGCGTCGCGGGTGGTGGGGATTCCCGGCATGAAACTCGCTTTCGGTGCTCTTGATTCGGCGTCGCGTGAGCTCGACCGCGTGCGACGACGACCTCAAGCACCCTATCTCGAACCGACTCGCGAAGCATGCGCGACCAGCCGAGGAGCGGGGGATCGAGACGCCGATGCGATGTCGCCCCGTGGTCATAGCATGGGGGTCACCACGAATTAATTCTCATTGGAGTGACATGTTGACGCCCGAACAGCTGACCGCGTTTCTTCACGACCTCAACGGGGCCGAAGAGATGTATCCGTTCGGGCCAGAGACTCGCGTTTTCAAGGTGGCCGGCAAGGTGTTTTCGATTGAGAGCTCCAATACAGATAAGCCCTCGATCACTGTGAAAGCACTGCCGGAGAACGTGCCGCGGCTCGTGAAGAGCGTTGACGGCATCGGCCCCGGTTACCACATGAACAAAAAGCACTGGGTGACAGTGCAGCTCGACGGCTCGGTGCCTGGCGATCATGTTCTAGAACTGATCGCCGAGTCACATGCAATAGTCGTCGCCTCGTTGCCACGCAACGTGCGGCTCGGGCTGCAGGGGTAGCTAGGCCGGATGCCCGACGGGCACCGGGTTCAAGACAACTGAGTCGAGTCCAGAGAGCGTCGGCCGCAGGGCGTCGGCTGCCGCATGTTCCATTTGATGAAAGTCGGCGACCGACACCGACCCGTCGGTGGTGACGGTGGCAGCCAGATGAAGTCGGTGGCCGCTCCAACGCAGCCGGATGGCGTTGACTCCGGCCACGCCCGGAACCTGCAGAAGCGTCGCTTCTGCACGATCGACAAGTGCCGGGTCGACGCCGTCGAGCAGGCGGCGACCGATGTCGCGGGCAGTTCCCCAGAGCAGAACGGCGATGGCCGCGGTGATCACCAGGCCGATGATCGGGTCGGCCAGCGGAAATCCCAGCCAGACACCCACGACGCCGACGACGACGGCGAGCGAGGTGAATCCGTCTGTGCGCGCGTGTACGCCGTCTGCGATCAACGCTGCCGAGCCGATCTGCCTGCCGACACGGATGCGATAGATCGCAATGAGTTCGTTGCCGATGAATCCGATGACCCCGGCAACGAGCACCCAGCCAAGATTGGTGAGCGGCTGGGGGTTGATCAGCCTGGTGATCGATTCGTAGCCGGCGAACGCCGCAGAGAAGGCGATCATCGCGACGATGAACAGGCCAGCGAGGTCTTCGGCCCGACCGAAGCCATAGGTGTATCGCCGGGATGCCGTTCGTCGACCGATCACGAACGCGATCCACAACGGAATGGCCGTCAGGGCATCGGAGAAATTGTGAATGGTGTCGGCCAGCAACGCGACCGAGCCACTGGCGGCGAACACGAGGAGTTGCAGGATCGCGGTGATTCCGAGCCCGACCAGGCTGATCTTGACGGCCCGGATGCCCTTGGCACTCGACTCCATCGCATCGTCGATTGAGTCGGCTGCGTCGTGGCTGTGCGGCACGAACAGTCCGTAGAAGAATCCGCGGATGCCGGTGGGGTGTGCGTGCTGGTGTGGATGCTCATGCCCGTGTGGATGCTCGTGCCCGTGTGGATGCTCGTGCCCGTGGTCATCCGCATGCTCGTGCGTATGGGGTTCATGGCTCATGATCGGCATTCCCTTCATCACGGGATTAGCGAACGTCAGGCGTGGTGGTGGCGGGGAGTGCCGCCCAGGGAGTGCTCGGCCTGGAAGATCGCATCCGCTACAAGTTGGCTCACGTGCTCATTCGCCAGCCGATAGAACACCCGCGTGCCTTCTTGTCTGGTGGTGACGATGCGGGCCAGGCGCATCTTCGCCAAGTGCTGGGAGACGGCAGCCGGTGACTTGTCAACGCTGTCTGCCAGGTTGTTGACCGACATCTCGTCGTCGCGGAGCGCGAGGACGAGCCGCACCCTGGTTGCATCGGCGAGCATCGAGAATACTTCGACGGCCAGCTCGACATACTCGCTGTCGGCGCCGAGCTCGCTGTCGGCGCTGAGCTCGCTGTCGGCGCCGAACTCCGATACCTGCGTATCTGCATCCATACGCAGATTATTGCACACGGGGGATTGTGAGGGCCAGATACAGTGCTGACCAGATAAGGGCGCCTGTGATCCGATTGGATTACACTCACCCAATGAACACTCCGCAGCACCGTATCCAGTCCGGGTTTGACGCGCGCAGCACGGCCAGTGAGGTGCTCGACGGCATCGACCTCACGGGAGCGGTGGTTATCGTCACCGGCGGTTACTCAGGGTTGGGGCTGGAGACTGTCGCTGCGCTGACGGATGCCCATGCCACCGTCATCGTGCCGGCCCGCCGGCCAGAGGTGGCCAGGGCCGCCCTCGACGCACGCGGAATGACCGAGGTGGCCGTTGATGAGCTCGACCTCGCTGACCTTGACAGCGTGCGCGCCTTCGCCGAGCGGTTCCTCGCCACCGGCAGAAGCCTCGACATCCTGATCAACAATGCGGCGATCATGGCCTCTCCCGAAATGCGGGTAGGAGCGCATTGGGAATCGCAGTTCGCCACCAACTTCCTCGGGCACTATGCCCTCACGAACCTGCTGTGGCCGGCGCTTGCCGCGGAGAACGGTGCCCGGGTGGTATCGCTGTCGTCGACGGGGCACAAGTTGTCCGGCATCCGCTTTGATGACCCGCAGTTCACGACGGGCTATGACAAATGGCTCGCCTATGGCCAGGCGAAGACCGCAGACAGCCTGCTTGCAGTGCAGCTCGACGCACTCGGTGCCGAATTCGGCGTGCGTGCCTTCGCCGTACACCCCGGCGGAATCATGACAGAGCTTCAGCGCCACTTGCCGCGCGAAGAAATGGTCGCGTCCGGCTGGATGACTGAAGACGGCACAGTAAATGAACGGTTCAAATCCCCCGCGCAGGGCGCAGCGACTTCTGTCTGGGCCGCCACCGCACCGATGCTCGCCGGTATGGGCGGCGTGTATTGCGAAGACTGCGACATCGCAGAGCCAACCGTGATCGGAAGCCCGGAAGCCAGGGTTGCGGGCGTTGACGCTCACGCCATTGATGCGGATGACGCGGCAAAGCTGTGGGAGTACGCGGCACAACTCACTGGAGTGAATGCATTCGCTTAGACGATCGTGCCGGTGCCGGTGCCGGTGCCGGCCTCGCCATCGTCGTTCCGCTCACGAAAATCGGTGAGTGCCCTGATCAGCACCGGAGCGTCATATGGTCCGTGGTGACGCGCCTCGCCGATGAAGAATGTCGGAGTCGAATGCAGGTCCATGAATTCGGCATCCAGCACATCATCCTGAACGCGATTCACCACCCTGGCTGAACGCATATCGTCAATGAACCTGTCGACGTCGAGCCCGACTCCCGCCGCATAGCGCACAAGATCGTCGAACTCGAGGTGATCCTGGTTGGCGAACATCACTGGTGCGAACTCGAAGAACTTGCCCTGCAGCGCCGCTGCCTCGCTGGCCCGCGCCGATTCGATCGCGTGTGGATGCACCCGGTCGAGGGGCAAATGCCGCCAGACATATCGCAGCTCTGAACCGAAGTGCTCGCGCACTTCATCGATGGTGCCGGTGGCCCTGCTGCAAAATGGGCACTCGAAGTCGCCGTACTCGACAAGCGTGAGCGGGGCATCCTGGTTACCGCGAATGTGGTCGCGCGCCGGGTCGACAGGTCGAGCGAGAGTGCCGCCGATCGCCATGGGTGGGTTGAGTCGGTCGGTAATGCGAAATATCGCCCAGCCGAGTATGAGCGCGATGACGGATGCGGTGAGTACTCCGACGCGGGCTTCATCCTGCAGTTCGGGATCGGGGATGGCGATCTCGACGATGAACAACGCGATCGTGAAGCCGATGCCTGAGAGCGCGGCGCCGCCTGCGACACGACTCAGGTTCAAGCCGGGTGCGAGCGTGCCGAGACCCAGCGCACGCAGGCCGAGCGTGGCCCCGGTGATCCCGATGAACTTGCCAAGTACAAGACCGGCGACGATACCCCAACTGAGCGGGGAGGTGAGGGCAGCGCTGAGAGTGGCTTCGTCCAGCCGTACTCCGGCATTGGCGAGGGCGAAGATCGGCAGAACCAGAAAAGTGATGTACGGCGCATAGGCGGCCTGCAGCCTGTCGTTGATCGACAGCGAATCGCGGAGGCCCTTGGTGGCCGCCTGGGCGTAAGAGGGGTTGGGCGATTGCCTGAATGCCTGCGCGAGCTCGAGCGAACGCTCGACAGCGCTGCGCCTGGGCGGGTAAGCCGGAATGAGCAGGGCGACTGCCACGCCGGCCAGCGTGGGGTGGATGTGCGCGGCATAGAGCGCGAACCAGAGTGCCACAGCGAGGATCGTGTATGCGGGTCCGCTGCCGACGGGCAGATAACGGACAAGTGCGATCAGCGCGAGCAGGCAGACCGCGACGATCATCGGTGTGAGCTGCAGGTTGTCTGTGTAGAAGATGGCGATGGCGGCGAGAGCTCCGATGTCGTCAACGACGGCAAGCGTGAGCAGGAAGACCCGCAGGCGGGCGGGAAACTTTGGTCCGACGAGGGCAAGCGCTCCCACCAGGAACGCGGTATCGGTTGAAATGACTACGCCCCAGGCATGTGCATTCTCACCCGTCGGATTGATGAGCAGGAAGATACCGGCGGGTACGAGCAGGCCGGCGACGGCTGCGACCACAGGCACGAGCGCCCGAGATCTGTCCGTCAGCTCGCCGACAACGAACTCGTGTTTCACCTCGAGGCCGACAGTGAAGAAGAAGAAGGCCATCAGCGCATCGTTGACAAGCTCGCGAAACGTCAGCTCGAGGCTGACGTCGCCGACTCGCAGGTCGACAGTTGCGCCCCAGAACTCCTGATAGGTGTCGGCCCACGGAGAGTTCGCCCAGACGATGGCGGCAACGGTGAACAGCAGGAGGAGCGCGGCCGCCGTCTTCTCTGAGTTCGCAATTCCTGTGCGCGAGGGCAGGAAGCGACGCAGGCTGGGGAACCGCGGCGGTCGACGTCCCTCAGACACATCGGGGGTGCTCATGACGAGGCTGTCCTTTCTGTGTGAAGAAAAGCGTGTGTTCGAGGATTGCAGATCGCACAGCGAATGGGGAGTCGTCTGTGGGTGTCATCATGGACCGCTCATAGATCAATGCGCCAGAGTCACTTGCGTACGGTACCAATTCGGGTAGCGTATGACGTCAGACGTTCAATTCCATGAAGTTCTGAACGCAAATCTACGAGAGAGGCGCATCATGCTCGGAAACCTCAGCGGATGGCACATGGTCATCATCCTGGCGATTGTTCTGCTTTTGTTCGGCGCACCCAAGCTCCCCGGCCTGGCCCGCAGCGTCGGCCAGTCGATGCGCATCTTCAAGAGCGAAGTCAAGACGCTCAAGGATGACGAGCCGGTCGACGCGACCGATTCAACGACTGTCGTTTCGACGCCGGTCACCGCACCTGCCACCGCCGCTCAGCACCAGTCCTGACCCGCCGTGGCGACTCTCACTAAAGAGAAGTCTGCCCGCGACGGAAAAATGTCGCTCGGTGGGCATCTCATTGAGTTTCGAAAGCGACTCGTTCGGGCAGCGCTAGGAATCCTCGTCGGCGCGGTTGTCGGCTGGTTTCTGTCAGCATCAGTGCTCGACGTGCTGCGCGTGCCGATCACCGCGATTGCCGAGGCGCAGGGCCGCTCCTCCGAGCTCAACTTCACCACAATCTCTGAGGCGTTCGACCTGCGCATGCAGATCGCCATCACCGTCGGTGTCGTCATCTCGTCACCGATCTGGCTCTATCAGGTCTGGGCGTTTTTGATGCCGGGCTTGCGGGCCAAGGAGAAGAAATACGCAATCGGATTCGTGGCGACGGCTGTGCCGCTGTTCCTGGCCGGCTGCGCTGCAGGATTCCTGGTGCTGCCGAATATGGTCGCACTGCTCACGTCATTCGCTCCGTCGGACTCGGCGGCGATCATCAGCGCGAAGGGCTACTACGACTTTGTGCTCAAGCTCGTGCTGGCGATCGGCATCGCCTTCGTCGTGCCCGTCGTGCTTGTGCTGATGAATTTCGCCGGTGTGGTGAGTGCGAAGTCGATTCTCGCCTCGTGGCGCATCGCAATTCTTGTGGTGATCATGTTCACCGCCATCGCAACGCCGGCTGCCGACGTCATGTCGATGTTCCTCCTCGCTGTGCCGATGATTTGCCTGTACTTCATCGCAGCGTTCATCGCCTGGCTGCACGATCGCCGCATGAAGAAGATCTCAGACCGTATCGATGCAGAGCTCGCGGGCATGCTGTGAGAGCACGGATGACGCTCGAACTGTCAATGAGAGAGGAGTCACCGTGTTCGGTTTGACTTTCGACAAGATCACCATCATTGCGATCATCGCGGCCTTCCTGCTCGGCCCTGAGCGCATCCCGCACTACGCGGCGCTGCTCGGACGGTTCGTGCGCAAGGCGAAGGAAATGGCGAACGGCGCGAAGGATCGCCTGAAAGACGAGATGGGCCCTGAGTTCGACGAGGTCGACTGGAAGAAGCTCAATCCCAGCCAGTACGACCCGCGCCGGATCATCCGCGATGCCCTGTTTGAAGACGAGGCGCCCGCGCCGCGGGTGACACGCGCGCCAGCTTCAGTTCTCACGCCCAGCGCTGCGAAGCCCACAATTGCTGACCGGGCGGCTGAACGAGCCGCTGAAGACATCCCCCAACCGCTGAAAGGCACACTCGAGTGAAGATCGCACGCACAACCACCCCTGGCCTCGTCGTCGGAATCGGCCACAACGCCGACCCAGAAACGAAGCTTCCGATCCAGGCCTGGTTGAAGTCGGTGCGCACAGTTGCGGCCGATGGCGACGCGATCGTGCTTGCCCCGGATGCCGGAGCCGTCGTCGTCGAGGGAGAGCTGGCCGTCGTCATCGGCCGCACCGCGACGCGCCTGACCGCAGAGAACGCGCTTGAGCACGTGCTGGGATACACGATCGTGAACGACGTGACGAGCGGCGATCGCAACGCCATCGACAACAAGAACTTCGAGAGCAAGTCGGGCATCAACTACACGCCGCTCGGGTCGTGGATCGAGACCGAAATCACCGACCCGGAGAACCTCGAGATCATCGTCGAGGTCAACGGCGCCGTCGTCGCGAGCTCCGGCACGTTCAACCTGCCGTCCCGTGTCGTCGACACCCTTGTCTACGTCACCCGCTGGATGACGCTGGAGCCCGGCGACGTCGTCATGACCGGGTCGCCAAACACCGCGGCCGTCGTTACGCCCGGCGACGAGGTGGCGATCACGATTCCCGAGATCGGCACCCTCCGCAATACAGTTCGCTAGCGCCGCCCGTCACGCCGAAAGCGCCCGTCACGCCGACGGAGCGCCCGCCCCATCGAGAGAGTCAGTCAATGCTGTTAGACCTGCCCGAATCCCAGTTGTACGAGTACCGAAGCGCACAGGTTGATCCTGCTGACTTCGATACGTTCTGGGACGAGACCCTTGCGTCGGCCAGGAGCCACGCGCTCAACGTCGAGGTGCAGCCAGTCGATTCGGGGCTGGCGACCCTCGACGTCTACGACGTGACGTTCTCGGGCTATGACGGCGAGCGGATCAAGGCGTGGCTGCGGGTTCCTGCCGGCACAACCGGCGCGCTGCCGACGATCGTGCAGTTCCATGGCTACGGCCGCGGCCGCGGTGACGCGATCGAGAACCTGCTCTGGGCCTCGGCCGGTTACGCCCACCTGGAACTCGATACCAGAGGGCAGGCCTGGAGCGGATCTCGGGGGAGCACCCCCGACCTGTCCGGCTCCGGCCCGCAGGTTCCCGGTTTCCTGACCAGGGGCATCGGCTCTAAGGAGACCTACTACTACCGTCGACTGATCGTCGACGCGGTACGCCTCGTCGATGCCGTCGCCGAGCTGCCTTTCACCGACGCCGCCCGCACGATGATCACCGGTATCAGCCAGGGTGGTGGACTTGCGCTCGCTGTGGCCGGCCTCGTCCCTGGGCTTGCTGCTGTCGCCGCCCGCGTGCCGTTCCTCTGCGACTTTCCGCGCGCAATCATGATCACAGACAGCAACCCCTACAAAGAGATCGCCAACTACCTCGCCTGGTATCGCGAGGATGTCGGGGCGGTCATGACCACGCTGGCGTACTTCGACGGTGTCAACTTTGCCAAGCGGGCGAGCGCACCGGTGTGGCTCTCCGCCGCGCTGATGGACCCCATCTGCCCGCCATCAACGATCTTCGGGGCGTACAACAACTACGCGGGCGCCAAGGAGATCACCGTCTGGCCGTTCAACGGCCATGAGGGTGGCGGCGTCGACGACGAGTTGCTCGTGCTCGACGTCGCCCGGCGTGCGCTCAGCTAGCTGAGGTTGTTCAGCGGCGGTCAGCTCGCAGGTGTTGCGCTTCGCAGCGCCACCTTTTCGAGTGACCGGCGCAGCGGCTGGTAGTGGGCAACGACTGCCTCACGGTAGGCGTCGAGGTCGCCGGCAATGGCCGCGTCGAGCATGGCGCCATGAGCGCGTGCCGTGTCATCGATGTCAGCCGCCGGCGCGATGCCGAGCTTCGGGTAGAGCACGGTGTTGATCTCCCAGAATGCCGTCACAAGCTGTCCGACCAGGGTGTTGTCGAGGTAATCGAGCAGGCGGGTGTGGAAGGCCAGATCTTCTTCAGCGAAGCCGGTGCCGGTTTCAGATTTGGTCACCATCGTCGATACGAGGCTCTTCAGGACCTCGTCGGTGTTGCCGTGCAGTGCCTCGATGATCTGAGGCGCCATGACCAGGTCGAGAGCCTCGCGAACTTCAATGACCTCGCGCAGGGCGGCGAAGTCGTCCTGGGGACGCAGCACGCCACGGAACACCAGGCCCTCGACCAGCGGGGCAAGGGAGAGCTGGCCGACGTAGGTGCCGTAACCATGCTTGACCTCGACGATGTCGAGTGCGGCCAGAGTGCGGATCGCTTCGCGCACGCTCGAGCGGCTCACGCCCAGTTCTGCGCAGATCTCAGCCTCTGTGGGCATGAGGTCTCCTGACTTCAGTCCTTTAGTCAGGATGAAGTCCTTGATCTGGTCGGTGACGGAGCTACGTTTCCGCGATGTTTCGGAGGTGAAAACTCCTGTTTTCGAGATATTCATATCTGGCGACCCCCGCTTGACCTTTCACTCGACTATGGATAGCTTCATTTTAGCACGTAGGACGTCTGACGTCCGATTTAGCTTTCCGCACATTAACGAGAGGCAATCTGATGCTCCAAGAAACACTTCAGGGGAAGACTAGCCGTAGGGTCTTCCTCCAAGCAGCAGGCGCAATGGGTTTGGTGGCAACTCTTGCCGCCTGCAGCGGCCCCGCGTCAACCAACAATGTCGAAGCGCCCAGCACCGCAGCTGCCGGCATCGACAAGAACGGCACCATCGAAGCGGGTATCTCCTACGCGCTGTCCACCGGTTTCGACCCGATGACGACGACCGGCGCTGTTGCCGTCGCCGCCAACTGGCACGTACTTGAAGGCCTCGTCGAGCTGGACCCCGTGACGCGTGAAGTTTACGCAGCACTGGCCGGGGAACTGCCTAAGGTCAAGGGCAAGACCGTCACCGCAACGCTGCGTGATGGAGCGGTCTTCCACGATGGCACTCCTGTGACCGCAGACGATGTCGTCTTCTCGTTCCAGCGCGTGCTTGACCCGGCCAACGCATCGCTCTACCTGACGTTCCTGCCGTTCGTAGAGTCGATCGCCAAGGTCGATGACACCACCGTCGAGATCACGCTCAACCAGGAGACAGCACTCGCACTCGAGCGCCTCTCCGTCGTTAAGATCGTCCCGAAGGCACTCGTTGAAGCCGACAAGGTTGCATTCGACTCGCTGCCGACCGGAACCGGCCCGTACAAGATGCTGTCGGCCGTCAAGGACGACAAGATCACGTACGAGCGCTTCGACGCATACACCGGCCCGCGCCCCGCCCTTGCCGCCGCCATGACCTGGAACCTGCTGTCGGATGCCGCCGCGCGCGTCACCGCAGTGCAGTCAGGCCGCGTCCAGGCCATCGAAGACGTGCCGTACATCGACGTTGCATCGCTGTCGAAGGACGTCAACGTTGAGTCAGTGCAATCGTTCGGTCAGCTGTTCATGATGTTCAACACCTCTGTCGCTCCGTTCGACGACAAGCGCGTGCGTCAGGCATTCCGCTACGCCATCGACTATGACAAGCTCATCAACACGGGCATGCTCGGCCAGGCCACGGCCGCCACGAGCTACCTGCAGAAGGAGCACCCGTCGTACCAGAAGGCGAAGACGACCTACACCTACGACCTCGCGAAGGCCAAGAAGCTTCTGTCGGCCGCTGGAGTTGACGGTCTGTCGATCACGCTGCTGGCCACCGACACCAGCTGGGTGAAGGATGTTCTGCCGCTGATCAAGGAAGACCTCGACGCCGTAGGCATCGCGACGACCATCGACAGCAACCAGTCAGGCGCCCAGTACAAGATCGTTGACGAGGGCAACTACACCGTCATGGTCGCCCCCGGTGACCCGTCGGTCTTCGGCAACGACGCTGACCTGCTGCTGCGCTGGTGGTACGGCGCTGCAACCGTCTGGCCGACCAAGCGTTACCGCTGGGCAGAATCAGCCGAGTTCAAGACTCTGACCGGCTACCTCGACGACGCCATGGCCACCGACGATGCCGACGAGCAGAAGAAACTCTGGGGCAAGGCGTTCGACCTGATCGCCGATGAGTGCCCCGTTTACCCGCTCGTGCACAGGAAGCTGCCGACCGCCTGGGACAAGGACGCCGTCACCGGCTTCGCTCCTGTCTCGTTCACCGGCCTGTCCTTCCTGGACGTCGCGCGCACGGCGTAGTTATCCACCGGGGGTCGGCCGTCTGGCCGGCCCCCACCGTTTCTCGATGAGGAGACATTTGTGACCGCGTTGCTCAGGCTGATGGCCCGACGAATCGCCGTGCTCCCGATTATGATCCTGGGCATCACCGCCCTCGTCTTTTTCGTTATGCAACTCGCGCCGGGAGACCCGGCAATCAACGCTCTCGGTGAGAGCTCATCCGAGGCCGCCAGAGAGGCCTTCCGCAACGAATCGGGTCTGAACGATCCGCTGATCGTGCGGTACCTCGGGTTCCTTGGCAACCTGATCCAGGGCAACCTCGGCTCAACGGTTCCGCCGGCAAGCCCCGTGACGTCCCTGGTCAGCTCAGCCTTCCCGCTGACCCTGCAGCTGACCCTTCTCGGCCTGCTGATCGCCGTGGTGCTCTCGCTCACGATGGGCGTGACCGCCGCGCTGTACCGCGACCGCTGGCCAGACCAGCTCATCCGCGTGATTTCAATCGCAGGTATCGCGGTGCCGTCGTTCTGGCTCGCCATCCTGCTCATCCAGAACTTCGCGCTCGGCCTCGGCTGGTTCCCCACCGGTGGCTACATCAACATCACTGATTCGTTCAGCGGATGGCTCGGCACCATGATCCTGCCCGCCATCTCTCTCGGACTCCCCGTGGCGGCATCCCTCACCCGTGTGGTTCGCACCTCGATGGTGGAGGAGCTCGACCGCGACTATGTGCGAACGGCCATCGGAAGCGGGCTGCCCCGCAGCGTCGTCGTCAGCCGCAACGTGCTGCGCAACGCGCTCATCACGCCGGTGACGGTGCTCGGCCTGCGCGTCGGCTACCTGATCGGTGGCGCCGTCATCATCGAGGTCATCTTCGACCTGCCCGGAATGGGCAAGCTCATCCTCAACGGTGTGACCAACAACGACATCAACCTCGTGCAGGGTGTCACGCTCACGGTTGCCCTCGCCTTCGTGATCGTCAACATCATCGTCGACATGCTGTACCTGATCATCAACCCACGAATTCGGACGGTGTAACGATGCGTCGATCACTCAGCGACCGCTTGAGCGTCCCCGCACAGCGCTTCGGCGCCATGCCCCTCGGCTCGAAGATTGCCCTGGCATTCTTCGGTGTCATTGTTCTGCTGGCGATCTTCGCCCCGGTCATTGCGCCGTACGACCCGCTGAAGTCGGGCATCCCGGCACTGCCGCCGTCGTTCGAGCACCTGTTCGGCACCGACCGCAACGGCCGCGACATCTTCTCGCGCCTGTTGTACGGTGCCCGGTACTCGCTGGCCATCGGCCTCGGAGCCACGTCGCTGGCACTCATCGCCGGAGCCATCGTCGGCTCGATCGCTGCCACAGCCTCTCGTTGGTTGAGCGAGACGATCATGCGTGTGCTCGACATCATCATGTCGTTCCCCGGCATCGCGCTGGCGATCGTGTTCGTTGCCGTCTTCGGCAAGGAACTGCCGGTGCTGATCTGCACCATCGCGTTCCTCTACGTTCCGCAGATCGCACGCATCGTGCGGGCCAACGTCATCGCGCAGTTCGGCGAGGACTACGTCTCGGCCGAACGCGTGATGGGCGCCCGCCTGCCGCACATCCTGATCTGGCACGTCGCCCGCAACTGTGCTGCACCGATCATGGTGTTCGTCACCGTGCTGGTTGCCGACGCGATCGTGTTCGAGGCCAGCCTGTCGTTCATCGGCGCCGGCGTGCAGGACCCCGCACCGTCATGGGGCAACGTCATCTCCTCCGGCCGCAACCTGCTGCTGAGCGGTGGCTGGTGGGCGACGTTCTTCCCCGGCATGCTCATCCTGTTCACGGTGCTGTCGCTCAACATCCTCGCTGAGGGCCTCACCGATGCACTGGTGAAGCCGGCAACCAAGAACGCCAAGGCCGTTGCCGCAGTGTCGGCAGCCGACAGCGCTACAGACGAAACGTCACCTGTCGAGCTCGCCGCAGCATCTGTACCGCTTGAGGTTCACCTGGCACAGCTGCGCGCGAACGAGCTGGGCCGCACCGACCGTCTGGTCTACACCGCAGACGCTGCGCCTCTTCTCGAGGTGAAGAACCTCAGCATCCGCTTCCCGAAGCGTCACGGTGACATCGCCGTCGTCGACAACGTGAGCTTCTCGGTTCGGCCAGAAGAGACGATGGCGCTCGTCGGCGAATCCGGCTGTGGCAAGAGCATCACAAGCCTGGCGATCATGGGCCTGCTGCCGGACACCGCCGAGATCACCGGCCAGATCCTCTTCGAGGGTCGCGACCTGCTGACCATGCCGGCCAAGGAACGCCAGGCGCTGCTCGGGCATGAGATGGCGATGGTCTACCAGGACGCCCTGAGCTCGCTCAACCCGTCGATGCTCATCCGTTCGCAGCTCGGCCAGCTCATCAAGCGCGGCGGCACTCGCAGCGCAGAAGAGCTGCTTCAGCTCGTCGGCCTCGATCCTGACCGCACCCTGAAGAGCTACCCGCACGAGCTCTCAGGCGGCCAGCGTCAGCGCGTGCTGATCGCCATGGCGCTCACCCGTGACCCGAAGCTCATCGTGGCAGACGAGCCGACAACGGCACTGGATGTCACGGTGCAGGCCCAGGTCATCGACCTGCTCAACGAGCTGCGCGAGAAGCTCGGCTTCGCCATGGTGTTCGTCAGCCATGACCTCGCCCTCGTCGCTGAGCTCGCTCACCGCATCACCGTGATGTACGCCGGTCAGGTGGTTGAATCCGCACCGACGGTCAGCCTGCTGACCAGCCCGCGCCACGAGTACACCAGGGGACTGCTTGGCTCCGTGCTGTCGATCGAAGACGGCGCAAGCCGCCTGCACCAGATCCCAGGCACAGTTCCGTCGCCGCGTGACTTCGCGACGGGTGACCGCTTCGCTCCTCGCTCGCTCACCGGCGACCTGGTGCGAGCCGAACGCCCGGAACTGCGTGCGATCCCTGGCACCGTGCACTTCGTGTCGACCCATGACGATGCCCTCCTGGCACCCGATACAGAAATGGAGGCCGCACGATGACCACCAGTAGCGAGATCCTGCGGCTTGACGACATCCACGTCATCCACACCGCCCGCACCGGAACGCTGTTCCGCCGCGACAAGGTGCACGCCGTCAACGGAGTGAGCCTCACCCTCAACCGCGGCGAGACCATCGGTATCGTGGGCGAGTCCGGCTGTGGCAAGTCGACACTTGCCCGGGTGATGGTCGGGCTCCAGTCGCCGACCTCTGGCACCGTCTCCTTCAAGGGAAACGACATTGTCAAGCGTGACCAGGCAACAGCCAAGGCATACGGCAAGTCAGTGTCGATCATCTTCCAGGACCCCTCGACGGCGTTGAACGCCCGGATGTCGGTACACGACATCCTGTTGGACCCCCTCAAGGTGCACGGCATCGGTACGCCGGCCCAGCGGGAGTCCCGCGTACGGGAGCTGCTGCACCTGGTTGGCTTGCCAGCCTCAACGAGTGAGGTGTTCCCCGGCCAGGTCTCGGGTGGCCAGCGCCAGCGTGTTGCCATCGCCAGGGCGCTCGCCCTCGACCCCGACATCATCGTGGCCGACGAACCGACAAGCGCACTCGACGTGTCGGTGCGGGCGCAGATCCTCAACCTGCTCAGTGACCTCAAAGAACGCCTCAACCTCGGCATGGCATTCATCTCGCACGATATCCAGACGGTGCGCTACGTCTCGGACCGCATCGTCGTGATGAAAGCCGGTCGCGTCGTTGAAGAGGGTCCAGCCGAGAGCGTTTTCTCTAACCCGACCGATGCATACACCCGCACTCTGCTGAGCGCGGCCCCCAGTCTTCTCGCCAATCACTAACAGAACCTCAGGAGTTTATTCTTATGTCTGCATCCACTTTCGGCGGCGTTGTTCCCCCCGTTGTCACCCCGCTGACCGCCGATGGCGCAATCGACCTCGTCTCGTTTGAGCGTCTGGTCAACCACCTCATCGATGGCGGCGTCGACGGCCTCTTCGTTCTCGGTTCGTCAGGTGAGGTCGCCTTCCTCTCCGACGCCGACCGCTCACTCATCCTGAACGAGGCCGTGCGTATCTCCGCCGGCCGCGTCAAGGTAATGACCGGCGTCAACGACATGACCCCGGCGAGAGTCATCCAGCAGATCCGCCTGGCCGAGGCTGCCGGAGTCGACGCGATCGTCGCGACGGCGCCGTTCTACACGCTGCCGAACCAGGCCGAAATCGAGACGCACTTCCGTCTCATCGCCGCTGCAACAGCGCTGCCGATCTTCGCGTACGACGTGCCAGTGCGCGTGCACAACAAGCTGGGCCACGAGATGCTCGTGCGCCTCGGTACAGAGGGCGTTATCGCCGGTGTCAAGGATTCCAGCGGTGACAACGTCGGCTTCCGCCGTCTCGTGATGGCCAACCGCGCTGCAGGCAGCCCCCTCGTACTGTTCACCGGTCACGAGGTCGTCGTTGACGGTGCACTGCTGCTCGGCGCAGACGGCGTCGTTCCCGGACTCGGCAACGTTGACCCGAAGCGCTACGTCGACCTGTTCGCTGCATCGAAGGCCGGGGACTGGGATGCCGTGCGTCGCATCCAGGACGAGCTCGCTGAGCTGTTCGAGATCGTCTTCCAGGCCACGGGCGTCAGCGGAGAAGCCGCCGGACTCGGCGCATTCAAGACTGCTCTTGCCCACCTCGGCGTTATCTCGACGAACCTGATGTCGCCTCCCGTGCCCGCACTCACCGGCGACACCGTTGAGCGCATCCAGGCGATCGTCGACCGTGCAGGCCTCTTGGTGCGATGACCTTCACAATCGGCGTCGATCTCGGCGGAACCAAGACGGCCGCGGGTCTCGTTCGGGCTGATGGCAGCGTCACATTTCGTGTGACGGCTGCCACCCCGGCGGCATCCGGACCAGAAGCCGTGCTCGCCACAATCGTTGATCTGGCGTCGACCGTGATCGATTCCGCACCCGGCGCCGTTATCGCCGGGTGCGGTATCGGCGCAGCCGGCGTGATCGATCCGGTGAGTCGCACTGTGCGCGCCGCGACGGACTCACTCCCTGGCTGGGCGGGAACGTTGCTCGGTGATGAGATCGAACGCCGGATCGGCTTGCCGGTCGCCACGGTGAACGACGTGCACGCCCATGCGCTCGGTGAAGCGATTCATGGAGCCGGCAACGGAGAGCGCACGGTTCTGGTCGTGGCTGCGGGAACCGGCATCGGCGGGGCACTCGTCATCGACGGTGCGCTGCAGTCCGGTCGGCACGGTGCCGCCGGCCATTACGGGCACATTCCGGCAGAAGAAGCTGCCGGAATCACCTGCTCCTGTGGCCGAGTCGGTCATCTGGAAGCTATTGCGTCCGGGCCGGCGATCCTGGCGGCGTACCTGCGCAGGGGCGGCGCGTCAGCCGCAGACACCCAGGCGGTGTTCGCTCGCGCCGACGAGGGCGATGCTCTCGCGGCTGAGGTCATCGCCATTGCCGCCACCGCGATGGGGCGCGCGATCGGCGGCCTCATCAACAGCCTCGATCCCGACCTCGTCATCGTCGGGGGAGGGCTCGCGTCTGCAGGCGCCCGCTGGTGGGACACGGTCGTCGCCGCCGCTCGCGGCGAATCCATGGATCTGCTCACCGGCTGCCGGATCGTGCAGCCGACGCTGGGCGCCGATTCGGCGATCGTCGGTGCCGCCTCACTGGTCAGCGCCGCCTGACTGGTCAGCGCCGCCTGAGTGATCGATCCCGATACATCCTCACCCCTCGAACCCACGAACGGAACCTCAGAATGACCCTCCAGAACCTCGCCGCTCTTAAAGGTGGCCTCGTCGTCTCGTGCCAGGCATACCCGGATGAACCCATGCGGCACCCGGAAACCATGACGCAGATCGCCGAAGCCGCCGTACGCGGCGGGGCAGTGGGCATCCGCGCGCAAGGGATCGACGACATCCGTTTGATCCATGAGCGGGTATCTCTGCCGCAGATCGGTCTGTGGAAAGACGGAGATGACCCCGTCTTCATCACGCCGACGCTTGAACACGCGCTGGCTGTCGTCCGCGCTGGTGCCGAGATCGTCGCGATCGACGGCACCCGCCGCCCGCGTCCGGATGGCCTGACCCTGGCCGAGACCATCGCGCGCATCCATGCCGAAACGACGGCACTGGTGATGGCGGATGTCGGATCGGTGGCCGACGGTATCGCTGCCTACGAGGCCGGCGCCGATTGCGTCGGCACCACCCTCTGTGGCTACACGGGCGAGCGACCGAAGACCGATGGGCCCGACCTCGAGGTGCTTCGCGAACTCGCGGCAGCACTGCCGATCCCGGTGATTGCCGAAGGCCGTGTGCACACCCCTGCCCAGGCTTCAGCCTGCATCGACGCCGGTGCATTCGCCGTTGTCGTCGGTACGGCCATCACGCACCCGACGACGATCACCACCTGGTTCGCGGCCTCGGTCGCACGCTGACCAGAGTTCGCTCAGAACTTCGGCGGAACGTTCGGGTTGAGCCTGAACACGTTCTGCGGATCCCACTGCGCTTTGACGCGTGCGAGCCGTTCGTAAAGGGTGCCGAACGAGGCACGCATCAACTCGCGGTTCTCCTCCTGGAGCCCGGCGAAGTTCATGTAGCGCGTGCCCATTGAGAACGGTTCGAGCTCTGAGACGAACGAGCGGGCCCAGTCGATGTTCGCCTCGTCTTCGTGTGCATCGATCCAGTTGGCCTCCGGATTCACCAGGAAGGGGGCATCCGTCGTGGTCAAAGCCCCATCGACCTGTGCCCGGGCGGCCCCGGCCATATGCCAGACGTCGATGCTGCTGAGGTCTGACGGGGCATCGGCGCCCGCCAGCACGATCAGGGCGATCGCCTCATCATCGAGCCGATCAAGGCGAAGGGACTTCCAGTAGTAGTGAAAGCCCTCAGGGTAGTCCTCGTCGAATACGCCTTGCACCGCCGTGTATGGCATCGCGCCAGAGGCATCGAACAAGAGCGTGCCGAAATCGTGTAGCGGCCGCAGGAGTTCGGCTCCTCGTGCCGGATCTCCGACGAACAGGCCGGAAAACCCAATGAACGGGATGCCGACGAGGTCGTCAGCGAATCCGTCTGCGCCCTCTGCAACAACCCCGAGGCTTGCGACTGCGCTGATCTCAGGGGGTGCGTCAGCGCAGAAATCACGAAACGCTTTGAGACCGCGGACGCCCTCGTTGCCGCGTGCGTCATGGGCGACGAAGAGAAAGTAGATCTCGGGGCCCACCGGATGCAACATAAAGGTGAAGCGGGTGACGACTCCCATGTTTCCGCCACCCCCTCGAAGCGCCCAGAGCAGGTCGGAGTTGGTGTCGTGGTCTGTGGTCACCACGGCGCAATCAGCGGTGACGACCTCGGCGGCGATCAAGCTCATGCAGCTGGGGCCGTACATATTGCGAAGCCAGCCGTACCCGCCGCCCAGCGTTAGCCCGCCAACGCCGGTCCGAGAGAAGACGCCGCCGGGAACGGCGAGTCCGAACTCCTGGGTGACGGCATCCACCTGTCCCCAGGTCGCGCCGCCACCGACGGTGACCGTGCGCGTGCCTTCATCGACGGTGACCTCGTGCATCGGCGAAAGGTCGAGCACGATGCCGCCGTCGACGGTGCCGTAGCCGGCGACGCTGTGGCCGCCGCCTCGGACGGCGATCGGAAAATGATGCGCCCGTGCGAAGGCGATTCCCTGCTGCACATCGTGAGCTGACGTGCACCAGATGATCGCAGACGGGTATTTGTCGATCAGGCCGTTCCACACGTGCCTGGCATCCGGATAGCCGGGTTGCCCCGGCAGCATGAGCGTGCCTTCGAGACGAGATTGCAGCGCGGGAAAATCTGGAGACGCCATGTCACCACCCCCAACAGCGTGGCGCGCGCTCAGACCGTGACGCCACCTGGAACGGTGGCCCGATCGAACGATGCAACAAACGTACCCGCCGACCCGGCGTCCTTCAATGGGGCGCCGGCCGACGGATGGAGTTTTGCTGGTGGTGGTTAAGCCGAGGCGAGCGCGCCCTGGCCTGCGGCGGCTGTGGTCTCGGCTGCGGTTTCTGCTTCGGTCAGCGCGACGCGCCAGTCGGCCAGCTCGAGGCCGTGAGCGTCAGACACCGAGCGGTGGGTGACTTTGCCGGCAGCCACGTTGAGCCCCAGCGCCAGCGCAGGGTCGTTCTCCAGCGCCGCGGAGACCCCGAGGTTCGCCAGGGCAACGGCGTAGCGCAGGGTGACGTTGGTGAGCGCGTACGTCGAGGTGTTGGGAACAGCGCCCGGCATGTTGGCGACGCAGTAGAAGATCGTCTCGTGCACCGGGTAAGTGGGGCTCTCGTGCGTCGTCGCGTGGGTGTCCTCGAAGCAACCACCCTGGTCGACGGCGATGTCAACGAGAACCGAGCCGGCACGCATCCGGGAGACAAGTTCGTTGGTGACGAGCTTGGGTGCTTTGGCGCCAGGGATGAGTACAGAGCCGATGACGAGGTCGGCGTCGACGACTGCTCGCTCAATCTCGTAGGAGTTGGAGGCGACGGTTTTCAGTCGACCGCCGTAGATGGCATCCAGTTCACGCAGGCGGTTGATGTTGATGTCAAGGATCGTGACGTCTGCGCCGGCACCCACGGCTGCAACCGCGGCATTGGTACCGGCGACGCCGGCGCCAAGCACGACGACGCGGGCGGGGCTCACGCCGGGAACACCACCGAGCAGGATGCCCTTGCCGCCGGCCGGAGCCGTCAGCGACTGGGCGCCGACCTGCACGGCCAGACGGCCGGCGACCTCGCTCATCGGGGCGAGGAGGGGGAGTGCACGGTTCTCGCTCTGCACGGTCTCGTAAGCGATTGCCGTCACGCCGGAGGCCATCAGTGCTTCGGTCAATTCAGGTTCTGCGGCCAGGTGAAGGTAGGTGAAGAGCACCAGCCCGGCGCGAAAGTGGCGGTACTCGGATGTGATCGGCTCCTTCACCTTCATCACCATGTCGGCCTCTGCCCACACCTGATCCGCCGTCTCGATGATCGTTGCGCCCGCGAGTGCGTACTCGGCATCCGAAATGCCCGACGCCAGGCCTGCACCTGTCTCGACCAGCACGGTGTGGGAGTTCTTCTGCAGTTCGTTCACGCCCGCAGCGGTGATCGCAACACGGAATTCGTTGTTCTTTACTTCCTTCGGAACACCAATGATCACGAGAAAGTCCTTCGTCTAAAAGATGGTTGGGTGCGAGAAAGACTAAAAGAAATTCGTTTCAATACTGTTTCGACCGTATATGATTCGGCAGATAGCGATATATCTGCTTTTTGATGCGTTACGGAAGAAGCAAAATGGATGTGGGCCCGAACATTGTGCGGCCAATCTCGGAGCTTGACGAGATCGATCTCAAACTCCTGACCCTGTTGAGGGCCGATTCACGCGCAACGAATCTCGCACTTGCCGAGGCCGTCGGGCTTGCACCGTCGACCTGTCTGGCCCGGGTGAAGTCATTGCGTGCCTCCGGCGTGATCGAGCGTTTCACCATCGATGTGGATCCGGCTGCCCTGGGTCGGCCACTTCAAGCCCTGGTTGCCGTGCGGCTCAGCGGGGGAGCGCGCAACATGATGGGCACGTTCGGTGACGAGTTGCGTGCGCTTCCCGAGGTGTCGCAATTCTTCGTGCTCGGCGGCATCGATGACTTTCTCATCCACATCACTGCTCGGGACACCGCGCACGTGCGCAAGTTCGTGCTCGACCACCTGTCGTCGAATCCCGCGGTGGCCGGCACCGAGACCAGCCTGATCTTTGAGCACGCACGGGGGCTTGCTTCGTCGTAGGGGGCTTCTGCCGCGGATACGATGTGTCTTGTCGCGGCCGGTAGTCGCGGGAAGGTGGAGTGGATGGCACAGTCCGAGTACGCAGCCAAGGTGCCTGCTGCCGATCAGACCCTGCGCATCCTGCGCTTCCTCTCGACTCAGCGCGGACCGGTCCCCGCAGCGCTCATCGCACACACGCTCGGCATTCCGCGGTCATCCATCTATCACTTGCTCGCGGTGCTTCAGGAGCACGGCTTCGTGCTGCACCTGCCGGAAGCGCGTCGCTACGGGCTCGGGGTCGCGGCCTTCGAGCTCAGCAGTGGGTTCTCCCATCAGGAGCCCATGAGTCGAATCGGGCAGCCCCTGCTCGCTGGGCTCGTCGACCGCATCGGGGAGTCGGGCCATCTGGCGGTGCTGCATGGGCGGGACGTGCTCTACATCGCCGAAGAGCGTGCTCCGCGTCGTCCGAGACTGGTGACGGATGTCGGCATCCGTTTGCCCGGACACCTCACGGCCAGCGGCCGCGCCATGCTCGCCACCCTTCCCGCGGCCCAGTTGCGGGCGCTGTATCCCGACAATGCGGCCTTTGTTGACCTCAATGGTCGCCCGCCCCACACCTATGCGGAACTCAAGGCCGTGCTGCAGAAGGTTAATGAAGACGGCTACGCCACCGAAGATGGAGAGGTGACCGACCGGTTCGCCTCTGTCGCTGTCTCGGTGCGCGACCATGTGGGCTGGCCAGCTGCCGGAATCGCCATCACTTTTCCTCGTGAGTCGATCGGTCCTGAACGCTGGCCGGAACTCGCCGCTGCGGTGGCCGAGGTCGCGGCCGAACTCTCACGTCGCATCCGCGGAACCGGGCGCTGAGCGGGCGCGACGCTTGCGGTGTGTATCCGCTCAGGCGGAGGCGTTCTCGGAGGCGCCGTCGATCAGCTGAATGAGTGCCTTTTCGGGAACGACATTGCCGTCGATGGTTTCACCTTCTTCGTAACGGGCCCAAATGGTGGGGTCGATGTAGCTGGATCGGGCGACAGTCGGCGTGTTCCCGAGCACGTCTGCCGCGGCTTTGACCGCCTCGCGTTGGTTGCGAGCTGCGGTCTTGGCGCCGGGCGCCGGCCCCAGATCGGCGAGAGCGGATGCGGCCGCCAGCGTGCCGTTGAGTGTGCGGAAGTCCTTTGCGGTGAAGTCCCCGCCCGTTCGTGATCGGATGTAGTCGTTGACATCCGCTGCGGTCACGGGGATCATCCGGTCGCCGCCCGTGCCGGTCGCTGAATCGGAGTCGTTCCACGCCAACAGACGCGACTTCGCGGGGCGCTTCAGGAGTTCGGAGACGACAGCGGCCAGGTCGGTATCGATGAGGCTGATTGACGCGTCAATGTTGCTCTTCGCCGGGAACGACAGCGAAATCGTTGTGCCGTCGACTTTCACATGCTTGCACAGCAGTGTCGACAGGCCCCGGCTTCCATTCGTCCTGGCGTATTCTTCTGCGCCCACGCGGATGGAGGTGGAGTCCAGGAGCCGAAATGCGGCAGCGAGTACACGCTCTTTGTGCAGGCCGGTGCTGCGTAGATCACGGGTGACGCGGCGGCGCGCGGCCGGTAACGCGACGGCAAGCTCGCGAGCGTGTGCAAACTTTTCGCCGTCCTGAGTAGCTCGCCAGCGAGGATGGTAAATGTACTGTCGTCGACCAGCGTCGTCGATTCCGACAGCGAGAATGTGCGCGTTCGGTGTGTCGGCTATCCAGACGCGTTTCCAAGCCGGCGGGATAACCAAGGCGGTCACGCGGGTGCGTTCGGCTGCTCCGATGGTGCGGCCGTCTTCACCGATATAGCGGAAGGTGTCACCGTTGCGGCGGCGCCGGTAGCCGGGGGACTCGTAGGGTGTGACGCGCTTCAGCCTGGGCATTCGAACTCTGGACTTCCTCACTCGCCTGTGGGGCGGTTAATGATTTCGCAGTAGTTCGATGATTTCATTCTTTCGTTTGCCCGAGTAGCCGGTGATGCCGAGCTCCTTCGCTCGAGCTTTGAGGTGCGCGACTGTCCAATCGTCGTAGTCTCCGGATTTACCGCCCTTGCGCCCGATGGCGGAGCGCCCCTCTTTAGCTGCGGCATTTGAAATTCGGGCGGCCTTCTCAGCAGAGGTGCCTTCTTTTCGTAGCTCGTCATACAGTTCGGGGTCTTTCAAGCTTGGATTCTGTCCACGTGGCACTGCACGGACCTCTTTCTACGTCCCGTTGGGTTTCTGGGTCAGGTTGCGATTCTGGGCAAGGCTGAGCTTCTGGGTCTCGCTGAACTTCTAGGTCTCGCTGAGCTTGCGAGTCACGTTGAATTGCGACCGCTGATCGCTCTGATCAACCAGGCGATGATAGCAATGACGGCGAGCACGACCCCGATCCAGAGGAGGAAGCTCAGCGATTGCACCAGCCCACCCGTGATAGCGAGAATTACCGCCACAACGATGACGATGGTGAGGAATATAGTCATTTCTCTCAGCCCCTACTGGTCGGTGGTACACGTATATGACGCCGGTGCTCTCAGTCAACATCAGCTGTCGACCAACATCAGCTGTCGACATCGGCAATTTCACGCTCGCACCGGTGAATGACCTGATCAAGGGGGTTGACACGGCGTGAAAAGGGGCTCCTCGGTTCGCGTGTCAGCTCCACGGTTCTCGAGTCAGCTCCACAAAGGGAGCGCTGCGTCAGCTAAGCGCCGATAGCGCTGCGTGTGCTGGCACTGGCGCGGTGTTGTCCGCCTGGCCGCCACGTTCTAGAGGGGTCCAGCCAGGGTGGCGCCTTCACCTGGGGCGACCCGTTGACCATCCGAAGCTTCCAACCGGATGTCTCAATACTGTGGTGGTGATACCAACACAGGAGCACACCGTTACTTATGTCTGTCTTCTGGTTGATCACCCACGGGATCACGTGGTGGCCTTCGGTCCAGGCGGGTGGGGCGGTGCAACCGGGGATGACACAGCCTCCGTCGCGGGCGGCCATCGCCCGGCGCTGCTTCCGGTTGAAGAACCGCTCCTCGTGACGAAGCTCCAAGACTTCGTTGTTCTCGCCGAGCACGATCTGTTGGAAGCCACCGGCGCAGATCATCTGCTTCACCGTGCGCATCGACACCGGCGCCTCCACGCCATCGATCCAGCCGATACCGTGGCCGTCCGCGAGGTCACGGGCATTCACATGCACCATCACTGTCGGGGCAGAACCACCCATGGTCGGCGTTTTCGGGTCGCGGGCCGTGTGGTCGAAGATCGCGCGGAAGATATCGGCGCGCTTCTCGTTCGTCGTCCTGTCATCGAACGGGATCGGGTCGTCCGGGAGTTCACCGGCATCGATGCGGGCCTGCCGCGCGGCCTCCGCGGCTTGTTCGACGGCTTGTTCGGCAGCAGAGGGGAACGTCGGGCCGCTGTTGAGCGGACCGGGGAAGCCGGAGGAATCGCGGAAGGCGGAGTCGGAGTTAGTGCCGAAGTCGGAGTCCCGGTCGGTTGCATTGGTGGCGGTGCCTCCGGTGGTGCCTGCGTCTCGTGCGGCCGCGCCATCGGGATCAGCCAGGTGAGCGTCGGGCAGGAGGCCACCATTGCCCGGAGTCTCCGTGTGAGCGGAGAGGTACGTGTCGGTAATGCCGTCCATGATGCCGCGCAGCTCGGGCGTTACCCCGCCCCGCAACGGGTAGAGGCCGTTGCGGAATGGGCCGAATCCGATGTTGCTGCGTGCCTCAAAAATATCCTCGTTCGGCGCCACCCCGTCGGGGTCGAGACGGGCCGCCCACACGGTCACCTGCCCGCGAATCGAGTCCGCATCGAACGGGAACCCGGCGTTGGGCATCCCCTCGGTCAATGCCGACTCGAGGCCCGTCGCGGCAGCGACCAATGCGGACTCGGCGGCGGCGAGCAGGTCGGGATCTACCCGGGCACGGAGCTCGGAGAGTCCGGTCACGATCACCTCAGCGGCATCGATGCCCAGCTCGCCACCAGCCAGGGCGGCAGCGACCGCGGGGAACAGCGGCGGCAGGATCTGGGTGAGTTCGTGGCGGGGCAGCACATGCTTGCCGAGCTTCAACCGGTGCGCCACCTCGCGCCCGGACACACGGGTCACCACGGTGATGAGTTCACTGCCGTTGTGACAGCCACGCTGACGCGCCAGGGAATCCTTACCCAGCCACTTCGCGGAGCGGCGCTCCACCGTGGTCGCTGTCGAAACACGGGCCGTATCGGCCAGACGGCCGAGGGCTTCGACCGAACCCAGCGCCCTGATCGAGTCGCCATCGCTGAGACGGTCGAAATCGATGCGCGCCAGGGCTGCGGCACACTGCCGACGGGCGTAGTCGAGAGCGTCGAGGGGCGAGATGTCTACTGATGCATCGACTGACGAATTAGCAGAGACTGACGCATCAGCAGAGACTGACGCATCAGCAGGGACTGACGCAGGGTCTGGGGCAATAAGAGTCATTGTGTGGCCACCGCCAGAATGACGGTGGGCGGGGCTACAGTGCGGATTGAAGCTAACGTGCGGCCTGAAAGCGCTGCCCGGGTCGAAGCCACGGTGTGGGTTGAATGCCGAACGCGGCTTGACAATGTCGCGCCGCCTGAGGCATGACCGGTGGGACAGGCATGACCGGTGGGACAGGCATGACCGGTGTGACAGGCGATCTGAGGTGCAATAGTGCTCGTATCGCAGGCCATGCCCCGAACGCTCCGAGCCAGCGTTGTCGGGGCGACCGCAGGCTTGTGAGGGGCTATGCGGCGGGATGCGGAGGAAAGTTCCATACCGCAATTCTCTCAAGATTGGAAGATCCATTCTATAAAAACAGGCATCTGTGGAGAAGTTATGATTGTGCGCACCTGTGGAGGACACTCCTTCCGTGAGCCGTGAGCCGTGAGCCGTGAGCCGTGAGCCGTGAGCCGTGAGCCGTGAGCCGTGAGCCGTGAGCCGTGAGCCGTGAGCCGTGAGTCGTGAGCCGTGAGCCGTGAGCCGTGAGTCGTGAGTCGTGAGTCGTGAGTCGTGAGTCGTGAGTCGTGAGTCGTGAGTCGTGAGTCGTGAGTCGTGAGTCGTGAGTCGTGAGTCGTGAGTCGTGAGTCGTGAGTCGTGAGTCGTGAGTCGTGAGCTAGCTGCGGGAGCAGAAACCACAGCGGGAGCAGAAACCACAGCAGGAGCCACAGAACCCACAGCAGGAGCCACAGAACCCACAGCAGAAACCACAGCACGAGCCTCCTCAATCCGAGCTACACGCGCTGCGACGCCCGCAACTCTTCCCACTCGGCGATCAGCTGCGGCATCCGCTCGTCAAAGAACCGATAGAAATGCGCCATCTCTGTCAGCCTCGCTGCCGCGATCGACGTGGGGTCATCGAGTGCCGCCGCCGCCGCGTCCGCAAGTTGGGCCAGCGATTCGTAGACCGGGTTCTTGTTCGCGACCGCGGCATACCAGGCGTCTTCCGGAAGCTCGTAGCGATCACGCCGACTGCCGGACTGGGCAAGGCGGTGCACGATTCCGATGTCCTGTAAATAGCGCACACCCCCGGAGACCGCCGCAGCGCTGACGCTCAATTTCTCTGAAAGATCCGCTGCAGTCATGCCCCCAGCCTCAGCGCCCATCAGGGCCATGAGGACGCGTGCGGGCATCCTCGGAAACCCGGCCGCAGTGAGCACAGCAGCCGACTTCTCAAGACTCGCGGTGAGCGCGTGGTCGTCTCTCGCCATCGGTCCAGTCCTCTCGATTTCTGAAGCAGTGCTGAAGCAGTGCTGAAGCAGTGCTGAAGCAGTGTTGAATCACCCATCACGTCCCACGGATGTCGCGCCGCCGCATCCCGACAACCGCTATCGCGCAGGCGACCAGGGCGACGGCGAGCATCCAGAGGCCGCCTGTCCAATCGGTATCTGTGCCGACAACCAGCGGCGTGTGGGTGAACGGCGACACGTTGCGCAGCCATTCGGGCAGACCGATCAGCCCGCCGAAGATGCCGATGAAGCCGCCAAGGCCGAGCACCGTCCATCCCAACCCGAGAGTGAAAGCCGGAAGAATGACAAAAATCAGCGCCAGGATGCCGAGATAGACCAGGGCAGCGGGTAGCTGGGCAGCGGCTGCGGCGAACGATCCGCCGACCATTGCGGTGTCGGTGCCCGATGCGAGAATGCCAAGACTGGAGAACACCGCAGCGACCACCAAAACGATCACCACCGAGACCAGCCCCAGCACCAGATAGTCAACGAACCAGCGCACCCGCGCCAGCGGAGTTGCCAGGAGTGCCTCGGCCATGCCGGCGCTCTCCTCCTGGTGCATCCGAATGATGACCTGGGTCGCACATGCTGCTGCGAGCACCCCGACAATGCTGAAAAGTGCCGAGACCAGCACCTGATCGGCCGAACCGCCAACTCCGGGCACGATGCTGCGCAGCGCATTGTCGAGTGTGGGGTCAGTCTGGGCCGCCGCAACGACAAGCTTGGCCAGCAGCCCCGCCAACAAACCTGTCGCTGCAGCACCGATCGCCCAGCCCACAATCGTCGGCCACTGCAGTCGCCAGGCAAGTCCGAATGATCCGGAGAGTGTTGACCTCGCATCCGCTCTGCCCGACCGCTCCGGCAGCAGGCTTGCTCCGCTGTCGCGGCTTGCTTGCAGCACGAACACCGCTCCGGCGCAGACAGCAGCCAGTGCGAGGCAGAGAAGCAACGGAGCCAGGGTCGGGCTACTGAACGGCGAGGTCTGCTGCGCCCACCCGATCGACGACAGCCAACTCGGCCAGGCGCTCGTCATATACAGGCCATCGACTGAGGGAGTACCCAGGGCATCACCGAGACCGCGCAGCAGATAGGCGGCTCCGACGAGTGCAACCGACAGCCCGTTGGCCCCCCGAGACGTACGCATGAACTGCGCGGCGAGCATCCCCACGGTCAGAAATGCGATGCCCACCATAGCCGTGGCGGCGCCGGTGATGATTGATCCGCTCACCTCGAGCCCACCCACGATGAACGCGAGCGCGACGATCACACCGAGCACGAGATTGGCGATGACCCCGTGGATGAGGGTGGCCACCGTGGGCAGCATGCGTGCGGCAGGCGTCGCCGCCGTCAGCTCGACACGCAGGCTCTCCTCCTCGCCGCGCGTGTGGCGCACCGCCAGGAACGTACTCATGAGGCCGGCCATCAGCGCCAGAAAAGTGAAGATCTGAAAGAAGACGACGGCATCCAGCCCCGACCCCTGCGGCACGCCACGCAACATCAAAATCGCAGGATTGCTCACGGCCAAACGGATGATCCCTTCGCGACCGGCCGCATCGCCGTAGGTCTGTTCAACCGCGCTGGCGGAGAACAGCGCGAGCAGCCCGATCCCGATGATCCAGATGGCGAGTTGCATGCGATCGCGACGGATGCGCTGCCGCAGCAGCACAGTCAGCGTGCTCATGATCGATGCGCCCCCTGGGCCGACTGCGTATCCTTTGCCGACAGCTCCGATTGAGTCGTCTGCCCCGCTGGAGCGTCGGAGTACTCCCGTAAAAAGAGCTCTTCAAGCGAGGGAGGCGCCACCGTCAGACCCTGCACGTCGAGTTCGGCGAGCAGGGGGAGCGCAGTGACAACCACCGAACTCTCGACGGTGAAATGCACCCGGTCAGCCACCAGCGAGAGCTGATATTGCGCCGCGAGTCTTGTCAGGCGTTCGGGCGTCATGGTGGCGGCAGAGAACGAGATTTCGGTGCGGGTCAGCTGGCGCAGGTCGACGAGCGTCCCTGATTGCACAGTCTTACCTGCCCTGATGATGCTCACCCTGTCGCACAGCTGCTCGACCTCAGACAGGATGTGGCTCGACAGCAATACTGTTGCGCCTTCGCCGGACACCCGGCGGATCTCCTCGTTGAAGATCACCTCCATGAGCGGATCGAGCCCGCTTGTCGGCTCGTCAAGCAGATAGAGTTCGGCGGGGGTCGCGAACGCGGCGACAAGCGCCACCTTCTGCCGATTGCCCTTGGAGTACGAGCGCCCCTTTTTCTTCGGGTCGAGCTGGAAGACATCGAGCAGCCGCGCCTTGCGCGCTGCATACGCCACGCGATCTGCCGTGCCGCCGCGCAGCCGGCTGATCAGATCGATCGCTTCGCCGCCAGTGAGATTCGGCCAAAGACTGACATCGCCGGGAACCGAGGCGATGCGCCGGTGCAGCTCAACGGCGTCGTTCCAGGGGTCCTGCCCGAACAGCGTCGCACTGCCGCCGGTCGCCCTGGCGAGCCCGAGAAGGATGCGAATCGTGGTGGACTTTCCGGCACCGTTTGGCCCGAGAAATCCGTGCACCTCACCCGCAGCGACGTGCAGGTCGAGGCCATCGAGAGCGCGAACGCGGCCAAAGTGCTTCTGCAGCCCAGTGGTCTCAATGATTGTGTCCATAGCGCTGACGATACGCCCGTTTCACAATTTTGTGAATGTTCCTCATTCTGATTCGACCGAGTGGTGCTGAACTGCGCCGTCACAACCCGCACCATGGCAGATCTGGGCCCAGCCAGCCAGCCAGCCAGCCAGCCAGCCGGCCAGCCGCCAGACCTGCTCCGCCCGACTAGAACCAGGTGCTGAGGTGCGGGCTGTGCGGCGACGCAAATGATCGATCAAGCGCCTGCGCAGCATCCGGCGTCATGCCCGTCAGTCGCCCGGATCCAGCCAGCGCCACGGCACTTGCCCCACCGAGGTAGAGCGAGGCCAGATCGTTGACGGTCAACGTGACGGTGACCGCATCCGCTTGCTGGTGCACGCTCGACGGCGACAGTACTGTCACGCTGGCGTGTCCCGTCGGCGAGATCTCGAGCACGTACTGGCCATGGGCGAACTCGAGCTCATCGTGCAGGGTGATTACGAATATGCCTGGAGCGGCATAGGTTCGCGCCGATAGGACTCGCGGCACGTCGAGGATGCGCAGCCAGAGCTGATCGCGCTGGTCGGTCTTGCGGATTGCGCGGGGATTGTTGACCTGCCAGATCACCGGCTCAATGACGTTTCGGCGAGGAGCGGAGATCGTGTTGGTCAGATCCATCTCGACCAGGAAGCGCCAGAGCGCTGAATAGGCGTCATCGGTGACTGAACAGACGTCAATGAGATGAAGGACTGAGTTCTCTTCGTGGCCCTCGAACCGGTACACGGCATATCCCTGCACACGTTGTTCAGCATCCCGGTACAGCACTGCCCTGATGTCATGAGTGTCTTCGCTTGGCACAGAGGGCGCAAGGCCCAGGATGCGCTTCCAGGTGTCACCCCGTCTGTCGGTCTCGCCAGGCGCACGCGTTCTTGCCCGGTTAAAGACGTCGGGCGCAATCGTGAAAAGGTCGCTGGGGGAGACGAACTTCACTCGTCCGTCAGGGACTGGCCCGATCCAGCGGAGTCCCTTGGTGTCGATCGTGTACGGGGCCTGCCAGGCAGCCGGACCGAATCCGTACCTGCCGTAGATCGTGGCCTCGGTCACCGTGAGCATCGCCAGGGCGCTGCCGGCAAGGCGTGCGGTGCGGAGCTCGGCCGTGAGTAGGGCGCGGGCGATGCCGCGGCGCCGGTGGGTCGGAGCCACAGTCACTGAACTGATCGCCCAGGCATCGATGCTCTCGCCGCCCGGAACGGTCAGGCCCATCTCCCAGGACCAGATCGTCGCGACTGGTTCGGCATCCTCGTCGGCCGGACGATCCCAGACACCGGTGACCCTGTCGTTGCTCTGTGCGAATTCCCCTGCCCTGTCTGCGAGGTACTCCGCGCTCGGTTCAGGCGAGTGGAAGCCACGCGCATCGGAACGAAGCCAGGCGGAGATGGCCGCGGTGTTCGACGTGTCGACCAGCCCCAGCTCCAGATCGTTGGCGGCAAGTGCGGCGTGCGAATGTGGGTCTATGGGAATGCGGTTTACCTCGGTCACCATTTCACCCTAGCCCTGTGGGCGCTGGTCGAGCACGTCAGGCAGGGAGTACCGTGTGCGTCACCGAAGGGGAGGCCGCGCCGTGGCAGCTGATTTGACGCCAGACCCGATCCAGACACCTCGTCGATTTTTCGACAGCACGCGGTTGACGCAGCCGGGGTACGGCACGGTGCTGCTGTTCATCGGCATCGCCTACATCTCCTGCGCCTGGCAAAAGACAACCGATCCGGCCGAATTCGCACTCCTGGTGCAGTTGGCAACGATTTGGGCGATCTTTCACGCCACCAATGCTCGGCCACGGATACGCCAACTGGGAACGATAGTGCTGCTGTTCTGTGCGCTGGCCACCGGGATTGTCTGGATCTTTGGTTACACGGGCACAATCACCACGACAGTGATGACCGCTGCCTCACTCATCTTGTACGGGGTGGCGCCGGCGGCGATCGTGCGTCACCAGGCAGCGCGTACTAAAGTCGACGGCCAGACGCTCCTGGCGATCATCTGCGCATACATCCTGATCGGCATGTTCTTCACATTCGCATTCGGGCTGGCCGGTCTGCACAGCGATCTGTTCGGGCTCGGCACCCAGACCACGCTCTCGACCGCGCTGTTCTTCTCGTTCACGTCGTTGACCACAACCGGCTACGGCAATTTGATTCCGGCAACGGAGCTCGGGCAGACTCTTGCCATCATGGAGGTGCTGACCGGCCAGCTCTTCGTCGCCCTGGGGATCGCGCGGGTGGTCACATCCTGGCTGCCGAGGCGTGCCTCCTGAGCGCAAAACCCCGAGGTGCTGCGCTAGTTGGCTGAGCGCTATTCAGCACCCGCCGTTGCCGCAACCTGCTCGGCGACGAAGCTCGCGAAGGCCGTTGCGTCGGTGAGTGAGCCCTTGTATGCCACACCGTTGACCAGTACCGTCGGCGTCCCCGTGACGTTCGTGATGTCAGAATTCGGGATCGGACCGGCCAGCGCACGGTCGGTCGCGCCGGCGACCCATGTCGAGAACTCCTGGTCGTTGATGCACTTCGCGACCGCGGCATCCGTCACGCCCGCTTCTTCAACGAGCGAGACCAGTTGCTTGTTCGTCAGGCCAGTCGTGCCTTCCTGTGGCTGGTTTGCGAACAGCGCAGTGTTCACGGCGAGGAAGTTATCTGGATCGTAGTTGGCCACGCACGCTGCGGCGTTTGCCGCCCGGGTGGAATATTTGCTGCCCGCGGAGTTGCTGTCGAGGATCGAGAGGGGATGGACCTCAAGGGTCGCATTACCTGCCGTCACCCAATCGGTGATCTGCTGTGCATTCGCCTTCTCGAAATCGCCGCAGTATGGGCAGAGGTAGTCCACATACGTGACGATGTTCGCGGTGTCGGTGAGCTTGGTTTGATCTGTGGGATCCGGCGTCGCGTCGGCAGGCACCGCAGTGGTCTCGACTGCTGTCACACTCGTGCCGTCACCGGTCAAGAGGATGCCATCGCTCGCCATGTTCAGCGGGCCGGCGGCGGCAGGCGCTGTGCTGTTGACGATTACGAGCGCAACGATCGCGGCAACCGCCAATACTCCGACACCGATACCGCTTCGCACCAGAATCGAGTTGCGCTTCTTGCGCTTCTGCTCCTCGATCCGCATGTTTCGAGCTTTCTCGCGGGCCTCCTCGCGACGGTCCTTTTTCGAGGGCTGCGGTTTGCCGTAGGAATTGCTCATGAGGTGCATCACCGTTTCGTCAAAGTGTGAGGACTCTTCCGACGCTAATTAGTGCTGCTGTGCTCAGGCTTTCGGCCTGCTGTGAGTGAGCTGTGCACCCGGCGGCTGAACTGCGGTTAGGCCCTTGTGGTTAGAACTCCGCAGCCGTGGTCGTGACGCGCTCGGCGGAGGCCCTGGGTGGCACGCTCGGCAACAAGGTGGGAAGCACGCACTGCCTGCCGCCGACCAGGTTGAGGCACGGGTCGAAGATGTCGGGGAACGGCTTGGCGTCTGATGCTCCGAACCAGTTGTTGTACATCAGCCAGAAGTTGAGATTGCCGTCCGCTGAACAGGCATCACCCTTCGTGATGTCGGCCAGGGCCGCCGCATTCGGCTGGTACGGCGTGTAGTTGTACAGGTTGGCCGTTGCCTGGTTCTTGATCGTGACGGTCGTCGCTCCGCAGGCGGCGTTCGGGTGGAATCCCACGTTGATCTCACCGATCTTGTATGCGCGGTCAGGCTCCTGTGTGTACTGACGGAACTGCCATGCAGCGTGATAGATCTGGTTGAAGAAACCGAAATAGTCGGCATTGCAGTCTGCTGTGTCCGGGCAGCCGTAACCGGCGGCGCGCAGGTAGCCTGACTCGCTCGGGCTCGTGAGTAGTGACTGCTCCTTCTGCAGCAAAATGAGAAGTACCCGCGGGCTGATCTGGCAGGCTTCGGCCACCTTGGCGAGGATGCGGCTGGCGCTTTCATTGGGGGCGCCTTCGTATGCGACGCAGTGTCCAGGCGCATCCGTTGGCTGGTCTGCGGTGGTCTCACTGTAGTCAGCGAGACAGGATGCCGTGTCCTTCGGCGCACAGTCCTGCGCTTCGAGGAAATTCTGGATATCGGATTCGCTCATGGCGGTCGCGTTGTAGAAGTTGTAGTCGCTGATGATGAAGCCGGGGTCGAATTCATCCGTGGTGCGAGATGTGGCTGATGCAGCCGTGACCGCTTCGTTGGAGGCTGTGGGTTCTGCTGCGGTGGCGGCCATGGCAGCACCCCCGATTCCAGAGAACGCGAGCAGGGCGACGAGCAGGGCGGCGGGACCGCCGATGAGCAGTCGGCGAGAGGCTTCGGCTAAAAATGACATTCCTTCGAGCTTACTGGTGGACGCTGAGGCGTCGGTGGGCAAGTCCTCCGGATTTCCTGTTGGCGCAGCGCGGGCATCCGCTAACCATCCGACCAGCCGGCATCCGCTAACCATCCGACCAGCTGCTCGGCTCAGTCAAGCCTGGCTTCGAATTCAGGCTCAGAGGCCTTCTTTCGACGGGATTGCCGGCCCGCAGTTGAGCCTGGGCGCGGGGTATTCCGCGAGGCGCGCGCTTTATCGCGCGCCAGCCGGGCTACCCCACGCCCAGCCAAAATCACGACTTTCCCCCGACTGTGCGCCAACACTGCCTGAGGCGTGATCTGCCCTTACCCTTAAGGGTGACTAACAGCATCAACGACCGGCGTAACGTCCTTCGAGATCGCGTTAGTCGATCCATCTCGAGGCTGGCCGGTGACGCCATCCGCACGATCGATGCTCCCACCCAGGTCATATCCATCGTCACCGCAGACGACCAGATGCCGCAACGGCACGCCAGATTGGTGATCGACCTGTGCCTGCGTGCAGGGGAGGCGATGCTGGCTACTGGCGCTTCTGCTGCAGACGTTGTGGCCACCGTGTTGAGGGTCAGCACTGCCTACGGCGTCAGCGGAATGCACGTGGACATCACGTTCACATCTCTTACCGTGTCGATCCATCGCGGGATGAACGAAGACCCCATGTCGGTGATGCGAGTCGTGAAGGTGCGAACCACGGACTACTCGCGGCTGCAGAATGTGTACCTGCTGATCGACGAGATAACCCGCGCCGATAGTCAGATCGGTGTCGAGGAAGCACGTGAGACTCTCAACTCGATTCTGACCAGCCCGCATCCATACCGCCGTTGGGTGGTCACCGCAGGCAAGGCCATTCTCGCTGCCGGAGTTGTGGTGATGTTCGACGTGAGCTTCGTGCTCGTGTTCATCGCGGCGGCAACGGCAATTCTCTCCGACGTCATCACCCGCAAGCTCGGAAAACTCTTGGTACCCGACTTCTTCGCCCAAATTGCGGCGGCGATGGCAACGACTAGCATCGCGGTATTCATCTTCTGGTTGCGGTCGATGGGCATCGAACTGCCGGGATCCAACAGCCCCACCGTCATCGTTATCGCGGGAATTATCACGCTGCTCTCCGGCGTCGGCCTCACCGCATCCGCCCGCGACGCCATCGACGGGTACTACGTCACTGCGACAGCACGCGGTATGGAAGTGTTCATGCTCACCCTCGGTCTCGCCGTCGGTATTTCGATCGTTCTGGGCGCTGCGCTGCGGATAGGACTGCCCGTGACGATCGGGACATCGCTCGGTGGCGACATCGGTCTCGTTCCCGGCGTCGTTGGCTCCGCGCTCATCGGTGTCGGATTCGCGCTCACCTCCTACGTTCGACTGCGCTACGTATTGCTGATGGGCGCCTTGGCCGGTCTCGTTTTCGCCGTGTATTCACTGGTACTTCCCCTCGCCTCCCAGCCGGGACTTGCGCCGGGTATTGCCGGTATTGTTGCGGGCGTCATTGGGTACCTCATCTTTCGCTGGGTCAAAGTGCCGGAGAGTGCGATGACTATGGCGGGCATCATCGGCCTGATTCCGGGGCTCGCGGTCTACCGGTCGTTGTATGCGTTGATGGACTCCGCGAACGGAGTGACAGAGGCCCTTCCCGCGATGGTGATTGCGCTGGCGACCGGCATTGGGCTGGCGGCTGGAACGACCATCGGCGGCTTCGCTGCCCGGAGAATCTTTGGCCTGGATCGCTCGGCCATGCTCGCGGGACGGCGGACCCGCGGGGCGCGCTAAGCGCTTCTCAGCGGACTCCAGCCAGCCGCCGGTCAGTGTCCGCGCGCCGCCCTCGCGCGTGCGTTGACGAATCGCGAGAATCTGTTCTGGGAGCGGGTTGCGGTTCCTCAGCCAAGCAAATGGGTGACGACCTGATCGATGATCGTGAATTGAGTTTCGGCTGACTCGCGCCACGGCCTCGACTTCAGTTCGAGGCTGTGATTGGCAGTTTCGACGTCGACAAGGTGGGCGGATGTGGTGCCGACCAGGTCGGGGCGCCAAGAGGGGTCGGCCGTACCTCCGACAGCAAGGTGCCGTCCGGGATTCGCTCGAGCCAAGGCATCGGCGACGACAGAATCGGTGAGGATCGGTGTCAGCCATACGGCGCGTACGTCTCGCTGCGGGTTCGACCACGACGCGTACAGCACCCGGTCACGTTGCTAATGGAGCGAAGCGATGATGCACTAGACAAACGCCGAAGATTGGAGACAAGGATGTCTGACGCAATCCTCATCGCTGCTTGTGGCATCGCACTTGCGGTCGTCATTGTTGTCCGAGGGGTTCGACGTCGGCGCTTGCGCGAGGCAGCAGCGCCGGTTGGTGCCGCTGCGCGTGTGCTACGCGACGTGTATTCGGGTAGGGGAACCGAAGAGCAACTCGCCGGGGAATTCGACCCTGCGCCATCCACCTCGATGACTCTGGACGGCGAAGACCCTCTGCGTTCCCACGGCGTCTACCTCGCTGATCAAGTCGATCGCGAGTGACGCACCGCTCAGATAAAAGCGTCGCGTCGTGAGCGGTTGGCTCAAACCGTCGCGGCCCGAACTTATCTAGGCCGTGAGCTGCGATTGCACACCGAAGGCGAGGGATGCTCGCGTCTCGCGCAACGTTTTGGCCACGAATTGAGGAATTTTTCTCAAAACATTGGACGCGCGTGGTCAAAGTTGGATAAGTTCTCTCCGTCAACAAAAGGTCGCGAATGCGGCCGGGATCATCACAGCGATGTCCCGTTACAAGGAGGTAACGCCATGACAACTTGTGCACGCGCCTGCATCGTTCAGGCCGCCCACCGCCGTTATGGACAGCCCTCTGTTCAGTCGGCCCCCGGTGTCAACCGCGGCCGCTGACGTGACTGGCAGCTCTCAGAGAGGAAAGCAACCAACTATGTCCATGACCAAGAAACTCCTTGCCATCGCGGCGACCGGAGCCGTGCTCATGTCGCTCGCGGCATGCGCATCTGGTGACTCGTCAGGCGCCGGGGCAGAATCCACCGACGCCATCGCGGGTGACTGCAACGTCGGTATCTCAATGCCCACTCGCAGCCTCGAGCGCTGGATCAACGACGGCGAGCAGCTGCAGAAACAGCTGAAGGATGCCGGCTGCACGGTTGACCTGCAGTACGCAGACAACAAGACCGACCAGCAGATCAGCCAGATCCAGAACCAGGTCGCCGGCGGCGCCAAGATTCTCGTTGTCGCAGCCATCGACGGTGAAGTACTGGCGCCGGTGCTGGCCGAGGCCAAGAAGCAGGATGCCACCGTCATCGCCTACGACCGCCTGATCAAGGGCACCGAAGACGTCGACTACTACGCAACGTTCGACAACTACAAGGTCGGCCAGCTGCAGGGGCAATACATCGAAGAGCAGCTCGGTCTCGCTGACGGCAAAGGCCCGTTCAACCTGGAGCCCTTTGCCGGCAGCCCGGATGACAACAACGCCAAGTTCTTCTTCTCCGGCGCCTGGGATGTTCTGCTTCCCTACGTCGAGAGCGGCCAGCTGGTCGTGCCGAGCGGCAAGGCACCGGCATCCGACGATGACTGGGCTTCAATCGGCATCCAGGGCTGGGCGTCCGACAAGGCGCAGGCCGAGATGGACAACCGCCTGTCATCGTTCTACACCGGCGACCAGAAGGTCAACGTCGTGCTCTCCCCGAACGACAGCCTGGCCATCGGCATCATCGCCTCGCTCAAGTCGGCCGGCTACACGCCGGGCGCTGACTACCCGCTCATCACCGGACAGGATGCCGACAAGGCCAACGTCAAGGCGATCCTCGACGGCGAACAGTCGATGACCGTGTGGAAGGACACCCGTACCCTTGGTGACCGCGTCTTCACCATGGTCCAGGAGATCAACGCAGGCGAAGAGGTCGAGGTCAACGACACCAAGACGTACGACAACGGCAAGAAGGTCGTCCCGTCGTACCTGCTCGACCCAGAGGTCGTCGTGA
The DNA here is from genome assembly GCF_047530025.1 of Leifsonia sp. A12D58. Classification (NCBI taxonomy): domain Bacteria; kingdom Bacillati; phylum Actinomycetota; class Actinomycetes; order Micrococcales; family Microbacteriaceae; genus Leifsonia; species Leifsonia sp. A12D58. The sequence goes on along the minus strand of NZ_JBLJAT010000003.1, from coordinate 282,001 downwards.
AGGATGACGTGCAGACCAAGCTCGTCGACTCCGGCTTCGTCAAGGCATCAGACGTCGGACTGTAAGTCGCTCACCGCGACACAGCACGACTGAAGTGAACCGGCCGGTTCCGCCATCTGGCGGGGCCGGCCTCCCGGAGTCTGTGGGTCTGGCATCCACAGCGAGCAAGAACAGGAGGCTGCCATGGAACACTCGACGATCCTTCGGATGAACGACATCGGGAAAGATTTCAGCGGCGTCAAGGCCCTCGATGGCGTATCCATCGAAGTGAAGCGCGGCGAAGTGCACGCGATCTGCGGCGAGAACGGCGCGGGCAAATCCACGCTGATGAAGGTGCTCAGCGGTGTGTATCCCGTCGGTAGTTTCGAGGGGACAATCGAGTTCGAGGGCAAGCAGGTCGCCTATCGCAACATCAACGACAGCGAGCATGACGGAATCGTCATCATCCATCAGGAGCTCGCACTCAGCCCGTACCTCTCTATCGCAGAGAACATTTTCCTGGGCAACGAGAATGCCCGTCGCGGCGTCATCGACTGGAACAAGACAAACAGAGAGGCAGCACTGCTGCTGGCCAGGGTCGGCTTGGACGAGAACCCTGCCACCAAGATCCTCGAGCTCGGCGTCGGCAAGCAGCAGCTTGTCGAGATTGCCAAGGCGCTCTCCAAACAGGTCAAACTACTCATCCTCGATGAGCCGACAGCTGCACTCAACGATGAGGATTCCGCGCACCTGCTCGGCCTGATCGATCACCTGCGCGGCCAGGGCATTACGTGCATCATCATCTCCCACAAGCTCAAGGAGATTAAGCGGATCGCCGACACCGTGACGGTCATCCGTGACGGCAAGAGCATCGAGACGATCGCGATGGACGGACCGGATGCCACCGAGGCGCGGATTATCCGCGCCATGGTTGGTCGTGACCTCAACAACCTGTTCCCGCCGCGTGACCCGAACATCGGCGCCGAGGTGCTCAGGGTCGAGAACTGGACCGTGTACCACCCGGTCGACACGACCAGGAAGGTCGTCGACGGCGCATCCTTCACCGTGCGGGCCGGCGAGATCGTCGGGTTTGCCGGGCTGATGGGTGCTGGCCGCACCGAGCTGGCGATGAGCCTCTTCGGTCGCTCGTATGGCAGCAACATCTCGGGCAGCGTGTTCAAGAACGGCCAGGAGATTCAGATGCGCACGGTGGATGAGGCGATCAGGAACGGGTTCGCCTATGCCACAGAAGACCGCAAGCGCTATGGCCTCAACCTGATCGGCGACATCTCGGTCAACGTGTCGGCAGCCGCGCTCGGCAAGCTGGCCAAATATGGCGTGATTGACCGCAATCGTGAGTACAAGGTTGCCGAGTCGTACCGCCACAAGATGAACATCAAGGCGCCATCCGTTACGGCCATCACCGGCAAGCTCTCTGGCGGAAACCAGCAGAAGGTCGTGCTCTCAAAGTGGATCTTCAGCGGTCCCGACATCCTGATTCTTGATGAACCGACCCGCGGTATCGACGTGGGCGCCAAATATGAGATCTACGGAATCATCAACGAGCTCGCCGCCCAGGGCAAGGCCGTCGTCGTGATCTCCTCCGAGCTGCCAGAGCTACTGGGCCTGGCCGATCGCATCTACGCGATCTCCGAAGGCAAACTCACCGGCGAGGTCGCCAGAGCCGACGCCTCGCAAGAAACTCTCATGCAGTACATGACCGCGGGAAAGGACTGAGCCCGATGAGTACCACCAGCACCCCAACCACTACGCCAACGCCCACCCCACCTCCTGCCTCTACGACGAGGAAGCTGCCGCGGCTGTCGATCAACTTTCGGCAGTACGGCATTCTTGCTGCCCTGGCCGTCATCATCGTGCTCTTCCAGATCCTCACCAACGGGCGGCTGCTGCTGCCGGGCAACGTCAACAACCTGATCCAGCAGAACGCGTATGTGCTGATCCTCGCGATCGGCATGGTCATTGTGATCATCGCCGGGCATATCGACCTCTCGGTCGGATCGGTCGTGGCATTGGTCGGCGCCGTTGCGGCGATCAGCATGAACTCCTGGGGCCTGCCCTGGTGGATGGCCGTGATCGTCTCGCTGCTCGTCGGTGCGGTGATCGGGGCCTGGCAGGGGTTCTGGGTGGCGTTCGTCGGGATACCGGCGTTCATCGTGACGCTGGCTGGCATGCTCATCTTCCGCGGGCTCACGCTCGTGCTGCTCACCGGTGGAACCATCAGCGGCCTGCCCGCCGAGTTCACCGCTATTGGTGCCGGCTGGATTCCGGGATTCCTCGGCGAAATCGGTGGCCGCGATGTGCTCACCCTCGCCCTCGGTGTGCTGACGGCGCTGGCACTCATCGTGCAGCAGCTGCGCAACAGGGCAACGCTGCGCAAGCTCGACTTGCCGCGCGAGCCGCTCACCTCAATGTGGCTGAAGAATGGCATCGCGGCCCTCGCGATCATCTGGTTCGCCTGGCTGCTGTCCGGCTACAGCGGAACCCCGATTATCCTCATCATCCTCGCCGTGCTCATCCTGCTCTACACGTTCGTTCTCAACCAGACGGTGTTCGGCCGCCACGTGTACGCGATGGGTGGCAATATGTTCGCCGCCATCATGAGCGGCGTGAAGACCAAGTGGGTCAACTTCTTCATCTTCGTGAACATGGGCGTGCTGGCCGGCCTGGCCGGTGTCGTCTCGACATCCCGTGCGGGTGGCGCTGTGGCATCCGCTGGTCAGAACTACGAACTGGATGCGATTGCTGCCGTCTTCATCGGTGGCGCTGCGGTGCAGGGTGGCGTCGGAACCGTCGTCGGTGCAGTCATCGGTGGTCTGGTGATGGGTGTGCTGAACATGGGCCTGTCGATCCTGTCTGTGGATGCTGCATGGCAGATGGCGATCAAGGGTCTCGTGCTGCTGCTGGCTGTGGCCTTCGACATCTTCAACAAGCGCCGGGGTGGCGGGCGGTAGGTCGCGCTGATCGGTTGGGCTGTCGTGGTCCCGCACGGCCGTCGGCTTTCGTGCTGCCTGAACGAAAATGTGGTTGGGGAGTTTCGTGGTGCCGATGAGTGTCGCGAGCGTGCCACAGTGAAGGGTGGTGAGTCGGATGATTAGTGCGCAGCCGACTCTCGGCGTTCGCGGGGGCACGAGCAACGACCAATTGCGGCGGTACAACCTGTCGATGGTGATGACGATGTTGCATCATCAGAGCGGATGTTCCCGCGCCGAGCTCACCAAACGCACTGGGCTGAATCGCTCAACTATCTCGGCGCTGGTGTCTGAACTTGTCGACTTGGGAATGGCGTACGAGGGTGAACCCGAGAGCGCCATTGGCCGGGTCGGACGACCCAGCCCCCAGGTGTACCCGAATCCAGGGCTGGCCGCGATCGCTGTGAATCCCGATGTGGACGCGATCACTGTCGGACTCGTGGGCCTCGGCGGTGAGGTGATCAGGCGCATCCGCTTCGATACGGCCAGGGTGCCGAGCGTTGGCGAGACGATCAACGTGGTCAAGGCAATCGTCGATGGGATGCGCGGGGAGATCGACCGGAGCTATCGCATAGCGGGCGTGGGCGTTGCCGTGCCTGCGCTGGTGAATTCGTCTGACGGACGCATCCTGATCGCCCCGCACCTCGGCTGGCGTGACACGGCGCTCGCCGCACCGCTGTCGAAGGCGCTCGGGTTTCCGGTATTCGCCGGCAATGACGCGAGCCTCGGTGCGATCGCTGAGAGCCTGTTCGGTGTTGCGCAGAGCTGCGATGACGTGGTCTATCTCAACGGAAGCGCGAGTGGCATCGGCGGTGGACTCATCATTGGTGGTGCGCCCCTGCGCGGTACAAGCGGGTATGCGGGGGAGCTCGGCCACACCCTGGTGAACAGCGCTGGACTGCGCTGTCACTGCGGACGTACCGGATGCCTCGAAACCGAGGTAAGCCTGGCCAGACTGCTCGCCGTGCTCGGCGTGACGCGCGCAGACCAGGACGATCTTGACATCGCCCTCGGGGTGTCCCGCGACCCGGCCGTTCTGCGCGAGGTGCATCGCCAAATCGACTTGCTCGCCGAAGCGATCGCTAACTTCGTGAACATGTTCGACCCCGAAATGGTTGTGCTCGGCGGATTCCTCGGCTCGCTCTTGTCTGTGGGGCGCGAGCGGCTGGCCGAAGCGGTCAGGGAGCGCTCGATCAATAGTCGGGGTCATGGTGTGGCAATCGAGCGGGCGAGTCTGCGCTCGCGGCTGATGATGGTCGGAGCCGCTGAGCTGCCCTTCGCGGGGATGCTCGATGACCCGGCGGGCTTCATCCGTGGGCGGCAGGTGTAGGGCATCCGCTCTGGGCGCTGCCACGCCACGCCACGCCGCGCCACGCGACAAGTCGTGTGGCGAGCTGCGTGCGGTGGCAGGCAGGGCAATGGGTCGCCCACTTTTGCTAGTTGTGGAGCGTTCTCAACCAGCGAAAATGGGCGACCCATCGCTTGTACTACTGCACTGATCAGGCGGGGACAACCGCCGGCTGCTCGGTGAGGCGTCCGTCGACCATGTGCACGACCGCATGCATGCGCGGTAGGTGTACGAGGTCGTGGGTGACGAGCAGTGTCGACGTGTTGAGCTCATCGGTGAGGTGAAGGATGAGATCGATGATGCTCGCCCCGCGTTCCTGGTCGAGCGCACTGGTGGGCTCATCAACGAGGAGCAGGCTGGGGTCGTTCATCAGGGCCCGCGCGATGTTGACGCGCTGGCGCTGACCGCCGGACAGCTGGTGTGGTCGCTTGTCACCGTGCTCGCTGAGGCCGACCGCGTCGATCAACTCGGCTGCCCGTGCTGAAACTTCGGCCCGCTTGCTTCTGCTGTGGCGAGCACCGAGTTCGTTCATCACTTCGAGCTGCTCGAGTGCGGTGAGCGAGGGAATCAGGTTCGGCTGCTGAAAGACGATTCCGATCTTGTCGCGGCGCAGATCGCTCGCTTCAGCGGGGTTGAGCGTCGTGGCGTCGAAATCGTCGATGAGAACCTGACCGGAGTCGGGAGTGATCAGAGTCGCAGCCACAGCGAGGAGGCTGGATTTGCCCGATCCGCTCGGTCCGGTGATTCCCGTGACGGTGCCAGGGTGGGCGGTCAGAGAGACGTGGTCAACGGCGGTGATACGGGTGTCGCCGTCTTTGAAGGTGAGGGTGATGTTATCGAGACGGATCATCGGTTGCTCCCAAGTGCGGTCAGTGGGTCGGCGGAGGTGACGGAGCGGAGTGCGAAGGCAGCACCCGCAAGGCCGAGGACGATCATGATGACCCCCGGCAGGATCGTTGTCACAGGACTGAGCATGAACGGCAGGGCACCGCCGGCAAGGGCGCCGAGGATTGCCACGATTCCGATTCCGATACCGATACCGAGGACCAGCACGATAAGTGCCTGCCCGAGGGCATCACGGACGAGAGATGACGTGCTCGCGCCCAGGGCCTTCAGCACGGCGATGTCGCCCTTGCGCTGCATGGTCCAGACGGTAAAGAACGCGCCGATCACGAGGGCGGAGATGCCGAACAGCATGCCGACGATCATCAGGAGTGAGCCGATCTCGGACTTGAAGGCGCCGATAGCGGTGAGGGAGCCGAGGGTGCTTTCTGCGATGGTGTCGGTGTTAGCGGATGCGGCGTCCCAGTCAGGGGTACCCGAAACGGCAAGGACAGTTGCGTAGACATCCGGATTTCCCGTGGCCTGGGAATAGGCCTGCCAGTCGTCAAGCGTCATTTTCACGACAGGCGTGTGGCTGTACCACCAGTCGCCTTCGATTGATTCGACCTGGTATGTGGTGCCGGCGATGGTGACAGTGTCACCGGTTGAGACGCCCAGATCCTTTGCGGCGGGCTCGGACAGTCCCAGTGAACCGTCCTTTGTTGGCGACGAGCTGTCGAAGCCGGGCTCGACGCCGAACGCGGCGATCGCCACGCGAGTATCCCCATTTTCGGCGCGCGTCTGGCTGATTCCAATCGGCTTGGCCGAGGTGACGTCACTCGTGGTTGCCCAGGCATCTGCCTGCTTTTCGGTAATCGTGGAATCGGAGAAACTCGCCCCCGAGCTGCCGCTTGACGGCGCGGAGAACACGAGCCGGTCGGAAGGTATGGAGAGTACGGCTGAGATGTTCTGGGAGGCGAGGCCACCGGTCAGTCCACTGAGGAATCCGACAAGGATGGTGATGAGCGCGACGACCGAGCCGATGAGGATGAACCGGCCGCGGGCGAAGCGCAGGTCGCGAAGAGCAACGAACATAGTGTGTTCCTTTCATGTCGTCTTATGGGCGACACATACAACTTTTCCGTTTTTCGCCCTGTCTGGCATCAGTCACCAGCACGGCATTCAGCGACGAAAAGATGGACACCTCAGTCGTACTTTTGACTGATGAGAGTTGGCGCCGCGGCGCGTAAAATTGGGCGTCATGGCCCACGCTGAGATGACTCCGATTTTCGTGGGACTGCGCACGGGTCTGCACGTGCTTTTCGTCGCTCTGGTGGCCCTTGTCATCGGGACCGCCGTCGTGAATCCGACGGACGCAAGCGTCGCGGTTGTCGTGACAGCGATCATCCTGTTGGCGACATACGCCGCCGGCGGGATCTTCGCCCGTGCGTCGCAGTCTGGCGGTCGGGGTCGGGGTCCGGGTCTGCTGTGGGTCGCTGTGGTGACAGCTGAGTGGATCGTTCTGCTGTTCCTGAGCCCCATCGCCGCGTATCTGGTGTTCCCTTTGTTCTTCCTCTATCTGCATATCCTCGGTCGACTGGTCGGCACGATCATGGTCGTTGTCACAACGGCAGTAGCGATCGTCGCCCTCGGTATCGAGGGCGGATGGAGCTTCGGTGGGGTGATCGGCCCTCTGGTCGGTGCAGCTGTCGCCGTGATGATCGGGCTCGGCTATCAAGCCCTCGCCAGAGAAGCCGTGGAACGCGAGCGCCTCATGTCGGAGTTGCTCTCCACCCGTGACCAGCTCGCCGCGGCCGATCACGAGTCCGGGGTGCTTGCCGAACGTGCTCGTCTCGCGCGCGAGATCCACGACACCGTCGCGCAGGGGCTGTCCAGCATCCAGATGCTCCTGCACGCTGCAGAGCGAGCTGACCCCGAACGTCCGGGGGTCGAGCACATCCGTCTCGCCCGTGAGACTGCCGCATCCAACCTCGCCGACACTCGACGTTTCATCAGCGAACTCACCCCACCGAATCTCGATGAGGCCGGCCTCGGAGGCACGCTCCGTCGTCTGGCCGAGACGCAGTGGACACCCCAGGGGCTCGTCGTCAACGTCCGAATCTCCGACGCGCTGACGTTGCCGATGTACCTCCAGACCGCACTGCTGCGCATCGCGCAGGGTGCTGTGGCGAACATCATCCAGCACGCCGAGGCCAGCACGGCCACCATCACTCTGGATGTCGACGGCGATGACCTGCGCTTCACGATCGCCGATGACGGACGGGGTTTCGACCCCGACGACCTATCATCCGAAACAGGCCGCGCGCGTACCGACTCCTTCGGGCTGCAAGCAACGCGGGAGCGCGTCGACCAGCTCGGAGGCGTGCTCACTGTCGACTCAGCCCCTGGCAGAGGGACAGTCGTGACCGTCGACCTGACTCTGAAGGACAACGCATGATCCGACTCGTGATCGCCGACGACCACCCCATTGTGCGGGCAGGTCTCAAGGCCCTATTCAGTTCTGAAGAAGACTTCCTCGTCGTCGCCGAGGCTGCCACTCCCGACGAAGCCGTCGCAGCGGCCGAGCGGGAAAACCCCGACGTGGTGCTGATGGACCTGCAGTTCGGTCCGCGGGAGGGCATCACAGGGGCAGACGCGACCCGGCGTATCCGGGCACTGCCTGCACCGCCGTATGTGCTCGTGCTGACCAATTACGATTCGGATGCCGACATCCTCGGGGCCGTCGAAGCTGGCGCGAGCGGCTACCTGCTGAAAGACGCGCCACCGCACGAACTTGTCGCGGCGGTCCAGGCTGCTGCGGCTGGCGAGAGCGCGCTCGCACCGGTGATCGCCTCACGACTACTGAACCGGATGCGCGCTCCGAAAGTGAGCCTCAGCGCTCGCGAGATGGAAGTGCTCGAGGCTGTCGCCGCCGGTCGCTCCAACACCGAGGTCGCTCGCGAGCTGTTTGTGACCGAAACAACCGTGAAATCACACCTGGCGCACATCTTTTCCAAGCTCAACGTGACGTCGCGTACGGCCGCGGTGTCGACGGCGCGGCAGCAGGGCATCCTCCGGTAGGTGCTGGTCGGTTGGTGCTGGTCGGTTGGTCGCTGGTCGCTGGTCGCGTGGTGCGTGGTGCGTGGTGCGTGGTGCTTGAGCGCTCGGTGCTCAACGCGCCTGCTTCGGTGCGCTGAATACAGGACGAATCACGTCAGTGGCGTCGAAAACAGGACTGATCGCGCTCTCTTACCCGGTGCATCCTGTTTTGGCGATTGGCTGACAAGCCGGCCGGGCGGCAGGGCTGACGGCCGCGCACGTTCGGTCGGCCGCGGCTACCCGCGGTGCGCCGCGTACTGCTCCCGGATGACGGGACGAAAGTCAGGGGTCGGCTCCGCAACGGTGGCCAGTCCCCAGCTCGGACGCGAACCGGTCAGTGCCCATGCCGCCTGCGCTGCTGCGCCATTCGCCACGTATTCACCAGGGGTCGGTACCTGAACCGGCACCGAGAAGACCTGCGCGGCGATCGCCTGTACGGCCGGATTCAGCGCCGCACCACCGATCAACAGGATGCGATCGGCCCGCACCCCGAGGGCGAGCACGGCATCGAGACCATCGGCCAGACCGCAGAGCAGACCCTCGATTGCGGCGCGAGCCAGATTGGGTCGTGAGGTGGATGCCAGCGTCATGCCGAACAACGATGCGGTGGCATCCGGCAGGTTGGGCGTGCGTTCGCCCTCGAAATAGGGCTGCAGAACGAGTCCGCCCGCGCCGGGTTCAGCGGCGAGGGCGAGGCGGCCGAGCTCATCAAAATCGACGCCGAGCAGGCCGGCGATCGAATCGAGTACCCGAGCGGCGTTGAGGGTGGCGACGAGGGGGAGGCTGCGACCGCTGGCGTCGGCGAATCCGGCGACGGTACCGGTGACATCCGCTGTCGGCTGATCGGTGACCGCGAAGACCGTGCCACTGGTGCCGATGGAGACGATGACGTCGCCCGCGCTTGCGCCGAGGCCGAGGGCCGCACCGGCATTGTCGCCGGCCCCGACGCCGATGACGAGACCGGATGTTTTTGTGCCGGCCGTACCAGTCGTGTCGGCAGCCGTGGTCGTTGTCGCAGTCGTGCCGGCCGTTTCGCCCGGGCCCAGAACGCGAGGCAGGACGGCATCGTGGCCGAGCGCGAGCGTGATTAGTTCGCGGTCGTAGTCGCCGGTGAGAGGGGACCAATAGCCGGTACCGCTGGCATCCGAACGGTCGGTGGTCAGCTCGTTAAGAACCGGGCCGAGGGGACTTTCGCCCACAGGGCCGAAGCCGCGCAAACGCCAGGTCAGCCAGTCGTGGGGGAGTGCGACGGCAGCGACGCGTGCGGCGTTCTCCGGTTCGGCGTCGCGCAGCCAGCGCAATTTGGTGATAGTGAAGGACGCGACAGGAACCGAGCCCGTGCGACGAGCAAGCTCCGCGGCACCGACTTCTGCGATGAGATCCGCTGCGGCGGTCGCACTTCGAGTGTCATTCCAGAGCAGGGCGGGGCGGATGACGTGGCCGTCGGCATCCAGCGCCACCATGCCGTGCTGCTGGGCGCCGATCGAGATGGCTGACACATCGTCGAGGCCGCCGGCGTCAGCGATGGCTAGCTGCAGCGCCTCCCACCAGGCTGCGGGGTCGACCTCGGTGCCGTCGGGGTGCGTGGCGCGGCCGCTGCGGACCAGGGCTCCGTTCTCGGCCTCTGTGATGACAACCTTGCAGCTCTGGGTGGATGAATCGACTCCGGCGACCAGGGTCATGCGGTGCTCCTTGACGGGTGGGTGGGCGGTGCGTGCTGTGTGGAACGGGGCTGTGCCGTGTGGAACCGGGCTGTGCCGTGTGGATGGAGCGACTCGACGACTCGAGCATTACTCCTGCAATTCAGAATGTCGACGGCCGAGATGCCCGTGATTCCGGGGGAGCCAACCACACGGCGATGAAATTGCAGGAGTTATGCAACGGCGAGGCGGACGAGTCCGAGTCAAGTTCAAGTTCAAGTTCGACTCGAACTCGCTCCGCCGCGCGCGGTTGCGCCGTTTTAGCCGCGGGCGCCCATCAGGTGCTCGAGCGCCAGCTGCTGCAGGTGCACGAAGCCGAAGCCCTTGCCACCGAAGTACGCCTCGGGAGCGAAGTCCTCGTACGAGGCGCGGTCGGCGAGCAGGTCGTCGTAGCTTTCGCCCTCGCCGAGCGTGGTGACCGACAGCTCTGGTACGCGGGACGCCGCGAGGGCTTCCTGCACCTCGGGGTCAGCGCGGAACGCCGCCGCACGCTCCTTGAGCAGCAGGTAGGTGCGCATGTTCGCCGCAGCCGATGTCCAGACGCCGGTGATGTCTTCGGTGCGTGAGGGCTTGTAGTCGAAGTGGCGGGGGCCGTCGTAAGCCTGGCCGCCATTCGGGCCACCGTTTTCGAGCAGGTCGACGAGCGAGAACGCATTCTGCAGGTCGCCGTGACCGAACACGAGGTCCTGGTCGTACTTGATGCCGCGCTGGCCGTTGAGGTCGATGTGGAACAGCTTGCCCGCATCCAGCGCCTGCGCGATGCCGGCGGTGAAGTTGAGACCGGCCATCTGCTCGTGGCCAACCTCGGGGTTGACGCCGACGAGTTCTGGGCGTTCGAGCGTGTTGATGAACGCGATGGCGTGGCCGAGTGTCGGCAGCAGGATGTCGCCACGCGGTTCGTTCGGCTTCGGCTCGATAGCGAAGCGGATGTCGTAACCCTTGTCGGTGACATAGTCGCCGAGCAGGTTGACTGCCTCGCGGTAGCGGTCGAGCGCTGCGCGGATGTCTTTGGCGGAGTCGTACTCCGCACCCTCACGGCCACCCCACATCACGAAGGTCTTGGCACCGAGCTCGGCAGCGAGGTCGAGGTTGCGCAGCACCTTGCGCAGGGCGAAGCGACGCACTGCGCGGTCGTTCGATGTGAAGCCGCCGTCTTTGAAGACCGGGGCGCTGAACAGGTTTGTGGTGACCATCGGCACGATGACGCCGGTATCGGCGAGTGCCTGCTTGAGGCGGTCGATCTGGGTCTGGCGGGCGGCATCCGTCGAGCCGAAGGCGAACAGGTCGTCGTCGTGGAAGGTGAGGCCATATGCGCCGAGTTCGTGCAGGCGGGTGACCGCTTCGACTACGTCGAGGTCGGGGCGGGTCGGCCCGCCGAAGGGGTCGGTTCCGTTGTAACCGACGGTCCACAGGCCGAAGGAGAACTTATCGGCCGGGGTGGGGGTGAGTGACATTGTCGAACTCCGATTCAGCATCAATGGTGATTTGTTGGACGTGTAAACATATTGGCACAGTGCTTGGGTCAGCGCTACCGGCCGCGCGAAAAAAAGGGGCGCGCGAGTCGATGCGAAAGCTGGTGCGGGTTCGGTGCGAGAGATAAGCGGCTTGTGCGGGGCGGATCTCTGTGCGGGCGTGGGCGGTTGGTTGTCCGATCAGCGGATCGACCTATTGTTCGGTCAGCCTGTTCGGTCCGCCTGTTCGGTCCGCCTGTTCGGTCAGCCTGTTCGGTCCGCAGCCCCGCGTGCATAACTCCTGCAATTCGGGATACCGGTCGCCGGATTCCCTGTGTTTCCGGGGAGCCAAGTTAGCCGACGGTCAAATTGCAGGAGTTATGCAGGGAGGGGGGCGTGGACCTGGCACGGGCTCAGACCCGGCCGCGGCTGAGCTCTTGGGGCACATGGATGCGGGCGGGCTTGGTCGGCTGACCCAACCGTCGTGCATAACTCCTGCAATTCGGGATACCGGCTGCCCAGGACTCCCGTGTTTCCGGGGAGCCAAGTTGGCCGGCGGTCAAATTGCAGGAGTTATGCATTTGGCAGAGTCATGAAATTGCAGGAGTTACGCATTGCAGGAGTTATGCAGTGCGTAGCTCCGCACGGGGACAACAAAACCAGCCACGCCACACCTCAGAGCCTCGCCCCGGAATCCGGCTCCACCGTGACAACCGCATGCAGCGCCCGCGTGTGGTCAACCCGCCGCACCGCACCATCGAGGCGCACCGACTGCGCGAAGACGATGTCGCCACTTGAGCGGCCGAAGCCGAGCACGATCTCGCCTGGCTCGACGATCCGGTGCCCGTCAGTTCCTGTGAAGCTCGTGAGGTCCGCCGGCACCTCGAAGCGCACGCGCGCTGCGTCCCCTGGCTCGAGCTCGAGCTTGGTGTAGCCGATCAACCGCTGCACGGGACGCACGATGCTTGCGACCGGATCGTGCAGATAGAGCTGCACGATCTCGCTGCCACCGACCTCACCGGAGTTGCGCACCTCAAGTGAGACGACAACCGAACGGTCGGTGGCGATGGACTCGGCCGACACCGCAGCATCCGACCACGTGAACGTCGAATATCCGATGCCGTGCCCGAACGGGAAGGCGGCCGTCGGGTCGATGTTCGACACGTCACTGGCAGCGGCGAGCGGTGAAGCGAGGTACGTCGACGGCTGCGCACCGGGATGGGCCGGGATGCTCACCGGCAGGCGACCGCTCGGGTTGACCCTGCCGCTCAGCACACCGGCGATGGCACCCGTTCCCTCTTCGCCAGGGAAGAACGTCTGCACGATCGCCGACGCCTCAGTGGCTGCAGAGCCCAGCGCGTACGGCCGGCCGGCGAGCAGGGTGACGACAGTCGGTGTGCCCGTTGCGAGCACGGCATCCATTAGCTGTTGCTGGGCGCCTGGCAGTTCCAGGCTCGGGGCGTCGCAGCCTTCGCCGCTCGTGCCCCTGCCGAAGAGTCCGGCGCGGTCGCCGAGCGCGAGCACAACGACATCCGCACCGGATGCCGCCGCAACAGCAACCGCGAACCCGTCGCGCTCTCCGCCGTCGACGCTGGTACCACGCGCGAAGTCGATGGCTGCATCGGGAAATTCGTGCAGCAACGACTCCAACAGGGTCGGCAACTCGAGTCCGATCGGGATCTCTGGGTGGTGCACACCCACGTGGGAGGGGAACGAATAGCAGCCGAGCACCGCGTACGGCTCGTCGGCGTTCGGGCCGATCACCGCAATGCGCTTGGGCGCCCGCAACGGCAGCACGCCGTCATTGCGCAGCAGCACGATTGCCTCTTCAGCGATACGCCGCGCGATGGCGCGGTTCGCTGCAGAGTCGAGATCGATGCTCGCCCGCAGCGCGTCGACGTTGTCGGTATCGACACCGACGAGAGCGCTGGGCACGGGCGACCAATCGGCGTCGAGCATGCCGAATTCGGCCTTCTGCCTGAGCACCCGACGCAGCGCCCTGTCAACGAACCGCTCGTCGACGCGACCTGACTCGATGGCCTCGATGAACGGCTCGGCGAACGACTTGACCGTCGGAAGCTCGACATCGATACCGGCCTCGAGCGCCAGAGCGCCGGCGGCCGTCCAGTCCTCGGCGACGCGGTGGAGCATGTTCAGAAAACCGATGGCGAAGTAGTCGGCGACGACAGTGCCGTCGAAGCCCCAGGTGTCGCGCAGCAGCTCGGTCAGCAGTGAGGCATCCGCTGCAGTCGGCACGCCGTCGATGTCTGCATACGAGTTCATTACCGAGCGCACACCACTCTCGCGCACCGCCATCTCGAACGGCGGCAGCAGTACGTCGGCCAGCTCGCGCCGACCGATGGAGACGGGCGCGAGGTTGCGACCGGCCTTCGACGCCGAGTACCCCACGAAATGCTTGAGCGTGGCGACGACATCGGCCGATTCGAGCCCGCGGATATAAGCGGATGCGATCGTGCCGATCAAATACGGATCCTCACCGATCGTCTCCTCCACGCGGCCCCACCGTGCATCGCGCACAACGTCGAGCACCGGAGCAAGTCCCTGGTGCACCCCGACCGAGCGCATGTCAGCACCGATCCGGGCGGCCATCGATGAGACAAGCTCTGGATTGAAGGTCGCGCCCCAGCTGAGGGGGACGGGGTATGCCGTCGCTCCCCACGTCGCGAACCCGGCCAGGCACTCTTCGTGGGCCATCGCTGGAATGCCGAAACGGCTGCCGTCGATGATGCGCCGCTGGGTGCGAAGCAGCGAGAGCGCGCCGACGGCGGCATCGACCGGAGCGGTGCCGAACGGTCGAGTCAGCTGCCCGAGTCCCGACGGAATCAGGTCGTTGAGATCGACATCATCGTTCAGGTCGTGCTGATGCGGGGCGACATCGCCGCCCTCAGCGGATGCCCCAACCCAGATCCCATAGAGCTGGGCCACCTTCTCGCGCAGCGACATCGCGGCGATGAGCGCATCGACCCGTTTGGAGAGGGGGAGGGTCTTGTCGTGCCACGTGCCAGATATCCGCTCGACGTCTGTCATCTCGACTCCTACTGTTTCGGTGCTCATCCCTTCACCGCCCCTGTCAGACCGCCGACGATTCGACGTTGGGCCAGCGTGAAGAACAGCAGTGCGGGCAACATTGCCAGCGAGGTGAATGCCAACACCTTCGCGGTGTCCTGCGAATACTGCGTCGAGAAGAATTGCACGCCAAGTGGCAGCGTGTACGTCGACTCGTCGTTCAGCATCAGCAGCGGCAACAGATAGGCGTTCCAGCTGCCGACGAAGGCGAGCACGCCGACGGTGACGAGGCCGGGACCCGCAAGGGGTAGCAGGATGCGCCAGAAGAAGCCGAAGCGGCTGGCGCCGTCGATGGATGCGGCATCCTCAAGTTCGACGGGGATTGCCCGGAGGAAGGGCACCAGAATAATGATCGTCACGGGAAGGGCGAACGCCACCTGCGGGATCATCACACCGGCGAGGGTGCCGAGCAGGCCGAGGCTGCGCAGCATCAGGTAGAGCGGCAACACCGCCACGGTGATGGGGAACAACAGGCCGGCTGTGAACATGGCGTAGAGCGCGTCGCGGCCCTTGAACGTGTACCTGGCGATCACGAATGCCGCCATCACGCCGAGCACGATGACACCCAGTGTTGTTCCGAACGCAGCGATCGAGCTGTTCATCACCTGGGTCCAGAATGCAGGAGACGACAGCACTTCAAGGTAGTTGCCGAAATACCACGGGTCAGGGAGCCCCCCGGGATCGGAGTTGAGCTGGGCCGTTGTGCGGAATCCGTTCACCCAGACGAAGGCGACGGGCGCGATAGTGATACCGGCGATCACCAGCGCGACGAGATAGACGAACGGCTGGCCCCAATCGAAGCCGGTGCGGCGCTTCTGGCCGCGTATAAGTGTCGAGCTGGTCATATCAACCCACTCCTTGGGTCAGGCCGCCCTCGAGGTCGCGGCGAAGTACGTACCGCTGGTACACGAGGGCGATGGCGAGCGAGATGAGGAAGAGGATGACGGCGACGGCGCTGCCGTAGCCGAGCTGGGAGCGCTGGAAACCGTACTGAACCATGTAGGTGGCCATGGTGGTCGTCGCATTTGCGGGCCCACCTCCGGTCACGATCCAGACCATGTCGAACAGCTGCAGCGAGCCGATGATCGACAGGAAGGCCCAGATGCGGATTGTCGGTCCGAGCAGTGGGATGGTGATGTGCCGCTGTACCTGCCACCAGCTGGCGCCATCGATCTGTGCAGCTTCAGAGAGCTCTTCCGGCACGCCTTGCAGCCCGGCCAGGAACAGGATGATGGCGAAGCCGACGTACTTCCAGGTGAGGATGGCGAAGAGTGTCCAGAGCACGATGTCGGAGTCGGCCAGCCAGAGCTGCTTGAGATCGCCGAGTCCGATTGATGCCAGGAACGAGTCGAACGGACCGTTCGGCTGAAGCAGCAGGCGCCAGGACAGGCCGGCAATGACCTCGCTCAGTACATAGGGAATGAAGATGATGACGCGGAAGATGGTGCGCCCGCGCAGCTTGCGGTTGATCAGAAGGGCGACGCCGATCGCGATCGGACCCTGCACGACCAGCGACGCCACAACGATGAACATGTTGTGACCGATAGCGTCGATGAAGACGGGGTCGGTGAGAGCGCGCACGTAATTGGCGGGGAAGTTGAAGTCTTCGAGCGGCCCGTAGCCGTTCCACTTGAACAGGCTGTAGACGGCGGCAAGGCCAACGGGAAGCAGCACGAACGCGAGATAGACGATGACTGCCGGCCCGACGAAGAGAGCGATCTCGAGCCGCTTCTTCACGCGCGAGGATGGCCTCCGCTGAGCGGGGGATGGCACCGGGGCCGGACCCGCGGAAACCGCGGGTCCGGTCGGTGTGGTGATGGTAGCTGACATGGTTTCTGACTACTCGGTTGCTGCCGCGTCTTGCATGCCCTTGACGATGTCCTTGGGGCTGCCCTTACCGGCGAACAGGTTGACGATGCCGTCGTTCATGGCGCCGCCGACTGTCGGACCGTACGCAGTGTCGAGCCAGAGCTGCACGTACGATGCCGAATTCTTGCCGTTGAGAACCTCAGCAAGGTTGGGATCGGTGATGCTGGTCTCGGCGCCCGACGTGACGGGGATACCGGCGCCGCTCGCACCGAACCGCTTCTGTACGTCGACGCTGGTGATGTACTTCAGCAGTTCGACGCACTCCTTCGGAGCGTTCTGCGCGCATGCGAATCCGTCACCGCCGCCGAGGGCTGCCGTCGGATCGCCGGCTGCGCCCGTGATGCCGGGAAAGTTGAACCAGCCGAGGAACGACGGAACCGTCAGGTCAGGGGTGAGACCGCCGATCACACCTGGCTCCCAGTGGCCCATGAGCTCCATGGCTGCCTGTCCGTTGGCGACGAGACCGGCGGAGCTACCTGCACCCTGCTGGGCCGGTGTGGCCAGGAAGCCTTCCTGGAATGGCTCTGAACCGAGGAACTCCTCCAGCTCATCGCCTGCCGTGACGAAGCAGTCATCGTCGAAGTTGTGGTCGGCCTGGGCCTTGGTGAGAACTTCAGGTGAGCACGACTTCAACGCGAAGTTGTACCACCAGTGCGCGGCGGGCCACTTGTCGCCCGCACCGACAGCGATCGGAGTGATGCCAGCGGACTTGAGCTTGTCGACGTCGTCGTTGAGTTCATCGAATGTCGTCGGCGCTGCGGTGATTCCGGCCTGTGCGAAGAGATCTTTGTTGTACCAGAAGCCCTCGACGCCGAAGCTGAACGGGAGCGCGTATGTTGCGCCGTCGATTTGCCATCCGCTGGCTGTCGGCCCGATGGCGTCAAGCTCGTCGCTCACGTCGGCGGAGATGTCTTTGACGTATCCTGCTTCGACCTGGGCCTTCAGCTCGCCGCCACCCCATGACTGGAAGAGATCGGGCGGAGTATTTGAACGCAATGCGTTCGGGATGAGGGTCTTCTGCAGGTCTTCGTTCTGGTATCCGGTGACCTTGACCGTGACATTGGGATGATCGGCTTCGAACTCTGCTGCCACGTCGGCCCACAGACCCTTGAGCGGATCCTGGGTGCCGTTGTGCCACCACGTGAGGGTGACTTTGCCGTCTGCATTACCGTCAGCGCCGCTCGTACTGCACCCCGTGAGCGAACCAGCTGCAATGCCGACCACCGCCGCAACGGCGAGCAATCGTGCTGTGTTGTGTCTGTTCATCATTGAACCTCTCGAAAGTTTCGACGATTTCGCCGAAAGTGCTTAGACGCTCTGATGATATGTGCCCCGCGATTTGCAGTCAAGGACAACAAAAAGGTAATTCAGGTGCGGAGTTGTGCCGGATGTTCGGCGGGATCATGGTGGAATACTGTCGTCACCCGGAAACGAAAGTTTCGATACGCTATTCGAAATCGTTTGGATTGACATCGTTGGATTGCTGCGCAAGCATCGCCGCCGAATGTCGTACGTAAGGAATCAGAAATGTTGCACGAAGAGATGGGTGACGCGACCAGGGTCACCCTGTCCTCGATCGCTGAGCAGGCAGCAGTGTCGCTACCGACGGTGTCGAAGGTGCTGAATGGCCGGGGCGACGTCGCCCCGGCGACGCGAGCGCGGGTTGAAGCGCTGCTGGCCACCAACGGTTACAGCAAGCGGGGGGATGCCGCGGCATCCGCTCCTTTGATCGAGCTGGTGTTCCACGAACTCGACAGTGCCTGGGCAATCGAGGTGATTCGCGGTGTCGAGCGAGTGGCCAGGGCCAACGGCATGAGCATCATCCTCACAGAGAGTGGTGACAGGCATTCGCCCGGTGTCGGCTGGATCGACGGCGTGCTGCAGCGCAACCCGGCCGGCGTCATCCTGATCTTCTCCGACCTCTCTGCCGACTACAAGCAGCAGCTGGCGACACGGAACATCCCATTCGTCGTTGTCGACCCGGCGGGGGATCCCGCTCCTGACGTGCCGTCGATCGGTTCGGCGAACTGGTCGGGCGGCTTTGCCGCCACCCAACACCTGGTCAGCCTGGGTCACACGCGTATCGGCATGATCAGCGGACCAGACGAGATGATGTGCAGTCGTGCGAGGGTCGGCGGATACCGTGCCGCCCTGGAGGCCGCGGGTATCGCCTTCGATCCGACACTGGTCGTTGAGGGTGATTTTCATCCGGAGGGCGGACAGCGCCGGGCGATGGAGTTGCTGCAGCGCAGCGAGCGGCCGAGTGCGATCTTCTCGGGCAGCGACCTGCAGGCGATGGGCGTGTACGAGGCGGCCCGCACCCTCGGTCTCTCGATTCCGGCCGATCTTTCGGTCGTCGGTTACGATGATTTGCCCGTCGCGCGCTGGGTCGGTCCGCCGCTGACGACAGTGCGGCAGCCCCTCACTGAGATGGCGGAGGAAGCGGCGAAGCTGGTGCTGCAGCTGCGTAAGGAGCCACAGCTGGAGAATCGCCGGATGGATCTGGCGACAAGTCTGGTTGTGCGACAGAGCACGGCGCCGCTGCCTGCTGGCGCCGCGACTGCTGAACCGGCCTGATGCGCGTCGTCATCGCCCCTGATTCATTCAAGGGAACCGCGAGTGCTCTCGAGGTTGCCGTGGCGATTGCTGACGGCTGGTTGTCGGTACGACCGGATGACGATGTGCGGCTGTTGCCGATGGCCGACGGGGGAGAGGGCACGCTTGAGGCGTTCGAGATGGCGGTGCCCGGCAGCATCCGGATGCCCGTCACCGTACGCGGCCCCGACGATCGCGCCGTCTACGCGTACTGGCTGTTGCTGCCCGATGCTCCGGATGCACCCGAACCGCCGGATGCATCCGCGCCGCTGGCTGTGCCGCTGACTGCGCCGCTGGCTGTGCCGGGCGGCACGGCTGTCGTCGAGCTTGCGAACACGAGCGGCATCGCGCTGCTCAATCCATTGCGGCCGCTCGACGCCCACACCTTCGGCTTCGGGCAGGCCATCGCTGCAGCGCTTGATCATGGCGTAGGGCGGCTGCTGCTTGCCATCGGTGGCAGCTCATCGACTGACGGCGGCGCAGGTGCCCTGCGGGCGCTCGGTGCGCGTTTCGTTGATCGGGCCGGCGATTCGATCGCACTGGGCAATCGAGGGCTTGAGAACCTGGCGGCGATCGATGTGACCGGCTTGCGATCCATTCCGGCCGGTGGCGCGCTGGTCCTCTCCGATGTGACCAATCCGCTGCTTGGGCGGTTCGGTGCCGCGAGCGTCTTCGGGCCACAGAAGGGTGCGAATACCGCACAGGTGAACGAGATGGAATCGGGGCTTCGCAACCTCACCCGGCTGCTGCCAGCGGACGCGGAGTGTCCGGGAGCGGGTGCGGCAGGGGGAACGGGGTTCGGCCTGTTGCACTGGGGTGCCGAGATCGCACCGGGTTCTGCAGCGATCGGGGCAGCGCTCGGGGTTCCGGATGCCGTGGCTACGGCATCCGTGGTGATCACCGGCGAGGGGCGATTCGACAGTCAGTCGGCCGCGGGCAAAGTACCCGCATACATAACCGGTCTGGCCAATGATTCTGGGGCGAAGGCGTTGCTCGTTGCCGGGTCGATCGGGGTACAGAGCTTTGGATTTGCCGAGGCCGTGTCGCTGACCGACCTGGCGGGCTCGCCAGCGGATGCGATGGCTGATCCGCGACGCTGGCTCCGTGATGCAGGTGTTGTGCTCGCGCTGCGGGTAGCGGATGACGCTCTCTGAGCGGCTGCTCAACTCTCTGCATTGAATTTGTCGTCAATTACCACAAATGTCTTGCGGTTCGGCATCCGGCTGTTTTAGGCTCCTGATCAACGCACTATCGAAACGTTTAGACAATGGAGTTCTGATGGCCAATATCCACGACGTTGCACGCGTCGCCGGTGTGTCCATTTCGACAGTTTCGTACGCACTTAGTGGCAAGCGGTCGATCGCAGAATCCACTCGCCGACGAATCGATCTCGCGGTGCAGGAGCTTGACTACCGGCCGAACGCCGGGGCGCAAATGCTCAAGGGCAGCCGCACAAACATCTTCGCGTTGAGTGCCCCGCTGCACTCGGGAACCTACGCTCCGGCGCACATGACTTTTGTGCTCGCAATCGTGAAGGCTGCACGCGAATACAACTATGACGTGCTGCTGCTCACGCAGGACGAAGCCACGAGCGGACTGCGCCGGGTTGCTCGGTCGTCGCTGGTCGACGGAATCCTGTTGCTTGATGTGTCGACAGAAGATGTGCGCACGGATCTCATCCGTGAGCTGGGGCTGCCGGCCACCGTTGTCGGCATCCCGAGCGACACCACCGGGCTCACCTGTGTCGACCTTGATTTCGAGCGCGCGGCCGAAATGAGCGTGCAGCGTCTGGTGGGACTCGGTCATTCGCGGATCGGGCTGCTCGGCCAGGCCCCGATCGTGTACGAGCGGGGTTCTAACTTTCCGCCGCGCTTCAGGGACTCGTTCCTGGCCGAGACCGCCAAGCATGGCATTGATTCGGCATTCATACCGTCGGCCGAGGACTCGGCCGGAGTGAAGTCGGCTCTCGACGCACTCTCTGAGGCGCTGCCGGCAATGACGGCACTGGTGCTCAACTCGAACGAACCCGTGCAGTCGATGGTGCTCGAATTATTGAGCCAGCGCGGCATCAGAGTGCCAGAAGATCTCTCGGTCGTGTCGGCCTGTTCCAGCTTCGAAACCGACCATCTGAACCCGCCGCTCGACGTCATTCCACTGCCGTCAGGCGAGTCATGTTCCCGCGCAGTTCAGCTGATCATGGCGCAGCTCCAGGGCGATGCGCTCCCACACGTCGAACTCATCGAGCCCCGCTACATCGCTCTCGGCTCAACGGCCTCCCCTCACCTTCCCTAACCGCCTCCGCATCGAAAGGACATTTTCACAGCGATTATCGAAACGTTTCGACACATTCGTTTCACGCGTCACCATGCGTCATCCCATGAATCCAAGCCGCTACGGCGGCCCTACAAGGAAGTAGTACTCATGAAGAAAAGCAGAAAGCTCCTGGCCGGCATCGCCCTCCTGGGCGCCAGTGCTCTGGTCCTCTCCGGCTGCTCGGCCTCCGGCTCCGGTGATTCGGCCGAAGATGGCAAGACCCTGAAGCTCTGGCACTTCGAGAGCGCAGACAGTGCGATGGGAATCGCCTGGGACGAGGCAATCAAGACTTTCGAAGAGGAGACGGACGCAACCGTCGAATTCGAAGAGAAGAGCTTCGAGCAGATCCGCTCCACCGCGAGCCAGGTGCTGAACTCCAACGAGGCGCCAGACGTGCTCGAGTACAACAAGGGCAACGCCACCGCCGGCCTGCTGGCCAGCCAGGGGCTGCTGTCCAACCTCGATGACGCTGTTGATGAATTCGGCTGGGCAGACAAGCTCGCCCCATCGCTGCAGACAACGGCCAAATACGACGACAACGGTGTCATGGGTGATGGCTCCTGGTACGGCGTGCCGAATTACGGCGAGTACGTCGAGGTCTACTACAACAAGGACATGTTCGCGGCCAACGGCCTCGAGGTCCCGACAACGCTGTCCGAGTTCGAAGACGTGCTCGCTGCGTTCCAGGCGAAGGGGATCACCCCGCTCGCCGAGGCCGCAACCGAGTACCCGCTTGGTCAGCTCTGGTACCAGCTCGCGCTGGCGAAGGCCGACCGTGACTGGGTGAATGACTACCAGCTCTACAGCAACCCCATCGACTGGCAGGGCCCTGAGATCAGCTACGCCACCCAGACGATCAAGGATTGGACGGATGCCGGCTACATCAGCACGGATGCAACCGGCCTGAAGGCTGAAGATGCCGGCACCTCCTTCATCGACGGCACGTACCCGATCTTCTTCTCCGGTAGCTGGTGGTACAACCGCTTCACGACAGAAGCAACTGGCTTCGACTGGGGTACCTTCCTCTTCCCTGAGACCGAGCTGTCACCCGGATCCGCCGGCAACATGTGGGTCGTGCCTGAGAACGCGAAGAACAAGGAACTGGCATACAAATTCATTGACATCACGATGCGTCCAGAAATCCAGGCGCTGATTGGCAACAACGGTGGAATTCCTGTAGCGGCGAACACCGCTGACATCACCGACCCGAAGAGCCAGGAACTCATTGCGAACTTCAACGCGCTGACCGAGAAGGATGGCATCGCCTTCTACCCGGACTGGCCCACCTCGACGTTCTACGACGAGCTGAATGCCGGCCTGCAGGAGCTCTTGAACGGTACCAAGTCGGTCAAGGACGTTCAGAAGCAGCTCGGTGAGCAGTACCAGTCAGGCGTCGACGACATCGTCGGCTAACTCCGGGCAGCTGCCGCACAAATCGCACCATTCGCACCATCCGTTCCACTAGCCGGGGGCCTGACACGGCCCCCGGCTACCTCGCAAGGATAGGAATTCGCATGGCGACTTCTCTCGCAATCGACGAACCGGTACGTCGAAAGCCGCAGTACCGCAGCCTCATCCCCGGCAGCAGCAGTAAGGGCTTCTGGGTGTACCTCGTGCCAGGCCTCACGCTGATCACCCTGATCATCCTGATTCCGCTGGTCTGGAACATCTACCTTACCTTCACGCAATACCGGGGCATCAAGCCCCCGGAGTGGATTGGGCTCGACAACTGGGAGAAGCTCCTCGGTGACAGCACATTCTGGGCGTCGTTCGGCAACTCGATCGCCATGGTGGTTGCCATGGTCGTCGTGCCAACACTGCTCGGACTCGTGCTCGCCGCCATGCTCTTCGACCTCATCGGCAAGAAGTTCGGCGGCAAGCTCGCCAGCTTCCTTCGCGCTACCTATTACCTGCCGCAGATCCTGCCAGCGGTGATCGCCGCAATCGTGATCGGCTGGATCCTTCGGCCGCAGAATGGCGCGCTCAACCAGGTGCTTGAGGCAATCGGGCTCGGCTCACTGCAGCACAACTGGCTCGGCAGCCCTGACACCGCGCTTCCCAGCATCATGATCATCATGATCTGGGTACAGCTTGGCTACCCAATCGTCATCTTCATGGCCGCGCTGCAACGCGTCGACCCCGAACTCTACGAGGCTGCAGAGCTCGATGGGGCGAACTGGTTCCAGCGATTCCGTGCCATCACGGTCAGCATCATCCGGCCTGAGATCTTCGTCGTCACCCTCACTTGCACGATCGCGGCGCTCAAGGTGTTCGGCCCCATTTACACCCTGACCGGCGGTGGCCCAGGCACGTCGACCATCGTGCCGGCCTACTACGCGTACAGCGAGTTCTTCCAGTCACAGCAGGTCGGATACGGAGCCACCATCGCAACGGCGCTGACGATCGTGGTCGCCGCTGTCGCAGTGGTATTCGTCATCGCCCAGACCCGGCTCGAGCGCAAGGAAGAGGAACGCTGATGTCGTCAACCACCCTGAAGAATCCGGCAGACGCCGCCCTCCCGAAGCCCGCTCCCACACCACAGCCTGCGCCGTCGCGCCCCACCGCGAAAAAGGGCAAGGGAGGGATGACGAGAAAGACGCCTGGCGACTGGCTCATCCTCGTCGTCGCCATCCTGATCGGCCTGCTCATCGCCGTGCCGTTCCTTCTGATCCTGCTCAACTCGTTCAAATCGCCGAGTGAGTACAACACGTCTGGCCCTCTCTCCCTGCCGAAGGAGCTCTATTTCGACGGGCTGACCTCGTTCTGGCAGCGCGTTAACTTCCCGCAGAAACTCTGGAACAGTTTCTTCATCTCAGGAACCGTCGCAGTTCTCGCCGTCGTCATCTCGCTGCTGAACGCCTTCGCGCTCGGCATCGGCCGGGTCAAGGGCCGCACCTGGATCGTGCTCCTCATCCTGCTGGCCAACATGCTGCCGCAGGAGGTGCTGCTCTACCCGCTGTACTTCATGTTCAAGCTGGTCGGACTGTACGACAACCAGTGGGCCGTCATCATCATCTTCGTGGTGATCCAGAGCGCGTTCGGCACCTATCTGCTGGCATCCGTGCTCGGCACCTTCCCGCGCGAGATCCTCGAGGCCGCCTCGATCGATGGCGCGAGCCGATTCACCATCCTCTGGCGGGTCGTCTTCCCCATCACGCGACCCACGCTCAGTGTGCTGCTGATCTTCTTCTTTATCTGGACCTGGAACGAATTCCTGATTCCGCTCACCTTCCTGGTGAGCAACGCGACCCAAACCGTTCCCGTCGCGATCAGCGTGCTGCAGGGTGACCGCATGATGGACGTCACCACCACGAGCGCATCCGCTCTGCTTGGCCTGTTGCCCACGCTGATCTTCTTCCTCATCTTCCAACGCACCCTCACCAGGGGCATCACCGCAGGGGCAGTCAAGTAGTTATGAAATTCACCGATGGATTCTGGCACGTCAGGCCCGGCGTCGATGCCCTCTACGCTCAGGAGGCATACGACATCGATCAGCGTGGCAATAGCCTGCAAATCTCTGCACCCACCAAAGTCATCGAGCGTCGCGGAGACGTGCTCAACCGGGCGTTGCTCGGGATTACTCTGTCGTCGCCGCTTGAGGGCGTCATCCGTGTTCGGATTGAGAAAAACACCGGCGGCGATACCGGCCCCGGCTTCGAGCTCGTCGGTGAAGAACCAGGCCACGGCGAGGTCGCGGTGACGGATGCCGACGGCACGATCACTGCAGGACCCCTCACCGCTCGCATCACCCGCGGTGCGCCGTGGAACCTGACATTCGATGCAGAAGGCACGCGCCTCACATCCAGTGGCCACAAGTCGATCGGCTACCTCACCCTCGACGACGATGCGCCGATCACCACCGAGCCAGCCGGGGTATCCGGCGTGACAACGACGGGTCTGGCACCGGCATCCGCTTATGTGCACGGCCGCCTCTCGCTCGGCGTCGGGGAACTCGTCTACGGGCTCGGTGAACGGTTCGGCCCGCTCGTGAAGAACGGCCAGACCATCGACATCTGGAATGCCGATGGCGGCACGTCGAGCGAGCAGTCGTACAAGAACATCCCGTTCTACCTCACTAACCGCGGCTACGGTGTGCTCGTCAACCACCCGGAGCACGTCTCGTTCGAGGTCGGCACCGAGTCGGTCGAGGAGGTGCAGTTCTCGGTTGCGGGCGAGGCCCTGGAATACCTGGTGATTTACGGGCCAACCAAGAAGGAGATCCTCGAGCGTTACACGCGCCTCACCGGGCGTCCTGCCCGCGTTCCTGCCTGGTCATACGGACTGTGGCTGTCGACCTCTTTCACCACCCAGTACGACGAAGCCACAGTGAACAGCTTCATTGATGGCATGGCCGAGCGCGACCTGCCGCTCTCCGTGTTCCACTTTGACTGCTTCTGGATGCGCGAATTCAACTGGACCGACTTCGAGTGGGACCCTCGCGTCTTCCCAGACCCTGAGGGCATGCTGGCCAGGCTGCACGACAAGAACCTGCACGTCAGCGCCTGGATCAACCCCTACATCGCCCAGCGCGCCGACATCTTCGCCGAGGCCAAGGCAGCCGGCTACCTCGTGAAGAAGCCGAACGGCGACGTCTGGCAGTGGGACATGTGGCAGGCAGGCATGGGCCTGGTCGACTTCACTAACCCGGAGGCCGTCACCTGGTTCCAGGGCAAGTTGCGTCACCTCTTCAGCCAGGGCGTCGACGCCATCAAGACCGACTTCGGCGAACGCATCCCAACGGATGTGGTTTGGCACGACGGCAGCTCGCCTCTCGTCATGCACAAC
Organism: Leifsonia sp. A12D58; assembly: GCF_047530025.1. Taxonomy (NCBI): domain Bacteria; kingdom Bacillati; phylum Actinomycetota; class Actinomycetes; order Micrococcales; family Microbacteriaceae; genus Leifsonia; species Leifsonia sp. A12D58. The sequence goes on along the minus strand of NZ_JBLJAT010000003.1, from coordinate 255,963 downwards.
CTCTATACCCAGCTCTACAACAAGGCCGTCTTCGAGGTGCTGCAAGAGCACAGGGGCGAGGGGGATGCCGTGCTGTTCGCTCGGTCTGCCACTGTCGGTGGTCAGCAGCAGCCGGTGCACTGGGGTGGAGATAACTCATCCAGCTTCGAATCGATGGCCGAGACGCTGCGCGGCGGACTGTCGCTAGCCTTCAGCGGCTTCGGCTACTGGAGCCACGACATCGGCGGATTCGAGGGCATGCCAGACGCCGCTGTCTTCAAACGCTGGCTGGCCTTCGGCCTGATGTCGAGTCACTCCCGGCTGCACGGGTCAACGAGCTACCGGGTGCCGTGGCTGTTCGACGACGGCAGCGAGGCGCCAGGCCAGAGCGCTGTCGACGTGACCCGTCGCTTCACGACGCTCAAGTTGGCGTTGATGCCATACCTCTACGAGGTCGGGCTGGAAGCGCACAGGAGCGGTACCCCGTTCATGCGTCCGATGCAGCTGGAATTCGGCGATGACCCAGCCACCGAGTACCTCGATCGGCAATACCTGCTCGGTCCGGACTTGCTCGTCGCGCCGGTCTTCAGCGCTGCAGGAGAGGTGCGGTACTACCTGCCGGCGGGCACGTGGACCAACTACCTCACCGGTGTTGTCGTCTCCGGAGGAGGCTGGCGCACCGAGACCCACGCGTTCGACAGCATCCCGCTGTGGGTGCGCGAGGGGGCCGTCATCGTCACGGGCTCGCGTACCGACAGGCCCGACTACGACTACACCGACGGAGCATTGCTCACCGTCTACCCGGGCTTCAGCGGCACCCGCACCGTCGAGGTCACCAATCCTCTCGACGGGTCGGTCGTCACCTTTACCGTCACCGAAACGGATGGCGACATCACGGTGAGCGCGGCGTCATCGGTCTCGCGGCCCGCGCCCGCATTCAGCGCTCGCCGCGCAGGCGGCGACACCGGTCGCGCAATAGACGGAAAGGTCGTCATCTGCGCGAAATCGGAGTTGTGGTCGTTCTGAGCGCCCCATAACGACCACAACTCCGATTTCGCGCCGATTTGTAGACTGCCACCACAAAATTGGGTTGGCGTGAACCTACACTGCATCTCGGCGGGTAATCTTGAGCGATCCGGATCGCCAGCGGATGACTAGCAGTCACGGCTGAGCGGGTAGCTGGTCAGGGGTGTTGACGCGAAAGAGGCAGACCGTGCAGGGAAACAATCATGACGACGTCAGGCGGCACAATCTGTCGACGATCCTGCGCCTGGTGCATCGAAATGGTGCCTCTTCACGATCCCAGCTGACCCGCCTTACAGGTCTGAACAGGTCGACTATCGCGGCGTTGGTCGCAGAACTCGTCGAACTTGGCCTCGCGGTCGAGCGGGAGCCTGACCACACCAACCAGGTCGGTCGTCCCAGCCCGATCGTCGCAGTGAACGAGCACGTCGTCGCTGTGGCCATCAACCCCGAAATCGATGCCATCACAGTGGGGATCGTCGGTCTCGATGGGACCGTGCACCGTCGCATCCGCCATGCTGTCGACGCCGCGCCGACCGCGGTCGAGGCGGTGGACATCGCCGTCCGCGTCATCGCTGACCTCCGTACCGAACTCGACCCGAACGCACGGATTGTCGGAATCGGCGTTGCCGTGCCTGGACTCGTCCGTGCCCAGGACGGACTCGTGCGGCACGCCCCGCACCTCGGTTGGGTCGACGAACCGCTGGCCGAAATGCTGGAGCTGGCGACCGGTTATCCGGTCTTCGCCGCCAACGATGCCAGCCTCGGCGCGATGGCCGAGCGGTATTTCGGCGCGGGCAAGGGCCTCACCGATCTCATCTACCTCAACGGCGGTGCCAGCGGAATCGGTGGCGGTCTCATCGTCGGCGGCGTTGCCATCGGCGGGGTCGACGGCTACGCGGGCGAGTTCGGCCACACCAGGGTGAGCAGCAGCGGCAACACAGATTCTGCCGGCGTCACCGGCACGCTTGAGGCCGAGGTTACCCGCCGCGACCTGCTGCGCGTTCTCGGACTTGCCAGTGCGGATGCCGACGAGCTGGAGCGCGCTCTCCTCGCCTCTGACTCCGCCGAGGTTCGCGCCACGGTCAATGCCCAACTCGACTATCTGGGCGTCGCGCTGGCCGGGGCCGTCAACATCCTGAACCCGCAGCTGATCGTGCTTGGCGGATTCCTCGCTTCATTGCTCGTCGTCGACCCCGAGCGATTGCTCGCAGCTGTTGCCGAAAACGCGCTTCCCGCGTCGTTCGGCAGCGTGCGCGTCAGCGCGGCGGAACTCGGCTCCAACCTGCTGATGATCGGGGCGGCAGAGCTCGCGTTCGAGCGGGTGCTGGGTGACCCGAGCGGATTCGAGGCAGTCACTTTGGCGTCAAGTGCGGCCGCGCCGGCCTGACGACGGCCGATTTCAAAATAGAGCCAAATTCTGTTTTGTGACGGACCCCGCGCGCCATTAGGCTGATCCGTGACGCTATCGAATCGATTCGATTGGGAATGCGGAACGCGACGGACGGCTTTTAGTCTCTTGGTTGTGTACCGATTCGTGTCACTGCCTCCTGTCGCCGCAGCCAGATTCGGTCAGTGCTCCTGCATCGTTGTACACCTGTGCGCGCGAACGGGGCCTGCCGAGCCGGATGAGCTTCCCATTCCACCCCACAACGTCAAGGACACCAGTTAGTGAGTTCTGTTTTTCACCCCGGAGACCGTCTTTCCGCCCGCCAGCGACTGGTCTACATCCTGGTTCTCGGCGCGCTCACCGCACTCGGTCCGTTCACGATCGACCTGTACCTCCCGGCATTCCCCACGCTCGAGCGTGAACTCGGTGTGTCAGCTGCCGCAATCCAGCTCACGCTGACCGGAACAATGATCGGGTTCGGTGTCGGGCAGCTCGTTGTCGGACCGTGGAGCGACAAGATCGGCCGCAGGCTGCCCCTGATCCTGGCGACGGCATTCCACGTGCTCGCCTGTGTGGGTGCAGCGCTGTCCCAGGACATTGTGTGGCTCGGTGTGTTCCGCGTGCTGCAGGGCTTCGGTGCTGCTGCCGGTGGTGTGGTTGCCATGGCGATGGTCCGGGATCTCTTCGGTGGCAAGCCCCTCGTCAAGATGCTCTCCAGGCTCGCCCTGGTGAACGGTCTCGCGCCGGTACTGGCGCCCGTGCTCGGCTCGCAGCTGTTGCTGGTGATGGACTGGCGCGGCATCTTCTGGGTCCTTGCGATCTACGGCACCCTCGTCATCGCCGCCGTCCTGCTCTTCCTCGTTGAGACCCTTCCGAAGGAAGAGCGCCACGTGGCCGGGCACAGCAGCCTGGGGCAGCGGTTCAAGGCGGTTCTGACTGACCGAATCTTCGTCGGCGTCGCCATCGTGGGCGCCATGACGTTCACCGGACTGTTCGCCTACCTCTCGTCGTCGTCGTTCCTGTTCCAGCAGGTCTACGAATTCAACCCGCAGCAGTACGGGGTGCTGTTCGCCGTCAACTCGATCGGCGTCATCATCGGCGTGCAGACCAGTTCGCGGCTTATGCACAAAATGGATGTGCCGCCGCAGTGGATCCTGGTGGCCACGACATCCGCGATGGCTGTGATGGCAATCCTCATCGTTGTGCTTGACCAGGCCAGCGTCGGTCTCTGGGGCACGCTGATCCCGCTCTGGTTCTTCATCGCCGCCTGTGGTTTCAGCTTCCCCTGCACGCAAGTCATCGCGCTCAACGGTCACGGACACGAGGCCGGAACCGCAGCATCGTTGCTTGGCGCCCTCAACTTCGGCATCGCGGGCCTCGTCTCGCCAATCGTCGGCTGGCTCGGTGTCGAGACGGCAACCCCGATGGGTGCGGTGATGATCGTGACGTCATCTATCGCGATCATCGTGTTGTGGACTGTGGTTCGCCCGAGGTCGGTTCCTGCGCTGTCGCACTAACCGCGCTGTCGCACTAGTCGGCCGTTTCACCCACGTGGTATCTGATCCCTCGCTTAGCATGGACAAATGAATCACAGTGAGCAGCAGCCGACGGATGCCGCGAGCCCGAACGCCAAGCGCATCAGTCATCGCTGGCCGCTGATCAGCGGAATCGGAGCGCTGGTGCTGGCCGGTCTGCTCGGAGCCCTGCTCATCGTCAGGGCCAATGGAGAGCCGACAGTGCTCGATGTCGAGTGGATGAGTGAGATCATCGAGCACCGCTCTCCGTGGTGGACCGTGCCCTCGTTAGCGATGAACTACATTGGTGGCGGCATCATTGGAATCTTCGTGGTGCCGATCGTGATCATCGTTGCGCTCCTGCTTGTCAAGCGGCCTACCGCCGCGCTCTACTATCTGGCGGCCACCCTGCTCAGTAGCGCCGTCGTGCAGATCCTGAAAAACGTCTTCGGCCGTGCCAGGCCAGAAGACATTCTTGTGACCTCCGATTTCGGTTCATTCCCATCGGGGCATGTAGCGAATGCGGCAACGATGGCTGTGACTCTCGGCATCATCTTTCCGCGCGTCTGGGTGTGGGTGGCCGGGGCGATCTACACGGTGGTCATGATGCTCAGCCGCACCTATCTCGGCGCCCACTGGCTCACCGATACCATCGGCGGACTGCTCGTCGGTATTGGAGTGGCAATCGTGGTCTGGGTGCCGCTGGCAGCCCGCCTTGACGGCGAACGAAATCTGCGTCAGAGACCGAACGCGGATGGGGGAGCGACCCCCGCTCGCTCTGCGCACTAGCGCCTGCGCAGCTCAATTGCCTACCCCCTTTTAGGGGATGGACATTCACGAGCCCGAGCCGTTAGCTGTTCATCGGGGGGCAGCAATCTTGTCCGTTGATCGACGTGTTGCCGCTGTAGCCGGGCGAGCAGGTCTCGGCTGCAGCGGCGAGCGCGTCAATCGAGAGCACTGACCGGCAGCGCCTTACTGCGTACTGCCCTGTCTGTGTGGTCTACTCGAAGCATGACCGATGACCGAGAGCTCGTGCGTGAGGCATACCGCCTGGCGGAGGCCGCAGCGGTGGCCGCAGGCGTAAGCGTGCGGATGGCCGAGCCGGGTGACATGAGCGCGGTGATCGGCCTGTTCGAACGTACCTGGGGCGTGGGCAGAAGCCCCGACCGCTCTTTCCTGCTTGCCCTCGACTACGCGGGAAACACCGTGCTGATCGCCACGGCCGATAGTCGACCCGTTGGTGCCGCGCTCGGCTTCCTGGGCTGGAGCGACGGCATCCACCTGCACTCGCATATGGCGGCGGTAGTGCCGTGGCAGCGAAGCGGCGGTGTCGGGTATGCCATCAAGCTCTTCCAGCGGGCCCTGTGCCTGGAACATGGCGTGGCTGACATGCGCTGGACGTTCGATCCGCTTATCCGCCGCAACGCCCACTTCAACCTGGTGAAGTTGGGTGCAGAGGCCGTGCGGTTCCTGCCCGATTTCTACGGTCAGCTCGACGATGCGATCTCGGGAAGTGATCGCAGCGATCGCTTCGAGGTGCGCTGGGACTTGTCCTCACCGCGGGTGATCAATGCCCTGACGGGAGTGAAGCCGCCGGAATGGACGGCGCTCGGCGAATACGCTCTGGCGCCCGACTTCGAACAGCTGCGCGTCGATGACCTTGACGCGGCCTCGGCCATGCGGGTTGAATCGCGCGTGGTGTTCACGGATGCCTTCTTGCTCGGGCTGCGTCCCGAACTCAATGCGATCAACGACTACGTGCTCACCTCCGATGCGCCGAATGGAATACCTCGTGAAGCTTGAGTCGATCACCCTGCACCGCATTGCGATGCCGCTGGTACGACCGTTCGAGACCTCATTCGGCAGGCAGACGGCCCGGGTCGTGCTGTTGGTGCATGTCAGGGGAGACGTCGACGGAGCGGCGTCCGAGGGGTGGGGTGAGTGTGTCGCCATGGACGCGCCGCTGTACAGCTCGGAGTACGTCGATGGCTGCGAGCATGTCATTCGGCACTATCTGGCCCCCGCACTGCTTGCGGCAGCGGATGTGACAGCCGACAGTGTTGCCAGGACGCTCAAGTTCGTCGTCGGTCATCGAATGGCGAAGGCCGCCCTTGAAGCAGCGGTCCTCGATGCCGAGTTGCGGGCATCCGGCATGTCACTCGGCACCTATTTCGGTGCGGCTACCGACTGGGTCGATTGTGGCGTCTCGGTGGGAATCAGTCCAGACATCGACACACTGCTCGCCGAAGTATCGAGCTACGTTGATGCGGGCTACCGGCGGATCAAACTGAAGATCAAACCAGGCTGGGACCTTGCTCCTGTCGCCGCTGTGCGTGCACTCATCGGAGCGGATGCCGCCCTGCAGGTCGACGCGAACACCGCGTACACCGTCGACGACATCGACCACCTGCGCCAGCTCGACCCGTTCAACCTGCTGCTCATCGAGCAGCCGTTCGTCGAAGAAGATATCGCTGCACACGTGTTGCTTGCGCACGCGATCACGACGCCGGTGTGCCTCGACGAGTCGATCGTCAACGTCGACGTCGCCATCGACGCGATCGAACGCGGTGCCACATCGGTGATCAATATCAAGGCCGGACGCGTCGGCGGCTACCTTGAGGCCGTGCGGATCCACGATGTCTGCCTGGCGCTCGACGTTCCGGTCTGGTGCGGCGGGATGCTGGAGACAGGTATCGGCCGTGCAGCAAATGTTGCTCTCGCCGCGCTACCCGGATTCAGCGTGCCGGGTGACACCTCGGCCTCTGACAGGTATTTCGCCGAAGACGTGATTGAGGAGCCGTTTATTCTCGGCAACGACGAGCACCGCGGGCAGCTACGGGTGCCGACCGGGCCGGGCATCGGTGTCACCGTTCGCGACGACCTCGTGCGGGATTGGGCGCTGGCCGCACCGCTCGTACTTGTCTGAGCTGCGAGGCCCGCCCGGCACCAGCCTCAGGAATGCGCCCTGGTCGGCAACGTCAGGATCTCGGCTCCATCGTCGGTGATGGCGATCGTGTGTTCTGTGTGGGCTGTCCGGCAGCCTGTGGCGCTGCGCAGAGTCCAGCCATCTGCGTCTGTGACGAGTTCAGCGGTGTCGGCCATCACCCAGGGTTCCAACGCAAGCAGCAGTCCTGGACGCAGCGTGTAACCACGGCCCGGTCGCCCGTCGTTCGGTACGTGCGGGTCCTGGTGCATCGTCGATCCGATGCCATGGCCGCCAAAATCAATGTTGACCTGGTAGCCCGCCTCGCTGAGGACCTCGCCGATTGCGTGAGAGATATCGCCGATGCGAGCCCCGGGCTTGGCGGCGGCTATTCCTGCGCTCAATGCGCGCTCGGTCGCGGCGATCATCGCAACGCTTTCTGCGGGCTGCGTGTCACCCACGATGAAGCTGATGGCCGAGTCTGCAGCGATCCCGTCGAGGAGGACAGCGAGGTCGAGTGTCAGTAAATCGCCGTCGGCAAGCGCGTAGTCACGGGGCAGACCGTGGAGTACGGCATCGTTGACACCGGTGCAGATGTAGTGGCCGAACGGCCCGCGCCCAAAGGACGGCGCGTAGTCGACGTAGCAGGACTCCGCTCCGGCTTCGAGGATCATGGCCTTGGCCCACTTATCGATTTCCAGCAGGTTAGTGCCGACAACACAACGGCTCTTCAGGGCCTGCAGGATGTCGGCGACCAGGCCCCCTGACAACCGTGCCTTGGCCAATTCGGGGGCATTCAGGATCTCGATCATGTAATTACTCTCTCATGCGACCGATATCTGTATCGGTTGCGGACGTGCTGCAGCGCAGTTATCTGAGTTTCCCTCGCCGATGTGCACCTGAGCGCCTAATATTCTGGCCATGAGCCAGAGCGATGTGGATCCGGTAGCAGCAGCACAAGCCGCGGCGGATGCCGCCCTGGCCGCAGCCAAGCAGGCGCAGGCCGACGCAGAGGCGGCGGTGAGGCGGGCACAGGAGGCGGCAGCAGCCGCCGCGGCGAAACAGAAGCCCGAGTCTGCATCCGACTCTGCGCCAGCTCCGTCCGCGCCTGCGCCAACCCCATCCGCCAGCGGACCCCTCGACGAAACGCACGTCGATGCCATCAGAGCCGGCTACACCTTTGACGGGCCTGCGCTCGAGATGGGTTCCCTGGTCAACGGGGATGCCAGGCCGGACGTGCAGATTCGCATCCCGCTTGCCATGACCAACAGGCACGGGCTGGTGGCGGGAGCGACAGGCACTGGCAAAACCAAGACGCTGCAGGTGCTGGCCGAACAGCTCTCGGCCAACGGTGTCGCGGTGTTCGCCGCTGACATCAAGGGCGACCTGTCTGGCATCGCGAGTCCGGGCACCTCGAATGACAAACTGCTGGCTCGTACGCAGGGCATCGGGCAGGATTGGCAGCCCGTCGCCACGCCCACCGAGTACTACTCGCTGGGCGGCATCGGGGCCGGCATCCCCATTCGGGCGACTGTCGCTGGGTTCGGGCCTCTGCTGCTCTCCAAGGTGCTCGGCCTGAACGACACTCAGGAGTCAAGCCTTGGCCTGGTCTTCCATTACGCCGACAAGGCCGGACTTCCGCTGCTCGATCTCACCGATCTGCGCGCTGTGCTCACCTATCTGATCAGCGACGAGGGCAAGGCCGAGCTCGTCGGGCTCGGAGGTCTCTCCAGCGCGACTGTCGGGGTGATCCTGCGCGAACTCATCACGTTCGCCGATCAGGGCGCCGACGTCTTCTTCGGCGAGCCCGAGATCGACACCGCCGAGTTCCTCGCGCAGGCGGCCGACGGCAGGGGCGTTGTCAGCCTGCTCGAGGTGCCAGGCGTACAAGATAAGCCGGCACTGTTCTCCACCTTCCTGATGTGGTTGCTGGCCGACCTCTACAACGACCTGCCAGAGGTGGGCGACCTCGACAAGCCCAAGCTGGTGTTCTTCTTCGATGAGGCTCACCTGTTGTTCAAGGACGCGTCGAAGGACTTTCTGGCATCGATCACGCAGACGGTGCGTCTCATCCGCTCGAAGGGTGTCGGCATCTTTTTCGTCACCCAGACGCCCAAGGACGTCCCTGGTGATGTGCTGGCGCAACTCGGCTCTCGCGTGCAGCATCAGTTGCGTGCATTTACACCGGATGACGCCCAGGCGCTGAAGGCGACAGTATCGACCTACCCCAACTCGGGTTACGACCTGGCCGAAGTGCTGACAACGCTCGGAACCGGTGAAGCAATCGTGACTGTCATGAATGAGAAAGGGGCGCCGAGTCCCGTGGCATGGACAAGGCTTCGCGCGCCGCAAGGCTCGATGTCTCCCACCCCGGCCGATCAGATTCAGCAGACTGTCGCTGCCTCACCCCTGTTTGCAAAGTATGGAACCGCCATCGATCGTGAATCGGCCAGAGAGATCCTCGCCACCAAATTGGAGGCCGCCAACACTGCCGAGAAGGCGAAGGCTGAAGTCGCCAGCGAGCAGTCGCAGGCTGAGAAGAAGGCGCAGGCCGAGTACGACAGGCTGATGAAAGAGACCCAGCCACGGGGTTCGTCGAAATCGGGTACGCGCACTCGCTCGAAACCAGAAAAGACAGTGCTCGATCAGGTGTTGGGATCGAGTGTGACCAAATCGATTGTCACCGGGGTGGTCGCCGGAATTTTCGGAACTCGCCGACGCCGTTAGGCGTCTACCGCGTCAGGATGCCGAGCGGCTGACCGGGCGTCGCTCGAACCAGTAGAGCAGTTCGGGGCTGATCCGGTTGAGCTCATTGAGGGTCATCGGCGCGTTGATTCGTACAACGGGGGCGGCGAGCTCTTCGACGACCATTTCCATGTCGGCCCTCGCCCAGAACTGGCCCCGCATCCGCAGGATCACTTTTCCACTTTTCTCTGTGACGAAGAGTTGGGCGTAGGTGTCGAGCGTGTCGCTCTGGTACATCTCAAGGAAGATGATCGTGTCGACTTCGGCCGCTGCGTGCTGCGTCGTGCGGCCAAAAAATCCGCGCTCGCTGAATCCCCGGTGTGAGACGTGGATGCTCGTGTGACGGTGTGCGTAGACGCCGTAGAAAATGAGCGCCGTGGCGAGAAGTTGGCTGAGTGCGACCAAGAGCCAGAGATCGTGCGGAATCGTAAGCCAGTACAACACGGCAAAAAGGGGCAGAAAGAACGCCAGTATCGCGATGACCGTTTGCCGAAATAGATGACCGAGTGGCCGAATTTCATGCGTGCGCTCGTTTTCGACCCCCTTGAACACCTGACCCCTTTTTTGTCTAGAAATCCAACTATCAATCAACCTGTGTTTTCAGGCTCTGGAGGCTCCCCAGCCTCAAGAATCGATTGAAATGACGGCGAACGGTAGTGAAGAATGCCTGCAGCTGCGGTGACATCGTCACGTTCGGTGCACCCTGTCTGCCCCAATAATCGGGGGCAGAACGAAACGGTACTGAGAGTCTGCCCCACTTCGAGCACCTTCAATAGCCACATTTCGGGGGGTAGTGGACTTTCTGGGGGTTTACTGACGTTTTAATTGCGGTCCGCGAGGGTCTGAGGTGACCCCGTCGTTCGGGCTCCGCCCTCGCTCCTCCTCGAATCGCAGTCGCTGTTAACGACGTATCGCCCGGCCTGACGGCCGGGCGATACGTTTTTGGCGGAGAATGGGGGATTCGAACCCCCGAGGGCTTTCACCCAACACGCTTTCCAAGCGTGCGCCATAGGCCACTAGGCGAATTCTCCAACTGAGTCGCATCCCGAAGGAAACGACCTCAGGAAATCCTACCCGGTCTGAAGGGGTGCTCGTGCCACCTGCCCGTTTTGTGGATCACCGAACAGCGGATCTGACCGGTATCGAGCAGCAGTCGGCCGGATCTGCGAGGGCACTAGGGCTTGAGCGCGCTCACAGCGTCACGCACAGGGACGTCACCGCTGATTGCCTCGAACTGCACGCCAACGCCCGCACCTGTCGTGAGGAGTTCGGTGATCAGCCCCGCAACATCCGCCCGCGGAATGCTGCCGCGGCCCGTGCTGGTCGCAAGATTCACCTTGCCCGTCGGCGGGTCATCGGTGAGACCTCCTGGGCGCACGATCGTCCAGTCGAGATCGCGGGCGCGTACGTTGGCATCCGCCTCGCTCTTGGCCTTCAAGTAGACCTGGAACACGTCATCGGAGTTCGGATCAAAATCGTCGGCCGACATCGCTGAGATCAACACATAGCGACGGATACCGGCTTGCTCGGCGGCATCAGCCAACAGGATTGCGCCATCGCGGTCAACGGTGAGTTTGCGCTCTGCAGTGCTATTGGGGCCGGCTCCTGCGGCGAAGACGACAGCGTCGACGCCGCGAAGATCGAGGGCGAGGGTTGGGGCATCGACAGCCTCCAGGTCGATCTGCACCGGGATTCCACCGGCGGCCAGCACGTCGGATGCGTGCTCGGGGTTCCTGATCAGCGCGATGGCCTGGTGGCCGGCATCTGACAGCTGCTTTTCGAGTAGGAGCGCGATATGGCCGTGCCCACCTGCGATGGCAATTTTCATAGTTAATACCTCCATTCCCAGTGAACGCTCGCCGCGCCGATGCTGCAAGTTCACGCGGCGAATCGCGAGAGCGTCAGAGTTCGATTACACTGGGTAATGGCTCCCCGCGTGGCGCCATCCAGGCCAACTCCCCCAGGACGGAAACGTAGCAAGGGTAACCGGGCTCTGGCGGGTGCGCGGGGAGTCTTTATCGTTAACACGCACACGCGGGTAACCGGGTCTGAATCTGTGGGCCGAGGTGCGCGGGGAGTCTTTATCGTTAACGGCCACACGCGGGTAACCGGGTCTGAGTCGGTAAACCGGGACGTGCTCGTGCTCGCTATATAGCGCTTGAGCCACTCAGCTGGGATACCGGGAGCGGCCCGCGCGAGAGTACGGTGCGGATCGCAAAGGAACTTCGCGCGTCGGTGATGGGTTCGATAGCCAGAATTTGGCCCAGGAGTACTTGTTCGTACACCGCGAGGTTGGGAACGGCTGCTTCGACGAGGAAATCGGCCTCTCCTGCGACGACGTGGCACGCAACGATCGCGGGGATTGCCACGAGCGCCGCTTCTATTTCCCTCGATCGTTCACGTGAGTGTTGGTTCACCTTGAGGGATATGAAGACCGTGAGTCCGAGGCCGAGCAGGTCGCGGTCCAGCTCAGCGCGGTAAGACGAAATAACTCCCGCTTCCTCGAGCGCCTTTGTGCGCCGAAGACACGATGAGGGAGACAGCGAGACGATGTCGGCAAGCTCGTTGTTCGCCATCCTCCCGTGCTGTTGAAGGTTCTGCAGGATGGATCGATCAGTCGAGTCGAAACGATTACCTGGCATTTTCAACCATCTTCTTTCTAATCCTGGTTGATTATCGCGTAACTGAACATTTTTCGACAATAATTCGCAATCGTGTCCGAACCAGATTCGAGCACACTGGCATTCGTTGGCTGGGCGATCGCATTGCATGTCGCGGTTGCGGCGATCGTTGCGGTCCCGACCGTTTCATCCAAAACCCACAACAAAGGAGACCACTCATGATCGATACAACTGATGTCCCCGTCCGTTTGGAAATGGACACCATTGCCGAGCCTTTCGTGCGCGCTCTAGCCTCTCTGGATGCCGCCACCTCACGCGTCCTCGACTCCGCATCGATTGAACCGCCCCTGCGCGAGTTGGTGCGGATTCGAGCATCACAAATCAACGGCTGCGCGTACTGCGTCGACGTCCATACGACCGATGCGCTGGCGAGCGGTGAGACCGTGCGCCGCCTCGCGGCGATCGCGGTGTGGAACGAGAGTGCGGCCTTCACCGAACGAGAGCGCGCAGCGCTGGCATTCACGGAGGTTGTGACGTTGGCGGCCTCGACCCGCGTTCCTGATGACGCCGTTGCTGCCGCACGTCGGCTGTTTACCGAGACCGAGCTCGCAGCAGTGCTCTCTCTCATCGTGACGATCACTGCGTGGAACATGGTCGGAGTTGCCGCGCGACCGTGGCCCGTCGACTATTCGACCCGTGGTCAAGACGCTGCCACAGTTGCATGACTAGGTAGGGGCATCGCGGCCTCCACCGTTCAGCTCCTTTGGTCAGATTCCGGTGATAAATGGTCGCAGCGATGTGTTTTCGACAATTTTTCTGTGGAGTGTCGATTCAGCCCGTCGCCGTTCGACCTTGGGTATGAGGAGGTCGAGACGCGACCTTCGAGAGTGAGAAGGAACACGAAATGGCCAAGTACATGTTGATCATGCGGGCGACTGAGGAATCCTTCGCCAGTTTCATGAGCCATGATTTCGGGGAGATTCTCGAGAGCATCGGTCGTTACAACGACGAGTTGATTCGCGCGGGTGTTCTTCTGGCAGCCGAAGGGCTCGCCGACCCGAGCGAAGGGGTCGTTGTCGACTTCAGCGGCGAGACGCCTGTCGTGACCGATGGCCCATATGGCGAACTCAAGGAGCTGTTCAACGGCTACTACATCCTGGATGTCGCTTCAATCCAGGAGGCAGTTGAATGGGCCAAGCGTGCCCCGCTGACTGCCGGAAGTAAGACTGAAATCCGGCGGGTCACCACAATCGATGAGTTCCCCCAGGACAGCGAGTGGATCCAGAAGGAGCGAGCCTGGCGCGAGCAGACCGGCCAGCTCTAAGCGAAGTATTGCGAAAGGACGAGGAACTCCACCATGCCCATATGGATCTGTAGAACGTGTGGCGTCGAGCAAGCGGATGCGAACACTCCACCCGTCGTCTGCGCCATCTGCTCCGACGAGCGGCAGTACGTGCCAGCTGCCGGTCAGACCTGGACCACCCTTGAGGAATTGAGCGCAGCCGGCACACACGTGACAATCGAAACTGTCGAGCCAAGGCTCTTCGGCGTCAGGGCCAACCCCATCGTCGGCATCGGACAGCGCACGCACCTCATCCAAACGGATGCCGGCAACGTGCTCTGGGATCCCATCGGATATGTGGACGCCACCGGGGCCGCCGCCGTTCTCGAACTGGGACCGGTGGCGGCCATCGTCGCCAGCCACCCCCATCATTTCGGAGCCCAAGTTGCGTGGTCGCGCGCCCTCGGCGGTGTTCCCGTGCTTGTCGCGGACGCAGATCGTCGCTGGGTGCAGCGCCCGGATGCTGCCATTGAATACATTGGAGCCGAGGATCTCGAGGTTGTTCCAGGGGTGACGATCCGTACAATCGGCGGACACTTTGCCGGGAGCAAGATTGCCATCTGGGCGGATGGCGCGAACGGTCGCGGTGTGGTCTTTTCAGGTGACACGTTGTTCCCGACCCAGGATGGCAAGTGGGTGGGATTCATGAGAAGTTACCCGAACAACATCCCGCTCTCTGGCGCCGTGGTTGACCGGATCGCGACCACCACGCTTGCCTCGCCGTTTGATCGGCTCTATGGCAACTTCGGCTGGGCGATCCCGTCTGATGCACACGGTGCGATTCATCGCTCTGCCGCTCGGCACGTGGCATGGGTGCGCGGCGACTTCGACGACCTGACGTAGACGAGTGAGAGAGAGCCCATTTCTTTGCATCAGTGGGTTGCATAGGCGGGGATCAGCGGATGTCGCTACCGTCAACTAAACCGTCGAGTTTGCGCTCAAGAGCCGCGCGCTCGACGGCGTTACCGCACAGCCCTATTGCCGCCTGATATGCCGACTGCGCTTCGTCCCGACGATGCAGGCGGGTAAGCAGCTCGCCGCGGATCGAGGGGAGCACGTGCGAGCCGGCCAGCTCACCGCGCTGCGCAATGGCGTCAACCAGCTCGAGGCCATCCGCCGGTCCGGACGCCATTGCGACCGCAACTGCACGACCCAGCTCGATAATGGGTGACGGTGTCAGCCGCCCGAGGGCTTCATAAAGGATGACTATTCGCGGCCAGTCTGTCTCTGACACTGAGCGCGCCCTCGCGTGACATTCAGCAATTGACGCCTGGAGACCGTAGGCCCCGAGGCCCCGCCCCGCCCCGACCGCCCTGGCGAGAGCGGCTTGTCCGCGCCGGATAGCGGCCTGATCCCAGAGGCGTCGGTCTTGGTCTTCTAACAGGACGGAGCGCCCCAGTGCGTCGACGCGCGCAGGAAAGCGTGCAGCAGTGAGTTCGAGCAATGCGAGTAGCCCGAAAACTTCGGGCTCCGGCTCGAGACGCACGAGCACCCGCACCAGTCGACGCGCCTCACTGGTCAAATCAGTGCGAATCCAATCGCTACCGGTTGAGGCAGACGAGCCTTCCGTGAATATGACGTAGATGACGTGGAGCACAGACCCGAGTCGCTCGGCCATCTCATGGCGCTCGGGTACGACAAAGGGGACGTGGGTGGCGGCGAGTGTCTTCTTGGCGCGGGTGATGCGCGCCTGGATCGTCGGGACGGATACGAGGAAGGCTTTGGCGATTTCGTCGGTGGTCAGCCCGCCCACAACTCGCAGCGTTAGTGCGATCCGCGATTCCTTCGAGAGCACCGGATGACATGACGTGAACATCAGAGCAAGCACATCGTCATCGATCGCATCCACGTTGAACAGCGCGTCTGCACCGGGCAGTCCCTCATCGAGGTCGCGAGCAAGAAGCCGATAGCGTTCGTCGCGACCAGCCCGACGACGAAAAGTATCGATCGCTCGGCGCCGGCCCACTGTGAGCAGCCAACCGACCGGCTCGGCCGGAATCCCATCGACCGCCCAAGAAACCAGCGCCTCCGCCAGCGCCTCCTGGGCCAGATCCTCTGCCAGCGAGAACTCTCCGGTGTAACGGGCGAGCGCGCCGACGATGCGGGCGGATTCCATCCGCCACACCACCTCAACGGCACGCCGTGCATCCGATTTGCTCACCAGCCCGGGACCTACCCTTCCGCCCGTGACACTCGAACTTCAGAAATGGACGGTCGACATTCGACCACCTCACTTATTGGTCGAACGGGAGTACGCGAAATCGACACGAGGACGATCTCTCCACCTGAGCCCGAACCGTCCCGTTTCATGCCGCTGTACGCAGGTACTAGCTCGTCGTGAGCGGCCGCGGCCTGGCTGTGGGTCGGTGCTCTCGTGCCCAGCGCTCGGTCTGCAGCACGTGGGCTGAAGCCGCGGTCGCAGCCGTCGCCGGATCTCGGGCGATCAGGGCATTCAGGATCTCGCGGTGCGAGACGTCGCTCTGCGCCTTGATTTCTGGCCCTGCTGGCAGGTCGAATAATTGGTACGACCGGGACCTGGACCTGAACACCCGCAACAACACCGCGATGGTCTCATTCTGCGCAAGCAGGCTGATGCCGTTGTGAAACTGTGCGTCGAGGTCAGAAGCCGTCTCTAGATCTGTGGTCTGTTCGAGCTCATCAAGGATCGCGCCCAGCTCCAGTGCGACGGCATCCGTCATCTGCGCTGCAGCCTGCGAGGTCACATGAGATTCGAGTACACGGCGTGACTCGAACATGTCGATCAGTCCCTCAAGCGGCATGAGATCGACGGTCAAGGCCAACGCCCCGATGATGTTCTCTGGCCCCAGCGCGGAGACGTAGGTGCCAGAGCCGTGCCGGGATTCGATCACGCCGAGCGCGCCGAGCATGCGGACGGCCTCACGCAGCGAGCCACGAGACACCTGCAGGCGATCACAGAGCTGAGCCTCAGACGGGAACTGCTGGCCAGGGGTGAGTTCGCCAGAAGCGATGATGTGCCTCAGCCCGTGGAATGCGTCGTCGATTGCGCTAATGGTGTGCCTTCTGCCGTGGGATCGATGTACACGCAGAGATCAGCATACGTCGCGAGAAGTTGTCTGACGACTTAATCCAGATGTAACAGTTGACGCTAGTGATCTGATGAATACGTCTATATGCTCCAAGTTATCGGTATTTACGTCGCGGTTACTGCCAAGTCATCCAATAACTTGGGAACGCTGCACATCGGGTGCCGAGACAGACCTGCGCCAGCACAAGGAAGTGACCCACTGATGACCTCGACCAACACGTCGGCCCCGGCCACCAGGGCCGTAAGCCCCCGCGCTCTCACCCTGCCGGACGGAATGCCGGCAGCTGCAGCGTGGACACTGTCCCCACACGCGTTGCACATCAACCATGGCTCGTTCGGTGCGGTACCCCGCGTCGCGCAAGAACACCAAAACGCCCTCCGTGCCGAGATGGATGCCGATCCGGTCGCGTGGTTCTCCTTCTTGCCGGAGCGAATCGGCGTGGTGCGCCGCGAACTGGCAGCCTTCGTCGGTGCTTCGCCAGAGCGCTCGGCGATAGTTCCAAACGCCAGCGCGGGTGCCAGCGTCGTGTATTCGAGTTTGCCGATGTCGCAGGGTGCCGAGATCGTTGTCACTGACCACGGCTACGGCGCGGTGACAATGGGGGCCGAACGGATGGCCAGACGCCGCGGTGGCCGCGTGCGTACCGCTCACGTGCCGTTGGGGGCCACGCCGCAACAGGCGCACGACGCGGTGATGGATGCCTGCACAGACAAGACCCGTCTCATCGTGATCGACCACATCACATCGGCGACGGCGCGCTTCATGCCGGTCGCCGCGATCTCGGCATCAGCTCGCGAACGCGGGATCGTCACGCTTGTTGACGGGGCGCATGTTCCGGGCCTCTACGCGGATCCGCTTGACGGGATCGACTGCGATTTCTGGGTCGGCAACCTACACAAGTTCGCCTGCGCGCCCCGCGGCACGGCGGTGCTCGTTGCCAACTCCGGTCTTCGCGACGAGCTCTATCCGTTGATCGATTCCTGGGGCTCCCCTCTGGCGTTCCCTGAACGCTTCGACACGCAGGGCACCCTCGATCTGACCAGCTACCTCGCCACACCGACAGCGACGGGATTTATCGCAGACACCTGGGGCTGGGGCGGCGCACGGGACTACATGGGTGCGCTGGCCGACTATGCCGAAAACATCGTCGCAACCGCCTTCTCCGAGCAGACCGGCCAGGACCACCGCGTTGACGTCGGAGCATCGACCAACGCCCTGCGGCTGGTGCGCTTGCCAGACGGTTTGGCCCGCACGCACCCGGAAGCTGATGCCCTGCGCAACCGCGTGGTCTCCGAGTTCAACGTCGAGGCCGCATTCACCAGTTTCGGCGGAGTCGGTTATTTCCGTCTCTCCACGCACGTGTACAACACGGCGGCAGATTTCGAAGAATTCGTTGAGCGTATGGTTCCGACGCTCTGCGACTGGGCGCGCGACGCAGTTCGTTCCGCACCTGACCTGTAATCCCCGCACATTCCATGGACCACAGCACGCATAAAGAATCGAGGAGAAGAATGACGAAACGAAGGCTTCTTGGCGGTATCGGCCTCGGCCTGGTAGCGACCCTTGCGCTTAGCGGATGCTCTCCCGCCGCCGGCGACGGAAAGGTGACGCTCCAGGTCGTCGAAAGCCTGACGAGCCCCGCACGTACGGAGTTGCTGGCCGGACTCATTGACGAGTTCGAGGCACAGAACCCCGACATCAGCGTTGAACTGATTTCACCCCCCACCGACCAGGCAGACCAGAAGATTCAGCAGATGCTGCAGTCTGGCACCGGTGTCGACGTGCTTGAGGTGCGCGACTTGACTGTCGGCCCGTTCTCGGCCAACGGCTGGCTCAGCGACATGACGAGCGAGTTCGACGGCTGGGACGGTTGGGACGACCTGACCAACAATGCCCAGAACGTTGCGACGGCCGGCGGGAAGATGTATTTCGTTCCATACGGCTTCTACGGCATCAGCCTGTTCTACCGCACCGACATGGTTAAGGACGCCGGTTTCACCGGAGCCCCGGTGAGCTGGGATGACATGGTCGAGCAGGCCACAGCCATCCAGGACCCATCGACCAACACGTTCGGTTACGCGTTCCGCGGCGGAAAGAACGGCTACACCAACGCGGTTCTGGCCATCTCGGCCTACGTCGCCGGCGACATCGATGTGTCGAACGCATACAAGCTGACAAGCGGAGACTCGATCTTCTCCGCACCGGAAGCACAGGACGCGCTTGACACCTACTTGACGCTGTTCGAAAAGGCGTCGCCGCCGTCATCCGTCGCGTGGGGATACCCGGAAATGGTGGAAGGCTTCACCAACGGATCGACCGGCTTCCTGCTGCAAGACCCAGAGGTCATCGCTGCCGTGCAGGAGTCCCAGGCGATTACGGCCGATCAGTGGACCACTGCTCCCATGCTCGTCGGACCTGGTGGCCAGGCAATCCAGCCGCTCGCTACAGCTGGCTGGGGAACCGCAGAGGCCAGTGAGCACAAAGCAGAGTCGGCCAAGCTGATTCAGTTCTTGAACTCGGGCGACGCTTCGATTCAGTTCACGCAGCAGAACAGTCTCGTGCCGATCCTGAACGGTGCTGCCGACGACGAGTTCTACAAGACCGGCGCGTGGGCAAGCTACCTCTACATGAACGAGAACCCCGACGTGTACATCACTGCTGAGCAGCCGCGCGGCGTCGCCTGGTTCACCGAATGGGCCGACAAGGCCGATTCCGAGCTGCAGCAGGTGCTCATCGGACAGATGACCAGCAAGGAACTTCTCGCCAGTTGGGACACCTACTGGACCGAGAAATGGGCCACGGAGTAGGAACCAGGTAAATGTCTCGTCGTCCGACGAACGTGAAAGGGCGCCCGTCCATGCTGGTGGGCGCCCCCAGCGCGTATTCTCGTCCCCACACTCGCCGTCGCCTCTTCAGCGTGCGGCGGGGGCTGGCCATCCTCGCGTTCCTGCTGCCTGCGGCACTATTCGTCGGAGTGTTCACCTATTACCCGATGGTCGCGGGTTCTCAGATGGCCTTTCGCAACTGGAACCTCAACAATCTGACGAACACCGACTGGGTCGGGTTCGGCAACTTCCAGAAGATCTTCGCTGACCCCACCTTCTGGGTTGTCCTCGGCAACTCGGTTGTCTGGGTCGTGGCGTCGATCATTCCGCAGTTCATCATCGGGTTCGCCCTCGCTCTCTGGCTGCGGCGCCAGTTCGTGTTCCGCGGTTTGTACCAGGCGCTGATCTTCTTTCCGTGGGCGATCTCCGGGTTCCTCATCGGCATCCTGTTTCGCTGGATGTTCAACGGTGAGTTCGGGGTGATCAACGACCTGCTCACCAAGGCCGGTCTGATCGACGCCCCCATCCCGTGGCTGGCTGACCCCTCGACCGCCATGGTCGCCGTGATCATCGCCAACACCTGGTACGGCGTCACCTTCTTCGCGATCATGATCCTCGCGGCGCTGCAATCGGTGCCGGACGAGGTGTATGAGGCAGCGGCGCTTGACGGTGCGGGCAAGGTGCGCACCCTGTTCGCCATCACCATCCCGTACATCAGCACGACGCTCGCCCTGACTGTACTGCTGCGCGTGATCTGGATCTTCAACTTCCCCGACATCATCTGGGCGATGACAGGGGGAGGGCCGGCCAACCAGACCCACATCGTCACCACCTGGATGATCTCGATGACTCAGCGGGGCGACTACGGTCAGGCATCCGCTCTGGGCCTCATCGTCGTGGCCATCCTGCTGGTTTTCTCTGCGTTCTATTTGATGGCTATTCGTGAAAAGAAGGGGGCGAAATCATGATCACCAGAGAATCACTCACTGCCAGAATCATGAGAGTCCTCTTTCTGGGGCTGTGGCTTGTCATCACGATCTTCCCGTTGTACTGGATCCTGATCACCTCGTTCAAGACGCCGGGGGCCATCTTCAGCTACCCGCTGACGTACTGGCCAGAAGAGTTCTCGCTGGCCAATTACGTCACGCTGTTTGAGAAGTCGAATTTCGGCACCTACGTGATGAACAGCCTCATCGTGGCGACAGTGGCTGCAACTGTTGCGACCTTCATCTCGATGCTCTCGGCTTACGTGCTTGCCCGGTTTGAGTTTCGAAGTAAGACCGCCGTACTCATGGCGTTCCTGGTCACGCAGATGATCCCAGCGTTCATCGCCCTTGGCCCGCTCTACATGCTCATGGTGCAGCTGAAACTGGTCGACAACAGATTCGGCCTGATGCTGATTTACGTTGCCGTCAGTATCCCGTTCTGCACGATCATGCTGCGAGGATTCTTCGCGAACATCCCCGATGCTCTCGAGGAAGCAGCCATGATCGACGGATGCTCGCGCTTCGGTGCACTGTTTCGTGTCATTGTGCCTGTCATGAAGCCGGGCATCATCGCGGCGTTCATCTTCAACTTCGTCAACTGCTGGAACGAACTATTCCTGTCGGTCACGCTGATGAACAAGGACGAGAACAAGACGATCCCGACGGCGCTGAACGGCTTCATCTCGAGCTTCACCATCGACTGGGGTTCGATGTCGGCCGCGGCCGTTCTTACCATCCTGCCTACGATGTTGCTGTTCGCTTTTGCGAGCCGTTACATCGTGCAGGGTCTGACGGCGGGTGCGGTCAAGGGCTAGTTCGCGCTAACGCCCCGTCTCCGAAGACGCTGGGCGCCATCCCAGTGGGAATGGCGCCCAGCGTCTTGTGCTTTTGCATAACTGAATTGCACAAGAAACGTTGCACAAGGGTTCTTGCGCAATTACAGTGAGTGCATGACCTCGAAGAAACCGGCCGAAGCGCCAGCGGCACCAGCGTCGACCATCTCGCTCACGTCGCTGCAGCAGATGCGCGCGATGGCGCATCCGCTTCGCCTGCAGATCCTCGGCGAGCTTCGTGTCGGCGGGCCGCGCACAGCTGGCGGACTGTCCGAGGTCTTCGATGAGGCGCCAGGCACCCTGAGCTATCACCTCGGCAAGCTGGCCGAAGGCGGCTTCATCGAGGAGGCCACTGAGCTGGCTGCCGACAGGCGTGAACGCTGGTGGCGTGCGGCCCATGAGTTCACCCGGGTGTCGGCTCCAGACGCCCAGGCTCCCGCCGCCGAACACGAGGTTACCCGTGCGCTGCGCCACCAGGTCGCCGACCTCTACGCTGCAGCGCTGCACAAATCGATTGATTCTGAAGACACGCTGCCTCGCGAGTGGGTGGATGCCGCCACCACCGACGATGGCATTGCCTTCCTCACCGCAGCGGAACTTGCGGAGGCCAGCGCCGAACTGCATGCGCTGGTAAAGAAGTGGCACGCGCTCGGCAGGGCTCCTCGCGACGGTGACACGGAGACCCAGCCAGTGCAGTTGATCGTGCACGCATCACGGCGGGCGTAGTGGGCCAGGCTGTGAGCGATCAGAGTGAGAGTGGGCAAGGCGTGGCCGCGCGCGTGATACCGGGCCGTGGCATCCGACGCCTGATGCCGTTGATTGCGCTGCTCACTGCCAATGGGTTTTCGCTGGCCGGCAACGCCATCACCATGATCGTGATTCCGCTGTATGTGCTGAGTGACACCGACTCGGTGTTTGCCGCCGGGGTGGCTGGCGCATTCGTCACGGTTCCGGTGATCATAGGCGGCGCATTCGGGGGAGTGCTGGTCGACCGGCTGGGCTTCAGGCGGGCGGCGATCATCGCCGACCTCGCCAGCGGCATTACCGTGCTGGCAATCCCGCTGTTGGCGGCGACGGTTGGGTTGCCGTTCTGGGGCCTGCTGACCTTGATCTTCCTGAGCGGCCTGCTCGACACCCCGGGCAACACGGCCAAGTCTGCGCTGCTACCCGATCTCGCGACCGACTCGACCGTCGACCTCACTCGGGCCACAGGCGCGCAAGCGGCAATCTCCCGCAGCGCGGCCATGGTGGGCGCCGCTGTCGCCGCCGGATCCGTGGTGTGGCTCGGTCCGCTCAACTCACTGCTGCTTGACGCTGTCACGTTCGCGATTTCGGCGGCATTGCTCTGGCTGCTGGTGCCCACGCAGCAGCGCAGCGGCGAACCGACGATCGTGCAGGAGCCGACGGGACTCCAGCGCACACCAGAACCTTCAGCGTCGAGACCCGGCTACTGGCGGGAGCTGCTCGACGGCATCCGCTTTCTGGCCAGCCAGCCGTTGCTTCGCAATCTGGTGCTGCTCATCGTCATCACCAATTGCATCGATGTCGCGCTGATCACGGTGCTTGGCCCGGTCTACGCACGCACGGTCAGCCCGGATGGCGCCTTCTTCGGCGTGATGATCGCGTGTTTCGCGGGTGGCGCGCTCGTCGGTTCGCTGCTCTTTGCCTGGCTCGGACAGCGATTGCCTCGGCGGATCACCCTTGTCGTCTGTTTTTTCCTGGCCGGCTCCCCGATCTTCTTCTCGATGGCGCTCGACCTTCCCGTGCCCGCACTGCTGCTCGTATTCGTACTCGCCGGGTTGTCTGCCGGTTCGATTAACCCACTGGTGGGGAGCGTGCTGTACGAGCTGATTCCGAGGGAAATCCGGGCCAGGGTGCTTGGCACAGTCACCACAGGGGTCTCTCTCGGGATGCCACTGGGCAGCTTGCTGGCTGGTGCCGCCGTTGCCGGATTCGGTCTCGTTCCCACGCTCGTCGGTGCCGGTAGCATCTATGCCGTCATGACGTTGACCCCGCTCATCGGCCGCTCGTGGCTCGCCCTCGACGATTCACGTGCCGGTCACACACCGATCTCCCGATCTGTCGGAGCCCCCGCGTAGAGTGAAGGGGCAAGCTGACGCCCCAAACTACTGAGCGTGGAGGCACCGATGGTCGAACGGGCAGGCACAACCTCGAGCAGCACTTTCTCGAGTGGCACGAATTCTGGCAGGGCACGCGGTGAGGCATGGCAGAGCCGGGATGTGCTTCCGCTCACGCCGGCAGCGCTAGCCAGCGTCGACGCGTGGTGGCGGGCGGCGAACTACCTCTCTGTCGGCCAGATCTATCTGTTGGCCAATCCACTGCTTCGCGAGCCGCTCAGTCGTGAGCACATCAAACCGCGATTGCTCGGCCACTGGGGCACGACGCCCGGCCTCAACTTCATCTACGCGCACCTGAATCGCGCCATCCAGGAGCGCGACCTCAACTCCATTTACATTGCCGGTCCCGGTCACGGTGGTCCTGGCATGGTGGCGAACGGCTATCTCGACGGCACATATAGCGAGATCTATTCGGATGTCGACCAGAGCGTGCACGGGCTCACCAAACTGTTCCGCCAGTTCTCGTTCCCTGGCGGCATCCCGAGCCATGCCTCGCCAGAAACGCCCGGCTCGATACACGAGGGCGGTGAGCTCGGTTATGCGCTCAGCCACGCCTATGGCGCAGCGTTCGACAACCCCGACCTGCTGGTTGCGGCTGTTGTCGGCGATGGTGAGGCCGAGACAGGGCCACTCGCTACCAGCTGGCATTCGAACAAGTTCGTCGACCCGCTACAAGATGGCGTCGTGCTGCCGATCCTGCACCTGAATGGCTACAAGATCGCCAACCCCGCGGTGCTGGCGCGCATCCCCGAAGAAGAGCTTGCCGATCTCATGCGCGGCTACGGGCACAAGCCCCATCTGGTCTCCGGTGGTTTCGACGGTGAAGATCCGATGCTGGTGCACGAGCGCATGGCCGCTGTGCTCGACACGGTGCTCAACGAGATCGCCGAGATCAAGCGGGCGGCCAGAGCGGATGCCGACGCTCGCGAAAGCGACCCGACAGCCACTCCGACCATCACAGACCACCCCCGTTGGCCGATGATCATCCTGCGCACGCCGAAGGGCTGGACCTGCCCGGCGGTCATCGACGGGGTGCAGGTCGAGGGCACCTGGCGTGCGCACCAGGTGCCGCTGGCGAACGCACGCGACACCGAGGCGCACACCCGCATCCTTGAGGGGTGGATGCAGAGCTACCACCCTGACGAACTCTTCGATGAGTCAGGCGCTCCTGTTCAACTGGTCACCCAGCTGGCTCCAGATGGCGATCGTCGGATGAGTGCGAATCCGATTGCCAACGGTGGTCTGCTCCGCCGCGACCTGCGGCTGCCCGACTTTCGCGACTATGCCGTCGACGTGCCGGCGCCGGGCGCCACCATCTCCGAATCAACTCGCGTGCTCGGTGAGTGGCTAGCGGAAGTCATCAGGTTGAATCCCGATAATTTCCGGATCTTCGGGCCTGACGAGACGGCATCCAACCGGTTGGCGCCTGCGGTTTACGAGTCGACGAACAAACAATTCGACGGCCAGATCTGGCCGATCGACGAGCACCTGGCGCGCGTGGGCCGGGTGATGGAGATGCTCTCAGAACACCAGTGCCAGGGCTGGCTCGAAGGCTATCTGCTCACCGGTCGGCACGGACTGTTCAATTGCTACGAGGCGTTCATCCACATCGTCGATTCGATGTTCAACCAGCACGCGAAGTGGCTGAAGGTGACGCAGGAGATTCCGTGGCGACGCCCGATCTCAAGCCTCAATTATCTGCTCAGTTCGCACGTCTGGCGGCAGGACCACAACGGTTTCAGCCACCAGGATCCTGGTTTCATCGACCATGTCGTCAACAAGAGCGCCTCGGTGGTGCGGGTCTACCTGCCGTTCGACGCCAACACTCTGCTTTCGACCTACGACCACTGCCTGCGCTCGGTCGACTACGTGAACGTCGTTGTCGCCGGCAAGCAACCGACGCCCAACTGGCTCACCATGGACGAAGCCATTGCGCACTGCACGCGCGGCGTCGGCATTTTCGACTGGGCTGGCACCGAGGTCGCCGGATACGAACCCGATGTCGTACTCGGCGCTGCGGGTGACGTGCCGACCTATGAGGTGCTGGCCGCTGCCTCGATCCTGCGCGATCGCATCCCCGACCTGCGCGTGCGCGTGGTGAACGTGGTCGATCTCATGCGCCTACAGTCGCAGGAAGATCACCCCCACGGCATGTCAGACCACGAGTTCGATGCAGTCTTCACGTCTGAATCGCCGATCATCTTCGCGTATCACGGCTATCCGTGGCTCATCCATCGCCTCACATACAAGCGAACCGGGCACGCGAACCTGCACGTGCGTGGTTACAAAGAAGAGGGCACGACAACGACGCCATTCGACATGGTGATGCTCAACGACCTCGACAGGTACCGCCTGGTGATCGACGTGATCGACAGGGTGCCAGGTTTGGCAACGAGCACGGGAGCGCTCCGCCAGGAGATGCAGGATGCCCGCCTTCGGGCGCGTCAATACACTCGCGATCACGGCGAAGACATCCCGGAGGTCACTGACTGGTCCTGGGTTCCAGATACCAGCGGGGCGATCAGCTTCACAGAGACCGGCGGAGATAACGTATAGCTGTGGCACGAAGCATCTACATCACCTCCGCTGAGGGGCATACCGGCAAGTCAACCATTGCGCTCGGAACTCTCGATACGCTCTCACACCAGGTGGAGCGGGTGGGGGTGTTCCGGCCGATCGCGCGTTCGACCGCCGAGCCCGACTACGTCGTCGAGCTGCTGCTCGGCCACGACAGCGTTGAGCTCGAGTACGAGGAGTGCATCGGCGTCAGTTACGACGAGGTGCACCACGACGCTGAGGCCGCGCTGTCCCGCATCGTCGACCGGTACAAGCTCGTTGAGGCCAAGTGTGATGCCGTCGTCATCGTCGGCTCCGACTACACCGACGTCGGCAGCCCGACCGAGCTTGGCTACAACGCGCGCATCGCCGCCAACCTGGGCGCACCGGTGCTCCTCGTGCTCGGCGGACGCTCCGGTCAGGGCTCGGGCGAACGACTCGGCCAGGCCGATCCCCGCAGTGCCGCCGAGATGAACGACATTGCCGAACTGGCGCTCACCGAGCTGCGCTCTGCCCACGCCTCACTCGTCGCGGTGATCGCGAACAGGGTCGAGGCCGACAACCTCGAGAACATCCGTTCCGCCATCCTCGACGCCAAGCCGGGGGTGCCGGTCTGGGCGATCCCCGAAGACCCATACCTCATTGCCCCGAGCATGGACTCGATCATGAGTGCCACCCAGGGCACCCTGCTGAAGGGCGATCCTGCACTGCTGTCGCGCGAAGCACTCGGCGTCGTTGTCGCCGGCATGAGCATGGTCAACGTGCTGCCGCGTCTCATCCAGGGTGCAGTGCTCGTTGTCGCCGGTGACCGCACAGAGGTACTGCTCGCCGTGATGATGGCGCAGGGCTCCGGCACGTTCCCGTCGATCGCCGGCGTCATCATGAATGGCGGATTCGACCTGCCTGAGCCGGTCGAACGACTGCTCGACGGGCTGCCGCAGTCGTTGCCGATCATCCGCACCGACCTCGGCACCTACGACACGATCGTGGCCATCACCCGCACGCGCGGACGCCTGGCCGCCGATTCGCAGCGCAAGTACGACGCGGCGCTTGCACTGTTCGAGCAGCACGTGAACGCAGCCGAACTGCTCGACTTCTTGCAACTGGCGCGCACGGATGTCGTCACCCCGCTCATGTTCGAGCACGGACTGCTTGAACGGGCCAGGCAAAACCGCAAGCACATCGTGCTGCCAGAGGGGGACGACGACCGCATTCTGCGTGCCGCGCACACACTGCTCGCCCGCGAGGTCGCCGACCTGACGATCCTGGGTGAACCGTTCGAGGTGCATTCGCGTGCCATCGAGCTTGGCCTCGACCTCAGCCGCGCGCAGGTACTCTCGCCGCACGACGCGGTGCTCAGCCACAAGTTCGCCGAGGAATACGCGAAACTGCGTGCGCACAAGGGCGTCACGTTCGATCAGGCGCGTGACCAGGTGAGCGACGTCTCGTACTTCGGCACAATGATGGTGCACCTCGGCCTGGCGGACGGCATGGTCTCCGGCGCCGTGCACACCACTGCACACACCATCCGTCCGGCATTCGAAATCATCAAGACGAAGCCAGGCGTGAAGGTCGTTTCGAGTGTGTTCCTGATGGCGCTGCAGGATCGCGTACTGGTTTACGGCGACTGCGCCGTCATCCCCACCCCCGACGCATCGCAGTTGGCCGACATCGCAATTTCATCGAGCGCGACCGCCGAGCAGTTCGGCATCGAGCCCCGCGTGGCGATGCTGTCGTACTCGACGGGAGCTTCTGGCAGCGGAGCGGATGTCGAGAAGGTACGGGACGCGACGGCCCTGGTGCGCTCGCGCCGCCCCGACCTGCTTGTTGAAGGCCCGATCCAGTACGACGCGGCGGCTGATGCTGCTGTCGCCGCCACCAAGATGCCCGAGTCCCTGGTGGCTGGCCGGGCAACCGTCTTCATCTTCCCCGACCTGAACACCGGCAACAACACGTATAAGGCCGTTCAGCGCTCAGCCGGTGCGGTGGCCATCGGACCCGTTCTGCAGGGCCTGAAAAAGCCGATCAACGACCTCTCGCGCGGAGCACTCGTGCAAGACATCGTGAACACCGTCGCAATCACCGCGATCCAGGCTGCCTCAGAGGACCAGTCGTGAAGACTGTCTTCGTCGTCAACTCCGGTTCGTCGTCGATCAAGTACCAGCTGATCAATACCAAGGCAAAGAAGCCGCTGCTCAGCGGTCTGATCGAACGGATCGGCGAGCCTGATTCCCCGATTCCCGACCACGAGTTCGGTATGAGCCTGGTGCTGGCAAAAATCGGTGACCTGAGCCGCGACATCATCGCTGTTGGGCACCGCGTTGTGCACGGCGGCAGTGAATTCGACGGGCCAACGCTCATCACCAACGAGGTTGAGCGCGAGATCGAGGCACTGTCGAGGCTGGCACCGCTGCACAACCCGGCCAACCTGCTGGGCATCAGGGCAGCGCGCGTGGCACTTCCTGACGTACCGCACGTCGCGGTGTTTGACACCGCCTTCCACCAGACGATGTCGCCTGCGTCCTATACCTACGCCATCGACAAAGAGATCGCGAACAAGTACAAGGTTCGTCGATACGGGTTCCACGGCACCTCGCACAAGTACGTCTCTGAGCAGGCCGCCATCGTGCTCGGCAAGCCGCTCAGCTCGCTACGCACGATCGTGCTGCACCTCGGCAATGGCGCATCCGCTGCTGCTATCGACGGCGGCAAGTCCATCGATACCTCGATGGGCATGACCCCTCTGCAGGGGCTCGTGATGGGAACCCGCTCCGGCGATATCGACCCAGCCGTGCTCGTGCACCTCAACAGGGCCGCAGGGATGACGGTCACCGAACTCGACGTGCTGCTCAACCGGCAGAGCGGGCTGCTCGGTCTTACAGGCATGGGCGACATGCGCGATGTGCAGGCAGCAGCGATGGCCGGCAACGACGAAGCCGAATTAGCGCTTCAGGTCTGGCGCCACCGAATCCGGCACTACATCGGGGCGTACTACGCCCAGCTTGGTGGCCTTGATGTACTTGTCTTCACCGCAGGAGTTGGCGAGAACAACGCGCTGTTGCGACGCCGGGCGCTTGCCGGGCTTGAGCACATGGGCATCCTGATCGACAATGACCGCAATGAGCTGACCTCACGCGAGGCACGGGTGATTTCACCCGTCGGTGCGCCAGTCACGGTGATGGTCATCCCCACGAATGAAGAGCTGGAGATCGCGCGCCAGGTGGAGTCGATCGTCTCCTAGCGTCGTTGCTGCGTTGCTGCGTTGCTGCGTTGCTGCGTTGCTGCGTTGCTGCGTTGCTGCGTTGCTGCGTTGCTGCGTGGCTGCGTTGTCTGGTCGTCACAGTTGCGTAGTCGCCCCGTCGTCCCGAACTGCGGAGATTCTTCTCGAAAGCTTCGAATCGGCTTGTTTTGCGTCGAATATTCGAGATTTTCCGCAGTTCGGCACAGCACAGCACAGCACAGCACAGCACAGCACAGCACGGCGTGAGAGTGAGCGTGGCCGCACTGCTGTGCGTTGCCTGGTCGTCACAGTTGCGTAGTCGCTCCGTGGTCCCGAACTGCGGAGATTCTTCTCGAAAGCTTCGAATCGGCTTGTTTTGCGTCGAGTATTCGAGATTTTCCGCAGTTCGGCACAGCACAGCACAGCACGGCGTGAGTGTGGGTGTGGGTGTGGGTGCACTGCTGCGTTCCCTGGTCGTCACAGTTGCGTAGTCGCCCCGTCGTCCCGAACTGCGGAGATTCTTCTCGAAAGCTTCGAATCGGCTTGTTTTGCGTCGAATATCCGAGATTTTCCGCAGTTCGGGACGGCCAGGGCTATGGCGTGGGAGCAGGGGTTGGCTTGCGCGGGCGCTTTCGCTGTGCGCGGTCGCGTGATTCCTGAGCCGCCTGGGCATCACCGACCATTCGGCGTACGGCAGCCAGGGTTCGCGGCCACGAATCGAAGATGTGCGTGCGTCCGATTCGCAATGATCGAACACCGTACTCCTCTGCGGCCAGGTCCTTAGTTCGATCGGGGATGAATCGCTCTGGGCCATGCCATTGCTCGCCGTCGGTCTCGAGTCCAACGCATTCCTCTACAAGTAGATCGAAATGTCCGGAACCCGGCACATAGGCCTGCGTTCGAACACGAAGGCCTGCGCGCACGAGGAGTACGCGAGTGTGCGTTTCGAACCCGGACTGCGCGCCCCTGTCGATCTGGGCCAACACCGACTGGAGCCGCGCCGGTGCCCATGCCATCAGCAGCTCCAACTCGTGCTCATCAACGAAACCGAGGTGGAGCGCGGACTCCACGCTCGCGAGGGCATCGTCGGGCGACAGGCAGAGAAGTGCCTGCATCAGCGCATCCAGGGGCGACACCTCGAGCGGTTGCGCAGATGCTGAGCGGAGCTCTGACCAGTGCAACACCGCTGCGGGGGCGCGCCTTTGGAGGTGGCCGTGTGGCGGCATCCGCAGGTGCAGGCCCGGTTGTTCGATGCCAGACCACACGCCATTCCGCTGCAGGCTCGTGGTGCAGTCGATCTTCGCTCCCGCCCGCGCGGCGCTGGACAACGGAGGCTCAAGGTGGGCGCACGCGTAGGTGCCGCGCGCCACTCGCCGGATGATTCCGGCTTCAACGGCCGCCGCAATCATGCGCTTGTTCGCGCCCAGGCGGCCGAGCTGCAGAGTGGAAACCACGTGGCCCAGATGGCACACCGAGTGCTGCAGATCGAATGCCATGGCTGCATCGTGATTGATCACCTCAGGGTTCGACGGATGTTCCGCCGATCGGTGCACAACGTTGGAGCGCGCCAGATGGGGTGGAGGTGGTGCGGGAGGTGAGGCAGAAGCGCGGTGGAGCTGGAGGAGGAGCTGGAGATGAGGTAGCGATGCGGGCAGGTTGAGGTGTGTGAGGTGAGGTGAGGTGGAGGTGAGGTGGCGAGGTGAGGCGAGGTGAGGGCGAGGCGAGGCGGGGCAAGGTGGCGGGGCGGGGCGGGGCGGGGCGGGGCGAGGTGAGGCGAGGGAGAGCTGAGGTGGCAGTGAACCTGAGCCCAACCGGGGGAGCCCGTGCCGAACTGCGGAGATTGTGTCGAAACGACCCGAATTGAGGTCGTTCTTCGCATCGATTCCGAAATTCTCCGCAGCAGGGCACGGCCGGACCTTAAACTGGCGACAAAGCAGGATCAAACCATGAAGGTGGAGTCGTGATCGACGTCAGCATCGTCGGAAGCGGGCCGAATGGCCTGGCTGCCGCCGTGGTTCTCGCTCGCGCGGGGCTTGACGTGCGCGTGTTCGAAGCGGAGACGACAATCGGGGGCGGGGCTCGAACGGGTGAGGCCACCGAGCCGGGCTTTCTGCACGACTGGGGCTCCGCCGTGCACGCGATGGCGTTCGCCTCACCGTTCTTCCAGCAATTCGGCATCGACAAGCGCATCCCGTTCGTCATCCCGGAGATTTCATACGGTCATGCACTCGATGGCGGCAAGGCCGGACTCGCCTGGCGCGATCTGGACCGCACTATCGCGGGGCTCGGACGCGATGGCGCTGCCTGGTCGCAACTCCTGAAACCGCTGGTCGAGCATGGCCAGAATGTCGCCGAATTCGTGACAGCGCCCCTGCTGCCACTGCCACGGCATCCGCTTACTGCGCTGTCGTATGGCCTGCGCGCCCTCGAGCAGGGTTCGAAGCTTGGCGGTCTGCGCTTCACGGGAGAGGTTGCACCCGCCCTCCTAGCGGGAGTCTTCGCGCACTCCATCGGCACGATTCCGTCGCTTGGTACTGCGGCTTCCGGGCTGATGCTGGCGACGCTGGCACACAGCGTCGGCTGGCCGATTCCGATCGGGGGATCGCAATCGATCACGGATGCGCTCGTCGCCGATATCGAGGCCCACGGCGGTGTGATTGAAAAGGGTCATCGGGTCACGTCACTCGCAGAGCTGCCGTCCGCACGGGCAATTCTGTTCGACACGTCCGGTAAGCAGCTGCTGCAGCTTGCGGGGGAGCGCCTCACGCCGTCATATCGGCGAGCGCTCGGTCGCTTTCGCTCTGGGAACGCGGCGTCGAAGGTTGACTTCGCGCTGTCGGGGCCAGTGCCGTGGGCGAATGCAGACCTGAGAAAGGCCGGAACCGTGCACGTGGGCGGAACTCGCCACGAGGTAGCGGCGGGGGAGGCAGCGGTGATGGCCGGGAAATATCCGGATTCACCATACGTCCTGGTCGTGCAGCCCAGCACCTTTGATGCGAGCAGGGCACCGGCCGGCACGCACACACTATGGACATACACACACGTTCCCGCTGGGTCTGGTCGCGACATGACCGAAGCCATCACGACGCAGATCGAACGGTTCGCTCCGGGATTCCGCGACGTGATCATCGCCAGTCACGCCACTGTGGCAACGGAGCTCGAGCGCGACGACAGCAACTTCATCGGCGGTGACATCGCCACGGGAGCTGCGGGCTTCCGCCAGCTCGTCGCGCGTCCTGTGCTGTCCAGTCAGCCGTGGCGAGCGGCGCCGAACCTCTATCTCTGCTCCGCAGCGTCGGCCCCTGGCCCTGGAGTGCACGGCATGGGCGGCTTTCACGCGGCCAGGCTCGCGCTGCGTGATGTGTTCGGGTTGCCGTTTCCCTCGCTGGGGCTATAGCCACCACACCACCGCGGGCTTGCTGTTGCACTATGTCAGCCCGGGGTGAGGACGCCCGAGCCTATTTCTTCGTGACAGCAGCTTGGAAGACGCGTGTTAGCTGTCGCTGCCGCGGGGGATCATCGCCATGCCGGCCACCCCGGCGATGATCAGGCCGATCCACATCCATGGCATTGATCCTGCGGCGGAGGCTTGCTGGTCGGCGTTCGCTGCAGCTGAATCGACGGGTGCAGTGTCTGACTCATCCGCTGAACTCCACGTGCGCTGGCCAGCCCGGTCAACCGACAACGCATCGGCGGCGGGGGCAACGCTGGTGTCAACGAGATCGACCTGGACCGGAGTCCAGCTGGCATAAAGCGTGAGGTCTGAGGTTACAGCTGTCGACGGGTTCCAACGGGTGCCGGTGCCAGCGGTGTCGCTCGTCGTGCTGGCCAACATCCAGCCGGCGAAAGTGAAACCCGCCTTGACGGGGTCGGCTGGCATCCCGATCGTCTTCCCGTAATCGGTGGTCTGGGGCGCGACTGCACTCCCGCCTGCGCTGTCGAAAATGACGGTGTGACGATTGGCTGTCCACTGGGCGAACAGATCCAGATCCGGTCCCAATGCCGCGGATGCATCCCAGAGGTCACCGACGCCGCCATGGTCGACAGCGGCGTCGGCAGCCGTCGTCCACGTCAGGGAGTGACCGGGTCGCACGAAGGTGAAGCCAGAGCGCGCGGCATCCTGAACCGTTTTCGGCAACACCGACGCGACGGGCGCTGCCGGGGGCGTGGCCAGCTGATGGGTCGCATAGAGGCGGATCGTGTCGTCGTCGAACCCCGCCAGGTTGGGATGGAAGACGAGACGGGTGAGTGCGGTTGTGAAGTCTGTGGTGGTACTCGGTGCAACAGTGACCGGAGGAGTGAGCGTGCCGGAGTCGATCAGAACACCGGCAACATTGATTGAAGCGGATGCCGTCACCACGCTGCGATTGTCGAAGACACCGTCGATCAGGATGCTTCCGCGCGCGTCAAGGACACCATCGCCCGTCAGAGTGAGGGTCGCCTCGGACTGGACACGAACCGCGGGATCTGAGGTAGCGGATGCGATGAGCTCGACAGGTGACATTGCGGGTGTCTCTGGCACCGGCTGGACGAGCAGGCTATGCCCGTCGAGATCGATGATCACGGTTGCGCCGGTGGGCAGCACCAGAGACGCGACGACGATATCGGCGGTCAGTCGGATCTCCTGACCCATGCTCTCGCCCATCGTTGATGCCTCGGTTATGGCCGTCATCAGCTCAGCCGCCGTCGTCACCTCGCGCGGAGGAGCTGCAGGAGCAGCAGGGGACGCGTCGGTTGCACGCGCGTCGCCGGCCGGAAGCAGGGCAACACCGAAACCCAGCGTCAGAATCGACGCGAAGGCGAAAACTCCGCTCAGGACATTGCGAGCTGCGCGCTGAGCGGGCCGGTGACGTGGCTGGGGGTGAAATCGATGGACGAACCGCGCTGGATTCATCCTCCAATCAGCCATTCAGTTGTCCCCCGGTGCGTCATTGTGCCAACCTGTTCAGCTTACCGATCAGGCGCGGCCCGATTGCTCTCCCACACCTGAGGCGTACGCCATCCGAAACCCCCTCCTGAACAGGGGTCGCGCTGCTCAACGCGGCGGATGCTCGTCGCTCACGCGGCGTTCTGTCAGCGGCCCCGACTACGATTGACCCGTGGTCACAGCCTTATATCGCCGGTACCGGCCAGAGACATTCGCCGAGATGATCGGTCAGTCACAGGTGACCGATCCGCTCATGACGGCGCTTCGCACCAACCGTGTTAATCACGCCTACCTGTTCAGCGGTCCGCGCGGCTGCGGCAAGACGACGTCTGCCCGCATCCTGGCGCGCTGCCTCAACTGTGCAGAGGGCCCGACAGACACCCCCTGTGGCGTCTGCCCGAGCTGTGTTGAGCTCTCGCGCGACGGCAGCGGATCCCTCGACGTCGTCGAGATCGACGCGGCCAGTCACAACGGTGTCGACGACGCCCGCGACATCCGTGAGCGTGCAATCTTCGCGCCCGCCCGCGACCGCTACAAGATCTTCATCCTCGACGAGGCGCACATGGTCACCCCGCAGGGCTTCAACGCTCTGCTGAAGATCGTCGAAGAGCCGCCGGAGCACGTCAAGTTCATCTTCGCGACCACCGAGCCAGACAAAGTGATCGGCACCATCCGCTCGCGCACCCACCACTATCCGTTCAGGCTGGTCCCGCCTGCCCAGATGCTCGAATACGTGCAGCAGCTCTGCGACAGCGAGAAGATGCAGGTCGCCCCTGGCGTTCTGCCGCTCGTCGTCCGGGCCGGCGGCGGTTCGCCTCGCGACACCCTGTCGCTGCTCGACCAGTTGATGGCCGGGTCAGACGGAGCATCGGTCGAGTACGAACGTGCTGTCGCGCTACTCGGCTACACGCACGGCGCCCTCCTCGACGAAGCGATTGACGCCATTGCGGCGCGCGACTCGGCTGCGGCATTCGATGCTGTCGACCGTGTCATCCAGACCGGACAAGACCCGCGCCGCTTCGTCGAAGACCTGCTCGAACGCATGCGCGACCTCATCATCGTCGCTGCGACCTCCGCCGAGGGTGCAGCAGCGGTGCTCCGTGGCGTCCCGCAAGACGAACTCGACCGGATGGCTGTTCAAGCGACCAAGTTCGGCCCAGCCGAACTGTCACGCACCGCCGACATCCTGAACGCTGCTCTCACCGAGATGACCGGCGCAACCTCGCCGCGCCTGCACCTCGAACTGATGGTCGCCCGCGCCCTGATTCCCGCCAGCGACGACTCCACCCGTGGTGCGCTCGCCCGCGTGGAGCGACTCGAACGTCGTATTGGCGTCGACGGCGTTGCCGCGGATGCCGCGCCCGTCGTTGTCGGAGCTGGCTCAGCACCGAGTGCCGCTGCGCCGCGTATTGCACCGGCCGTTCAGTCGACTCCGGCCGCAGCTCCCTTGACTCCTGCCGCAGCTCCCGTGACTCCGGCAGCGTCGACCGCCCCTGCCACGCAGCAGGCCGCAGCCGAAGCCACGCCTTCGCCCTCTTCGGCAGCTCAGGTCGCCGTCGCGAATACAGGAACAGACTCCGCACGCAGCTCAGCTCCTCCTGTTCCAGATGACACTGCTGCCAATGGTCCTGTTCCTGAAACAGCGCCCGTCTCGAGCCCGACCCCGCCCGTCGGCCCCGTCACTTTGCAGCAGGTGAAGGATTCCTGGCCGCAGGTGCTCGACATCGTCAAGGCCACCAAGATGAACGCCTGGCTGGTGCTCTTCACGGCGCGGGTGCGCGAACTGCGCGACGGCGACATCCTCGTGCTGTCGTTCCCTAGCCAGAAAGACGTCGATAGCCTCAAGCAGGCAGCTGCCCCCGGGCAAGGTGTCGGCGACTACCTCAAGGATGCCGTCTTCCAGGTGCTGGGCATCAGGGCCAAACTGATCGCACGAACGGATGCCGCCCACGGCGATTCCGCCGGCTCAGCCTCCGCAGGCGGTGCAACCCGGCCAGGAGCTACGGCTCAGACAGCGTCCGGAGCATCCGACGGTGGCAATGCTGCTGGCGCTTCGTCGAGCGGCCCAGCCGATTCATCGTCCGGTAATCCGCCGACGAAAGGGCGCGGAACCAATGCATCCGCAGCCAGCGCTGCAACACACTCCGCAAGCGGCACCTCCCCGGCTGCGTCAGCCGTTCCAGCCGGCACCGTAACGGCGTCCGGCTGGACAACTGTTGCAATCCCGGGCGCAGGTGCAGCGCCTGCAGTCGTCGCAGCTCCAGCAGGTGAAACTGTCGTTGCTGAGCCGGTGAACGTGGCTGCTACGGCAGCCGCGCCCGGTGCGCGCTCTGACGCTTCGGAATCCGCTTCCTCCTCAGGGGCCGCAGGAGTCTCGACAGCGATTGCGCCGCCGGTAGACGAGGAACCGCCGCCGTTTGACGACGATGTTCCGCCGGAGACCGAGCCGCCGTTCGATCCATACGAGTCATACGCGCCGCCGGCTTCTGCCCCCGCTGCAGCGGGCAGCGCGCAACAGTCCCGACAGGCTCCGACGCAGCAGAGCGCTTCGGCGACGCAGAACATCTCGCAGTCGCAGTCGCAGTCGCAACGCCAGGCCAAAGCGCCGACGCAGGCCAAAGCGCCCGCGTTCGGTGAAAAGCAGCGCTACGGCGAATCAGTCGTGCGCGAAATTTTAGGTGCCACCTTCCTCGAAGAGCAGCCGTATAACCCGGCACAGCGAGAGAGAGGGCAGTAACCCATGTATGAAGGAATCGTTCAGGAACTGATCGACGAGTTGGGTCGCCTTCCCGGTATCGGACCGAAGTCGGCTCAGCGCATCGCGTTCCACATCCTGCAGACTCAGACGTTCGATGTAACCAAGTTGGCCAACGTGCTGCTTGAGGTACGCGACAAGGTGCGCTTCTGCGACATCTGTGGCAACGTCTCCGAGCAGCAGACCTGTTCGATCTGCCGCGATCCGCGCCGTAACCCCGCGTCGATCTGCGTGGTCGAAGAGGCTAAGGATGTCGTCGCGATCGAGCGTACGCGTGAGTTCCGTGGGCTCTACCACGTGCTCGGTGGCGCAATCAGCCCCATCGACGGTGTCGGTCCGGACGACCTCCGCATTCGCCAGCTCATGCAGCGACTGGCAGACGGCGTCGTGCAGGAAGTCATCATCGCCACAGACCCCAACCTCGAGGGCGAAGCGACGGCCACGTACCTGTCGCGGCTGTTGACCACGCTCGAGATCAGGGTCACCAGGCTGGCTTCGGGCCTGCCCGTCGGCGGCGACCTCGAATATGCCGACGAGGTCACCCTCGGACGCGCCTTTGAAGGCCGCAGGGTCGTCACGGGCTAACGTCCACCAGCGCCCCCTGTCATTGTGAACGAGAACGCGGTTGGGTGGCAGTATGAATCCCTCGACAACGCCTCGCACCGCGGTGCTTCTTGACATTGACGGCACTCTCGTCGAATCGAACTACCTGCATATCGATGCCTGGGACCGCGCATTCGTTGCAGTGGGTCATCCCGTCGAGGTCTGGCGGATCCATCGAAGCATCGGCATGGACTCCGAAAAGCTTCTCGAACATCTGCTGGGCACCGCGGCTGAAACAGTCGGCGAGCAAGCAAAAGAACGACACTCAGAGTTCTACCTGGCATCAGCGGAGCGGCTGCGACCCATTCCCCATGCCCGAGAGTTTTTGGCCGCACTTGACGATCGTGGTCACGCAGTGGTCTTGGCCACGTCGGCACCAGAGAACGAACTGAACATCCTCCTCTCGGTGCTTGATGCCGACCAGGCTCTGACCGCAACGACATCGTCTGGCGATGTCAAAGAGGCGAAGCCCAACCCGGACATCATCGAAACCGCCCTCGAAAAAGCCTCCGTCGGCCCGGGTGACGCCGTTATGATCGGCGACTCAACCTGGGATGTGAAAGCTGCACTGCGGGCGGGCGTCTCGTGCATTGGGCTTCTCAGCGGTGGCTTTGGAGCTGAAGAGCTCCTCACGGCCGGCGCTGTTGCGGTTTATGACGACGTCTCAGACCTCCTCACGCACCTGGATGAGAGTCCCATTGCGCGAATGCAGGCGACCCACAACTCTCACTGACCGTCCGTCTGGGACAGAGCTTGGCGGCGTAACATCCCGCGTAGAGCGTCGTTCCCGTAAAGAGGGGCGTTGCGCAACGCATCACATCGACAAGGAGTGCGAAATGAGCGAGACAAACCCACGTCAGACGCCTACTGACCCTGACCATGTCAAGCCAGAAGAAGTTGATCCCGAAACAGGTACGGGTCCAGACGGAATGCCCGTCGAAAACCCCTCGGGCTGACAACCCACGTGCAGTTTCGCCGGCCGGCCTCCCTCTAGCATTGACGGATGACTGCAATTCCGCGCGTCCAGGGCGCACACCTCGTCGGCTCGATCAACCAGCCGACGGCCACTGACACATTTCGCATCGTCGCCGAAAACCTCGGTGCTGACCTCGCGCGTATCCCCGACGGCGAAGTCGGCGAACGCTTCCACTGGATGTTGTTCCAGGGCCAGGTCTTCGACATGACTCCCGGGTTGGCACGGCTGCCTATTGAGCCGATCATGCACGCGGGTTTCGACCTGCGTCCATTGGCCCTCGATAGCTCGGTCGCACCAGCCGAACTCGTGATCGGTGAGCTCGGCTACGCCCAAGCAGCGAGCGACAGCTATGCCGCGTTCCTCGCGTTGCGCGCCGACGGCGTGATCGCCGAAGGAACCCGATTCCAGGTCTGCCTGCCGTCAGCACTCGCCCCAATGACGACGTACATCGCGAACGTCGACCGTTCAAGCGTGTACCCGGCCTACGAAGCCGCACTCAAACGCGAGGTCGCCGCGATCGCATCCGTGATTCCTGCCGACGACCTCGCCATCCAGATCGACATGGCCACCGAGTTTGCGTACATCGAAGGAACCTCCCTTGGCGGCGGTCCGCTCGATCCCTGGTTCGCCATCGATACCTCGCGCGACGCGATCATCGCCGGATGCGTTCGTCTCGCCGCTTCGATTGGCAGTGCTGTGCCCGCCGACGTCGAGTTGGGATTCCACCTTTGTTATGGAGACGTAGGCGAGAAGCACTTCGTCGAACCGACTGACTCTGAGGCGCTCGTTGCCGTCGCCAATGGACTGACTGCCGAAGTGACCAGGCCCATCAACTGGATGCACCTGCCGGTGCCCGTCGACCGCGATGACGCCGCATACTTCGCACCCCTGGCCGAACTCAACCTGGCCGCGACCACGACGCTGTTCCTCGGGCTCGTTCACCACGAAGACGGCATCGCCGGCGCAACGGCGCGAATCGATGCTGCGCGAGAAGTGCTCGCTGCAGCCGGAGTCGACGAGTTCGGCATCGGAACTGAGTGCGGTTTCGGGCGTGGACCCGCCGAACGTACCGCCGGGCTGCTGACGTTGCACGCCGACATCCTGAAGGCGGTGTAGCGCTCCACGGGCGACCGCCATTCGATACTGGTCGACGTCAGGGAATCCCCGGTGTCAGCCGTCGTCACATGGCAAGTTTGGAATATCAGAACAATTAGACTGTGAGTCCGGGCCGTGCCCGTGTACCGACAACCCCCAGGAGTCTTACATGGCCTTGATTGTGCAGAAGTTCGGCGGATCGTCAGTATCTGACGCCGAGAGCATCAAGCGCGTCGCCAAGCGCATCGTCGATACCCGCAAGGCAGGTAACGAGGTTGTCGTCG
The DNA here is from genome assembly GCF_047530025.1 of Leifsonia sp. A12D58. Classification (NCBI taxonomy): domain Bacteria; kingdom Bacillati; phylum Actinomycetota; class Actinomycetes; order Micrococcales; family Microbacteriaceae; genus Leifsonia; species Leifsonia sp. A12D58. The sequence goes on along the minus strand of NZ_JBLJAT010000003.1, from coordinate 216,160 downwards.
CCGTCTCCGCGATGGGTGACAGCACTGACGAGTTGCTCGACCTTGCCCACGAGGTCACCCCGATTCCCGCACCGCGCGAACTCGACATGCTCCTCACCGCAGGAGAGCGCATCTCGATGGCGCTGCTGGCGATGGCGATCAAGAGTATGGGCTACGACGCCCGATCCTTCACCGGCAGCCAGGCCGGCATGATCACGGATGCACAGCACGGCGCAGCCCGCATCGTCGATGTGACGCCCGGTCGGCTCCGTGATGCCCTTGACGACGGTGCCATAGTCATCGTCGCCGGTTTCCAGGGATTCAATCGCGACACCAGGGACATCACTACTCTCGGCCGCGGCGGATCGGACACAACAGCTGTCGCCCTCGCTGCCGCCCTCGGAGCTGACATCTGCGAGATCTACACTGACGTCGATGGCATCTTCACCGCCGACCCCCGAGTGGTCCCGCGTGCGCACAAACTTGACCGCGTTTCGAGCGAAGAAATGCTGGAACTCGCCGCAGCCGGCGCCAAAGTGCTTTATATTCGCGCAGTGGAATATGCTCGCCGCCACGGTGTGACCCTGCATGTGCGCTCATCGTTCAATAACAACGACGGAACCATCGTCTACAACAACAGCACGCCAGACGTGAATGGAGACCCAGTGGAAGAGCCGATCATCGCCGGAGTGGCCGCAGACCTCAGTGAGGCCAAGGTCACTGTCGTGGGCGTTCCTGACGTCCCAGGCAAGGCAGCCCAGATTTTCAAGATCGTCGCCAAGACGAACGCCAACGTCGACATGATCGTGCAGAACGTCTCAGCCGCTGCCACGGGTCGAACCGACATCTCGTTCACCCTGCCGAAGTCCGAGGGCCAGCAGGTGCTGACCGCTTTGAAGAACGAGCAGGAGAACGTCGGCTACCTCGGGCTGCAGTACGACGACCAGATCGGCAAGCTTGCGCTTGTCGGCGCAGGCATGCGCACCAACACCGGTGTCTCTGCCAAGTTGTTCGAGGCGCTGTTCGAGGCAGGCATCAACATCGAAATGATCTCCACAAGCGAGATTCGGATCTCGGTCGTAACCCGAGCTGACACCATCAACGAGGCACTGCGCGTCGTGCACACGGCGTTCGGCCTCGATGACGACAACGAAGCTCAGGTCCACGGCGGCACTGGCCGCTAACTGCAGGCAGCCAGCCATCGGCTACCTAGCCACCAGCCAGCTACCTCGGCCAGTCTCTCGGCCGCCCCCAAAGCGACAACTAGCGCGCATAACTCCTGCAATTCCTGCCAAAGTCGGCGTAATACACCTATTACCAACCCGAACCGGCAAAATTGCAGGAGTTATGCACAGCGACAGAGTGAGGAATGAAGTGAGCAACACCGCAGGAATCAACATCGGCGTCGTCGGAGCCACCGGACAGGTCGGTGCCGTGGTGCGCCGTCTGCTCGAAGACCGCGATTTTCCGGTTGCCAGCATCCGCTACTTTGCGTCGGCCAGATCCGCTGGAACGACGTTGCCCTGGAAGGGCGAGCAGATCGTGGTTGAAGACGCCATGATCGCCGACCCCACCGGTCTCGATGTCGCAATCTTCTCGGCCGGTGCAACCTTGTCGAAGTCACAGGCGCCGCGCTTCGCGGCTGCCGGTGTGATGGTTATCGACAACTCGTCAGGTTGGCGCATGGATCCTGAGGTCCCGCTCGTCGTCAGCGAGGTCAACCCACACGCCATCAAGAAGGCAGTCAAGGGCATCATCGCGAACCCCAACTGCACCACCATGGCAGCAATGCCGGTGCTGAAGGTCCTGCACGAAGAGGCAGGCCTTGAGCGCCTCATCGTGAGCACCTACCAGGCAGTGTCAGGCAGCGGCCTGGCCGGTGCAGAAGAGCTGGCCACTCAGGTGCGCGTCGCTGCCCAGGACGAGAATCTGTTGCAGCTCGTACACGACGGCAGTGCCGTCACGATGCCGGAGCCCGTCAAGTACGTGCGTCCGATCGCCTTCGACGTGATTCCGCTCGCTGGCAACATCGTCGACGACGGCTCGTTCGAGACCGACGAGGAGCAGAAGCTGCGCAACGAGAGCCGCAAGATCCTAGAGCTGCCCGAGCTCCTGGTCAGCGGCACCTGTGTAAGGGTGCCGGTCTTCACCGGTCACTCACTCTCCATCAACGTCGAATTCGCGAACCCGCTCACCGCGCTCCGCGCCAAGGAGCTGCTGGCCGACGCTCCCGGCGTTGTACTGACGGATGTTCCCACGCCGCTTGAGGCTGCAGGCAAGGATCCGAGCTTCGTCGGTCGCATCCGCCAAGATCCCGGGGTGCCGAACGAGCGCGGCCTTGCGCTGTTCATCAGCAATGACAACCTGCGCAAGGGCGCAGCGCTGAACGCTGTGCAAATCGCAGAACTCGTCGCAGCCGACCTGCTCGCGGTCTAACCGCCCAAGCTCAGAATCAACGAAAGCGCACGTGCAGTCGTTTCGGTCACACCGTGCCGACTGCGCGTGCGCTTTTTCGTGCACCGAGTTTCGTTTCGTCTTGTGTCGCTGTGCATGCCGCGGCACGGTGACATCGCTACGCCTAGTAGGCTCGCGCCGTGGCTGAGCTGATGAGAAGGAGAGGGTCGCGTCTCGCGATCTTCATTATTGGGGCAATCGCCCTCGCATCGGTTTCACTCGGCATTTCACTTCTGGTCACCGGACCGGCAGTCAACTGGTCGATAGCGATCGTCGGCATCGTCTGTGCTGCAGCCCTTGAGGTGTGCTGGATCCGAGTGGGCAGCGTCAGGCATCGCATCCCTGTAATCAGCCTGCCGGTCCTGGCGCTTCCCGCGTTGCTCCCCGTCGTGCCTGGGGCAGTGGCTATCGGAGTCATCGCGCTCGGTGTCATGTCGATCATCATGCTGCGCACCCTTGAATTTCGGGTCGCGCTTTACAGCTCGGGCCTGGCGACAGCAGGTGCGTTGCTGTCGCTCGGCGTGAGCGTGCTGCTTGATGGATCCGGCGTTCCCGGAATCACCGCGATGGGCATCGCCTGCGGCGTGTATGCGGCATTCATCATCACGGTCGAGGTCGTGCGGATTCGATTCACGAAGGGCAAACCCGATCTCGACGGCCACCGGATGTTGTCGCTTACTCGTGTCACCCTGAGTATTATCGGCGCCGCAATTGTCGGTGCTGGGGTCAGCTCCTGTAGCGAGATCGGTGTTCCGTTCATCAACGATGGCGGTGGGGGCAGCGTGTTGAACGCCATCGTCGTTCTGCTCGCGCTCACCGCCGCAGCGGTGGGAGTGAAGCTTCCGGTTCAGATGATTAGCATGCGGCGCAGGTTGAACGGCCTGATCGCCGGCTCAAGCGCTCTCAGTTCCAGCAATCGCAGCGCCAAGAAGCGCGTGGCGACCATGGGTCGAATCCCGGTCACGGATGCCGAGGCCGCCAAGCGTCTCGGACGAAAGCTGTGCAGGGTCGTGAGTGAAACGATCGGCGTTGAATCGGTCGAGGTGCGGGATTCCCCGCCGGGGCCCGGAGAAATCGGCGTCCCGGTTAGTCTGACCAAAGGCATCCGCCAGTATGTCGTCGCCAGGCGAGATGCCATGGACGGCGCATTCACAATCGACGATCGACGTTGCCTGGTCGCACTTGCGCGTACAGCGGACATCGTTGCTGAAGGCCGACACAATATCGGTGGACTCACGCTGCGAGCCAAGACCGATTCGCTCACACTGCTGCCGAACTACGGAGCGTTCCAAGAGGCTTTGGCCAACATCAACGACAACCGGGACTATGCCGAGGCGATCGCAGTGTTGTTCATCGACCTCGATGACTTCAAGCGACTCAACGATTCCCACGGGCACCAGGTGGGCGACGAGGTCCTGCGCGAGCTCGGTCGCCGTCTGACGGCATCGGTCAGACCATACGATGTGGTTGCCCGGGTTGGCGGTGACGAATTCGTGATCATCCTCACCCAGCTGTCCGAACTCGACGACGCCCGAATCGTTGCCGGCCGAATCATGGACAAAGCAGGGGTTCCGCTCGTTATCGGTGACCTGGAATTCAGGCCGGTGCTCAGCATCGGACTTGCCTATTCTGCCTACCGCGAGACGGACCTCAAGCAGCTCGTCGAGGATGCCGACCGGGCAATGCTCGCGATCAAGCGAAGCAGGCGTACCTCGCGACAGGGCGGTGGCACCAAGACCTCGAGCCTCAACATCGCCGACCACCGCTCGTTCGAACTGAACGACATCGTGGTCAGGGCCATAGAGGCAAACGAGCTCAAGGTCGCGTTCCAGCCGATTGTGAACCTCGTCACCGGGCACATTTGGGCGTTTGAGGCCCTGGTGCGATACACGCACCCGGAGAGTGGGCCGATCGCACCGACGACGCTGATCGAGAAGGCGAAAGCCCTCGATCGGATGGACGCACTCACCATCCAGGTCGCAGAGCAGGCCATGGCCGCAGCCCTCCGCATCCGGCAGATCGATCGTCAGATCGTCTGTATGACGATCAACATCGATGCTCCACAGGTGTTGCCTGGTCGGCTCGGCACCTACTTCCAGGAGTTGGCCGAGCGATTCCCGGATATCTCAATCTGCCTTGAGCTCAACGAAGGTTCGCTGTCGATGGTGTCGGAGCCGGTGCGCGCCGAGACCGAACACCTGCGCGACCTGGGCATCATGATCGCCGTTGATGACTACGGGTCCCAAGACTCATCAGTCGACTCCCTGGTGCGCGTTCCGATGGACATCCTGAAGATCGACCGGAGCCTCATCGACGACCTCGACGATATCCGCCAGCGTGAGGTACTCACTGCTTTGCAGGGCTTCGGCGACAAGCTCGAATACTCGATGATCGTTGAGGGTGTTGAGAATCAGGCAATGGCCGACCATCTGACCGTCCTCGGCATTCGCAATGCGCAGGGCTTTCACTACGGGGTTCCGCAGTTCATCGATGACACCCTTGCGAGGCTTGAAGCCCATGGGGTTGCTGCGGTGGTGCCCACGGATGAGGCGGCGCTCGCGAGTACTCTGGAGTAATGAAAAAGGCGCATGTGCCGGTTGAGGTCGAGCACTATTTCGCCGACCTCACTCCCGAGCGGCGTGCGGTGCTCTACCCGGTCATCGAAACCGTGTGGGATGCGATGCCGTCCGGATACGAGCTGGGAATGTACTGGGGTATGCCTGGCTTCGTGATTCCGCTTGAGCGTTTTCCCGACACGTATAACAAGCAGCCGTTGGCGTACGTGAGTCTTGCGGCGCAGAAGAACTACAACTCGCTGTATCTGATGGGCTTGTACAGCGATCCAGAAGCGGATGCCGCCTTCCGCGCTGAATGGGCGGCCACTGGTCTCACGTTGAACATGGGCAAGAGTTGCCTGCGGTTCAAGACCCTGGCCGACCTCGACCTCGACATCATCGCCCGCACGGTGGCATCTGTCAGTGTCGACGACTTCATCTCACAGTACGAGCGGATCAGGCTCGGAGCCTGAGCATCCCGTGCAAGTGCACAGAATTGCTTCGATAGACTCACAAGCGTGAATTCTCAGGCTCCCGTCGACGTCGTCCTCATTGGCGGCGGAATCATGAGTGCAACTCTCGGCACTCTCCTCAAGCAATTGCAGCCCGATTGGACCATTGAGGTCTTCGAGCGCCTGGGCGAAGTTGCCCAGGAGAGCTCGAACCCATGGAACAACGCGGGTACGGGTCACGCGGCCCTGTGCGAGCTGAACTACATGCCCGAAGCGGCGGATGGCACGGTGAGCGCTGACAAGGCAGTCAGCATCAACGAGCAGTTCCAGATCAGCCGTCAGCTGTGGTCGCACCTCGTTTCTATCGGTGCCCTCCCCGAGCCGGAGAAGTTCATCAATGCGACGCCGCACATGACATTTGTGCACGGCAAGGCCAACATCGAATACCTCAAGAAGCGCGTTGACGTGCTGAAGGACCAGCCCCTGTTCCAGGGCATGGAATTCAGTGACGACCCGGCGAAGATCAGCGAGTGGACCCCGCTGCTCACCAAGAAGCGCAACCCGAAGCAGAAGATCGCGGCGACCCGCATCGAGTCAGGCACTGATGTCGACTTCGGTGCGCTGACCCGCTTCATGTTCGATGACCTGAAGAAAAACGGGGCAGGTGTTCACCTGAACCACCAGGTCACGGGGCTCAAGAAGCAGAACGACGGCACTTGGCGCGTCAAGCTGATGAACCTGGTCGGCCGCTACAAGAAGACAGTGAACGCTCGCTTCGTGTTCGTTGGTGCTGGCGGTGGAGCGCTCGCGCTGCTGCAGCACAGTGGCATCCCTGAGATCAAGGGTTTCGGCGGCTTCCCGATCAGCGGTCAGTTCTTGAAGACCAGCAACCCCGACATCGTCGCCAAGCACCAGGCGAAGGTGTACGGCAAGGCCGCGGTCGGCGCACCGCCCATGTCGGTTCCGCACCTCGACACCCGTGTCGTGGATGGCGAGACCTCGCTGCTCTTCGGCCCGTATGCCGGTTTCACGCCCAAGTTCCTGAAGACCAGCACCTGGTTCGACCTGCCGTTCTCGATCCGAGCGCACAATATCGGCCCGATGCTCGCTGTTGCCTGGCACAATTTCGACCTGATGAAGTACCTCGGCGGTGAGCTCGTCGCAACGCCGAACAAGAAGCTCAAGGCCCTGCAGGAGTTCATGCCGACCGCCAAGCTCGCCGATTGGGAGCTCATCACTGCCGGTCAGCGCGTGCAGGTCATGAAGAAGGATGCCAAGCAGGGCGGCGTTCTGCAGTTCGGTACTGAGGTCATCACCGCGTCAGACGGCAGCATTGCGGGTCTGCTCGGTGCATCGCCCGGAGCATCCACTGCCGCGCCGATCATGGTCGACCTGCTCAAGCGTTGCTTCCCTGAAGAGTACGTGGAGTGGGAGTCGCAGCTGAAGCAAATGGTCCCGAGCCTCGGTACCAAGCTGTCGGATGACCCGGCTGCGGCTGCTGCGTCACTCGCGGCCACCGCTGCCGTGCTGCACCTGCCCGCTTAGCTCCTAGAACAGCGTCGGCGACAGCTCCGGTGGTAGTTCTTCGGCGATGAGCGACACGGATGCCGCACCGCGGTTTTTGACGGGAACTGCCGCGCGCTCTCCATTGGCGTCACGCATCTGACCGAGTGCTGCCGAGCGAACATCGGGAGTCTCGCGGCGGCGTCCCAGACCGTGTGCACTGATGAGCGGCTTGATCTTCGCTGCCAGCCACACACGATAGGCCTTGGGCGCGTATGCGCTCGAGCGATACAGCTCGTTGTAGCTCCGCACCAACTCGGGATGTTCCCTGCCCAGCCAGCCCATGTACCAGTCTTTGACGCCAGGGCGCAGGTGCAGGGCTGAATAGACCACCGACGTGGCACCCGCTGCCTTGGCCTGCCTGAGCGCTTCGTCGAGGTGCGACTGGGTATCGGTCAGGAAAGGCAGGATCGGCATCAGAAAAACGGAGCAGTCGAGCCCGTGCTCGCGGACAGCCGTCACGGTGGCGAGCCTGGCCTTGGTCGTCGGCGTGCCTGGTTCGACGGATTGTTGTAGTTCATCGTCATAGATGGCGATCGACATCGAGAGGTCGACGGGCACCTGCCCGGCCGCTTCTGCGATGAGGGGGAGATCTCTACGCAGCAGTGTTCCCTTGGTCAGGATGCTGAACGGCGTACCTGAGTGAGCGAGCGCCGCGATGATTCCCGGCATGAGCCGATACCGGCCCTCCGCCCGTTGGTACGGATCGGTGTTGGTGCCGAGAGCGACGCCCTCGTGCGCCCAGGACGGCTTGGCCAGCTCGGTACGCAGCACCTCTGCGACGTTCACCTTCACGATGATCTCGTTGTCGAAATCGGCACCGGAATCGAGGTCAAGGTAGGTGTGGGTCGGGCGGGCGAAGCAATAGGTGCAGGCGTGGGAGCATCCGCGGTACGGATTGATGGTCCAGCCGAACGGCATCACACTCTGGCCGGGTACGCGGTTGAGTGCCGATTTGGCAAGCACCTCATGAAAAGTGATGCCGGCGAACTCCGGCGTCTGCACACTGCGCACCAGATTGTTCAGCCTGGCCAGGCCGGGGAGTGTGCCTGCTTGTTCCGTCTGTAGTTCTTGGCCGCTCCATCTCATCAATCTAGTCGAACACAGATTCGAAGGTTAAGCAAGATAAGATTGCCTCAGGTTCGGAGGTGCCTGGCCAGGCTGCTACCCCGGGTAATGTATACCGGGCCGTCGGCGCACTCAGGCGATGGACGCGAACACCAACAACCCAGGACGGACCCGTCGCAATGGCGAAACTCTACTTCCGATACGGAGCTATGAACAGCGGGAAGAGCACTTCCATGCTGCAGGCCGCATACAACTATGAAGAGCGTGGGCACCGAGTTCTGCTGGCCAAGCCGTCGGTGGATACCCGGGGAGATACGCACATCGTGTCGCGCCTCGGGGTGAGCCGCGAGGTGGACTTTCTCATGTCACCGACCGCGAACGTGTACGCGTTGTTCCAGACGCACCGCCAGAGCGTGCTCGCGAGCACCGGCCTCGATGTGAGCGCCCTGCTCGTCGACGAAGCCCAGTTCTTCTCCGAATCGCAGGTTGACGACCTGCTGCGCATCGCGATCCTCGAGAATATCCCGGTGCTGGCGTATGGCATCCGCACCGATTTCCAGACTGTCGCCTTTCCCGGCAGCCGTCGCCTGCTTGAAATCGCACACAGCCTCGAAGAGCTGAAGACTATTTGCCGATGCGGGCGCAAGGCCGTGTTCAACGGTCGCAAGATCGATGAAAAGTTCGTTTTTGACGGTAGCCAGGTCGCAATCGACGGCGAGATGGTCACCTACGAATCGCTCTGCGGAGCGTGCTATCTGGAAGAGAGCGGGGGAGTTTTGAACGACCGCCGCCGAGTCTCATAGGCGCGCGCTATCGTTCATCGCGACCGGTGACGGCCGCAACGCTGGGTTCTGGCCTCTCTGTGCCTTAGGTTGAGTGCTATACGGAGTGACTCCTCTGTTACGCGCGCATCAACGAAGGTGAGAAAGGACTCTCTGATGGCCAGTTTTCGAGTGGCCCTGATCGATGACCACGAGATTGTGGCTCGTGGATTCGCCGACCTGTTTGCGACCATCCCCGACGTCGTCGTCGTGGCCACCACCGATAGCGTGACGAACCTGCTCGAATCAAGTGCTGCGCGCGAGGGCGTCGACCTGGTCATCCTTGATCTTCGACTTTCAGACGGCTCGACAGTTTCGGACAACGTTGACCGCCTGCGTGCGAACGGCACTGCGGTGCTCGCATTCACCGGAGGCGATGACGCCAACCTGATGCGCGCTGCAGCCAGAGGCGGAGTGCTGGGTGTCGTGCGCAAATCGGAGCCGACTGCGGTGTTGCTCGACGCAGTTGCCCGCGCAGCCGCCGGAGAGACCGTCGTGTCGACCGAGTGGGCCGCTGCCCTGGACGGCGACCCCGATCTGGCGGATGCGGGGCTCAGCCCGAGGGAGCGAGAAGTGCTCTCGCTCTATGCCGCAGGTGCGAAAGCGCCCCTGGTTGCTGATCGCACTGGTTTGTCCGAGCTGACAGTCGTCGACTACATCAGACGTGTGCGCTCGAAGTATGAGCGGGTCGGACGCACGGCAAGCACGAAGATCGACCTGTACAAGCGCGCACTGGAGGACGGCATCCTGCCGATGCCTGGTCAACGGTGATGGGGGAAAGGGTCCGACGGCAATGACGTCGTCTGGGCGAAACGTCGGCGTGGCCGCCGAGCGGATGACACGGGTGATGTACGCCGCGATCGGCCTGATCGCGTTGGTCTTCGGGTCGTTGTCGATTCAATCGGTCGTAGCGCAGTTTCCCGTCTATTCCGAACGAGTCTCCATCATCGTGTGGGCGCTTGTTTTCGGGTTGCCACTCGTGCTGGGGCTGGTGTCTCCCCGCGCACCCATCCAATGGATGCGCATGCTGGCGCTGGCAAGCGGCGGGGTGTTCCTCGGAGCATTGCTGACCGCGTTCCTGATGCCGGTCGGTCCGTTTCCTGAGGCGTATGAGATCCCGTGGATCTGCACGTTCACCGGTCTTCCGGCCTTGTGCATCGCGGCTGCGGTTACTGATGTCCGTTTGATCTGGGGCTACGCGGCGCTCGCCTCAATGCTCGGTGGTTGGGTGCGGGCGAAGGCGTCGACCGATCCGCACGCCGTGCTTCTGGGGTTCGAAGACGCACTCTATTCATTCCTGCTCGTCTCAGTCGTCGTCGGACTCACACTGGCGACCAAACTCGCGGCTGCCCGACTTGACGCGGCAGTGACCGCAGCACGAAGCGACCACGCAGCGCGTGCCGCTCGGATCGCACGCAAGCAGGAACGATTGATCATCGACGCGGTCGTTCACGACAGCGTGATCTCAACGCTGCTGCTTGCCGGACGCAATGCGGTCCCGGCCAATGTTCTCTCCAAGCACGCATCGTCGACCCTCGCCCAGCTCGACGAACTGGGCGTTCCGCATCCAGAAGAGACGGTCACGGGTGCAGACCTCGTAACGCGACTCGCAACGGTGATGGCGGACCTCGACGACAGTGCCGTCTTCGAGCATGAAGTGCCCGCAGGCACAATCGTGCCGTCTGATGTGGCTGCCGCAATGGTGGGTGCAGCAAGCGAAGCCTTCCGAAATTCAGTGGCCTGCGCTCAGGGGTCGCTGAATCGTTCGGTCGCCCGCACGGTCGTCGCCAGGGTCACCGGAACAGGGTTTCGCATCGTCGTTCGAGACGATGGCGTTGGCTTCGAACTATCGAAGGTCCCTGCGGAGCGGCTGGGGATTGCCCAGAGCATCATCGGTCGGATGGAGCGCATCAGTGGGGGATCGGCCAGAGTCACGTCGCGCCCCGGCCGCGGCACGGAGGTGGTGATCACATGGCTGAATCTCGACTGAGATCGCGGATGCAGGACGCCACGGTGGGCGCAGGGTCTCGGGGGGCTCGTGAAGCTGCCGCCGGCACTGCAGCCCGGACGGCCGCCATGGAAGAACCAGAGTCCATCTTCGCTCTGCTCGGACTCTCTCTCCCCGCCGCGCGGGCAGTCCTGATCTTCTTCATTCTCGTGCACGCCATTCTCGCCTTCGCTGACGGGGGTACCGCCGGCGATCTGGTCGTGGAGATCCCCGCATTCGTAGCGGTCTCTGTCGCCGCCTATGCCCTCATCGGTCATGCCGACAGTCGGATGTCACTGCGTCGCGCACTCGGGATCCTCGGGCTGTGTGTGGTCACGATGGTGCTCATGGCGTTCGAGGTGCATGTGTACAACCCGCAGCCCTTCGAGCACTGGCACCTGGGCGCGATCACGCTGGTGCTGCTGGTGATGGCGCTTCGCGGCCGTACCGGCTGGGCGTGGGTGGGCTACTTCGTGATGGCGGCCGTCACCGTTTCGTGGTCGGTGCTCAACGGGCTCGGTGCCGCTGAGGGGTTCGGCCTCGTCATCCGCCATGCCGGCACGCTGCTGGTCGGCACGCTGGCGGCCGTGAGCTTGCACCGGACTGCTCGCACGCTTGCTGGCTTGAATCGCGAGCACAATCTTCGCGCTACACAGGAGGCTACCCAGACGGCGGCAATCGGTGAACGCAAGGCCCAACTCGATCGGATCAATGCCCTCGCCCGCCCTGCTCTCGAACGGCTCGCAAACCCTCACGTGCCCGGCGAGGCTGAGCGCGCCGATTGCCTGCTGGTGGAGGCGGGGCTGCGCGACGCCATGCGGGCTCGTTCATTGTGCCTGGAACCATTGACGAGCTCTGCACGCGGGGCCCGCTCGCGCGGCATCGAGGTGATTCTGCTTGATGACGGTGGAGATCAGCCGCCCCCGGGAATTGATGCGCTCGCGGCTTTTTTGGCGGCTGAGCTGGACGCAGTGCCGTGTGGACGATTCACCGCCAGGCTTTTGCCTGCAGGCCGTGCCGACCTCGCCACGGTCGTCATCGAATCCGATGGGCACCGCATGCTTTCTGTGCTGCGAAACGGCACTGTGCTGGCCCACTGAGTCTCGACGTTCACGCATGCGGACCCGATGAGTGCAACACGTTCCGGGTGAAATGCGCGGTACTCGCCGCACGTGCGCAATGTCTCTGACGGGCAGAATCCGTCGATAGACTCGAACCATGAGGCACCAGGCGTGAAGATTTCGGTAATTGGCTGCGGGTACTTGGGTGCCGTTCACGCGGCGGCAATGGCAGAGCTGGGACACGAGGTCATCGGCATCGATGTCGACCCGGCCAAGATCGCCCAGCTTTCAGTGGGCTCTGCCCCCTTCTTCGAACCAGGACTGCCCGAGGTGCTGACCTCTGCTCTGGCCTCCGGTCGGCTGCGGTTCAGTACCGACATCGCAGAAGCTGCTGACGCCCAGATGCATTTCGTCGCAGTCGGCACGCCCCAGAAGGTCGGCAGCTACGCCGCCGATCTCAGTTATGTCGACGCAGCAGTCACCGCGCTGCTTCCGCACCTCGCACCCGGTTCGCTGGTCGTGGGCAAGAGCACAGTGCCAGTGGGCACCGCTGCACGACTCGCCGCGCTCATCGAAGCCAGCGACTCCGGAGCATCACTGGCGTGGAACCCCGAGTTCCTCCGCGAAGGATTCGCTGTGCAGGACACACTTACTCCCGATCGGCTGGTCTACGGCGTGCCGTCCGGCGCAGCGGGCGAGCACGCAACCGCGCTCCTGAACGAGGTCTACGCGGTGGCCATTGCCGCTGATACGCCCCTCGTGGTCACGGACTACGCGACCGCGGAGCTGGTCAAGGTTTCGGCTAACGCGTTCCTTGCAACAAAGATCAGCTTCATCAACGCGATGGCCGAGATCGCCGAGGTCACGGGAGCGGATGTCACTCAGCTCGCCGACGCCATCGGCTTCGACGACCGGATCGGTCGCAAATTCCTGGGCGCCGGTGTCGGCTTCGGTGGCGGTTGCCTTCCCAAAGATATCCGTGCGTTCACGGCTCGTGCCGAAGAGCTGGGCAAGGGCGAGTCAATTGCCTTCCTCAAAGAGGTCGACAAGATCAACCTGCGTCGCCGCCAGAGGGTCGTCGACCTTACGATCGCCGCGCTCGGCGATCACGTGTACACCTCCAAGGTCGCGGTGCTGGGCCTCAGCTTCAAGCCGCACTCCGACGACGTGAGGGATTCGCCGTCACTCGATGTCGCGGTCCAGCTCCATGGTCTCGGCGTCGACGTTGTCGCAACCGACCCGCAGGCGATCGAGAACGCGCGCGTGAGGCATCCGCAGCTTCGCTACGAAGATTCACTCGAAGAGACATTGCGCGGCGCGGATGTCGTCGTTCTGGTCACTGAATGGCCCGAATTCCGCACTCTTGATCCGGTGTGGGCGGGATCGCTTGTTCGCACGCAGGTCGTCGTCGACGGCCGCAACTCTTACGATCCGAGCGCCTGGCGTGATGCTGGATGGGCCTACCACGGCCTGGGACGGCCGTAGCGGCGGGTTTCAGTCCTGGCTGGGGCCGCTGCTTCGCGTCGCCTCGTTTGGCCCGCCAGGGCAGCTGCAGGACGAGTGCCTGCTCGAATCCCGCTGCCGTGTATCGATACAGCATTTGATCACGGTGGCCGTTAACCACAAAAGGTTCCCACTCCGAAGAGTGGGAACCTTTTGTTTTGGTCGGGGTAACAGGATTTGAACCTGCGACCTCGTCGTCCCGAACGACGCGCGCTACCAAGCTGCGCCATACCCCGATGGCTGTTGGGCCTCAATAAGTATAGACGTTTATTTTGAGTGCTCGTTACCGATCCGGCGTTCGTGAGCGGTCACGAACGGTTTTTGTTTGAGATCAGGCCGCAATGAGGGTGAGTAGCGTCGCTTCTGGCCGGCAGGCGAAACGCACCGGAGCGTAGATCGACGTGCCGAGCCCTGCTGACACGTTGAGGAACGCCGAGCGGAGCCCCGCGTGCCAGAGGCTGAGTCCCTTGACCTGGGCGCGCGGGATGTCGCAGTTGGTGACCAAAGCGCCGAAACCAGGAATGCAAACCTGCCCACCGTGCGTGTGGCCGGCCAGGATCAATTCGGCCCCGTGGTTTACGAACGAGTTCAGCACCCGCTGGTACGGCGCGTGAGAGACGCCCATGGTCAACGTCGAGCGGGACTCGGCGGAGTGCTCAGGATCTGGCCACGTCTCATCCGACAACGGATCATTCGCTCGGAGCTCGTCAATGGCCCCGGTGATGAGTTCCAGGCGATCACGACCGATGTGGGGATCATCAACGCCGAACATTTCGAGGTGGGTGCCATTGATGTCGAGCGCCGCAGCCGCGTTATCGAGGTCGATCCAACCCAGATCCGCGAACACGGCGTGAAGCTGATCGATATCGAGGCGGGGGGCAGATTCGCCCGGCCGGCGTGACGGGCCGGTGAAGTAGGTGAACGGATTCTTCAGTTTGGGGCCGAAGTAGTCGTTCGATCCGTTCACGAACACGCCAGGAACGCCACGGAATCGTTCAAAGGCGTATGCGATACCCGAGATGCCGTCGGGGTGCCCCAGATTATCTCCGGTGTCGACGATGAGGTCTGGTTCCAGGTCAGCCAGGGAGCGCACCCACTCCTGCTTGGCCCGCTGCCACGGTGCCATGTGCAGGTCAGAGAGATGCAGGATGCGGATGGGGGCGGCCCCCTGCGGCAGCACGGGGACGGTGATCTCACGCACGGTGAAGAGATTGCGCTCAACGAGCGTTCCCCACGCCAGCGCGGCAATTCCAGCCGCGCCGATCACGGTGGCAGTGGTGGCAAGTGCCTTGCCACCACCTGTCACCGAGGTCATCCGTTTCCGCCGTTTCCTGTGCCGGGGGCTCCGCCGTTACCGCCGCCGTTGGAATCAGAGAATTTACCGAATACGAGCGAGATCTTGCTTCCCGACTTCACCGCACTTCCGGCGCCTGGGTCCATCGAAATGACCTTGCCGTCCTGTGATTTGTCGGTTACGGCCTTCTCGCTCTTGTCGATCGAGTAGCCGCCGAGCGCTGACTTGGCAGCGCTCTCGTCCATACCGACAACGTTCGGAAGCAGGTTGAGAGAGCCGTTGCTTGAACGAACCGTAATAGTCGATCCGCGGCCTGTGCTCGATCCGCCTGCCGGGTCGGTGCTCGCAACAGTTCCTGCTGGCATCTCGGAGTCGGTCGCGCCGCCATCGAGGAAGGTGAATCCAGCTGACTCAAGGGCCGACTGGGCATCTGCCATCGACTTGCCGCGCAGGTCGGGTACCGGCACCTGCACACCCTGAATGACATTCGAGGTAGCCTCGGCGAATTCGTCTCCGCCGTACTTGGCGTTGGCGACCGACATCACGGCCGGCCACATGCGGTGACGTGCAGTTGCAGCCGATCCGCTGTCGAACGACACGTTGCGCTGGTTGATGTCGCCGGTGACGCTGACGACACCGACGACAGTGGCGACCTTGGAGCTTGAACCGGTCATCCAGGTGTCCTTGTTGCCATCGGTTGTTCCGGTCTTACCAATCATCGGAACCTTGGGTGACGTCGCGTAGTACGACGAGGTTGCCGTGCCTGAGGTCATGACCTTCTGCATGGCATATGTCATGCCTGCTGCAACGCTGGGGTCGACCGACTGCGTGCAGGTCGACTTCGGAATAGCGATCTCGGTGTCGTCAGGGCCGATGATTTTGTCGATGGCAACCGGTGAGCAGGTGCTGCCGTTGTTGGCGATGCCGGCGAAGGCTGCAGCCATGGTCAGCGGAGCAATCTCGTTGGTACCGAGAACCGAACTGGCACCCTGTTCCAGAGGATCGCCGTTGGCACGGTGGATGCCGAAGGATTCTGACGTCTTGCGGATGCCGCAGAGGTCAAGCTTCTTGGCCATTCCGATGTAACCGGTGTTGATCGACTGCATCGTTGACTCGAGTGCGCTGTAGTTGCTGCCACTCTCGTTGGAGTCGTTCTTCGGGTTGTAGCCGGGGAAGCTGATGGTGCCGCCGGATTCGCAACTGTCTTTGAAGGTTCCCCAGTCAGACTTGCGCTTGGAGTCGACCCGCTCATTGAGCGAGTGGCCTTCCTTCAGCCATTCAGCGAGGGTGAACACCTTGTACGTTGAACCGGGCTGGAATCCACTTGATCCGCCCTGGTTGATGTCGGTGTTGTAGTTAATGCTGGTGTACTGCGCACCGCTTTCGGCCACGGCGGGGTCTTGGGTGTACTCCTTGTTCTGGGCCATCGCGAGTACACGTCCTGTACCGACCTGCACGCTCGAGATGACGCTTCCGACATCCCAGTCATCGTACGTCTGCGGCACGTTCTCGCGCAGGGTGTTTTCTGCGGCAACCTGCAGCTCGAGGTCGAGGGTGGTGTACACGTCGTATCCGCCGCGGCGGAAGTTGAGCATACGGGTGTCTTCGTCTTCACCGAAGGTCGGGTCGTTCTTCAGGATTGTGGTGACGTAGTCACAGAAGTACGCGCTGCCGCCAGCGGTCTGGCATCCGGTGCTCGGCTCAGTGATCGTCGGTTCGATCGCCACTGCCACCGCAGCGTCGTGATCTTCCTGAGTGATCTTTCCGTACTTCAACATCTCGCCCAGGATGTAATCCCGGCGATCCTTGTTGGCTGCGTATCCGTTGGCTGCGCCGTTGGTGTCGCTGTCCGGGTTGTCGAGCTGGAACTTAACCGGGTTGTTCACGATCGCGACGAGGCTCGCGGCCTGAGGCAGCGTCAGGTTGGCTGCGGTCGTGTTGTAGTAGTAGTTCGCTGCAGACTCAATGCCGTAGACACTGCCGCCGAAGCCGGCGATGTTCAGGTAACCCTGCAGGATGTCGTCTTTGGAGTACTTCTTTTCGACGCCGATGGCGTAACGCATCTCTTTGAGCTTGCGGTCTGCACTGGTGCGGGTTGCATCGTCGTAGCAGTCGCTGCGAGCGGACTCATCCGTCATCAGTTCGCACTTCTGCACCAGCACGTTCTTTACGTACTGCTGGGTGATCGACGAGCCACCGCGGGCAGAGCCGCTGGTGAGCGTGCTGACGGCACCCTTGACGGTGCCCTCGAGGTCGACTCCGCCGTGCTCGAAGTAGCGGGGGTCTTCACCCGAAACTGCAGCATCCTTGGCGAACTGGCTGATCTGGTCTGATGAGACCTCCACCCGGTTCTGGTCGTAGAACGACGCAAGCAGGACGTTTTCGCCTTCGGTGTTCATCGCGTAGATATTGCTCTTCTGCGACAGCTGGTCGATAGCGAGGTAGTCGGGCAGGTTCTCAAAAATGCCGATGGTGTTGCTTGCGGCCATGCCGCTCACGGCCAAGGCGGGGGTTACGGCGACAGTCACGAGGACACCGGCGACGGCGCTCATTCCGATCAATCCGAGAGCACCCCCGAGGGATTTTCTCACCGTTCGTTTTTTGGCAGACATAGAATTGAGCGTAAGGGACAAAGCTGAAAAACCACCTGAATCGGAGCCACATGCCTGCCTGGGAATACCTCACTACCCCGCTGATGATCCATAATACAGCGGCAATTCTGAACAACTGGGGCGCAGACGGCTGGGAGCTCGTGCAGGTCGTCACCGGCCCAGAAGGCGGACTTGTTGCTTACCTCAAGCGCCCGATCGCATCCGCTACGTCATCCGAAGGGGCATAACCATGTCGCAGATCGAAGCACGTCTGGCTGAGCTGGGTATCGAGCTCCCCACAGTTGTTCCGCCTGTTGCGGCCTATGTTCCCGCAGTCGTTTCCGGGTCGCTCGTCTTCACCTCTGGCCAGCTGCCGATGGTGGCTGGTGTGCTCCCGGCCACGGGCAAGGTCGGCGACGGCCATGGACTCGTTCCTGCAGCGGATGCGAAGGACTACGCACGCACCTCAGCGCTCAATGCGCTCGCCGCCATCAAGTCAGTGATCGGATCACTCGACAGGATCACGCAGGTCGTCAAGGTTGTCGGCTTCGTCGCATCCGAGCCCTCGTTCACCGGCCAGCCGGGCGTGATCAATGGTGCGTCCGAGGTGCTCGGCGAAATCTTCGGCGACATCGGAGTGCACGCTCGTTCGGCCGTCGGTGTTGCAGTGCTGCCGCTCGACTCGCCCGTCGAGGTTGAGCTGATCGTCTCGTTCGCCTAACGTTCCTGGGTCGCCCGATTTTGCGAGAGAGAGTGACTCTCGACTAGCGAAATCGGGCGACTCGCGTTTGTAGCGGATGGCCGTGGCCCCTCCTGGATGAAGGGCCACGGGCGCATCACGGGCGCATCGCAGTCACATCACGGCGTCGCAGCAGCTGCGCGCCGATGACGCCCGCACATCCGAGCATCAGCAGGCCAAAGCCCAGCCCCATCGCGGGAGTCAGCTGCGAACCGGTCGCGGCGAGTTCACCGCGCTGTACCGAGACATTGGCGACGAGGGTGACACCGGCATCAGCGAAGGTCAGGATGAGGTGGTGGTCACCGTTCGGCACGCCCGTCAGGTCGAGGCTGCCGGTCACGGCGCCGCTGTCCCACTGCACCGTGCCAAGAGCCACCGGGGTCGAGCGCATGTTCGCGATGATGCTCGAGCTGGACTCCCGCATCTTCTTGGCCAAGTCCGTCATGACGTCGAACGCCTCATTGCGCTTGTTGGCCAGCGACTGCAGGCGGAGCATGTCCATCTGCTGGCTGTTGGACATCGAGTCAATCTGACCACGCAGGTTCGTGGCGAGCGCCGACGCTGACGCGGCTCCGGTGCCAGCGGTAGCGGACAGGAAAGCGTGCTCAACACCGGCTGCTTTCAGAGCATTTCTGGCCGCCGTGAAGGCAGCCTCGGTCGGTGACGCAAGGTAGGCGGTGAGGGCGGACTGCGCGGCATTCACGGACGCGATGCCCGAGTTCCTCGCCTGCACGTCAGCGATCTGCGCGGCGAGCTGCGTGTTCAGCAGTGAGGCTCGGTCACGCTGGATTGAAGCGAGCGCAGCATCGAGGTCCATCGCGGCGAACGCAATCCCGTTGACGGTGATCCCCGGAAACATTGCGGTGACGGACGACACGAGTCCCCCCAGCTGCGGCGCCTGCGGCGCTGTCGGCTGCTGCACGAAACCGAGCACCTGACCCAAACTGTTGTTCACCATGATGGGCAGGTTTCCACCGGCGACCGTCTCGGCCCGAAGCGCGGCCAGAAGCGCCATTAACTGCGGCTCGCTGCTTCCATCGAGTGCAGCACCCAGGCTGACGGCGTCGCCGAACGTGATGGGAAGCCCCGACGTCGGCGTAGGAGCTGCCGGCGTCGGCGTGGCCGTTGGGGTCGGCGTGGGTGTCACGGTTGGAGTTGGAGTTGGAGTTGGAGGTGAAGTTGGCGTCGGCGTTGTGCCGTGTGACACGACGTCGAACTGACGCTGGATCGCGATCGTGGCCGGGCTCGTTCCGCCTCCTGGCAGCGCGAACGGCGAGTTGGCCGTGGATTGCTTAGCAGCGACGTCATACCCCGTCGGCGGGGCGAATGACACGCGGTAGTCCGCCGATGCGCTTGTGGGCAGCGCGCCGGAGACAAACGAGCCATCGGCGGCGAGTGAGATCCGCTGCACAGTCGTTCCTCCACTGGTGATGACGGCGGCGGCGCCGCTGAGATCGGTCAGTGGAGCTCCATCGGCGGTCGCGGTGACCGAACCGGACACCATGCCATAGGTTCCCCACAGGGTGATGTCGACAGGAGTCCCGCTGCCGAGGCTGAACTCCGTTCGCGTAGTCGTGTGCTCGAGGTCGCCGGGCGCTCCCGGCCACTCGGCATCCGCGACATAGCTGGTCTCCACACCCTCGACCTCGAGGTCGAGGGTGCCATCGGCGCCGGTGACGCCCGTCGCGACGACGGTATCGTCGCCCTCCGCTTGGCGCACAACGATGTGTACGCCCGCCAGCGCCGCAGCATCCGTCCCGTTGTTGATGCTCACCGTGACAAAAACGGGGTGCGCTGCCGCCTCGACTGCGTTCGCGGCCAGCGGCACCGTCATCATGGCCAGCCCCATCGCGGCGGTGATCGCTCCGGCGATCCGTGCTCGCGTCGGAGTCACCCGAACGCGCGTGGGCAGTGGTGTTCGGTCGCTCGTGAGGACGCCCCGATTTCTGAGCGGACGATGCATGTGGCACCTTTCAGTAGTGAGATGAAGCCAAGTATGGACTAAGTCCAAAGTTGGACGCAATCCAGAACTATTCTCGGTACTGTTGACGACGGATCGATCGAGGGAGAAAGCATGGCCGAGGGGCTGAGAGAGCTCAAGATGCGCGCTGCTCGACGAGCGATGGAGCACGCTGCGGTCGAGCTTGCCTACAGCGAAGGCGTGCGGGCGGTCACGGTTGATCGGGTGTGTGCGGCGGCCATGGTGTCCCGCAGCACCTTCTTCAACTATTTCGCCTCTCTCGACGAGGCCATTTTCGGATCAGCGCTGGTCTTCGATCCTGGCCTCACCACTGACATCCTCACGCGTCATCCCCGTGACCTGGTGGTCGCAGCGGCCCTGATCGTGATGGAGTCCGTCCGCGGTCAATCCGATGACACCGTGACACAGCGGCGATTCGCGCTCTTCGCGCGAGAGCCGGGCACCACCATTGCTGTCTCGTGGTCGAGCGACGAAAGCCGTGAGCGCCTGGTGGCCGTGATCGCGGCGTGGCTCGACGAGCATCCCGAATTTGCCCGATTAGCCGACACCGACCACGCCACCGAAGCTCGGCTGACGGTGGGGCTCTCGATCGCACTCGGAGACGAGGTGGCTCGGCATGCCCACGAGGTCGACGGGGAGTTCCCCATCGACCTCGAGACATTTCATACTGCGCGGCGTCGGATGGCGGCGATCAGCACGCCGACCGCGTGATCGAGTGACCGCCTGACACGTGGCGCCCGTCGCTCAGTGGCTGCCTAGTTCTTGATCTTCGCAGAGATGATCTGCATCACCGACGTGTCGGCGAGGGTCGTGGTGTCGCCGATCTCTCGACCCTCGGCCACATCGCGCAACAGGCGGCGCATGATCTTGCCAGAGCGGGTCTTTGGCAGCTCGTTGACGACGAAGATCTGACGTGGGCGAGCGATGGCACCGATCTGCTGCGCCACGTGCGCGCGCAGCACCTCGACGACATCCTCGTTGGCCGCGGCATCCGTCTGGCTTGCCTTGATGATCACGAAAGCCACAACCGCCTGGCCGGTGGTCTCGTCAGCGGCGCCGACGACTGCAGCCTCAGCCGTGAGCGGATGCGCCACCAGCGACGATTCGATCTCGGCCGTCGAGAGGCGGTGGCCAGACACGTTCATCACGTCGTCGACGCGACCGAGCAGCCAGATGTCGCCATCCTCGTCGAGGCGCGCCCCGTCGCCGGCGAAGTACTTGTCGCCGAACTTGTCCCAGTAGGTCTCCTTGAAACGCTCCGGGTCGCCCCAGATACCGCGCAGCATCGCCGGCCACGGCTCTGTGACAACGAGAAGACCGCCGTTGCCGTTGCCGACATGCTTTCCCTCATCGTCGACGACGTCGATGTTGATGCCGGGAATCGCAACCTGAGCAGAGCCCGGCTTTGTCGAGGTGACGCCGGCCAGCGCAGAAATCATGATGCCGCCGGTCTCCGTCTGCCACCAGGTGTCGACGACGGGTGTGATGTCGCTGCCGATAACCTCGCGGTACCACATCCAGGCCTCGGGGTTGATGGGCTCACCCACCGAGCCGAGCACGCGCAGGCTGCTCAGGTCGAACTCCTGTGGAATCTGGCGACCGAGCTTCATGAAGGTACGGATGGCGGTCGGCGCGGTGTAGAGGATGCTCACCTTGTACTTCTCGATGATTTCCCACCAGCGCCCGGGGTGCGGGCTGTCTGGCGTGCCCTCGTAGAGCACCTGGGTGGCGCCGTTGGCGAGCGGACCGTATGCCACGTAGCTGTGTCCGGTGATCCAGCCGACATCGGCAGTGCACCAGTACACATCGGTTTCCGGGTGCAGGTCAAAGACGTTCTTGTGGGTGAACGCTGCCTGGGTGAGGTAGCCACCGCTGGTGTGCAGGATGCCCTTGGGCTTCCCCGTCGTGCCAGAGGTATAAAGGATGAACAGGGGATTCTCGGCGGGGAACGCCTCGGCGGTGTGATCGAGATCAGCGGCGCCGATCGCGTCGTGCCACCAGATGTCGCGGTCATTCCACTCGACATCCTGGCCGGTGCGCTTGACGACGAGCACATTGCGCACGGTCGAGTCGCCGCTCTGCAGGGCAGCATCGACGGCGGGCTTCAGCGCTGACGCGCGGCCCTTGCGGTAGCCGCCGTCCGCGGTGATGACAAGAACAGCGCTGGCGTCATCGATGCGAGAGCGCAGGCTGTCTGCACTGAATCCACCGAAGATCACCGAGTGCACCGCACCGAGGCGTGCGACGGCCAGCATGGCGATGACGGCCTCCGGGATCATCGGGAGGTAGATGGCGACCCGATCGCCGGCCTTGACGCCGAGGCTGGCGAGCACATTCGCCGCGCGCTTGACCTCTGCGGTCAGTTCGGCGTAAGTAAGGGAGCGGCTGTCGCCCGGCTCCCCTTCGAAGTGCAGTGCCACGCGGTCACCGTTGCCAGCAAGAACGTGACGATCGAGGCAGTTGTACGCGACGTTGAGATGGCCATCGTCGAACCATTTCGCGAATGGCGGGTTCGACCAGTCGAGGGTGCGGGTGAATGGCTTGTGCCAGTGGATCAGCTCGCGTGCCTGGTCGGCCCAAAAGCCAAGTCGATCGGCTGCTGCGGCCTCATATAGCTCTGGCGAGGCGACTGCGGCGGCCTGAAAGGCGGGTTCCGGTGGGAACTGACGAGATTCGTCGAGCAGGTGATCAATCTGGACGCTCATATTTCTGGTGTCGCTCCTTTGCGCTACGTTCCGGTGGGCAAGCTGCGGCCCGAGAAGAACCCTACTCTGCCGCGGGTTGCTACGAAGGTGCGTTGAAACGCGACGAAATCTGAATTCCAGCGGGCCAAAATAGGGGTGCTTACACCACTCGGATCGATGCGGATGTCGCGTGCAGGAAAAAGTGTGGGTAATTTTCCTGGAAACAAGGCCGGAAAATTGGGGAAAAAGGGCTTCTGGCCCAGAGTTTTACTATGGTTTTGCTGTTAAGTCACCTTGCCCCCACTTTTGAGGGCATTGAGACTTGCGGATCTGGGCTGGGCGCGTACTATTAGACGTGTGTGGACGAAAGTTCGCACTTGCAGTGCGTGACGTTCCCCCCAACAAGCGCACTGCCGAGGCGGCACCTGTTCCCCCCAATAGGTGCCGCCCCCCTTCTTTTAACCGACGGTTTAGCTCGTGAGGTCCGTTCGGGTTCCTGTTGTTTCGGTTTCTCCCGCCAGTCGTTCTTGGACTGCCCAGATTGCTCGGCTTCCGCAGTCCTCCACTGTCGTCACAGATCGCAGTTCTTCACCGACATTCCATCGGCCCCCACGTCGGTGTGAGTTGTTCATAGCGTGCAGGGATGTTCGCTCCTTTTGACGATGTTCAGTTCGGCGATTCGGTTGCCGCAAGCACACAGTTCGATCGCGCCGATCGCGCCGATCTAGACGAACGATCTGGCGTCGGTGCTGTCCAGCGGGTCGACCGGTTCGTTGCGATGCCGACGGCCCTCAGCGGCACAACACCGCGCAGTGCCTTGCCCACTCGTCTGAACGGGAGCGCCAGCCCGCCATCGGTGTCGGGGCAGGGGGCGGCCACCGAGCGATCAGAGTTCGACCAGCTGATTTCCGCCGAGCCCGCGTACTACGAGCCGGTGTCTGCCCGACCCATCCGCGGCCAGTCGGTGTCCGCCCGACCAACCTTGGGCCAGCCTGCAGCCGACCTGTCGGTCTTGGGTCAGCTGGAAGAGTTCGCGCATGCACCCGGTGTCACCGATCTCTGTGTGAACGGTGACACCGGGCTCTGGAGCGATACCGGCACCGGCCTCATCCAACGGCCGGAGTGGCAACTCGACGAGGCGGGTGTTCGTGCCCTCGCAGTTCGATTGATCGCTCTCGGCGGCCGACATATCGACGAGGCGAGCCCCTGCGTTGATGTGCGCCTGGGTGATGGCATTCGCGTGCACGCAGTGCTGCCGCCGGTATCAAGTTCGGGAACCCTGATATCGATTCGGCTGCCGAGTGCGTTCAGGCTGAGCCTGGTCTCGCTCGCCGCCGCTGGCATGTTCGGAACAGGTCAGGATGCCAGCAGCGTGCTGACTCGGCTTCGCCAGATAGTCGTCTCACGGGAGAACTTTCTGATCACCGGGGCGGCGGGCAGCGGCAAGACAACGTTGCTCGCCGGGATGCTCGGCGAGGTGCCCTCTGACGAGCGGATCGTGGTGATCGAAGACGTTGCCGAGTTGAGAATCGCGCATCCGCACGTCGTCGGTCTCGAAGCACGACAGGCAAACCTTGAGGGTGCAGGCCATATCGGTCTCGAACGCCTGGTTAGGGAGGCGCTGCGGATGCGGCCAGATCGTTTGATCCTGGGCGAGTGTCGTGGCGTCGAGGTGAGGGAGTTGCTGGCCGCGCTGAACACCGGACACGACGGTGGTGCCGGCACCCTGCACGCGAATTCGGTCAGTGACGTCCCGGCCAGGCTCGAAGCGCTGGGTGCTGTAGCAGGGATGAGCCAGGAGGCCGTCGCCCGTCAAACTGTCAGCGCGGTGAGTTGGGTGCTGCACGTCGAACGCACCGATGCAGGCAGACGGCTGGCGCAAGTCGCGCGCTTCGAACTTGATTCGGCTGGCCGGTTGGCGGTGAAGACGCATGAGTCGTGGACAGGGCGCTAGTCAGCGCCGCACCAGTCAGTACCGAAACCAAGCCGCCCAACTGCCCATTGAACGAGTGGCCGCATTGACGCAGCGCCTCGCGGTGTTGCTGGGTGCCGGAGTCTCTCCGCTCACGGTGTGGAGCTATCTGGCGCCCAGGACCGCTACTTCTAGCCTTGCTGCTGCAGCTTCTGTTTCGACGGCCGCCACACATAGAGGACCGCAGCTTCTGGGCGGCACACGCACAGGCGCGGTCACAGTCGAGGTCGCGAGCAAAGGAACAGGCTTACGGCCACGGCCAACACGTTGGCGAAATCTGGTTCCGCACTCGGCGAGAGCGCCGGATCCGCCCGACGATGAAGTGATCGTGCACGCCGCAGCGCTCGCGGGCCCACGCGGCGAGAGTGTCGCCGACGCAATCGTTTCTGCCGCAGCAGACCTAGATGCTCAAGCTGCAGCATCCTGGCGGGGGATAGCCGCCGCGTGGGCAGTAGCCACCGCGTCGGGGGCGCCTCTGGCCCGCTGCCTCCGCGACCTGGCTGTTTCGTTTCGGGAGTTGGGACAGCTGCAGCGAGACGTGGAAGTCGCCTTGGCTGGGCCCAAGGCGACAGCACGCATGGTGATGGGCTTGCCTGTCATCGGCATCCTGCTCGGAATGCTGATGGGATTCGACACCCTCGGTACGCTGCTGACCACAGTGCCTGGCCTGTTCTGCCTGGGTGCCGGGGCACTGCTCATGCTTGTCGGTGCTCGCTGGAATCGGGGGCTCGTGCGCAGGGCCGGCGACGGAGCAGCAACACCGGGACTAGACCTTGACCTGATGGCGATTGCCATGTCGGGCGGCGGCTCGTTGTCCCGTGCTCGGGAACTCGTTGATGCGGTCATCATCCGCTTCGACATCGTGGCGTCCGCGCCACAGGGCTTGCAACCGAGCAGCGCGCTCCTGGCGGTACTGGATCTGTCTGAGCGCGCTGGTGTGCCGGCGGCAGAGCTGCTGCGGAGCGAGGCCGAGCATGCTCGCCTGGTTGCCAGAACAGACGGGCAACGGCGCGCTGCGACGCTTGCAGTGACTCTCATGCTGCCGCTTGGCCTCTGCATCCTGCCCGCTTTCATGCTCGTTGGAGTCGCGCCACTGCTGATCTCCGTGGTCTCCTCCACATTCGGATCGCTGTGAGCTTCTGTACCTCGTGCCGGCGCGGCCACCGATAGTGCCGGTGCGACACCCGTAGAGAGGGAGAAGGACGGAGTTAGGTGGTGCGCACGCAGACCAGACCGCGGGTAGATGCCAGGAGCATGGTCTCCCTTAGGATTCCGGTTATGACTACTGCAGTGTTGCTGAAGATCTACGACGGGATCGCCCGGATTACCCTGAACCGCCCCGACCGGCTCAACGCATTCGACGCCGAGATGGCGGAAGACTGGGCTCAGGTAACGCGAGTGGCAGTGAATTCGAGTGAGGTGAATGCCATTCTCGTGAATGCAGCTGGTCGTGCGTTTTGTGCGGGCGGCGATGTTCGCTCAATGGCGGAGTTGGAAGATCGCGGCGCCGCCATGAGCCGACTTGCGCAGCTGATCAACGAAGGCATCCTGCACCTCGTCGAGTCTTCGAAGCCCGTCGTCGCTGCGGCGCAGGGGGCGACGGCCGGTGGAGGTCTCGGAATTCTGCTCGCATCGGATTACGCAGTCATCGAAGCGTCGTCGAAGGTTGGCAGCCTCTATGCCGGAGTCGGTCTTACTCCAGACCTTTCGGTCTCTGCGCAGTTGGCGCGTGCGGTCGGCGAACGCCGGGCGCTTCAACTCGTACTGCAGGAGCGGATGTTGAACGCAGACGAGTCCGTCGAGTGGGGCATTGCTGCAGAGAAGGTCGAAGACGGTGAAGCGCTCGGCCGTGCTGAGGCGATCGCCGCCCAATGGGTTGAGAATGCGCATGCCTACGGCGAGGCGAAGCGCCTCATTCGGTCGCAGCCCACGCGGAGTTTCAGGGATCAGCTTGCCGAGGAGGCTCGCACGATTGGCGCGGCGTCGATCACGCCGCAAGGTGACAAGCGCATTCGCGCGTTTGCATCGCGCTAGCATCACGCCGTCTGCATCGGGATGATGTGCAGCGAGCAGGCTCACGACCCTCATGCTGTCGCTGGGCCTGACCGTGCCTGTGCCTGTGCCTGTGCCTGTGCATTGCGTTGCACCGCTCCTGATTTCAGTGGTCTCCTCCACATTCCGTTCGCTCCAAACTTCTGCACCGAAAGCCACCTGTCGCTGACGGCAGCTGGTATCCGGCGCATGCTGATTCTGCTCGCGCCGATCCAGCTGAAGACCAGAGGGCCACCGATTCACGTGGTCATCCATACAAGGAGAAGAACAGATGTCGATGGTGCGCACATTCAGAAATAATCGATCCAACGGGCTGGCACGCCGACTGCGGGTGCGCGATTCACGCGACGGCCGCGGCCCGATCCGGCGCAGGGTGACGAGGCGCCTGGCCGGCGATGAGGGCGCGGCGACCGCCGAATATGCCGTAGCGACGATGGCCGCAGTCGGGTTCGCCGGGCTTCTCATCGTCATTTTGCGAGGTGACGAGGTGCGAGGAATTCTGACGGACCTGGTGCGCAATGCGCTCTCTGTGGGCTGAGTCGGCCGCCGACACCGAGAGTACCGATCGAGGCGCCGATCGAGCCTCTGTCCGAGTCAACGATCGGGCCGCCGACCGCCACTCCGGGAGGATTACCGGTCGCGCGGGGCGACGGGAAGGCGGAAGCGTGACCGCAGAGTTCGCGACTGTCCTGCCCGCCGTCGTGTTGGTTCTTGGCTGCTGCCTCGGGGCCGTCGCCGTGGTGGGCCAGCAGGTTCGATTGGCGGATTCAGCTGCGGATGCCGCTCGCTCGCTGGCCAGGGGTGACGACCCTGGCCATGCGGTCGCGCTGGCTGCCCGCGCAGGAAGCGAGGTCGCCTTAATATCCGAGCGTCGGGGTGAATTCACCTGTGCCATCCTGCGGGCACCGTCCACGGTCGGTCCGTTTGCAGCGCTCGGACTAATCGTGGAGGCCTCATCGTGCGCGCTCGCCGGAGGGCTCTGACTCGCAGGCCTTGGCGCCCCCGAGTGGTCGGTGGCTGGAATTTATCCAGTGAGGAGACTGACGTTCTCGGGGGCGCCAACGATGAGGGATCCGGAACCATCCTTGGTGTGGCAATCATCGCGGCAACGATGCTTGCCACCGGGCTCGTCGTCACCACGTTCTCCGTGCTGGCACTTCAACAGGGCGTTCACAATGCGGCCGACGCTGCAGCACTCGCGGCTGCTGATATCGCTTCGGGAGCGATTGGCGGATTCCCCTGTGAGGCAGCAGAACAGGCAGCAACGCTCAATGGAGCATCAGTGAGTTTGTGTGGTGTCGATGGGTTGATCGCCGAGATCAGTGTGGAACGCGCGGTTGGCCCCTTCATGCTTCGCTCACGGGCGCGTGCCGGTCCTCCAGACGGAGACGCCGATTAGTGACGACTAGCGCCGGTTACGGGGAGGCGAAGGGTGTGAGTGCTGGGCGGGGTGGTGGGAGCGGTATTATTCGAATACAGCTTCAAGGTAGCGATAGTCAACGGCGCTCGGCTTATCCGGATTCTCGGAAGCCTGAAACTCCAGCCCGGCGCCGCGTGCATACAGGTAACGCTTGTTGCTCGCACTGGCGGGGATCTTCAACTGTGGTTGGGGATCACCGGATTCCAGAAACTCGACGGTGATGGTCTTACCCTCAAGGGGACCATCGGTTAGCTTCGCAGTGTAGGTGCCGGTTGATGCTGTAACCATGCTTCCATTGTCCTCGGGAACAACCGAGGGGCAAGGGGTTGGAGTCTCAACGTCGAGGCTCGCGTCTGGCCTCGACCGCGGGTCTCACGGTAAACGCTGAACTAACGTGCAGCACACTGAATACGGCGCACTGTCCATTCCTATGTGTATGGTGTGCCTTGTTCCCATCACATATAAGAGGAGTCTGGTGCCAGGCACTAAGAAGCTGGTCATCGTTGAGTCGCCGACCAAGATGAAGTCGATCGCGCAGTACCTGGGCGACGGCTACGAGGTACTTTCCTCCGTCGGACACATCCGCGACCTGGTCGAACCCAAGAACTTGCCTCCTGAGCTCAAAAAGGGCGCGCTGGGCAAGTTCTCCGTCGACGTCGACAACGGATTCGAACCCTATTACGTGGTGTCCGACTCCAAGAAGAAGACTGTCGCCGAACTCAAGCGCGCGCTGAAGGATGCCGACGAGCTCCTGCTCGCAACTGATGAGGACCGCGAGGGCGAGGCCATCGCTTGGCACCTGCTGCAGGTGCTCGCGCCCAAGGTTCCCGTCCGTCGCATGGTGTTCCACGAGATCACCAAGGACGCCATCCTGGCGGCCAAAGACAACACCCGCGAGCTCGACACCGCTCTGGTCGACGCGCAGGAGACCCGCCGTATCCTCGACCGTCTTTACGGTTACGAGATTTCTCCCGTGCTCTGGCGCAAGGTCGGTCCCGGCCTCTCCGCCGGTCGCGTGCAGTCAGCGGCAACCCGTCTCGTTGTCGACAGGGAACGCGAGCGCCTCGCGTTCGTCTCTGCCAGCTACTGGGACCTGATCGCCAAGCTGGCGGCATCCGCTGCAGACGATGCAGCCGGATTCGACGCCAAGCTCGTGCGTATCAACGGCGACCGGATCGCCACCGGCGCTGACTTCGATGACACTGGCGAACTCAAGCCCAAGGTGCAGGCCGCCGTGCTCGACGAGGAGTCCGCCCTCGCGCTCGCCGAGGCCCTCAAGAAGCCGGATGTCGACCTCACCGTCACGAAGGTCGCCGCCAAGCCGTACCGCCGCAGTCCTGCAGCGCCGTTCACGACCTCGACGCTGCAGCAGGAAGCCGCGCGCAAGCTGCGCTTCACCGCGCGTCAGACCATGAGCGTTGCCCAGTCGTTGTACGAAAACGGCTACATCACGTACATGCGAACCGACTCCCCGTCGCTGTCGCAGCAGGCGATTACCGCTGCCCGGACACAGGCCGCGTCGCTGTACGGCCCCGAAACGGTGCCGGACAAGCCCCGTCTGTACAAGGGCAAGAGTAAGAATGCCCAGGAGGCGCACGAGGCTATTCGTCCGTCGGGCGACACGTTCCGCACTCCCGCATCGCTTGCTTCAAGCCTGCGCGGCAACGACTACAAGCTGTACGAGCTGATCTGGAAGCGCACCGTTGCTTCGCAGATGGCCGATGCCACCGGTTCGACGGCATCCGTCACCATCTCCGCCGGCCCGACCGGTCCGTCAGACCAGCCGTCGGCATCCGGCGTTCTCGCCGAATTCGCCGCGAGCGGTACCGTCATCACCTTCCGCGGCTTCATGCTTGCCTACGAAGAGTCACGCGATGAAGAGCGCAACGCTGCTTCAGACCCGACTGAGTCGAAGCTTCCGCCGCTCGAAGAGGGCCAGGTTCTTACCCTGGTCGACGTCGAGGCCAAGGGCCACGAGACCACCCCGGCAGCTCGGTACACCGAGGCCAGCCTGGTCAAGAAGCTCGAAGAGCTCGGGATCGGTCGTCCGTCGACGTACGCCTCGATCATTTCAACGATCACCGACCGCGGCTACGTGACTCCACGCGGCCAGGCGCTCATCCCCAACTGGATCGCCTTCTCGGTTGTCCGGTTGCTCGAGGACTACTTCGGCGACCTGGTCGAATACGACTTCACCGCCGAGATGGAGAACGACCTCGACCGCATTGCAGATGGCGAAGCCGAGCGTGTCGACTGGCTGACCAGCTTCTACTTCGGCTCCGACAAGCACAAGGGCCTGCGTCAGGTCATCGACAACCTCGGTGAGATCGACGCCAAGGCCGTCAACTCGGTCAGGATCGCCGATGACATCACCTTGCGTATCGGCAAGTACGGCCCATACCTTGAAACTGTCGACCCGGATGCCGCACCAGACGCTCCGCCGCGTCGTGTCAATATCCCACCGGAGCTGGCACCAGACGAGCTGACCGCGGCCAAGGCGCGCGAGCTCATCGAGGCGCCTGTCGTCACCGACCGTGTGATTGGCGTGAACCCAGACAACGGCAAGAACGTCGTGGCCAAGGATGGCCGTTTCGGCCCGTACGTAACCGAGGTCGACCCGGAACCAGAGGTTGACGCGGCTGCAGTTGCTGCGGCCGCCACCACCGAAGCTCAGAGCGTCGACCAGGCAACGGGCGAGGTCACCGAGACGAAGCCGAAGAAGAAGCCGGCAGCGAAGAAGGCAGCCGCTCTGCCCAAGGCGCGTACAGCTTCGCTGTTCAAGTCGATGGACCTGGCGTCGATCGACCTGGACACCGCGCTCCGCTTGCTCGATTTGCCGCGCGTCGTGGGAACCGACCCGGAATCCGGCGAAGAGATCGCGGCGCAGAACGGAAAGTTCGGTCCGTACCTGAAGAAGGGCACCGACTCCCGTTCGCTCACCAGCGAAGACCAGATCTTCGAGATCGACTTACCTGGTGCTCTCGAGCTGTTTGCGCAGCCGAAGTATGGCGCCCGCCGCGCCTCCAGCGCACTCAAAGAGTTTGAAGCGCCGGACCCGGAGAGCGGCAAGGCCATCAAGATCAAGGACGGCCGCTTCGGTGCGTACGTAACCGATGGTGTCACCAACGCGACGATCCCGAAGTCCGAGAGTATCGAAGACATCGATTTCGATCGCGCGGTGCAGATCCTCGCAGACAAGCGTGCCAAGGGGCCGGCTAAGCCGCGCGCCAAGGCTCCAGCGAAGAAGGCAGCTGCCAAGAAGCCGGCAGCGAAGAAGGCTCCGGCAAAGAAGGCGACGACAGCGAAGGCCCCTGCGAAGCGGGCGGCGGTCGTAAAGACGCCGGAAGAGAAAGCGGCCATCGCTGCCAAGGCTGCTGCCACCCGTGCGGCGAATGCTGCAGCAAAGGCGGCAGGCGCTGGCGCAACGTCGTGACCGGTTTGTTCATCACCCTTGAGGGCGGCGACGGATCGGGCAAGTCGACCCAGGCGAAACTTCTGACCGACTGGCTCGAAGAGCAGGGGCACACCGTGCTGCGCTCTCGCGAGCCAGGCGGCACCGATCTCGGTGTCGAGATTCGCGAGATCGTGCTCCATCACCGTGGCGATATCGCTCCCCGTGCCGAAGCCCTGCTGTATGCGGCCGACCGCGCACATCACATCAGCACCAAGGTGCGCCCGGCTCTCGAGCGGGGCGACATCGTGGTGCAGGATCGCTACCTCGATTCGTCGGTCGCCTATCAGGGCGCCGGTCGGGTTCTGGGTGGCGATGAGGTGCGCGAGTTGTCGCTGTGGGCAGCCGAGGGGCTCCTGCCCGATGTCACGATTCTGCTCGACCTCGACGAGACGGCAGCCAGGTCACGCCTGAATGCCGCCAATAAGCGGTTCGATCGGCTGGAGGCGGAGAAGGGCGAGTTTCACGCCAAAGTCCGTGCTTCATTCCTCGACCTCGCTGCGGCCGAGCCCGAGCGTTTCATCGTCGTCGACGCGACAGCGAAACCAGAGGTCATTGCCGCGGAGATCCGGGAGCGCGTCGCGCCCCTGCTTGCCGATCGCGCCTAGCGATCGCCGAGCGCAGCTCACTGTCGGACTCGGACTGTACCCTTGGAGCTATGGGAGTGTGGGACGGCCTGACGGGTCAAGCGGAGGCTATCGCCATTTTCCGCGCCGCCGCCGAACGAGTTCCGGCTCTGGCGGGCTCGGCAGCCTCAACCACCAGCTCCTCGGTCGGCAGTGCCGCATCAGGTAGTACCGCTGGCAGCACGACTGCCAGCGCATCGATGACCCACGCCTGGCTGATCACCGGGCCGCCTGGCTCGGGTCGGTCGAACCTCGCATTTGCCTTCGCCACAGCCCTTCTGAGCCCCGGAGACGAGGCCGGCGACGAGGCGGCGAAACGCCAGGTCGACGCTCGCACTCACCCCGACCTCACCGTGCTCTCGACCGAGGGCGTCATCATCAAGATGGACTCGGTCAAAGAGGTTGTGGCCAGGTCGCAGTATTCTCCCTCGATCGGTCGCTATCGGGTCATCGTCGTCGAAGACGCCGACCGGATGGTGGAGCGCACCTCGAACGTGCTGCTCAAGGCTCTCGAGGAGCCCCCGGAGCGCACCGTGTGGATCCTGTGCGCACCGAGCGAAGCAGATCTGCTCCCGACAATCCGTTCCCGCGTGCGCACCGTGCGGTTGCGCGTTCCCAGCGTCGAAGACGTGGCAGACCTGCTCGTTGCCCGTGACGGAGTCGACCCAGGCATCGCCTTGCGGTCGGCGCGCGAAGCCCAAAGTCACATTGGCATGGCACATCGCCTGGCAACGAACGCCGAGGCGCGTGAGCGTCGTGAGGAGACCTTGCGTACCGCGCTCGGCATCCGCTCGGTGTCTACCGCCGTCATGGCTGCTGCTCGCCTGCTGGCTATCGCCGGCGATGATGCCAAGGCCATCACCATCGAGCGCGATGCCGAAGAGCGCGACGGCGTGCTGCGCTCACTCGGTGTTGCCCCTGGCCAATCGATTCCCCCGGCACTCCGAAGCCAGCTGAAAGCGCTCGAAGACGACCAGAAGCGCCGGGCGACGAGAAGCCTGCGCGACGGCATCGACCGGATTCTGGTCGACCTCGTTTCGCTCTACCGCGACATCATGATGGTGCAACTGGGGCGGGCAGACTCTGCGATCAACCGTGAGTTGTTGCCCGAATTGCAGGCCGCCGCCGACGTGAGTAGTCCGGCTGCATCACTGGCCACCATGGATGCAATTGCTCTCGCGAGGCAGCGGATCGAATCGAACGTGGCTCCCGCACTCGCGCTTGAAGCCATGCTCGTGTCGGCAATCCGCCGCTGAGCCACACTCCGAGACAGTCAGAAACGACGCCCGTCAGACAGGGACGAAAGAGGAACACGTGACGAAGACTCGCACCCGACGGTCGGCCAAGGCCGCCCTCGCTCTTGCCGCAGCACTCGTTGTGACTATCGGGCTGAGCGGATGCGTCACCTGGTTCATGCCCAAGCAGGCACAGTCGACCTCTGTACCGACCGGCGAAAACGTCGACGCTGCGCTGCAGCCGTTCTATAACCAGGTGCTGATCTGGTCTGACTGTGGCGATGGCCTGCAGTGCGCGACGGCGAAGGCTTCTCTTGACTGGACTGACCCCGCTGCTGGCGACATCGAACTTGCCCTGGTGCGCCATCCGGCCACCGGCTCTGATCGTCTGGGCTCGCTGCTGGTCAACCCGGGTGGACCCGGTGCCTCCGGCTATGACTTCGTAAAGGAGAGTGTCGACTACGCCACCGACAAGTCGCTGCAGGCGGCATACGACATCGTTGGATTCGATCCTCGAGGTGTCGGCCGTTCCTCCGCCGTCGCCTGCTACGACGCGGGCCAGATGGACGAGTACCTGTATGGCATTCCGGCGGCCGAACGTGGAACTGATGCCTGGATCGGTGAGCTGGAGGCGGCTGCCGCCGACTTCGGTTCGGCGTGCGAGACCGAGACCGGCGCACTCCTCGGACATGTCGACACGGTCAGTGCTGCGCACGACCTAGACCTGCTGCGGGCCATCCTGGGGGACACCCAGCTCAACTACCTGGGTTATTCGTACGGCACCTTCCTCGGTGCCACATACGCTGAGCTCTACCCGAGCAAGGTCGGCCGTATGGTGCTCGACGGTGCTGTTGATCCGTCAACGAGCAACTTCGAGGTCACCCGGGTGCAGGCTCAGGGATTCGAAAGCGCACTGCGCGCCTACCTGACCGACTGCCTCGCCGGCACCTCGTGTCCATTCAGCGGCACGGTCGATCAGGCGATGGCGACCATCGGATCGCTGCTCGACTCAGTCGACGCGAACCCCATCACCGGATCCGATGGACGCCAACTGGGTTCCAGCGCCCTGTTGACCGCGATCATCTATCCGCTGTATCAGGCGAACGCCTGGACCTACCTCAGTGAGATGTTGACCAGTGTGATGAAGGGCGAAGCCGACTACGCGTTCCAGTTCGCTGATGCCTACAACGGCCGCGGATCTGACGGCACCTACCTCGACAACTCAACCGAAGCCTTCACGGCGATCAACTGCGTCGATTACACCTACAACGACGACCCGGCGAGCATGCGGGCGCAAGCGGCCGAGATCGAGGCCTCGGCGCCCACGATCGGCAAGTACATGACGTTCGGCGACATCAGCTGTGCCAACTGGCCGTACAAGTTCGAGGGTGAGCGTTCCGAAATTCACGCCGAGGGGGCTGCGCCCATCCTGGTCGTCGGTACGACGAACGACCCGGCAACGCCGTACGTGTGGGCACAAAACCTGGCGGAGCAGTTGGAGAGTGGCCAGCTTGTCACTTTTGAGGGCGAAGGTCATACCGCTTACAACAAGTCCAACTCTTGTGTGAACGACGCCGTCGACAACTATCTGCTCAAGGGAACCGTGCCAGCCGAAGATCCGATGTGCTGATCGTGAGCCCTATGCAAATCGGGGCACCGTGAAATAATTGAGGTTATGTCAAACCATGCAGAGGCGGGGCTGAGGGAACGCAAACGTGTGGCAACCCAGCGGAGCATCCAGCATGCCGCGCTGACTCTCGCGTTGGAACGCGGCATGGACAAGATGACGATCGAAGAGATCAGCCGGATAGCAAAGATCTCACCTCGC
Organism: Leifsonia sp. A12D58; assembly: GCF_047530025.1. NCBI lineage: Bacteria > Bacillati > Actinomycetota > Actinomycetes > Micrococcales > Microbacteriaceae > Leifsonia > Leifsonia sp. A12D58. The sequence continues at coordinate 180,844 of NZ_JBLJAT010000003.1, read as the reverse complement.
ACCTTCTTCAACTACTTTCCTTCGAAGGATGCAGCCTTGGTCGGAGACGTCCCTGGGTTTACTTCTGACGAGTCGCTGGAAGCCTTTGTTCATGGTGGCCCTGACGCGCCGCTGCTTCCGCAGCTGGCAGATTTACTCGTGACTAATCTGCTTCCAATCGAGGAGGATCGCGAGATCCACCTACTCCGACGGACAGTGCTGAGGGAGAACACGCAACTGATCGGCATGCGGATGGCAACTCTGCGCGGATTTGAAATGCGATTGCAGGATGCCATCGAGCGTCGGCTCGCTGCCGACGATCCCAGTCTCGCGTCTGATAAAGAAAGCCTCACTGAACAGGCATTACTTTTCACGCTTATCGCCGTCGCTACCACGCGGCACGCCTGGAGATGTTGGGCTGATTCAGTCGGACAGGTCACACTTTCTGAGCGAGTGAAAGCTTCATTTGGTGAGGTGTACAAGATCGCTCTCCAGACACGCTAAGCTTGTTTGCTGTGTCACCGAGGAGTTTTGAAAAGAACTTCTCACGCCGCCTTAGCTCAGTCGGTAGAGCGATTCACTCGTAATGAATAGGTCATCAGTTCGATTCTGATAGGCGGCCCCACTGCCCCTTCCGGTTTTCCGGAGGGGGCTTTTTCGTGCGGTGCAGCAGAGTCCCGATTATCGATAGGCTCCATTCATGACTGCACTTCGATGGGGAATTCTGGCCACTGGCGGTATCGCGCACTCGTTCACGAGCGACCTGGTTGACAACGGTTTCACCGTTCAGGCCGTCGGTTCACGCTCTCAGGAGTCGGCCGACGCCTTCGCCGCCGAATTCGGCATCCCCACCGCGCACCCCAGCTATGAAGAGCTGGCTGCAGACCCGGATGTCGACATCATCTACATCTCGACCCCGCACCCGTTTCACGCGGCGAACGCGGCGCTGGCGCTGGACGCCGGCAAGCACGTGCTGATCGAAAAGCCAATCGCCCTGAATGCCCGTGAGACGCGCGAGATCGTCGAACTGGCCGCAGAGAAGGGCCTGCTGGTCCTGGAAGCCATGTGGACCCGGTTCCTGCCGCACATGGTGCGGATCAGGGAAATCCTGGCCGCCGGCACTCTCGGCGAGGTCCAGTCGCTGGTCGCAGACCACACTCAGAAGCTGTCTGATGACCCCGCTCACCGCATCAACTCACTCGAACTCGGCGGCGGCGCACTGCTCGACCTTGGCATCTACCCCGTTTCGTTTGCGCACGCAGTGTTCGGCGCTCCGGAGTCCATCGTGTCAAGCGCCACCTTCAAGGACACGGGAGCGGATGCCCAGCTTGCGGTGGCTTTCACCTACGCAGGCGGACAGGTCGCATCAACCTTCACCTCGAGCGTGGCCAAGGGTCCCAACACGGCCAGCCTGCTTGGCAGCGCCGCCCGCATCGACATCGACGGGGTCTGGTACACCGGAACGTCATTCAGGGTGGTTGCCACTGACGGAGAGATCCTCGAATCTTTCAGCTCTGATTTCGTCGGCCGCGGGATGCACTTCCAGGCTGCCGAAGCGCAGCAGCTGGTGAGCGAGGGGAAGACCGCGAGCGAGATCCTGAGCCCAGCCGAATCCGTAGCGATCATGGAGACGCTCGATGAAATTCGCGCTCAGATCGGTCTCGTATATCCGGGGGAGTAGGCCTACCCGGTGCCCCGCCGACTACCCAGAGACAAACGATAAAGTATCCGAATGCACGATTCCGACGACTCGCCCCGTAATCACCCTGAGCGTGACGTCGACGGCGCAGATAAGATCGACGGCGCAGATAACACGGATGCGTCAAACGCGGTCGATTCGGCCGATAACGTCGCAGCAACCGATGAGGCAGCAACCGATGAGGCAGCAACCGATGCGGCCGAAACAGGGTCTGCAGCATCCGTTGCGTCCGCCTCCGGCGCGAAGACTGGAATTGCGTCCTTTTTCAGCAGGCACCGCACTGCCTCGCTAGTGACGGCCGGAGCCTTGGTCTTTGCCTTGGCTGGAACGGGTGCTGTCGTCGCTGGTGCATCGGCGGCCAACACGGAAGCACCTTTGGTTGCCGCCGGTGATACGGCCACACCGACACCGACAGAGACCGCTGACCCCGCCAGGCCGCTGCCGGGGACAGACACGGCAGCTAGCCGGCTGCGTACGTGCTCGGTCGCAGGCCTGGCATCAGACATCAGACTCGGCAGCTTCCAGGCCCAGGTCGTGAATGCCAACACCGGTGAAGTGCTCTTCGACCGCGGTGGAACCACCCCCTCACGCACGGCGAGTGTCCTGAAGGTTCTCACATCGGCGGCAGCACTCAGCGTGCTCGGTCCCGACCACCGGGCGACGACGACAGTGGTCAAGGGTGCTGAACCCGGCAGTGTCGTGCTTGTCGGTGGCGGCGACATCACGCTGACCCGCCTGCCGACGGGCGAAGAGTCCGCCTATGCGGGTGCCGCCCACCTCGACACTCTCGCCATCCAGACGATCGCGGCTTGGAACGCCGACCCGGCTAATGCGGGCGATCCGATCACCAAGCTGGTGCTCGACTCGTCATTGTTCGGCGACCCGGCATGGGAATCCAGCTGGGACACCAAGGAACTGTATGACGGATACATGCCGCCGATCACTGCGCTGCAGGTCGACGGCGACCGCGACAGCCCGGCACGCAACACCTCGTCCCGAAGCGACGACCCGATCGGTCGCGCCGGCGACGCTTTCGCCGACGAACTCGGCGGCGACGTCACGGTGACCAGGGGAACTGCGCCGGCCGGGGCAGAGACGCTTGCCGCTGTGCAGTCGCAGCCGGTATCCACTCTGATCAAGCAGTCGCTCATCGTCTCTGACAACGCACTGGCTGAAATGCTTGCTCGTCTGGTTGCCGTGAAGTCGGGAGCCGGCAACACATTCGCGGCCCTGCAGCAGTCGACGATCGCCGGCCTTGCGCCGTATGGAATCGATACCACCGGGATCGTCATCGCCGACGGCTCCGGCCTCAGCGACAACAACGCCGTACCACCGTCGTATCTCACACAGCTCTTCATCAAGATCAATGCCAGAGAGGGTGACCTCGGAGTGATCTTCGACGGGCTGCCCGTGGCCGGCGAAACCGGTTCGCTCTCGTACAGCGACCGGTTCAGTGGTTCGAGTTCGGTTGCCGATGGCTCGGTCTTCGCTAAGACCGGCTGGATCGACACCGGCTACACACTCGCCGGCATCATCAACGCAGCCGACGGCACCCCGTTGACCTTCGCCGTTTACGCGCTCGGAGATGTGAGCGACAATGCCAAGGTAGCGATCGATACCATCACGGCAGGTTTCTACAACTGCGGAGACAACCTGTCGAACAACTAGTAGGGGATAACCGTGACGCGCGCATTGTTCATCATTGACGTTCAGAACGATTTCACTGAAGGCGGCGCCCTGGGCGTCGACGGCGGACGTGCGGTCGCAGCGGGGGTGAGCACTCTGCTCGCCGAGCATCCCGACGCGTACGACTCGGTCTTCGCCTCCCGCGACTGGCACGACATCGACAACGACAACGGCGGTCACTTCGCCAGGGACGAGGCGCCCGACTATGTCTCAACCTGGCCGGTGCACTGCGTGGCAGGCACCGCAGGTGCTGAGTATCACCCGTCGTTGGTGACGGATGCCGTTACGTTCCACATCCGTAAGGGGCAAGGCTTGCCCGCATACTCGATCTTCGAGGGTCACACCGAGTCCGGTGAATCGGTGGGAGAGCTGCTGACCGCCCGCGGCGTGACCGACATCGATGTGGTCGGCCTGGCCACCGACTATTGCGTCCGGGCGTCGGCGTTGGATGCGATTGATCACGGCCAGCGTGTGCGCGTCCTCACTGATCTGATCGCCGGCGTTGCCGAGGATTCCAGCGATGCTGCGCTGGCCGAACTGGCCCACGCCGGCGCGATGCTGGCGACGGCAGCGGTGGTCGGCGGCATCCGCTCTGCTGAAGCTGAGGCTGAGGCTGAGGAACCCGAAGAGGGAGAAGACGGCTGGTCGGGTCACGCGTGAGTCCCGTCGTTGCCCGACCCGACGGCGTGCGCATCGCATACGACGTTGCCGAGGGGAAGCGTCCGGTTCTGCTCGTGCACGGCTTTGCCTCAACGGCTGCGGCGACCTGGGGCGGTACCGGCTGGGTGCGGGCGCTCGTCGGGGCCGGGCGCGGTGTAGTGACCCCCGATCTACGCGGACATGGGAGAAGCGGCAAGCCGCATCGGTCGGCTGACTACACACCGACCGAAATGGCAGCCGATCTCTGCGCGGTGCTCGACGACGCCGGCATCGAGCAGGTCGACGTGATCGGCTACTCAATGGGCGTGCGCGTGGTCTCTGCGCTCACCCGGCATGCTCCGGAGCGTATTCGCCGGATCACGCTCGGAGGAGCGGGGCCGATCGAATACTTCTCGACCTGGGATGTCGACTCGGTCGATCGATTCGTCTCGACGGGGGCGCTTCCGGCCGAACCGACGATCGCTGCCGTGCTTCGGGCTGCACTCGAGGCAGGCGAAGACCGCGAAGCGCTCGGGGCGTGCGTGCTCGGGATGACTGATGCGCCCCTCGACGTGGCGACGGGCATCCCAACTCTGTACGTGGCCGGATCTGCGGATCTGATTCCCGATGGCGTGGCGACGCTCGCGGATGTGACCGGTGCCGGCTACCTGGAACTGCCCGGTCGAACCCACATCAACGCCCTGACGTCTGCCGAGTTCAAACGGGCCGCTCTCGCTTTTCTTGACGAGGACTGAACGGGGCAAAGCGCTGGCTCGTGAGCCGCGGGCGCGCATCAGTGCACGGTCTGAGTGCACGGGAGCTGGCAGCCCGAACCCTGAATGAATATTCACTTCTCCTGATGCAACTCGGAGATCTACGATGAGTCATGTCGCCTCGGTCGCGTGAAAACAAACTGGTCGAGACCTTCGTGGTTCTCGCCGATACCCTCGTTTCGGGCTACAACGTCGTCGAGATGCTTAACACGTTGGCGGAGAATTCTGCCGCATTGCTGGGGGCATCAGAAGCAGGCATCCTGCTCGTTGACTCGCACGGCGATCTCGACGCAGTCGCCTCAACAGACGAACGCAGGAGGCTGATGGAACTACCCAGGGGGATATCGATATCGCCCAGGCGCTGGCGGATGTCGCGACGATCAGCATCCTGCAGGAACGTGCCCTGCGCGAGAGCGACACCGAGCGCGCCCAGCTGCAGCACGCTCTCGACAGCAGGGTACTGATCGAACAGGCCAAGGGTGTGATCGCCCACACGTACAACACCAGCGTGGATGCCGCGTTCGACATGATTCGTGGCTACGCCAGAAACAATCGGTTGAGTCTGGGCGAAGTCGCCAGCCAGATTGTGAATCGAACCCTCAGTATCTAGTCAATTTCGGGCTGTTCAGCGGATGGGATCGTCACCAAATCCGTGCTCACTTCCGTGCGGTCAGACGCAGGCCTAGAGGGTGTTTCCGAGCTTGAATCCCGTGTTGAAGTCACCTTCACGCGTATATGAGAAGCCATCCGCTCCGACAGTTACAGCCATTTCGCTGGCATGGGTGCGCTCGACGACCGGCTGCGGGTTGCCATCGAGATCGAGCACGAGGGATGCCTCGGTGTACCAGCTCGGCACGACGGCGTTGCCCCACCAGTCGCGACGCTGGTTGTCGTGCACGTCCCAGGTGACAACGGGGTTGTCCGGGTCGCCGGTGTAGTAGTCCTGCGTGTAGATCTCGATGCGGTGGCCATCGGGATCGGTGATGTACAGGTAGAACGCGTTCGACACACCGTGGCGGCCAGGGCCGCGCTCGATGACATCCGACTTGCGCAGCGCGCCGAGCTTGTCGCAGATATAGAGGATGTTGTGTTTCTCATGGGTGGAGAACGCGATGTGATGCATGCGCGGGCCATCGCCTCCGGTGAGGGCTGTGTCGTGCACGGTGTCCTTGCGGCGCAGCCAGGCAGCGTATGTGACGCCATCCTCATCCTTGATGTCTTCGGTCACACGGAAGCCGAGGTCCTCCATGTATGCGCGGCCACGGGCCACGTCGGGGGTGACTTGGTTGAAGTGGTCGAGTCGCACGAGGGCGCCGGCGCCCATCAACTCGTAATGCCACGCCATCCGCTCGACGTGGTCGACCTGGTAGAAGAACTCGTACGGGAAGCCCAGCGGATCTTCGACGCGCACCGAGTCGCCGATGCCCTTGACGAAGCCCTCGGTGCGGCGCTCGACCCGGCAGCCCAGCTCACGGAAGTAGGCCTCGGCGACGGCGACGTCTTCTGGTGTGCGTACCCGGTATGAGAACGCGGCAACGGCAGCGATCGGCCCCTGACGCAGCACCAGGTTGTGGTGGATGAACTCCTCGAACGAACGCAGGTAGATCGCGTTCTCGTCTTCCTCGGTGACGATGAGGCCGAGGATGTCGACGTAGAACTCACGCGAGGCGGCGAGATCGGTGACGATGATCTCCATGTACGCGCAGCGCAGGATGTCGGGTGGCGCGATTGACGGGGTGGGGATGGGTGCTGTGGCGCTCATGATGTCTCCTCGTTGAGGTCTCGTGAATTGTGGTGACGTGAATTGTCGTGTCGCGAATTGTGGTGTCGTGGATGGCGACAGGGATGGTGGCTGGTGCGCTACTTCGCGCCGAAGCGTGCGGTGTGCACGGCGCCGAGCGTGATGTGCACGGCCTGCTGGTCGGTGTAGAAGTCGATCGAGCGGTAGCCGCCCTCGTGCCCGAGGCCGGAGGCTTTGACGCCGCCGAACGGGGTGCGCAGATCGCGTACGTTGTGCGAGTTGAGCCAGACCATGCCGGCCTCGACTGACTGGGCGAAGGTGTGGGCGCGCTCGAGGTTGCTTGTCCAGATGTAGGCGGCCAATCCGTACTTCACCCCGTTGGCCAGTTCCAGAGCTTCGGTATCCGTGTCGAACGGGGTGATCGCGACGACCGGCCCGAAGATTTCCTCCTGGAAGATGCGGGCAGAAGGGGCGACATCGGCGAAGACCGTCGGGGCGACGTAGTTGCCGTCAGGCAGGTTCGCGGGGCGGCCGCCACCGGCGAGCAGGCGCCCCTCGCCCTTGCCGATCTCGACGTAGCTCATCACCTTGTCGTAGTGCTCTGGATGGACGAGCGCGCCGACTTCGGTCTTCGGGTCGTGCGGGTCACCGACGACGATGTTCTGGGCACGCGCGGCGTAGCGGGCGCAGAAGTCGTCGTAGATCGAGCGCTCGACGAGGATGCGGCTACCGGCGGTGCAGCGCTCGCCGTTGAGGGAGAACACACCGAACAAGGTCGAGTCGATGGCTGCATCAAGGTCGGCGTCGGCGAAGACGACGGCAGGGGACTTGCCGCCGAGTTCCATCGACATCCCCTTGAGGTTTGCCGCGCAGTTGCGGTAGATGGTCTGACCCGTCGTTGTTTCGCCCGTGAACGAGATGAGCGGAACATCCGGGTGCTTCACGAGTGCGTCGCCGGCCTCTTCACCGATGCCGTTGACCAGGTTGAAGACGCCGTCAGGGAGGCCGGCCGAGCGGAAGATCTCAGCCCAGAGACTGGCTGACAGCGGGGTGAATTCGGCGGGCTTCAGTACGACGGTGCAGCCGGAGGCGAGGGCGGGAGCCAGCTTCCAGCTCTCGAGCATGAACGGGGTGTTCCACGGTGTGATCAGGCCGGCGACGCCGACCGGCTTGCGGTTGACGTAGTTCACCTGCAGGCCAGGCACTTTGTATGTGTCGTCGGCCTGGGCAACGATGAGGTCGGCGAAGAAGCGGAAGTTCTCGGCGGCACGCTGTGCCTGGCCGAGCGCCTGGGTGATCGGCAGCCCGGTGTCGAAGCACTCGAGCTCGGCGAGGCGGGCATCCTGCGCTTCGATCGCATCCGCAATCTCGTTGAGGATGCGCGAGCGCTGCCTGGGCTTCATTCTCGGCCATGGACCGTTGTCGAACGCCTCCTTGGCGGCGGCGACGGCGAGGTCGATGTCTTCCTGCTGGCCGGCAGCAGCAGTGGCATACGTCTGGTTCGACACGGGATCAAGCACGTCGAAGGTCTTGCCAGACACGCTGTCGACGAACGCGCCGTCGATGAAGTGCTGGATCGTGGACGGGAGGCCGTCTGGAATGTAGTGCGTCATGAGTTCTCTATCCTTCATTGGGGAGTCTGAGCATGGCTGGTCGGGGCAAGGCCGGCGCAGGAATCGGTGCCCGATGCCTGCGCGATCGTGCGCATTCGGGTCAATACGTGGAGAGGGGAGCACCTGCGGCCGCCGGTGACGGCGATTCAGACGGATGCTTGTGCGCGGCCTGATACGCGAGCATGGCGTCGAGCGTTGCGGTGCGGTGCGCCCTGGCGGCCAGCTCGATCTCGAGGGGCGCCGCCTCCGACTCGATCAATCTGAGCAGGTCTTCGTGTTCATTCACCGAGGCGCGGGAGCGCCCGGGAACGAAGCTGAACGTCGAGTCACGCAGCACGGTCATCCGGTTCCAGCCGCGGTGCACGAGATTGAGGATGTGCGGATTCGGGCACTCTTCGAACAGAACAGCATGGAACTCAAGGTTGAGCTCGGTGAAGCGGCGAGGGTCGAAATCGTCGAGGCAAGCGACCATCTGTTCGTTGATCGCGCGGGCCCTCGAAATGTGGTCTGCGGTGATGAAAGGCGCAGACAGCGATGTGGCTGCGCCCTCCACGATGCTGAGCGTCTGCATGGTGTGCAGGTACTCGGTCTCCTCGATCATCGCGACCTGCGCGCCGACATTGCGCTCGAAGGTGACAAGGCCTTCGGCTTCAAGCAAGCGGATGGCTTCACGCACGGGCACGACGCTCATGTCGAGCTCTGACGCGATCTGACCGAGCACGAGGCGGAACCCCGGAACATAGCGGCCGTCGTTGATGCGCTCGCTGATCCACTGGTGTGCGAGCTGGGACTTACTGAGGGTGGTCATCGGGTTTCCTGGGTGTCGAGGTAGCGCTTCTTCCACGCCGCATTCATGGGGAACAATCCGTCGACCGGTTCGCCGGCCGCAACCATCTCGGCGACGAAGGCGTCTTCGCGTTCTTGCTCGACGGCATCCGCGACAACCTCGGCGACGAGCGCGACGGGGATGACGATGACGCCGTCGCCATCACCCACGATCACATCGCCCGGCTGCACCGAAGCGCCACCGCAGGCGATCGTGACATCGGTCTCCCACGGAACATGGCGACGACCGAGGACTGCTGGGTGAGCGCCCTGCGAGAACGTTGGAATGTCGAAGGATGCGACGATGTCGAAGTCGCGCACGCCGCCATCGGTGACGATGCCAGCGGCCCCTCGCACCTGAGCGCGCAGGGCGAGGACATCGCCGACGGTGCCGGTTCCGCGCTCGCCTCTGGCCTCCACGACGAGTACTTCGCCGGGGTTGACGGTGTCGAACGCGCGCTTCTGGGCGTTGAAACCGCCACCGTGCGAGGCGAAGAGGTCGGGGCGGAACGGGATGAAACGCAGGGTGCGGGCGCGGCCGACCATGTGTGCGCCCGGCTTGTTGGACGAGACGCCGTCGATCGAGACGTCGTTGTAGCCGCGGCGTCGCAACTGGGAGCTGAGGGTGGCAACGCCGACGCTGAGGATGCGCTCGCGGAGGTCCTCGGTGAGTTCGAACGGGTCAGTGGCGCCGGTCGTGACATCTGTCGCCGCTGTTGCTGGCGCATCCGCTGTCATCTCGTCCGCGGCCGTTGCATCGGCTGGTGCGCGCCCATCAGCCTGCGCGGCACGCCAGACCTCTTCGCTGCCCCATGCTTCGATGCGTTGGTGGTCATCTGCACTCGGCTTGTTTCCGTAGTCACCGAATTCTGTGGCGCCCTCGGTGATGGTCGTCACCAGACGACCGGTAGTTGGTGCGCCTGGCTGTGTGGGGGCATCCACTTCGACCTCGATCACGTCGCCGGGGAGTGCCACCGACGACCCGGCGGGGGTTCCGGTCAGGATGACGTCGCCCGGCTCGAGGGTCATCAGCTGGGAGAGGTCGGCGATGATCTGGCCGAACGAGAAGATCAGGCCGTCGGTGGTGTCTTCCTGCACGAGGACACCGTTGGCCCAGGTGCGCACACGCAGTGCTGACGGGTTGAGACGGGCAGCGGGAATCACGACGGGACCGAGCGGGGTGAAGCCGTCACCACCCTTGGATCGCACGTTGGAGCCTTTGTCTGCGGTACGCAGGTCGTATGTGCCGAAGTCGTTGGCCGCCGTTACGCCGGAGATCGCCGCCCAGGCATCGTCGGGAGAAACTCTGCGGGTGCGCGTGCCGATGATGAGCGCGATTTCGCCCTCGAAGGCGAGCAATTCAGCGCCGGCCGGGCGCTCGAGCGTCGAACCGCTCGCAGCGACCGACGACGCCGGCTTGAAGAAGTACGAGGGAAACGCCGGAATCCGTCCGCGCTGCTCGGCGCGCGAGCGATAGCTCAGGTGGACAGCGATGATCTTGCCCGGGGTGCTCACGGTGGTGCTCATAGCGTCGTTGCTCATGGGTTCCTCATCGATCGGTGTATCACAAATGATATACGATCTGGCGAACGATGCCAAGGTACGGCTCTGGACCCGTGGGTGCTAGAGGCTGCTGAGCGGCTGGTGAATGGCCGTCGTGTTCGCGTAAATCTCCTGTTGGAAGGGTGCGACGACGAGGGGAGAGATTCGGCAGTCCAGCAGATAGACGCCGTCATCGCCGGTGGCAAGCCACTTCTCGAACTGCTCTAGATCGCCAAGCGTGTTGATCACGTTGCCGTGTCCGCCGAGCGCCCGCGACAGCGCGGCGAAGTCGGCTCGTTCGATCATCATCGGTCGTTTGTCGAGACCCATCTGTCCGTAGACGTGCACCTCGGCTCCGTAAGCCGCGTCGTTCCAGACGACGATCACGCCGCGACGCGTCGAGCGGATGACCGAATCCAGGTCGGCCAGCGCCATCAGCCCGCCGCCGTCACCCGTTGTGACGACAAGGAGCGACTCGGGCACAGCCACCGTTGCGCCGACGGCGCTGGGGAAGCCGAGACCGATGCTCTGGAATGCCGTGCCGACCATGAGCATCCGATTGGGCGCTGTGACGTTCCAGTGGGTGTTCGCCCAGCCGATGAAGTGGCCGCCGTCTGAGACCACGATGCGATCCTCGGGCAGGAGTTTGCCCAGCCGGGTGGCCAGCCGTCGCGGATCGAGCAGACCGTCAGGCAGATCGTCCTCGCCGGCATCGCGCGCGGTGAACGCCCCACCGGTCAGCCCCGGCACACTCTCACGCCAGCCGGATGGCGCGGACCCGATAGCGCGAATGGTTGCGTTCAGCGCCTCGACGCTCAGCCGGGCATCGCCGATCAGAAGCGAGTCGACGGCGGGGTGCACCACGGCCGCCTCGTTGTCGATGCGGATGAGCGTGGTTGCGGGGGAGACAAGGGTGCCGAAGCTCATCGTGAACTGGTTCATGCCAGCCCCAACGATGAGAACGACATCCGCTGTCTTGATGAGTGCCATGGCGTCGTGCTGGCCGAATCCGCCGACCACCCCGAGGTCGAACTTCTGCCGGGGGAAGATCCCTCGGCCGAGCGCCGAGCTTGCCGTGATGGCGCCGAGTGAATCGGCAAGCTCGCCGAGTGCGTTGCTCGCCCCGGCTGCCCAGGCTCCACGCCCTGCGATGATGACGGGGCGCTGAGCGTTCGCGAGAATGCGTGCCGCGGCATCCGTTGCGTTGGCGTCGGGGCGCTGCGGTGACGTCAGGTGCAGCTGGCTCGGCCAGCTCTCGTCGTCGGCCTGCGCTGCGGCGATGTCGTATGGGATGGCCAGGACCACGGCGGTGCGATTGTTGAGCGCGTGCTCAAGTGCCGCGATGGCCGTGCGACCGGCGTCGTGCATGTCGACGGTGAATGTTGTCGCGCCGAGGGAGTCAGCCAGTGCCACCTGGTCGATATCCCAGGGGCGGTGCCCCGTCGTCGGCGCATCTCCGACGACAACGAGGAGTGGGGTCCTGGCGCGCACGGCCTCGGCGAGGGCGGTGATCATGTTCGTGAAGCCGGCGCCGTAGGTCACCGTTGCGACAGCAATGCGGCCGGATGCGCGGTAGTAGGCATCGGCGGCCGCGACGGATGCCGTCTCGTGCCGCACAGCTGTGTAGTTCACCCGGTGGTCGGGATCGGCGAACAGTGCGTCGATGAAGTGGGCGTTTCCGTTGCCCATGACGCCGAAGACGTCGCTTACGTGGGCAGAAATGGCGTCGGCGACGCGCGTGGACACAGTGGTCACGGGTTTTCCTTACGAGTCATATAGCGGTGTGTGTTCCGTATATGTCTCGCGCCGTGCGCACTGCCAGTGTGCGTTTGTCGCTCAGGGCCCCTTTTCCGGACCCGACGGCTAAGCCGCCAGACGAGACAACTCTAGGGGACGAGCCAGGGCTGGTCGACTAGTAGCTGGCTCGCGGGATGACGCCATCGGGTTCGAGGGGAGACGGGATGTAGTGGGCAGCAAGGCCCTCTGACCCACGAGCGAGGATGGCGACATCCGCTCCGACGAGGGCAAATGTCGCACCCGCGGCCAGATAGCTTTCGGCGAGCGCGGGAGCGAAGGCATTCACCCCGACCGGCTTGCCGAGCGCGGCGACAATGCGGATGCAACGCTCGACGGTGGCGATGACATCGGGATGTTCCTGCTGGCCGAGAAGGCCCATGGATGCCGCCAGGTCTGACGGCCCGATAAACAGGCCATCGATGCCGTTGACCGCGGCGATCTCGGCGATGTTTGCCACTGCAGCCACCGTTTCGATCTGGACGAAGAGCGAGACGGTGCTGTCGGCCGTGGCGAGATAGTCGTCGATTCGGTTCCAGCGCGCGGCCCTGGCCAGGGCGCTGCCGACTCCACGCACGCCGTGTGGGGGATAGCGGACGGCAGCCACCATCTCGCGGGCGGCATCCGCATCGTCGATCATCGGAATGAGCAGGTTCTGCGCCCCAAGATCGAGCAGCTGCTTGATGATGACGCGGTCGCCGACCGGTGGTCGAACAAGAGGGATGACCGGATAGCCGTTGACCGCCTGCAACTGACTGAGCGTTGATTCAAGTCCGTTCGGGCTGTGCTCGGTGTCGATGAGCAGCCAGTCGAGCCCGCTGCCCGCGCAGATTTCGGCCACGAGTGGGCTGCCTGAGCACACCCACATGCCGATCTGAGGCCTAGTTGCATCGGCGAGCGCGTCCCTGAACGTGGGGTCTGCTGCTACTCGAATCGACATGTGATTGCTCCCAGCTGTCCGTAGTCTGCGTGCACAGTATCGCCTTTTTCTACCCACATCGGCCGAGTAAAGGAACCGGCGAGGATGATCTCGCCTGCTTCGAGGCTCGTGCCGTGCGTGGCGAGCTTGTTGGCCAGCCAGTACACGCCGGCCGCCGGGTGGTTGAGAACTGCAGCAGCAACGCCAGACTCTTCGATCGTCTGATTGCGGTACAGCAGGGCAGATACCCAGCGCAGGTCGATGTCGCCGACCTTGACCGGGTTGCCCCCGACGACCATGCCGCCCATCGCTGCGTTGTCTGAGATGGTGTCGACGATGGTTCGCCCCGGCATCTCGATGCGGGAGCTGAGGATCTCAAGCGCCGGCACCACGTAGTCGGTGGCGTCAAGCACATCGAACAGCGTGCAGTTCGGGCCGGACAAGGGCTTGCCGAGCACGAACGCCAGCTCAACCTCGATGCGCACATTGGAGAACGAATCGAACGGGATGCTTGCGCCGTTCTCGTAGACCATGTCGTCGAAGATGACGCCATAGTCAGGCTCGGTGATTCCGGTCGCCACCTGCATGACCTTGGAGGTCAGGCCGATTTTGCGGCCGACGAGCCGGCGCCCGGCATCCAGACCACGCTGCTTCCAGAGGCTCTGCACCGCGTATGCATCCTCCACCGTCATCTCGGGGTACCGGGCGGTGAGCCTGGGAATGGTGGTTCGGGAGCGATCCGCCACGAACAGTTCGTCGGCTATCTCCTCGATGCGGGAGGTCTCGAGCATGGGCAGCACCACTTCCTTGTAGATGGAACCGTGCGGCCCACTTGCTCTCCAAGTAGAACGCGCAAAAGCGGCGCCCGGTCGCATGTTCTTAGATCGTATACGATGCCTCGCGGATGCGCGCTCGCTGTTCGGTGTCAGGTCTTCTGAAACAAACCCGTGCATACACCGGGAGAAAATGCCTTTGACGGCCTGGGGGTGACTCGCTCTAGCCTGATCGACATTGCTGACTCGCACCAAGTCACCATGCCACCGCAGACGAAGGAGTCGCGCATGTCCACAGCTGTTCTCGATCGACCGAATAACAAGGCCGCATCCGACCTCAGACGGGTGGCATTCGCCACCGTGATCGGCACCACCATCGAGTGGTACGACTTCTTCCTCTACGCCAGTGCCGCTGGCTTGGTGTTCGCGCAGCTGTACTTCGAGCCGGCCGGCGCCGAGATCGCCATCATGCTGTCGTTCGCCTCCGTTGGGGTGAGTTTCCTCTTTCGTCCGCTCGGCGCATTTTTGGCCGGACACTTCGGTGACCGCTTCGGTCGCCGCGCGGTTCTCGCCGTCACGCTGATCGCCATGGGGTCGGCCACGACCCTTATCGGCCTGCTGCCGAGCTACGCCCAGATTGGCGTTGCCGCTCCGGTGCTGCTGTTGCTGCTTCGTATCATCCAGGGAATCTCGACCGGTGGTGAGTGGGGTGGGGCTGTGCTGATGGCCGTTGAACACGCCCCGGACGGCAAGCGCGGCCGCTACGGAGCCTTCCCGCAGATCGGTGTGCCGATCGGCCTGCTGCTGGCCTCCGGCATGCTCGCATTGATGACCGGCGTGATCTCTCCGGGTGATGCATTCCTGGAGTGGGGTTGGCGCGTGCCGTTCCTGCTCAGCTTTGTGCTGATCATCGTGGGATACATCGTGCGCCGCAGCGTCGATGAGAGCCCCGTATTCCTGCAGATCGCCGCCCGCAAGAAGCAGACCAAAATGCCCATCGTCGTGCTGTTCCGCAAGCACTGGCTGCTGGTGCTCCTCGCCGCCCTCACGTTTGCCGGCAACAACGCCGCGGGCTACATGACCACCGGTGGGTACATCCAGAACTACGCCACCAACCCTGAGGGTCCGGTTGGCATGGATCGCACCTCCGTGCTGCTCGCCGTCGCTGCTTCGGCGGTGGTGTGGCTGGTCATGACGTGGGTCGCCGGCGGTGTGTCTGACAAAATCGGCCGCCGCAACACATACATCATCGGCTGGTGCGTGCAGCTCGTGACGGTGTTCCTGCTCTTCCCGCTGGTGAACACCGGCAGCGTGTGGCTGCTCTTTGTCGGGCTGGCGCTGTTCACCATTGGCAACGGGTTCACCTACGGGCAACAGGCGGCATTCTTCACCGAGCTGTTCCCCGCCAGCATCCGCTTCTCCGGCGTCTCCATCACCTACGCCATCGGCGCCATCCTCGGTGGAGCATTCGCGCCGCTGATTGCGACCAGACTGGTGCAGGTCACCGGCACCACGATGTCTGTGGCGTTCTACATTGCCGCACTCACGGTGATTGCCTTCGCAGCCACATTGCTGCTGCGTGACCGCACGGGAATTCCGCTCGGTCCCGACAACGAAGAAGAGCAATCGAAAGGCCAGATTTACGGCGCCGCCCGGTAACGGCTGGGAGCGACGGTGAAATGGCCGCGGTGGGCTACTGCCCCCGCGGCCATTTCTGGTCCAGGGCGCAGTCGACGACAGCCTGTGCGCGCGGAGTCAGAGCGAACTTCTCCGGCCAGATGAGGTACACGCCGATCGGCGGAATCGCCGGCGTGATCTCCTTGACCACCACCGGCAGGCCTTCGTAGCTGACCGGATTGGCCGGCCGTTGCACGAGCACCGACCAGCCGAGTCCACGGGCCACAAGCGAACGCACCATCTCGTAGCTCGCCGTGCGATGGGCGATCAGTGGTCGGTGGCCGAGAGACTCGAGCATGCCGAGGGTGAATTCGCTGCTGGGCGGGGCATCGAGCAAGATGAACGGTTCGTGCATCAGCTCAGTCGGGTCAACGGCATCGGCGCCGGCCAGTGGATGATTCGCCGGCAGCAGCACGTGCATCGTCACCTCGTAGAGCAGCGCTCGGTTGTGCCGCCCGGTGAGCCGCATGTCATAGACGGCGGCGAGGTCGAGTTCGCCGGCGGTGAGATCACGCTGCAGGTCATCCTGGGTCGATTCAACCAGCCGCAGAGTGATCCCCGGATGCATCGTGCCCAGCGCCTCAAGGATCGGTGGCACCACGGTGGGAGCGAGCGAGAGATAGCAACCGAGCGACACTGTGCCGTGCAGTCCCTGATCAGGGCAGCTGGCGGCCAGCCGGATCTCGTTGGCGGCACGCAGCACTTGTCTGGCCTGGGTGAGGGCGGTCAGGCCGCTCGGGGTGAGGGTCACGCCGTGCGCCTTGCGCCGAATGCACAATTGGGTGCCGAGGCTTGTCTCCAACTCTGTCAGGGCGTTCGAGAGAGCGGATGCCGAGACGTGCAGTTGGTTTGCCGCCTCTGACACGCTTCCGGCGTCGGCGATGCCCACAAAATAGGCAAGCTGCCGCAACGTGAAATCTGCCAACTGCCAACTCCTAGTTCAGCTCGAGGCGAATCGCCTCAGCGGCAGCATGCAAGCGTGCGGCAACCTGTTCGGTCGCAGCGTCCGCAGCGAGCGTGCCAGCCGGTGCCGACCCGACGAAGACAACGGCGAGTGCTGCAGGCGCCAGCCGTTCCAGGCGTAGTGGCACTGCAATCGACGAGACGCCGGCGATCACCTCATCGTGGCTGGTGGCGAATCCGTGCCGTCGGACGATCTGGCTGCGATCGCGTGTCGCGGCGCCCGCCGCGCGCGGGTCAGGTTCGAACTGGGCAAGCTCGGCGGCGCTCAGCGTCGATGCAATCGCATGGCCGGGAGCGCCCTGCCACAGCGCATGGCGCGTGCCGGGATGCTGCGCGACGGTACCGTGCGCGTGCCTCGGTTCGACGCTCACTAGCGTGATCACTTCGTTGCGGTCGAGCACCGTGAGAAAAGCTGTCATTCCCAGCTCATTGGCGACCTGGGTGAGTTCGGGAAGCGCGGCCGCTTGCAGGTCTCGAGACACACCGCGGGCGAGGGCGGCCAGGCGCGGGCCCAGCTCGATGCGACCAGCGATATCGCGAACGACGAGGCCGTGTTCTTCGAGCGTTCTCACTATTCGATACGCGATCGACCGGTGCACGTCGAGGTGTGCGGCCAGCTCTGCGATGGTCAGAGGAGTGCTGGTTTCTGCCAGGATCTCGAGGGCACGGATGCCGCGGGCGAGCGTCTGCGAACCGGCGAGCGGGGTCGTCGGGGTCGCGTCATCCATCGGACTCATGTTGACGCTCATGGCGTGACTGGTACCCGGGCGGGCAGCAGGATCTGGCGGAAGAACAGGGCCAGATCGGCCGTGGCCGCTAGCGGGAGCACGCCGGCCACATACTGGTCAGGGCGGACGATCACGACTGCGCCAGCGCGGTCGATGCCGCGCTGCTCAAAGAAATCGTCCTCCGGGTTCGCGGCATACACCTTCTCGTAGTCAGTCAGCGAGTATGGGCCTGTGGCGGGCAGGAACGCCTCGGGAACCTGCCCAATGTCGATAGCGCTGTGTGCCTGCTGGTAGACCACCTTGACGTCGAAGATACTGTCGATATCGCTGCCCTCAGGGGTGTGCGCGACGAGCGGAGAATCAGGTGATGACTGCAGCCACTCGGCCCACTCGGCCAGCGCCGAGCGCTCACCGGGGGCGCCGGCATCCGCGAATGCATAGAGACGCCAGCGTCCGTCTGCACGGTGGTGATGCCCGAGCTGAACCGAATTGCCATCGGCAACGCGAATCACGGGTGCGGACTTGAATCGCTTGCCAACGGGGAAACCTGTCGCGAGATCCTGGTGGGTGGCGTCGCCAATCAGCATCGACGGCGGGTACTGCGTCATGAACCCAGCCGGAAATTCGGCTGTCCGCGTGTAGAAGTCCTCGAGCTCTGAGGGGTCGGCGAGGTCTTCCGGCTTGGTCGCCATCAGTGTCGACCACTGCTTGTCGAAGTCGATGAGGTTCTTGGCGATCACCTGGCGCTCGGCCGAATAGGTGCTGAGCAGGCTCTCGGGGCTGCGGCCGTCGAGCACATATCCGAGCTTCCAACCCAGATTGAAGCCGTCCTGCATCGACACGTTCATGCCCTGACCGGCCTTGGCGCTATGGGTGTGGCACGCGTCGCCGGCGATGAAGACCCGGGGAGTGCGCGTGCCGACGTCGTCGGGGAGCACATCGTCGAACCTGTCGGTGAGACGGTGGGCAACTTCATACACGCTGTGCCAGGCGACATTCTTCACATCGAGTGTGTATGGGGAGAGGATGCCGTTTGCCGTCGCGATGATCTCGTCGATCGTCGTCTTGCGCACCGCACCGTTGTCATCGCCCGAGACCTCGCCCAGGTCGACATACATCCGAAACAGGTAGCCGCCCTCGCGCGGGATGAGCAGGATGTTTCCGCCCGATCCCGATTGGATCGCACACTTGGTGCGGATGTCGGGGAAGTCGGTGACGGCCAGCACATCCATGACGCCCCAGGCGTGGAACGCCTGGTCCCCGGCCATGGTGCAGCCGATCGCCTGCCGAACACCGCTCCTCGCGCCATCGGCACCGACAACGTACCTGGCGTGAACAGTGCGCTCCTGGCCCATGAGCTCACCCGTCGTGTGAACCAGCGTCACCGTGACGGGGTACTCGCCCTCGTCGGCGACCGTGAGGCTCCGGAACTCGAATCCGTAGTCTGGCGTCATGCGGGTCGGGGAGTTCTCCATTACCTCGGCGAAGTAGTCCAGGACGCGCGCCTGGTTGACGATGAGGTGCGGGAACTCGCTTATCCCCGTCGGGTCATCGTTCGCGCGAGCCGTGCGGATGATGCGCGAGGAGTCGTCGGGATCCGGCTTCCAGAACGCCATCTCGGTGATGCGATAGGCCTCGGCGATGATGCGCTCTGCGAATCCGAACGCCTGGAACGTCTCGACGCTACGGGCCTGGATGCCGTCGGCCTGGCCAATTGCGAGGCGTCCGCCTCGGCGCTCCACGATACGGGTGGTGATGCCGGGAAACTGCGATAGCTGGGCCGCGGCGATCATGCCGGCCGGACCTGTGCCGACGATAAGCACGTCGACGGTGTCGGGGAGCTCTGCGGGGCGATCGATGCCGACTCCGGCCGCAGGCTGGACACGCGGATCGGTAGATACGTATCCGTGGTGGTGAAACTGCACGGCTTTCCTCACTTCTCTGTGGGCAAAGGGGTTAACAATCGCGTGTTCTATATGTGAACAGCGGATTCTAATATCGCTCATCGAATCATAGGGCCGCGCACCGAGCGGTTCAACCGTCGTCGCCGTTTTGCCCGTTGCGCTCACTGCCTCATACCTGTGTGCCCGGTGAGAGGCAGCTGTCACGAACAGCCGCTGAGCCAGCAACTCTCGCTAGGATCTGAGGGTTCAGATCGATGATGATACGAAAGAGGTGCGCCATGAGTGAGTCACGCGAAGCCGAGTTACTGGCCAGAGTCCCCGACAAGCTGTACATCGACGGCAAGTGGGTCGCCGGAAGCTCTGGCCGCACTATCGCTGTGATCGATCCGTCAACCGGCGCCACCATCAAGACAATTGCCGACGCCAACGTCGAAGACGGCGCCAAGGCGCTGGATGCCGCGGTCGCCGCACAGGACAGCTGGGCAGCCACCGCGCCGCGCGCCCGCGGCGAAATCCTGCGCCGCGCATTCGACCTGCTTCAGGAGCGCAAACAGGACTTCGCATTGCTGATGACGCTCGAAATGGGCAAGCCCCTGGCCGAGTCGCTGGGTGAGGTCGCATATGGCGGCGAATTCCTGCGCTGGTTCAGTGAGGAGGCCGTGCGCATCAGCGGTCGCTACGGCACGAACCCCGAAGGCACCGGCCACATGGTCGTCTCGCAGCGTCCAGTCGGTCCCTGCTTCTTGATCACCCCGTGGAATTTCCCGCTCGCTATGGCGACCCGCAAGATCGCTCCGGCGCTCGCCGCCGGGTGCACCGTCGTCGTCAAGCCGGCATCGCTCACCCCCCTGACCACGCTCTTGTTCGTGCAGCTGCTCGAAGATGCCGGAATACCCGCCGGTGTGGTCAACGTGCTCACAACGTCAACGTCAGGTGACGTTTCTGACCCGATCATCGCCGACCCGCGCCTGCGCAAGCTCAGCTTCACCGGCTCAACCCCTGTCGGCCAGGCGCTCATCCGCCAGTCGGCCCAGGGCGTGCTGCGCACCTCGATGGAGCTCGGCGGCAATGCCCCGTTCGTCGTCTTTGAAGACGCCGACCTCGATAAGGCCGTCGACGGTGCGATCCTCGCGAAGTTCCGCAACATCGGTCAGGCCTGCACCGCGGCCAACCGCTTTATTGTGCACGAGTCGATTGCCGACGAGTTCGCCCGCAGGGTCACCGAGCGTGTCAACGCATTCCCGATCGGCCGTGGCACTGAAGACGGCGTCGTGATCGGCCCGCTGATCAACGACAAGGCCGTGTCCAAGGCCGACGAGCTGGTGCAGGATGCCGTCAGCCGCGGCGCGACGCTGCTCACCGGCGGCACCGCGATCGCTGGCGACGGGTCCTTCTACGAACCGACGGTCATCAACGGAGTGCGACCCGGCAGCGACATCCTGCGCGAGGAGATTTTTGGGCCGGTTCTGGCGATCACCCCGTTCACCGACGAGGACGACGCCGTGCGCCTCGCCAATGACACCGAGTACGGCCTGGTCAGCTACGTCTTCACGCAGGACCTGGCCCGTGGCCACCGTATGATCGATCGTTTGGAAACCGGGATGATGGGCCTCAACGTGGGTGTCATCTCGAATGCCGCCGCACCATTCGGAGGGGTCAAGCAATCAGGGCTCGGTCGTGAGGGCGGCCTCGAAGGCATCCATGAGTACCTCTCGACGAAGTACACACTGATCCCGAACTAATCCCGTCGCGGTTTCCCGCGTCTGAACTCCTGACGAGCCGATCTGCAGCCAGCTGGCGTCTGCGGATCGGCTCGTGGAGTTTCGGGAATCGATAAACTCGACGGATGCCCGTCATCGAGATCACCGACCTCAGCGATCCTCGCCTGGTCGACTACTCGCACCTCACCGATGTCGCGCTCAAGAAGGCGAAGAGCGCTGACCACGGGCTCTACCTCGCCGAGTCAGCACTCGTCCTTGAACGGGCACTTCGGTCCGGACATCAGCCACGTTCGGTCCTTGCTCTCGGGGGCACCGTCGATGAGGCCGTCGCGCTCGTCGGCGACGATGTCGTGGTGTTCTCCGGCCCCGGCGAGCTGCTCGCTGAGCTGACCGGATACATCCTGCACCGTGGTCTGATCGCCTCGATGAACCGCCCTGCACTGCCAGACCCCGACGAACTGCTGGCGAACGCGCGCCGCATCGTCATCCTCGAAAACGTTTCGGATCCGACTAACGTTGGCGCGATCTTTCGATCGGCCGGGGCAATCGGTGCCGATGCGATCCTGGTGACGCCGCGCTGCTCGGACCCGTTCTACCGCCGCGCAATTCGGGTGTCGATGGGAACGGTGCTGCAGGTGCCCTGGACGCGCACCGGCGACTGGGTCTCGACCCGCGAGCTGCTCACCCGGCACGGTTTCCATGTCGCGGCACTCGCGCTGACTCCGGATGCCGTCAGCCTGCGTGATTTTCAGGCCACCGGATATGAACGGCTGGCTCTCGTACTCGGTGCGGAGGGCCCCGGCCTGACCGATGAGGCGCTGGCTGCCTCGGACACCGTTGTGCAGATCCCGATGAAGCACGGCATCGACTCACTCAACGTGGCGGCAGCAAGCGCCGTCGCGATGTGGGCGCTCTCTGCCTGACGCATCCTGTTTTGTTCCCGGCCTCAGCCGGAACAGCACTCGCTGCATCGCATTCGACTCTCGACCGAACCCGCTGGCCGCTCTAGGCTGAGCGCATGAGCAACGATGCCGTCATCGTGGATGTGGTGCGCACCCCGTCCGGCCGCGGAAAGCCGGGAGGGGCGCTCGCCGGAGTGCACCCGGTCGATCTGCTCGCCGGGGTGCTCAGCGAGCTGGTCAGCCGCAATGATCTTGATCCTGCCCTCGTCGATGACGTGATCGGCGGATGCGTCACGCAGATCGGCGAGCAGAGCAACAACGTCACTCGCACTGCCCTGCTCTCGGCCGGGTTTCCCGATTCGATCCCGGCAGTGACGATCGATCGGCAGTGCGGGTCGAGCCAGCAGGCCGCCACATTTGCCGCCCAGGGCGTGATCGCCGGAGCCTACGACGTGGTGATCGCCTGCGGAGTGGAATCGATGAGTCGGGTGCCGCTCGGATCATCGCTGGCGGGGCAACGCCCGTATGGCAAATTGCTGCACGAGCGCTACCCGGAAGGGCTTGTCTCCCAGGGAGTCTCGGCAGAGCTCATCAACGTGCGCTGGGACATCAGTCGAGATGAGCTCGATGAGTTTGCCGCCCGCTCGCAGCAGCGGGCAGTCGATGCGGCGGCCCGGGGTGACTTCTTCAACGAACTGATGGCGGTGAGTACGCCGAATGGCGAGGTGATCGCCGACGACACGATCCGTCCAGGCACAACGGCGGAGGGTCTTGGCGCGTTGCCGTCAGCCTTCTACTCCGAGACGCTCGCCAGGCGCTTTCCTGACATCGACTGGCAGATCACCGCCGGCAACTCGTCGCCGCTCACCGACGGGGCATCCGCTGCCCTCATCATGAGCGCGAAGCGAGCCGATCAGCTCGGGCTTCGGCCGCGGGCCCGATTCCACAGCTTCGCTGTCACAGGCAGCGATCCGCAGCTCATGTTGACCGGTGTCATTCCGGTGACTCATCGCATCCTCGACCGGGCCGGATTCACCATCGACGACATCGATCTGTACGAGGTGAACGAGGCGTTTGCGTGCGTGCCGCTCATCTGGGAGCGCGAGATGGCCGCCGATCCAGACAAGCTCAACCCGCGTGGTGGGGCAATTGCGCTCGGCCACGCGCTCGGCTCTTCCGGCACGCGTCTGCTGGCCACACTCGTCAACGAGCTTGAAGCGACAAGCGGTCGCTTTGGACTCCAGACCATGTGCGAAGGCGGCGGCATGGCCAACGCCACCATCATTGAGAGGCTCTGACATGCAGATTCACGGATGCTCCGCGCTGGTGACCGGAGCGGCCTCCGGTCTCGGACTGGCCACAGCCACTGCCATCCACGATGCCGGAGGGAGCGTGCTGCTGTTTGACCTGCCCGGTGCTCCTGGCGAGGACATCGTTGCTGCTCTCGGTAGCCGGGCGGTGTTTGTGGCCGGTGATGTCACGCAGGCCGGTGACGTGCATCTGGCCGTCGAGGCAGCCCAGGTGCTTGGTCCGCTGCGTATTGTCGTGAACTGTGCCGGGGTCGCGTCTGCTGCACGCACTGTGGGTCGCGAGGGCCCGCAGCCGCTTGACGACTTTGAGCGCGTGGTGCGAGTGAACCTGCTCGGCACATTTAATGTGATTCGGCTCGCGGCCGCTGCCATGCAGACCATGGAGCCGATCGGCTCGACGGCCGAGCGGGGTGTGATTGTGAACACGGCATCCGTCGCTGCGTTCGACGGCCAGATCGGTCAGGCCGCCTATGCGGCATCCAAGGGGGGAGTGGCAGCGATGACCCTGCCCCTGGCGCGGGAGTTCGCGTCGACTCTGATTCGCGTGATGACCATCGCCCCTGGCATCTTCGATACCCCGATGTTGCGTTCCCTCCCGCAGGAGGCGCGAGAATCGCTCGGACACCAGGTTCCGCATCCGGCACGCCTCGGTGACCCGGCGGAGTTCGCATCCCTCGTGCGGCACATCATCGAGAATCCCATGCTGAACGGGGAAACCATCAGGCTCGATGGCGCAATTCGGATGCAGCCGAAGTAGCTGTGCCGAGCTGTGCCACCCCTGAATTGCAGGCGGCGCGCATTCGGATCCGGGCTAGATCTCAGGCTCGTCCACGGGTACGGGTTTGGGTTCGACTTTCAGCTCGGCAGCTTTCCTCGACGCTACCGGTGGCTGGCTCGCGCTATGGCGGCCGGGCTGCGGTCGCTGGTACGCGAGCTCACCGCCCAGTCGGCCACCGAACGGCCGCCCATGGTCGGCATACTCTTCGCGGAAGAACCCCATCCGCCACTGACCCATTTCGATCCGGGCTCCGGTGCGCAGCACCTGACCTTCATCCGAGCCGGCGATGTGTCGAGAGCCTCCTGCGACCTCGCCCAACGGATGCAGCACGTACTCGTCGTTGGCATCGTGGCGAATCTCGGCGTGCAGTGGCTCCAAACCCTCGAGCTGTAAGTCCGCCGTCGGAGACGAACCGATCGTGGTCACGCCCGGCAGCAGGTCGAACTCGCGCGGCATCTGCCCGTTCCAATTCTCGGAACCGACAACGAAGATGAGCCGAGGGCGACCGGCACCTGGCGTGTAGTGCGTCGTCGTGATCCTACGGCGAATCCGGCGGTCGAAGGTGGGCACAAGGGGAAGAAGTGTTGGCGGCGGCACCAGCGGCGTCGAAGTCTTCGTGGCTGCGGCGTTTCGCCGTCGCAATATCGGAGCCAGTGCCGTCCTGCTGCCCAAGCCGATGTGCGTGGAACCGCTGAGCAGGCGCTGGACGACGGACGATCGCACGGCGCCGAGGCGGATGATCAGCCCGTCCGGACCGGAGAGCGACACGGTCAGACCCCGCTCTGCCAGGTCGGCGGCGACGCCGCGGAGGTCCTTGAGCTTGATCGACCTGGACTGCACAAAGAGTTCCGGCTTGCTGGCGTAGACCTCAATGTCCAGGCCGCTGGCGGTGATGGTGCCGGTCATCTCTTCAGTAGCGGATGGGCTGGCGCCAGATTCGGGGGCAGCCGTCCCGCGTGGCTCCACCAGGGAAAAGGCCAGGTCGATGTCCAGCCGAGTTGACGCAGCCATCTCTACGGGGCGAGCGTCTCGGTGGCAGAGCCCTCGCTCGTGGTGACCCGCAGCGTTCCGTTCAGCTTCCACGTGGCGCGTGGCGCGTCTGGCCCGACATCCCGAGGCACCTCGACTGTCATATCGATGAAGCTGTAGTCGATCACGGCGCTCTTGCCGGTGAGATACGACCACATCTCCTTGCCGAGGTCTGTCCAGTCCTTGATGTTGTGCGTCTCAGAACTGGTTGCGGGGCTCTGGCTCTGGGTGTCAGTCACGGTGAAATCCTTTTCGCTTGTCTTCAGGAATCGACCAGCCGTCCGGAGTCTCGACTGCCGAGTGTTGGCAAACCTATCCGCGGTTGGCAGCGCAGGGAAGGCCAGGCAGGGAGGGTTCTGTGTGCAAAGCACTGCTGCGCGAGCCCTACTCCGCGGCGTGTGACTCCAGAAAGTCGTAGACCTCGCCGTCGTCCACGCCGGGAAAAGTTCCGGATGGCAGCGGCGACAACACGTGCGCGTGCAGACGCGCGCTCGGCCAGGCCTGGCCAGCCCAGCGGGACGCAACCGACGACACCGGCCGACGGCAGCAGGACTCATCCGGGCAGCGCGACACCGCGCGCTGGGTAGTCTCCCTGCCTCTGAACCACTTGGCCTCGGCGAACGGCACTCCGACGCTGATCGAGAACTCGCCATCCCTCGTTGACCCGGTCTGGGTCGCGCACCAGAAGGTGCCGGCGGGGGTGTCAGTGTACTGGTAGAACTCCGTCGTGCGGTTGTTGTGCGTGAACGCGCTGCGGGCGCTCCACTGCTTGCAGACGAACTGACCCTCGATCGATCCCGTCACATCGGAGGGGAGGGGGAGCGAATCGTTTTCGTACCCCTTCTGCAGGGCGCCGTCGCCGTTGACGCGCAGGAAGTGCAGGGTCATGTCGAGGTGTGACGTGGCGAGGTTCGTCAGACGCAGGGCTGCCGCCTCGTGGGTGACACCGAACGCATCCCTGAAATCCTCGACGGCCAGCTCACGCTCGTTCTTGGCCGTCGTCAGAAACTTGAGCGCGGCATCCCGTGGCACCAGGCAGGCTGCCGCGAAATAGTTGATTTCAAGCCGCTGCCACAGGAATTCGGCATAGCTCGACGGACGCTCGTGCCCGAGCAGCCTGTGCGCCATTGCCTGCAGCGCCATAGAGCGCAGGCCGTGTCCGCCGGGAATGGATGCCGGTGGCAGGTAGATACGCCCGTTGGCCAGGTCGGTGACCGACCGGGTGGAGCTCGGCAGATCGTTGACGTACAACAGCGAGAAGCCGAGCTGTTCGGCCATCACGCTCACCTCGCGGTGGGTCAGTGCGCCAGACACGTGACCTGATGCCTTCACGCGTTCTTCGGCCAACTCCTCGATGTCCGGCATGTAGTTGTTGCGCACGCGCATGAGTTCGCGCAGCTCGGTGTTGGCACGCCTGGCCTCTTCGGGAGTGGCAATCGCTTCGCTGGCGCGGCGAGACAGCTCCCGGTGCAGCCCGACCAGCGACTCCAGTGCCTCCTGCGGCATGCCCTTCGTGACCTTGACCGCCGGTAGTCCGAGGGCTGCGTACAGCGGATTGCCCTGGGCGCGGGCCAGCTCGATCTCAAGCGCTGCCCGGGTGTTCGGCGCTTCGGCGCTCAGCAGATCGGCCACTGAAACCCCGAGAGCGGTGGCGATATCACCGAGCATCGAGATGCGCGGTTCGCGTCGTCCGTTCTCGATCAGGGAGAGCTGGCTACCCGCAAGGCCCACATGCTCGCCGAGCTGGTCAAGAGTGAAACCGCTCTGACCGCGGTAGTGACGGATGCGATGACCGAGTGTCACCAGATCGGAGGTCTGGGGTGCCATTCCTTAAGAATAGCGAAAGAAACACGTTTCTTAACAAGGATTTTCGGGTTCGGGCGGCAATTTCTGCAGCACGCTGGATGCAGACGACGAAAGTTTCACCACACCCGGTGGGCAGACCAGGAAGGCAGATCATGACGATCACAGAATTCTCACTGCAGCACGACGGGGATGCGTCGGAGTACCGGGCCGGCACGACTGACCCTGACCTGCAGTCGTGGGTTGATGGCATCGCACGCCTCACTCAGCCCGCCGAGATGGTCTGGTGTGATGGTTCGCTCCGCGAGGCCGATCTCTTGACCAAGCAGCTCGTCGCTGACGGCACATTGATTCGGCTGAACCCCGAGTGGCGCCCGAACAGCTTCCTTGCACGTTCCGACCCGCGCGACGTTGCCCGCGTCGAGAACCGCACATTCATCAGTTCTGTCGATCCCGATGATGCAGGGCCCACCAATAACTGGGCAGATCCGACCGAGATGCGCGACACGCTGAACGGCGTCTTCGCCGGCAGCATGCGTGGTCGCACCATGTACGTCGTCCCGTTCTCCATGGGACCGCTCGGCGGTCCCATCTCGCAGCTCGGTGTCGAGATCACAGACTCCCCGTACGTCGTGCTCAGCATGGGGATCATGACTCGCATGGGCGAGAAGGTGCTGGCGATGATCGAGGGCGGCGAGAGCTGGGTGCGCACGGTGCACAGTGTCGGCTACCCCCTCATCCAGTCGGGCGGCGCTCGCCGCGCTGACGTCGCCTGGCCCTGCAATGACGAGAAGTACATCGTGCAGTTCCCCGAGACCCGCGAGGTGTGGTCGTACGGATCCGGATACGGCGGCAATGCATTGCTGGCCAAGAAGTGTTTCGCGCTGCGTATCGCATCCGTCATGGCCCGCGATGAAGGCTGGCTGGCCGAGCACATGCTCCTGATCAAGGTCACCTCTCCAGAGGGCGGCGTGTTCCACGTCGCCGCAGCCTTCCCGTCGGCCTGCGGCAAGACCAACCTCGCCATGCTGCGCCCCACCATCCCGGGCTGGAACGTCGAGACGATCGGTGACGACATCGCCTGGATGCGACAGGGCGAAGACGGCAGGCTCTGGGCAATCAATCCCGAGGCGGGATTCTTCGGCGTCGCCCCCGGTACTGGCGAGCTCACCAACGCCACGGCGGTGAACACGCTCTGGGGCAACACGATCTTCACCAACGTTGCTCTGCGTGACGATGGAGATGTCTGGTGGGAGGGACTCACTGAGACGCCTCCTGCCCACCTCATCGACTGGGAGGGAAACGACTGGACGCCTGCATCGGGCCGCCCCGCAGCGCACCCCAATTCACGCTTCACCGTCTCAGCCGCGCAGTGCCCGGCCATCGCCGATGACTGGCAGGCACTCGGGGGTGTGCCCATCGACGCCATCCTGTTCGGCGGGCGCCGAGCGACCAACGTCCCTCTGGTGGCCCAGGCCCGAAGCTGGAAGCACGGCGTGTTCATGGGCGCCACGATTTCATCAGAGAAGACGGCGGCGGCCGAGGGAATCCTCGGCGAGCTTCGCCGCGATCCGTTCGCCATGCTGCCGTTCTGCGGCTACAACATGGCCGACTACTGGGCGCACTGGCTGCGCATCGGCAAGGAGCTTGGCGTGAACGCACCGGCGATCTTCCAGGTGAACTGGTTCCGTAAGGGCAGCGACGGCGGATTCCTGTGGCCGGGCTTCGGCGAGAACTCGCGCGTGCTCGAGTGGATAGTTCGTCGCCTTGAGGGCACAGCGGATGTCATCGACACCCCGATCGGCGTGCTGCCGACAGCCGACGGGCTGAACCTCGATGGCCTCGATCTCACGGAGGATGCCGTCGAGCAGCTGTTCACGATCGACAACGCATCCTGGCGAGCAGAGTGCGACCTCACCGAGGAGTACTTCGCGCAGTTCGGCGACCGCGTACCCGCGGCACTGAACGCCGAGCTGGCAAGCCTCAGGTACCACCTGAAGGACTAATCAAGGCGGGTTCACCACCTGAACCTGCACACGCTGAAGTCAACAGCCGTCGACGTCGGGCCTAGCTGAGAAGCTTGCGCGCGGCGTCGACGGCTGCCGCGCGTCTCCGCGCCACAGTTTCGGCGTTCAGTCGACCGTTGAGCTCATCGATGTCGACGGGAGCATGCACCCAGGCTGTGGCGAGGGAGAGCAGCAGGGTCAGCAGGTCCTGGGGGTTCCAGTCGGCGTCGATAGTGCCGGCGCGCTGTGCATCTTCGATGGCCGCAATCTGCTCTGGACTCCGCCACGGCGGCACGTGCGTGGCATCGGCAACGAACTGGCCTTCGAGACGTGCCCAATCAAGCATCCGCAGGTGTTCGGGGTGGTTGGTCGCGTGGTCGTAGACCCGGCCAACGAAACCGGGCAGGTCCGAGGTGTCGAGGGGGACTGCTGCCTTTACCTCGTCGGTGTTCACCTCGATCACGGCTCCGAAGAGGGCGGTTTTATCGCCGAAGTAGGCATAGAGGCGCTCTTTGCTGGCGTTGGCGGATGCCGCGATGCGATCGACCCTGGCTCCGGCTAGTCCGTGGGCGGCGAATTCAGCGCGCGCCGCCACAAGGATTCGCTCGCGCGTTGCCTGTCCGTCACTTCTCACGCATATAATCGTATCCCAACCAACTAGTTCGTTTGCAAAGGATCCCGCCTCTTCGATGACATCAGAGACTTCGACAGCTTCAGTACCACTCTCTCGGCCGACCGCACCGGTCGACCACTCGGCCCACCCGCGTCGCTGGTGGCTGCTCGCCGTGCTCGCGCTCGCCCAGCTCATGGTGATCCTCGATGGCACCATCGTGAACATCGCCCTTCCTGACGCGCAGCGTGAGCTGGGGATGTCGGATGGCGATCGCACCTGGGTCGTCACGATCTATGCGCTCGCGTTCGGATCGCTGCTGCTGCTCGGTGGCCGCATCGCTGACTACTGGGGCCGCAAGCGCTCGTTCCTGCTCGGTATGGTCGGCTTCGCTGTGGCATCCGCTATCGGTGGTCTTGCTGTCAACACCGAAATGCTTTTGCTCGCCCGTGGTCTGCAGGGTGCATTCGCAGCCCTGCTTGCCCCGGCCTCGCTGGCTATCCTCACCATCACCTTCCCGAGCGGCAAGGACCGCATCAAGGCTTTCGCCGTCTACGGTGCCATCGGTGGTGGTGGCGCGGCCGTCGGCCTGCTCCTCGGTGGCGTGCTCACGCAGTACGCCAGCTGGAACTGGTGCCTGCTGGTGAATGTGCCGATCGCCCTGGTCGCGATCATCGCCGGCATCCCGCTGATCAAGGAAAGCCGTGCTCACGGCAACACGCGCTATGACCTGCCGGGTGCCATCCTGGTCGTGGCTGGCCTCGCCTCGCTCGTCTACGGTTTCGCCCAGGCAGAAAACGGTTGGGGACGCGTCGAGACGATCGGCTTCCTCGCCCTCGGCGTGGTGCTGCTTGCCGCTTTCGTCCTGGTGGAATCCAAGGTCTCGAACCCACTGCTGCCGCTGCGCGTCGTGGCGAACAAGGTGCGTGGTGGTGCGTTCCTCGTCTCCATGCTCACCGGATCCGCGCTACTCGGTGGTCTGTTGTTCCTGGCGTTCTACTTCCAGATCGTGCTCGGCTACACCCCGCTGCAGTCTGGCTTCGCGTCGCTGCCTATGACGATCACCATCATGATCTGTGCACCGTTGCTGTCGCAGTTCCTGCCGCGTGTTGGCGTTCGCCTGCCGATGACGCTCGGCCCGGTGATCGCCGCAGCCGGATTGTTCTGGATGTCGTTCATCACCGTCGAAGGTAACTACGCCCTCGAGGTGCTGCCGGGTGTCATCCTGCTCGGTATCGGTCTGGCGATGGTCTTCGTGCCGCTGCAGAACGTTGCACTCGCCGGTATCGACGAGCACGACGCCGGTGTGGCCAGCGCTGCGGTATCCGCTACGCAGCAGATCGGTGGCTCAATCGGAACCGCGTTGTTCACCGCGCTCTACACCGCAGCGATCGCTACGTACCTGGCTGCGAATCCTGTGTCACCGACCGTGCAGCTCGAGGCCCTCGTCAGTGGATACTCGACGGCGTTCGTCTGGGCAGCGGGACTGATGCTGCTCGCCGCGCCGATCTCGTTCTTCCTGGTGCGCCCGAACAAGGCTGACCTGCTGAAGAATCCAGACGTCGTGCACATGGGCTAAGTCCCTTCTGCACGTCTCAAAAGCCCCGCGAGTCGTTGATTTGCGGGGCTTCTGCGTGCGCCCAGGGCGCTCGGCGCTCAATCAGATGGGCTGGGCGCGCGATATTCCGCTGGGCGCGCGGAATGCCGGGTGCCGGGCGGGATATCGCGCGCCCAGAGTGGGACGGCGTCTGTGCGTCTGTGCGTCTGTGCGTCTGTGCGTCTGTGCGTCTGTGCGTCCGCGCTTCCGCGCTTCGAATTAGTCGCGCCAGCTGGCGGGCCAGCGCGATATCTCGCGGGGCGCGCGATATTTCATTGGGCGCGCGATATTTCGGGTGCCGGGACAAATTGTGCGCGCCCAGATGCACGCGGAATAGGATGCCGGTACCAGCGGCGGCTGCGTTCTCACAGTGACGTGACCACGCGGGGTCACGCGTGATCCCCTGGGTCCCGTGGCGGATTGGGGTGTCGCATGCATGACGACAGCGCGCAGGTTCACGAGCGCATCGATAGATTCACTCGAGAGCGGCTGCAACCAGCGATCTATCGCAGTGGGATTCCGCTCGTGATTGAGGCGTGGGCGGTACCGGACGAACCGGTACCGTTTGCTGAGGCAGTTGCCCAGCAGTTCGTATCGTTTGTGGTGGGCACACGGTGGGGCAAGCCATGGGGAACGACGTGGTTTCACCTCAGCGGGACAGTGCCGCACGAGTGGGCCGAAGCGGATGATGCCCAGATCGAGCTCGTGTTCGACCTCGGTTTCGACAGGGCGGCACCTGGATTCCAAGTCGAGGGAACCGTATATTCCCCAAACGGCATGATCATGAAGGCTGTCGAATCCCGCAACCGTTGGGTGCCGGTGACGGCTTTGCCCGGTGAGGCGATCGACGTCTACATCGAGGCTGCGGCCAATCCAGATCTGTCCGAAGACTGGACATTCGCGCCGACCCCGCTCGGCGACAAGACAACGGCGGGCACCGATCCGCTCTACACATTCAGACAAGCGGATGTCGCCCTGCGCGACCTGCCCGTCTGGGAGCTCGCGCAGGACATCTGGGCGCTCGACAGCCTCATGCATGAGCTCCCCGCCACCCTGCCGCGTCGCGCCGAGATCCTGCGGGCGCTCGAAGACTGCCTCGACCTGATCGATCCGCACAACGTATCGGCGACTGCGGCTGCGGGTCGCGCGGCCCTCGCCGACGTGCTCGCCAGCCCGGCCTATACCAGCGCACACCGGCTGCACGCAGTCGGACATGCGCACATCGATAGTGCGTGGCTTTGGCCAGTGCGGGAGACCGTGCGCAAGGTCGCGCGCACGTTTTCGAACGTGCTTGACCTGATCGAGGCCAATTCTGATTTCGTCTTCGCCGCGTCATCCGCCCAGCAGTACGCGTGGCTGAAAGAGCACTATCCCGCGCTGTTCGACCGGGTGAAGGCGGCGGTCGCCAGCGGTAATTTCGTTCCTGTCGGTGGGATGTGGGTCGAGTCAGACACCAATATGCCGGGTGGCGAGGCGCTGGCCCGCCAGTTCGTCGCCGGCAAGCGATTCTTTATGGAGGAGTTCGGCGTCGAGCCACTTGACGTCTGGCTACCCGACTCGTTCGGTTACTCCGGTGCGCTACCGCAGATCGCGAAGGCGGCCGGGTCGCGCTGGTTCCTCACTCAGAAGATCTCCTGGAATGACACAAATGTGTTCCCGCATCACACCTTCTCCTGGGAAGGAATCGACGGCAGCCGCATCTTCACGCACTTTCCACCGGTAGCCGACTACAACGCTCAACTGTCGGGCGCGGAGCTGGCGCGCGCCGAGCGGCTCTACGCAGAAAAGGGCAGGGCGAACACATCGCTCATTCCGTTCGGCTGGGGTGATGGCGGCGGCGGGCCGACGATCGAGATGATCGCCGCTGCCCGTCGCACAGCGTCCCTCGAAGGATCACCGACGGTCACGCTGTCGAGCCCGCGCCGTTTCTTCGAGGCCGCGGAAGCCGAGTATCCGGTGCCACCGGTGTGGTCGGGAGAGCTCTATCTCGAGTTCCACCGCGGAACCTATACCTCGCAGGCTCGCACCAAGCAGGGCAATCGACGCAGCGAGCATCTGCTGCGCGAGGCAGAACTGTGGGCGACGACGGCGACGATTCGCACGGGAGCTGCGTATCCGTATGATGCGCTGGAGCGCGCGTGGCATACCGTGCTGCTGCAACAGTTCCACGACATCCTGCCGGGGTCGGCCATCGCCTGGGTGCATCGCGAGGCCGAGCGAAACTACAAAGAACTCGCCACGATGTTGACGGACCTTATTGAAGAATCGGTACGGGCGATGGCCGGGCCGGGGGAAGGCACAGTCGTGATGAACGCCGGTCCCTTTGTGTTGGATGGCGTGCCAGCCCTCGGTGGGATGTCCATGGTTCTTGGCGCGACAGAAGTGCCGGATGTGACGAGTGGTACGGATGCCGCCCCTCCGGCCGCCATGGGCAGGCCGACTGCCGCGCAGACATCCGCTGGAATCGTGCTGCGCAACGACTTCGTCGCCGTGACCATCGACGCTGACGGCCTGTTCAGCTCGGTGCATGACCTCGTGGCCGATCGCGAACTCATTGCAGCAGGTGCCAGGGGCAACCTACTGCAGCTGCACGGGGACACCCCGAACCGCTGGGACGCGTGGGACATCGATGCGAACTACAGGAATACAGTCACCGACCTCACGGAGGTCGACAGCATCGAGGTCAATCAGCCAGCGTCCGACAGCGTCGGGGTGCGCATCACGCGGAGATTTGGCACATCGCTGGTGATCGAAGAAGTCTCGCTTAGTGCAACTTCACCGGCGATCGATATCGCACTCAGCATCGACTGGCACGAGCGGCAGAAGCTGCTCAAGCTCGCATTCCCGCTCGACGTGCATGCCGAGCGGGCGGCATCCGAGATTCAGTTCGGGCACGTTTTCCGCCCCACCCACAGCAACACCTCGTGGGACGCGGCTCGCTTCGAAACTGTCGCCCACCGCTGGGTGCACGTCGGCGAACCCGGCTATGGGGTGGCGGTGGCCAACGACTCTACGTACGGGCACGACATCAGAAGCACGACGGATGCCGCGGGCCGCACCAGTACGACCGTACGGATGTCGCTGCTGCGCGCGCCGCTGTATCCCGACCCCGAATCCGATCAGGGCTGGCACCACCTGGCCGCGTCGATGCGGGTCGGTGCGGGCATTCCCGACGCGATCACCGAGGGATACCGGCTCAATCTGCCGCTGCGCACGGTGCAGCAAGTCGCGGCTCCGCGCGACGGCGAGCCTCGGAATCGCACAGACGCAAGCACTGATGCCGCCGGTGTTTACGCCTCCGGCGATCCGACATCCAGGCTCGCTCCAGTTGTTACAGTCGACAATCCTGCGGTGATCGTCGAGGCGGTCAAGCTCGCCGAGGACCGCAGCGGTGACGTCATCGTGCGCCTCTACGAAGCCCACGGTTCGCGGGCGCGCGCGACTGTCACCAGCGGTTTTCCTGCAGCGGATATCGGTGAAACCGACCTCCTGGAGCGCCCGCTTGCCGACCCCCGCGCAATGCTGGCGCAGGACGGTGACGCTACCCGGCTCGAGCTGCGTCCGTTCCAGCTCGTGACGCTTCGTTTCAGTCGACCGCGCTAGTTCTCAGACATGAGTCGCGCGATTTCACTAGTTGCGGAGCCCCGACCTAGCACAATCGGGCGACCATACTCACGGGGCGTATGCACTCGCGAAATCGGGTGACCAAACGCGCGAACACACGGGCTACCCGTATGACGCAGCGCGCCGCACTACACGAGCAACTGGTGCTTGGCGAGGTCGCGGTAGAGCGGCGTCGATGCCACCAACTCGGAGTGTGTGCCGACTCCGACAACCTTGCCGTGGTCAAGCACAACGATCTGGTCAGAGTCGACGACGGTCGACAGACGGTGCGCGATGACGATCAGCGTGCGGTCCTCCGCCACGGCGTCGATCGCGTCGCGCATCTTCTGTTCGTTGACCCCGTCGAGGCTTGACGTCGACTCGTCGAGCAACAGGATGGGAGCGGCTGCCAGCAGCGCACGGCCGATAGCCAAGCGCTGACGCTCGCCGCCAGAAAGCATCACACCGTCTTCACCGACAGCTGCATCGAGCCCGGCCGGGTCGCGATCGAGAACCTCGGTGAGGTTTACTGCGTGCAGCACGGCGATGCATTCATCATCGGTGGCGTCAGGACTTGCCAGTCTGAGGTTGTCTCTCAGCGTTCCGGCCAGCACAGGGGCATCCTGCTCGACATAGCCGAGCTGGGAGCGGAGCGCCGTGCGCTCCAGGCCGCGGATGTCCAGGCCACCCAAGCGGATAACGCCCTCTGTCGGGTCGTAGAACCGCTCGATGAGCGCAAGGATCGTACTCTTGCCCGCACCCGACGGACCGACGAGCGCAGTGCGCTTGCCGCGCGGAACACTGAAGGAAACACCGTGCAGGACGGGGTTGCGCTGGGCGACTTCGCCGACAGTGCTCGAGTCTTCGGCATCAACAGCTGAGCCAGCGGTGACGGCAGCTTCCGCGTCGACAGCGGCAACCGCCGACGCGTAGGTGAAGTGCACGTCATCGAATTCGATGGCGGCTGCATCCGGGTTGACCAGCTCGTTGGCCGCGCCGACAGTGATGGCCAGCGGGGCGATCTGACGGTCGAGCTGGTCTTCGGCGGGCAGATTGATGATCTCTTCGATACGGCCGAGCGCGCCGAGCGCCGAGTTCACTGAAGTCAGGGCGCCGAAGGCGGTACCGAGCGGCATGATCATCATGAACAGGAAGAGAATGAACGCGACCAGGTCGGCGATAGTGATCGCGCCGCTGGCGACGCGGTAGCCGCCTACGCCGAGAACGACGAGGAGCGACACCTGCATCGCGATTCCGGCGATCGGAACGACGAGGGCTGAAATCTTTGCGACCTTGATGCCCATGCGCCACGCGCCTTGGGCATCCTCCGCCACGACGGCGATCTCACGCTCTGTCGCATTGGCGGCGCGCACCGTGCGGACGGCGCTGATGACCCGTTCAACGCTGGCTGCCAGGTCACCGACCTTGGCCTGTGCCGCCTGGCTTGCGGTGCGGATGCGCTGAGACAGCAATGTCACCGACACGATCGACACGGCAATCACGAGCGCGGTCAATCCGAGCATGACCGGATCGATGATGAGCATGGCGATCAGGGCACCCACGAAGGTGAGGGCTCCGCCGATCGAGTCGACCAGACCCTGCGTGAGCACTGCGCGCAGCAGCGTGGTGTCTGAGCCGACGCGCGAGACCAGGTCGCCGGTGCGACGGGTGTCGAATTCGCTGATGGGGAGGTGCAGCATCCGTGCGATGAGCTTGCGGCGCGACGACAACACGACGCCTTCACCGGTGCGCTGCAGGAGGTAGTGCTGGTAGCCGCTGATTAGACCTGACACAACCACGAGGGCGATGAGGGCCCAGACCAATGAACCGAGCGGATCGCCATTGCCGACGAGCTCGATGACCTGGCTCACCAGCAGGGGCTGCGCGAGGCTGGCTGCTGCTCCGATGACGCTGAGAACCGCGACGACGGCAAGCACCTTTTTGTGCTCGAAGAGGTAGGGCAGCAGCTGGCTGAACGTGGCGCGGGGGCCAGTGGTATCGCGCGGGGAACGGCGCGAGCCCATCCGTGACCGCCCGGTTGAGGAATGCGGGTTGCGGGGTGCGCGCTTGGCACCAGAACGGGGGGAGGTGCGTGGTTCTGATGTGCTGGTGCTGCTAGTGGAGGTGCTCACCGAATGAGCCTAACCGGTGCCGCAGACAGCGGTGACCGAGCGGATGCCCACGCGCCGGTTCGAGGCAATAGCGCCCTGAGAAAACGCACAGGCCCCGGGTGTCCCGGGGCCTGTGCTGGAGCGTGAGAATCGATGCCGATTAGCGGTCGATGTCGATGTCCTTGGTCTCCTTGCTGATGATCAGCGCGACAAGTGTGATGAGGCCCATGATGGCGAGATAGACGCCAACCAGAACCGGGCTGCCATCCGCCATGCCCCACAGCCAAACGGCGATGAACGGCGCGACCGCAGCGCCGAGGATGGAGCTGACATTGTACGAGATGCCGGAGCCGGTGTAGCGCACGTTCGTCGGGAACAGCTCGGGCAGCAGCGCGCCCATCGGACCGAAGGTCATACCCATCAGGCTGAAGCCGATGATCAGCCAGAACATCACTCCGACGAAGCCGGCGCCAAGCAGCGGCACCCAGAGCAGGCCGAAGATGATGATTGCGCTGGTGACCCAGATGAGCGTCTTGCGGCGGCCGTACTTGTCGGCGAGCGGGCCCGAAATCATGGTGAAGATTCCGAAGAAGATAACGCCGAAGATCAGCATCAGCACGAAGCTGTTGTAGCTGTAGCCCAGGCCGGGCAGCGTCGCAGAGTCGGCAGGCGACTCGGGGGCGCGTCCGTAGCTCAGCGAGAAGGTGGTCATCAGGTAGAACAGCACGTAGGTGGCGAGCATGAACAGCGTGCCCAGGATGAGTTCGCGCCAGTTCGTGCGCAGAACAGTACCGAGTGGCAGCTTGACGACCTTGCCGCTCTTCACCGTCTTCGAGAACGCTTCGCTCTCCACCAGGCGCAGACGCACCCAGAGGCCGACAACCACCATGATGGCCGAGAAGAGGAACGGGATACGCCATCCCCATTCGAGGAATGCGTCAGACGGTCGGGTCGGGTCGTCTGAAGGCAGCACGGCAGCGATGATCAGGAACAGGCCGTTGGCGATGATGAAGCCGATCGGGGCGCCCATCTGCGGGAAGGTGCCGTACCAGGCGCGCTTGCCCTTCGGCGCATTCTCCGTTGCGACGAGAGCCGCA
Source organism: Leifsonia sp. A12D58 (assembly GCF_047530025.1). Lineage (NCBI taxonomy): Bacteria > Bacillati > Actinomycetota > Actinomycetes > Micrococcales > Microbacteriaceae > Leifsonia > Leifsonia sp. A12D58. The sequence goes on along the minus strand of NZ_JBLJAT010000003.1, from coordinate 143,022 downwards.
CCGCTCCATTCGCCACCGAGGGCGAAACCCTGGGCAAGGCGCAGGATCACCAGCAGGAGCGGGGCGAACCAGCCGACCATGGCATACGTCGGAAGCAGACCGATCAGGAAAGTCGCAATTCCCATGGTGAGCAGAGCCGCAACGAGGGTGGTCTTGCGCCCGACCTTGTCGCCGAGGTGACCGAAGAAGACTGCGCCGAGCGGGCGAGCCACCATCGCTGCGCCAAAGACCGCGAACGAGGCGAGTAGCGCCGTCGTGGCATCCCCAGTGGGGAAGAAGAGGTGAGGGAACACCAGAACAGCAGCGGTTGCATAGACATAGAAGTCGTAGAACTCAATCGTGGTACCGATGAGGCTGGCCAGAATGACCCGGCTCTTCGGGTTGAGTGGTGCGGCTGGCTGCTGCTGGTCGAGTGACGCTGAGGGGGCAGACATGAAAGGAGAGGCTCCGAGTCGAGATGTTAGTGGCCTGGATGCGGACGTGGCTGTTACACGGGATGACATCGAGCGGCGCAAAACATTAGTGGCCGCTTGTGGCGGCCAGAGAGTAAACGATACGCCTGCGCAAAGTTCTATGCCAATTCGCAGGGATAGTTAGGCTGAGGGTATGGAAACCGTATTGAACGTTCTGCACGTCGTTACCGCCGTCTTCATCGTCGGCCCGATGGCGATTCTGCCGATGAGCGCTATGCGCGCGGTGCGAGCCGGCAACGGTGCGCAGGTCGCGATCCTGGCGAAGTCCACCAACATTTTCAGCCTGTTGTCGCTCGTGGTCGTCTTCTTCGGGTTTGGTGTCATGGGCATGGCAGACGCCAAGTATGCGCTGTCGTTCACCACCCCGTGGATCCTCTGGTCGATCATCCTCTACGTGGTGGCCCTGGCCATCAGCCTGTTCGTTGTCGTGCCGGCAATGAAGAAGGCAGCGGATGCCCTCCAGGCGTCAGACGGAGCGGTCACGGCCTCATCGGCCGGTTACCCCGCAATCGCCGCAGGAAGCGGAATCGCATCGCTGCTGCTCGTGATCGTCGTTGTTCTGATGGTCTGGAAGCCGTAACTCCCGAAACGCGTGCCTGGGCCCCTGGGCCCAGTTGCCGCTGTGCCGTCTTTGTGCCTTTATGCCTCACTGCTTTGCCGCGAAACCGGAGTTGTGGTCGTTATAGCTCAGTTATAACGACCACAACTCCGGTCTCGCGTTTAAGGGCGGCGACGAGGGACGGATGCCTGCACCTGCCGATGCGGACGAACTACGCCTGGCCGCGCAGGTCCGCGAGCACGCGCGCCGTAGCCAGCGCAGCTGTCGCGGCCTCTTCGCCCTTGTCTTCCTTCGAACCGGGCAGGCCGGCTCGGTCAAGACCCTGCTGCTCGTCGTCGAGCGTGAGCACTCCGAAGCCGACGGGCTTACCGGTGTCGAGTGCGACGCGGGTGAGTCCGTCTGTGGCTGCAGCCGACACGTACTCGAAGTGCGGTGTGCCGCCACGGATGATGACGCCGAGCGCCACGACAGCGTCAGCGCCATTTTCCAGCGCCACCTTGCTGGCGACGGGCAGCTCGAAGCTGCCGGGAACCCGCACGAGCGAGTAGCTCGCACCTGACTCTTCGAGAACACGAGTCGCACCGGCAATGAGGCCATCGGTGATGACCTCGTGCCACTGGCCGGCGATGATCGTGACGTGCAGTCCGCTGCCGTCGATGGCAATGGTGGGGGAGCCTGCTCCGCTCATAGTGCTGTTCCTTTCGAAGTGCTGTACGTGTGTGAGATATCGATGTTGTGGCCCATGCGATCGCGCTTGACCGCGAGGTAACCCTCGTTGTGCTCGCCGACACCGACCACGAGCGGCACGCGCTCGCTCACGACGACACCATGGGCTTCGATCTGGCGAACCTTCTCCGGGTTATTGGTCAGGAGACGAATCTCGCTCAGGCCGAGGTCCTGCAGGATCGCTGTTGCAGCCGTGTAGTCGCGTGAATCGATAGGAAGCCCGAGTGCGACGTTGGCGTCGAGGGTGTCCAGTCCCTCTTCCTGCAACTTGTATGCACGCAGTTTGTTGATCAGGCCGATGCCACGGCCTTCGTGTCCGCGCAGATAGATGACAACGCCGCCCTCACGCTGGATGGTGTCGAGTGCAGCGTCGAGCTGGGGACCGCACTCGCACTTGAGTGACCCGAATGCTTCACCGGTCAGGCATTCGGAGTGCACTCGCACCAGCGCGCCGTCGGCGACATCACCGGCGACGATCGCCACATGGTCAGCGCCCGTCATCCGGTCGCGATATGCCCGCATCTTGAAAGCCCCGTGCACCGTCGGCACCGTTGTCTCGACCTCGAAGTCGACCCGGGGGGATTCACGTGTCCGGTCAACGGCATTCAGCGGTTCAGGGCGTACGTCGTTCAAGTATTCGATGAGGTCGGCGATCGTGATAACGGCGATGCCTTCACGCTCACCGAGGGCGATGAGTCCAGGGAGGCGCATCATTTCGCCGTCCTCAGCGACGATCTCGGAAATCGCACCGACGGGAGCGAGGCCTGCGAGCTTCATCAGGTCGACCGCTGCCTCGGTGTGCCCATCGCGTTCACGCACGCCACCTTCGACCGCACGAAGGGGCAGGATGTGACCTGGTCGGTTCACGCTGGCCGGGAGCGACAACGGATCAGCGAGCACCCGCAGGGTGTGTGCGCGATCTGCGGCGCTGATGCCGGTGCTCAGCCGGTCTGCCGCATCGACGGTGACCGTGTAGTTGGTGCCACGCGGATCTTCGTTGTCGATCACCATGACGGGCAGGTCGAGTGCGTCGGCGATCTCATTGGTCATCGGCGCACAGATGAAGCCAGAGGAGTTGCGCACCATCCAGGCCAGCCACTCCTGAGTGGCGAGCTCGGCAGAGAGGATGACATCTCCTTCGTTCTCCCTGCCCTCATCATCAGCAACGATGACGGGCCGGCCGAGCCTGAGCTGCTCGAGTGCTGTGGGGATATCCGCGAGGCTCATGATGCCCTCCCTGTTCGGTTGGTGGCTTGAGGAGCTGAAGTTGAAGCTGTGGGTGCCGCCTGTTCTCGACGCCGCTGCGCATCGGTCAGCGCCAGGATCCTGGCTGCGTGGCGGGCAAGGATGTCAGTCTCGATGTTCACGCTATCGCCGACGACGCGGTCGCCGAGCGTGGTGGCGGAGAGAGTCTCGGGGATCAGGGATACCTCAAACCATTGGTCGATCTCACCAGCATCGCTGATGCCACTGACCGTGAGTGAGACGCCATCGATGGCGATCGATCCCTTGTCGGTGACCAATGGGGCGAGCTCGGCGGAGAGGCTGAAACGCAGCACGCGCCAGGCGTCGCCAGGACGGATCTCAAGCACAGTACTTGTTCCGTCGATGTGACCCTGCACGATATGCCCGCCGAGCCGGTCGCCGACGAGTGCAGCACGTTCAAGGTTGACCGGGGCGCCGACGACGGCGTCGGCCAGGGTCGACATGCGCAGGGTCTGGGCCATCACATCGGCGGTGAACGAGTCCGGGGTCTGCCCAACGACTGTCAGGCATACCCCGCTGACCGCGATCGAGTCGCCGTGTGAGGCATCGGCGACGGCGAGTGGCCCCCTGATCGTGAGGCGCGCAGCATCCTCGGACCTCTCGATGTCGATGATGGTGCCGCGTTCCTCGATTATTCCGGTGAACATTCAGTCAGGTCCTTCTGTCTGGGCGTGCAAGAACGAGCAGATCGTCGCCGAGCTGCGTGATGGTGTCGATCGTCAGGGTGAGTTGGTCGGTGATGGTGCCGACGCCGATGTCGCCGAGCGCAAGGCGGGGACCGCCGAGAAGAGTAGGGGCGAGGTAGATCGCGAACTGATCGACAAGGCCGGCTGCCACGAACGCACTCGCGAGAGTGGGACCACCTTCGACGAAGACTCTCAGGATGCCGCGCTCGCGCAGATCGGTCAGGGTGGCGGCAAGATCGTGGGAGCCGTAGAACAGCGGGGCATGAGGATGGCCGAAGAGCGCGGCTGCTGCGGGGATGTCGCGGGCGCCGATAACGACCGGAATCGGCTGGGAGGCGAAGAGCGAGCCATCGGAGTCGCGCGCGGTCAGCGATGGGTCGTCGGCGATGGCTGTACCGGTGCCGACGACGATGGCGTCGGCGGCAGCTCGCCGAGCATGGACATCCGCTCTGGCGACAGCGCCGGTGATCCACTGGCTGGTGCCATCGGCAGCGGCTGCACGACCGTCGAGGCTGGACGCCCACTTGACGGTGACGAACGGCCGGCCGAGCCTGGCTGCGATGAGCCAATCCGAGAGGAATACTTCTGCATCGTCCTGCAGCACACCGCCCTCTACCTCGACGCCGCCTGCTCGCAGCCGATCGGCTCCGCCGGAGGAGTGCTTGCCGGGATCGGCGACGGCGTAGACAACCCGGGCAACGCCGGCATCGAGAAGCGCGACGGCGCATGGGCCGGTGCGACCCGTGTGATTGCAGGGCTCAAGGGTGACGACGACAGTTGCTCCGTGCGCTGCACCAGGCGCGAGATGGGAGAGCGCGTCGACCTCGGCGTGGGGGGTTCCCGCACCACGGTGCCAGCCCTCAGCCAGAACAGTGCCGTCATCGGCCAAGATGACGCAGCCGACGCGGGGATTGATGCCGGGTTTCGGGCCGTTGGCGGCAAGCACCAGCGCGCGTCGCATCGCGCTCTCGATCAGTGCTTCGTGTGTCATCGCCGCCCTCGTCCTCATCGGAACTCCGGGGATTGTGGCGTGCACGGATGCGTAAGCCGTCGGCTGGTCATATGACCGACCGACCCGTGCGCCTCCCATCCGGACTTTAACCGTCGGTGCTGGAGTTTCACCAGCTCAACCGGAGTGTCCCGAAGGACGCACCAGCTCGCGGACTTTCACCGCCGGTTCGGACTTACACCGACCCCGGAGCACGTTTCTTATCTTCAGTTATAGCTCAACGCGTCAGCGGTCGGGGTATTCCCTGAGTTATCCACCGAAATGTTCAGCACCGGCCACGCCAGCACCGGCCACGCCAGCACCGGTCACGATGCCGATGCGATCAGCGCGCGTGCGGTGCCTTCGTCAACGTAGAGGTCGGTGATCAGTTCTGCGTTGAGCGCACCGCGCAGGCTTTCAAGCTTGGAGCTGCCGGACACCACGCAGATGCGGCGCGGAGTGCGACGTAACACGGTGAAGTCGGGACCGGTGCCGCGCAGGTTCAACGGGATGTCGTCGGTTGAGCCGTCGGCTCTGAAAAAGACGGTTGCCACGTCGCCCACGACGCGAGATTCGCTGAGCGAGGCGTAGTCGGCTTCTTCAAGATAGCCACCGGCATACACGTGGCTCGGAACCTCAGAGAAGGGGGAGCCGAGGCCGAAGAGCGCAACATCCATGTGCGCCTGGATGTCGATGAGTCGCGACACATTGCGCTCGCGCCAGAGGGCAAGCTTCGTTGCGGGGTCATCGAAGAATGCAGGCACCGGGAACTGCTGCACGTGGGCACCGAAAGCATCCCCGAATCGGCGCAGGATCTCGCTGGCGTATGCGATGCCTGTCGTGCGCATGTTGCCTGCGCCGTTCAGCTGGACGATCTGAGAGTTGTGCGTCTGCTTGGGAATCACGTGCCTGCTGATGGCACTCATCGTCGATCCCCAGGCAACGCCCATGGTCATGTTCGAATCGAAGTATTGTCCGAGAATTCGTGCAACGGACAGCGCAACACGCTCCAAACGATCAACGTCGCTGGCATGGTCAGGTACAGGGACCACGTGAGCGGTCACCTTGTAACGAGAGAGGATCTCCTTCTCAAGGCGGCTCGGTGCATCAAGGGGTGAGCGGATCTGGATATCGACGAGTCCGCTGGCCCTGGCATGGCTGAGGAGTCGTGAGACAGAGGACCTGGAGGTGTGGAGTTCGTGAGCGATGGCATCCATCGTCAGGTCCTGCATGTAGTAAAGGTGTGCGGCCGTGAGGGCGTCGCGGGTGCGGTCTGGATTCGACAGTTCGTCGGCGAGGGTCATATTGTCTCCTTGCACATATGTTCATCCAGCTTGACCGTTTGTGTCGCAACACGCAAACTTAAATGATTCGTACGGCGGCTTCTGCTGCCGGATTTACACATGAGGTGAGAAACAAATGCAGGATTCAGTGGTGAACTCCCAGGCGGCGCTCAAGGAGCTACCCCGGGCGCGTGTGCTCATCATCGGTGCAGGAATCAACGGAATTGCAACATTCCGCGACCTGGCACTCCAGGGTGTCGACGTCGCAATCGTCGACAAGGGTGACTTCGTGTCTGGCGCATCGTCGGCGTCGTCGCACATGATCCACGGTGGCGTCCGCTACCTCGAGAATGGCGAATTCCGTCTCGTCAAGGAATCGGTCACCGAGCGCAACGCCCTGATCAAGATCGCTCCGCACTACGTCAAGCCGCTGCGGACAGTTGTGCCGATCTTCTCGACCTTCTCCGGCATCATGAGCGCACCGATGCGCTTCCTCACTCACAAGCAGGGTAAGCCTCAGGAACGAGGTGCACTGCTGATCAAGGTCGGCATGGTGCTCTACGACTCCTTCTCCCGTGACGGTGGCAGCGTTCCGCGCCACGAGTTCCGTGGAGCCAAGAAGTCGCTCGAGGCGCTGCCGAAGCTCAACGATGGCCTGAAGTACACCGCCACCTACTACGACGCTTCGATGCACGACCCGGAGCGCCTCGCCCTCGATGTGCTGCGCGACGGTCTGGCCGCCGGCGGACACGCCCGCGCCGCCAACTATGTCGAAGCCATCGGCATGGATGAGAACGGTGTGCGCCTGCGCAACACGGTGACCGGTGAAGAGTTCAGCTTCGAAGCCGACGTCGTCGTCAACACCTCTGGACCATGGACCGACCTCACCAACAAGGCGCTCGGTTCTGAGAGCAAGTTCATGGGCGGCACCAAGGGTTCGCACATCGTTCTTGACAACCCAGAGCTGCTCGCAGCAACCGGTGGCAACGAGATCTTCTTTGAGCACAAGGACGGGCGCATCGTGCTCATCTACCCGCTCAAGGGCCGCGTCATGGTCGGCACCACCGACCTCGAGCACGATATGACCAAGCCGATTCGGTGCACCGAAGACGAGATCGATTACTTCTTCGAATTGGTCGCGCACGTTTTCCCAGATGTCGCAGTCGACCGTTCCGACATCGTTTACCGCTTCTCCGGCGTGCGTCCGCTTCCCCGCCACGACGACGAGGCTCCCGGCTTCGTGTCACGCGATTACCGCATCGAGTCGAGCCCGCTTGAGGCCCGTCCCGGCACGTTGCTCAGCCTCGTTGGTGGCAAGTGGACCACGTTCCGAGCCCTGGCAGAGCACCTGAGCAACGACATCCTGAAGCTCATCAATGTGCCCCGCACCGTCTCGACTGAGGGCCTGGCCATCGGTGGTGGCAAGGACTTCCCGATGACGGATGCCGCGCACCGCGTTTGGGTTGCAGCGCACGGTGACGAGGTGGGTGTCGCCCGCGCTACACAGCTGCTTGCACGCTACGGAACCCGTGCCGCAGACGTCATCAATTTCATGACCGAAGCCGCCGACGAGCCGCTGGTTCACAACGCCGATTACAGCCGTCGTGAGATCGAATACCTGGCCACAACCGAGTCGGTCGTTCACCTGATCGACATCCTGTTGCGTCGCACCAGCATGGCGTTCGTCGGTGGCCTGAGTGCCGAGCTTCTCACCGAGCTGACCGACATCGTCTCACCGGTTCTCGGCTGGAGCGATGAGCGTCGTCAGAGTGAGATCGCGGCAGCGACTGCAGAATTGAGCGACGTTCACGCCGTTGACCTCGCTCGCACAGACAAGGGCTCACTGACCGCAGCCTAGGAGTCGTCCAATCTGCACGAACGTGCAGCTGAAACCGTACCGAGTGGCCTAAACCGCCCCAAAAAGCTCGGTACGGTTTTTGTGGATTCGTTGTAATCCGACTCTCCTGCGCTCAACGTGGCGCCCAAATGAAAAGGTCAATGTGGACAATCTCGGTGTTGTATTCCTCGCGGAGCTGGTGGGTACTGCCCTCCTCGTGCTGCTCGGTTGTGGTGTTGTAGCCAACGTCGCACTTGTGAAAAACAAGGGCTTCAATGGTGGCTTCCTGATGGTGAACATCGGTTGGGGACTCGCTGTCTTCTCCGGTGTGATCGTCTCCTACAACTCAGGCGCTCACCTGAACCCGGCAGTCACGCTCGGTCTCGTCGCGTCCGGTGCAACTGAGTTCGGTTCCGGCGTTCCGGTCAACCCGATCTCGGTGATGACCTACATCGCAGCCCAGATGATCGGTGCCGTCATCGGCGCGTTCTTCGTGTGGCTCGCGTACAAGCAGCACTTCGACGCTGAACCGGATGCCGCCAACAAGCTCGGCGTCTTCTCAACCGGTCCCGCCATCCGTTCATACGGCTGGAACCTGGTCACCGAGATCATCGGCACGTTCGTTCTCGTCTTCGTCGTCATCGGCTTCGGTGGCGGACGCCAGGGCGACGGCGGCCTTGCAGCTCTCGGTGCGCTGCCCGTCGCACTGCTCGTGATCGTCATCGGTACCTCTCTCGGTGGACCGACCGGATACGCCATCAACCCGGCGCGTGACCTGGGCCCGCGTATCGCGCACTTCCTGCTCCCGATCAAGGGCAAGGGATCATCCGACTGGTCCTACTCCTGGGTACCGGTTCTGGGCCCGATCATCGGTGGCGTGCTGGCCGGCTGGGCTTCGCTGGTCCTCCTGCCGATTCTCGCTTAATCAAGCCTTTCTGAATCTCGAACAACCTCGCATTCCATAACGAAGGAGTTAGCAACCATGGGCAACTACGTACTTGCCATTGACCAGGGCACCACCAGCAGCAGGGCGATCATCTTCGACAAGGCTGGGTCGATCATCTCGACCGGTCAGCTCGAGCACGAGCAGATCTTCCCGAAGGCCGGCTGGGTCGAGCACGACCCGAAGGAAATCTGGAACAACGTCCGTGAGGTCATTGGCCAGGCACTGTCCAAGGCAAACCTGACGCGCCACGACATCGCGTCGGTCGGTATCACCAATCAGCGCGAGACGGCAGTTGTCTGGGACAAGAACACCGGAGAGCCCGTCTACAACGCAATCGTCTGGCAGGACACCCGCACGCAGGCGATCGTTGACCGTCTCGCAGCGGATGGCGGCATCGAGCGCTTCAAGCAGAAGGTTGGCCTGCCGCTGGCCACCTACTTCTCGGGAACCAAGATTGTCTGGATCCTCGAGAACGTCGAAGGCGCCCGCGCCAAGGCTGAGGCCGGCGACCTGCTCTTCGGTACCACTGACTCCTGGGTGCTGTGGAACCTGACCGGCGGAACCGACGGTGGCGTCCACGCCACCGACGTGACCAACGCGTCTCGCACGCTGTTCATGGACCTCGAGACCCTGCAGTGGGACGACGAGATCCTCGCGATCTTCGATGTGCCCAAGTCGATGCTGCCCGCGATCAAGTCCTCGTCCGAGGTCTACGGCACGGTCAATGAGCACAGCCTGCTGCGCGAAGTTCCGATCGCCGGCATCCTGGGCGACCAGCAGGCCGCGACTTTCGGCCAGGCTGCATTTGACCAGGGTGAAGCCAAGAACACCTACGGCACCGGCAACTTCCTGATCTTCAACACGGGTGAGGAAATCATCCACTCGAAGAACGGCCTGCTCACCACTGTCGGTTACAAGCTGGGCGACGCTCCGGTGCACTACGCACTCGAGGGATCGATCGCTGTCACCGGTTCACTGGTGCAGTGGATGCGCGACAACCTCGGCATCATCAAGTCTGCTGCTGACATCGAGGCCCTGGCTTCGACCGTTGACGACAACGGTGGGGCCTACTTCGTACCGGCGTTCTCCGGTCTCTTCGCGCCGCACTGGCGTTCGGATGCCCGTGGTGCTCTCGTCGGTCTGACCCGCTTCGTGAACAAGGGCCACATCGCCCGTGCTGCGCTCGAAGCGATTGCATTCCAGACCCGCGAGGTGCTTGATGCAGTGAACGCCGACTCCGGTGTTCCGCTCACCGAGCTCAAGGTCGATGGTGGTGCAACCTCCAACAACCTGCTTCTGCAGTTCCAGGCCGACATCCTCAACGTGCCGGTTGTTCGTCCGGTTGTCGCTGAGACCACGGCACTCGGTGCGGCTTACGCAGCCGGCCTGGCAGTCGGCTTCTGGAGCGGCCTCGACGACCTGCGCAAGAACTGGCAGGAAGACGCACGCTGGGAGCCCAACATGGACGACGCAGAACGCGAGCGCCTGCTGCGCAACTGGAAGAAGGCCGTTACCAAGACGCTCGACTGGGTCGACGAAGACGTGAAGTAACTTCTCCGCCTGTGTGACCACGAACCCGGTAGCTGCCACGTGCGCTGCCGGGTTCGTTGTGTTAACCGGCACCTGTGCAGCTGCTCTCGGCTCTGGTTACTGATCTCTGATCTCTGGTCTCTGATTACTGGTCTCTGATCTCTGATCTCTGTTCTCTGTTCTCTGTTCTCTGTTCTCTGTTCTCTGGTCTCTGTTCTCTGTTCTCTGGTCTCTGGTCTCTGATCTCTGGTCTCTGATCTCTGGTCTCTGGTCTCTGATCTCTGATCTCTGTTCTCTGGTCGCGTTTCCAGCCCATTCGCCTGCAGAATCTGCATAACTCCTGCAATTTGCGATCGCGGTGTGGCTCCGCTCCGGAATTCAGCGGCTGTGCGGTTGTGGCCTGCGCAACGAGCAGGAGTTATGCACGGTGGAGTGGAGCCGTGCGGCTCGGCAACCGTTGTTGGAGAGCACTTGTGCTTCTGCCTGATCGGGTCGGCTGGGTCAATTCCCGTCTGCATAGCTCCTGCAATACCCGCCTGCATAACTCCTGCAATCTCGAGCTGAGCACGACCGGATCCCCGGATTTTCGCGGTGTCTGGTAGCTGCCGCGAAGAACGAGCAGGAGTTATGCACAACCCGAGCCGAGAACCAGCTATCCACCGCGTCAGGGTCGGCGGGTTTCGGCGGCACGGCGTGCGCGATTCTCTTCGGCATGAGAGCAAATGAGTACATCCAGTTCGCCACGCAGCGCATCTATTCCAGACGTGATCTGCTGCTGTCCGGTATGACCGGGGCGCGGATCACGGAATCGGTAGGGGACTCGCAGCTGATCCGCGTGCGACGAGATCACTATGCGCTGCCGGAGACTGATCGACACACGGTCGAAGCTGTGCGAGTTGGGGGACGGCTGGCCTGCGTCTCCGCCGCTGCCGAACTCGGCATTTTCGCGTTCGACAGCAGCCTCACTCACATTCATCTCGGCAGAGAGGCTTCACGACTTCGGAGTGCGACCAGCCGTCGGCACCGGCTCGATGCACTTCCGCGCGACGGCATTGAACTTCATTGGCAGCCACTGATCTCGCCTGCTGACGGCACCGAATACTGCGTAGGTCCCATGGACGCCCTTGCGCAGATAATCCGCTGCCAACCCGCCACGTTCGCACTGGCGGCGCTCGACACGGCGCTTCATGACAGGGGCATTTCGACTGGCGACCTCGACGACATCTTCGACTCGGTACCGCTGAAACACCACTCGCTGCGCCCATTGATCGACGCTCGTGCAGAAGCAGGACAAGAGACTGTATTGCGCGAGCTAGTCAGACAGGAGGGCCTGCATTACGCGCTACAGGTCTGGTTCCCGGGCATCGGCCGTGTCGACGTGGTGGTCGAAGGATGCGTTGTCGTTGAAGCTGACAGCAAGGCGCACCACAAGAGTTGGGAGGAGCATGTGCGCGATCGAAGCCGGGATCGAGAGCTCGCGCAGCGCGGCTTCGTCACACTCAGACTGCTCTACCAGGACATCATGTTCCACCCCGTCGAGTCGATCGCAGCGATCAGGGAGCTCGTCGAGATCTGCCGCAACGGTAGTCGCCATGCATAACTCCTGCAGATTGCAGGCCTAGTCGAGGAGTTCCGCGTGATTGCAGTGTAGGGAAACGACAGTTCATCGTTTTGCAGGAGTTATGCACTCGACCGCACGCACACTGATTCGGATAGCTGTGCGCGGGGAGCCTGAGCCGGAAGCTCGGCCAGCGGCCAGCGGCCAGTAGCCGGTAGCCGGTAGCCGGTAGCCGGTAGCCGGTAGCCGGTAGCTAGTCAGCGGTCAGACATCGGCGCGAGGGCAGCAGGCAGCTCGGACAGGCCGGCGATCCGGATGACACCGAGTCGCCAGGCATCAGCGGCATCCGGTACCGACACCGGCGCGTGGATCCGGTCGAGCCAGACACCGGTCAGACCGGCAGCCGCGGCGCCGATGGCATCGGTCGCGAGCCGGTCGCCGACGTACACTGCGGCAGTGGGGGAGACACCAAAGACTTCACACGCGGCCTCGAAAATGCGGGGGTCCGGTTTGGCGATGCCCAACTCGCCGGACGTGATGAGATGTTCAACTCTGTCGGTCAGCCCCATCCCGGCCATCTTTCGGGTCTGGAACGCCAGATCCCCATTGGTGATGACGCCGAATCGTACTCCGGGGATAGCCGCCGCGAGCGCATCGAGACACGACAGGGCATCGGAATGCAGGGCCCAGCGCTCGACGTACTGTTCAAAATATGAGTCGAACCACACGCCTGAATCGGAATCGCTGAGTTCGACGCCATGCGCCGCAGCGAAGTCTCTGGCCCTGGCGCGCCGCTGGCCCTCGTAGTCCAGCTCCCCAGCCAGATACGCGTGGTAGTGCTCTTCTTCGAGGGAATGCCAGAGCGTGACAGTCTCCGCGCTCTCACGGGCAGCGAACTCCCCGCCCAGGGCGTGCACGTGGCGCACGATTCCCTCGTCAACCGCTCTGCGGTGCTCGAACAGGGTGTCGTCAAGGTCGAAGAGAATGACAGCTGCATGCGAAGCGGATGCCACTACCGCGGCCTCGTCAGCGCTCACGCCTGTTCGACACTCTCCGGCCAGCCGCCCTTGATCTGGCGGTCGTCGCTTGCACGCAGCACGCCCTGCCACGACTGCGGATGCGAGCCGTCGCGATACGCGGACCGCGACGGCCCGGTGCCGGCAAAGGTGAAGCCACATTTTCGAGCCACGCGCGCTGAGGCGACGTTACCGACCAGGCACTCCCAGTGGATTTCGTTCACCAGCCCCTCGGCGAATGCCCAGTCGGCAACGAGCCGCTGCGCCTCTGGAATGTATTCATTGCCGCGATACGGAGCGCCGAGCCAGAACCCGATCGACCCGCTCTTGGCTCGCAGGCTGATCACGCCCAGGAAATCGTCGGAGTCAGGTGCCCGCAGCACCCAGGTGTACTCCTGATCTGCCTTCCACGCGCCCGGAATGTAGAGCGAGATGAACGTCTCGGCATCCGAGTGGTTATACGGCCACGGCACCGTCAGAAATCGCTCGAAAAGCGGATCCTGACAGTATTCGTACATGGGGGCGGCATCGGCAGCGACAGGCTGGTCGAGCCGGAGTCGATCTGAGTGGAGCGCGACGGGCTGCATGGGTTACCGGCGAGGCCGGGGGAGCAGCCCGACGCGATCGTATGCCTTTGCCAGGGTCACATTGGCGACCTCGGCTGCACGGTCTGCGTTCTGGGCCAGGAGACGATCGAGCTCTGCGGGATCCGCGAGCAGCTCAAGCACGCGTTCACGAATAGGACCGAAGGTGCCGGTGACGACTTCGGCCAGCCCCTTCTTAAGGTCGCCATAGCCGCGACCGGCATACTCGTCTTCCAGAGAGCTGATCGAGCGGTTCGCCATCACAGAGTAGATGGTGAGTAGGTTGGCGACGCCCGGCTTGTTCTCGCGGTCGAAGACGACGCCGCCATCGGCATCGGTCACTGCGCGCATGATCTTCTTCGCTGTCACAGACGGCTCGTCGAGCACCCAGATGACGCCGGCGTGCGACTCGGCAGACTTCGACATCTTGGATGTCGGGTTCTGCAGGTCGTAGATCTTCGCGGTCTCCTTGACGATGTCGGCCTCTGGAATGACAAACGTCTCGCCGAAGCGGGAGTTGAAGCGGGCGGCGAGATCGCGCGTGAGCTCGACGTGCTGGCGCTGGTCTTCGCCGACCGGAACGATCTTGGCGTCGTAGAGCAGGATGTCGGCGGCCATGAGCACCGGGTAAGCGAACAGTCCAACGGTCACCGAGTCGCTGCCGTGCCGCAGCGACTTGTCTTTGAACTGCGTCATGCGGCTGGCCTCACCGAAGCCGGTGATGGTATTGAGCAACCAGGCCAGCTCGGCGTGGGCAGGAACGTGCGACTGCACGTAGAGCGTCGACGCCGACGGGTCGATGCCTGCGGCAATGTACTGCGCTGCCGTGCGACGCGTGTTGGACCGAAGCAGCGCAGGATCTTGCGCGACAGTGATCGCATGCAGGTCGACGATCGAGAAGAAGGCATCGTTCGCCTCCTGCAGCTTCTTCCAGTTGAGCAGCGCGCCGATGTAGTTACCGAGCTGCAGGGATTCAGCGGATGGTTGCATGCCTGAATACAGGCGGGTCTTGTCGGTCATTGAAGAAACTTTCAGTGTGAAGGCGAGGGATTAGATGGCGTAGTCGACGACGACGGGTGCATGGTCAGACCATCGCTCGTCGTAGGCGTTCGCTCGGTCGACGGTGTAGTTCGTCACTGTCGCGGCCAGCGCAGGGGTAGCCAGCTGGTAGTCGATGCGCCATCCGGTGTCGTTGTCGAACGCCTGGCCACGCCAGGACCACCAGGTGTACTGGCCTTCGACTTCACCGGCGAATTTGCGACCGATATCGACCCAGCCAAGGCCGGCGCCGGCGTTGTAGTCTGCATCGTCTTCTGCGCCAAGGATCTTGTCGAAGTACGCGCGCTCTTCGGGGAGGAAGCCGGCCCGCTTGACGTTGCCCTTCCAATTCTTGATGTCCAGTTTGCGGTGGCCGACGTTGAGGTCGCCCATCACGACGGCCAGTTCACTGTGCTCGGCGAGCTCGGGCAAGCGCTCAAGCATGGCGTCGAGGAACTTGTACTTCTCAACCTGTTTGGGAGTATCGACCTCGCCGGAATGCACATAGGTGCTCACAACGGTGATGACCTTTCCGTTGACCTCATAGTCGGCTTCGAGCCAGCGGCCGGCACTGTCGAAGTCAACAGCCCCGAACTCCACGCGGTGGATGTGCGCTGCACCGCGGCTGGCGAGCGCAACGCCGGCCCGACCCTTGGCCGTCGCTGCATCATGCAGGATGTTCCACTCGGGGCCGAGGAGGTCTTGCAGGTCTTCAGTGGATGCCCGCACCTCTTGGATCGCGAGGATGTCGACATCCCGTGCGTTCAGCCAGTCGCCCATTCCTTTGCGAAATGCGGCGCGGACGCCGTTCGTGTTGACGCTGGCGATTCGAAGCGGCTTGGCAGGCGTAGACGGCATGTTCCAATCCTACTTTGGGCCTCGGACATCGCCGCTCTGCTCGGGTGCATATGCCTGCACTCTGGCCTCAGCATCTTTCACTGCCCTGGCTTTCGATCGTTTCTTGTACCAGGGAGCTGATTCATATCTCTCTGTGGCCTCGCGCAGTTCGACCTGAGCGGCGACGTACAGCGCCTCAGCCTCTCGGGCCCTTCGCGCCTCTTCGACCTCCACCGACGATCGAGTGCGGGGCGAGAGGCCGGCATCCTGCATGCCGATGGCGATCCAGGATGCGGCAATCAGAGTAACCGTGCTGGTGAGGTTGAACCAGATGAGCAAACCGATGATCACAGCGAATGTCGCCAGCAGGGGATTGCGATCGGCGCCGCCGAGCAGGCTTGACCCCAGCACTCTGAGGGCACCGAGACCCGCAGCCCCCAGGAGCGAACCGGCGATCAGTCGCCGCATCGGGATGCGCACCGACGACAGAATCCGGAAGAGTGCGGCGAGGGTGACGGTGTCGATCACCAGTACCAACAACAATCCACTGCCACGGATCGCGAGGGTCGACACGAACGACTCGTGAGACACCCCCGCGAGCGAGAGCAGCCAATCGAGGAGCTGGGTGCTGGCGAGGGAGATGATCGCCGAAATGATCAGCAAGAGGCCGAAGGTTGCGGCTAGTCCGAGTTCGCGTGCCTTTTCAATGAGGAAGAACCTGGTGTCCCGCGGCATCTGGAAGATAGTGCGGACGGCCAATTTGGTCGTTGACAGCCAGCCGAGCGCGGTTCCGATCAACCCGACGAGGGCGATGGCACCCGTCCAGCTGAGCACTGATGCGCTCGTGAGCTGGGAAGGATCGACAACGCCGTTGGTCCCGATGAGGCCAGGCACGGATTGATTGATAAGGGCGATGAGCGCGTCGAACAGTTCAGGATGCCCTTTGAGCCATAGGCCGCCAATCGAGAAGCCGACCCAGAGCGCTGCGAAGATCGCGAAGATCGACTGGTACGCCATCCCTCCGGCGAGAATCGCGCCGTTGCTCTCGGTGAAATAGGTGAAGACGCGGACGGGCTTCAGCGCCATGATCCGGGACGTGACAGTGGTTACAAATGCCGTCACATTGCTGATCAGGGTGCGAATCGTCATCGTGCCAGCCTATCCAGATCCCGATGCAGATGCCTTCTTGGCCCGTCGCCACTCGCATCGCACACGGCAAACGCCCGGATGAAAATTCATCCGGGCGTTCATCGTTTAAGAGCTGTTGGGCGTTACGCCTTGCCGCGCATTATTGCCTGCTTGACCTCGGCGATGGCCTGGGTCACCTGGATGCCACGCGGGCATGCCTCGGTGCAATTGAAGGTGGTGCGGCAGCGCCACACGCCTTCCTGGTCATTCAGGATGTCAAGACGCACAGCAGCGTTGTCGTCGCGCGAGTCGAAGATGAATCGGTGCGCGTTGACGATTGCGGCCGGGCCGAAGTACTGGCCGTCGGTCCAGAACACCGGGCAGCTTGAGGTGCAGGCTGCGCAGAGGATGCACTTGGTGGTGTCATCGAAACGCTCGCGCTGGGCGACGGTCTGGATGCGCTCCTTGCCGTCCTTGGGCGCGCTCGTTGCCATCAGGAACGGTTGCACCTCCTTGAACGACTCGAAGAACGGGTCCATGTCGACAATGAGGTCCTTCTCAAGCGGCAGGCCCTTGATGGCCTCCACGTAGACGGGCTTCGTGATGTCGAGGTCCTTGATCAGCGTCTTGCAGGCCAGGCGGTTGCGGCCGTTGATACGCATGGCATCAGAACCGCAGACGCCGTGAGCGCATGAGCGGCGGAAGCTCAGGCTGCCGTCCTGCTCCCACTTGATCTTGTGCAGCGCATCGAGGATGCGGTCCGTCGGGTACATCTCGACATCGAAGTCCTGCCAATGTGGCTCGTCGTCAACCTCGGGATTGAAGCGTCGGATGATGAGAGTGACCGTGAACGACGCGATGGCGTCGGAGGCCGGCGGTGTCTCTACTAGTGCTGTGCTCACCGTTAGTACTTCCTCTCCATCGGCTGGTAGCGCGTAATAGTGACGGGCTTCCAGTCGAGCGCAATGTGATCGGCGGCTTCCGCTGAGTGCGGGTCTCCGGTCAGGTACGCCATCGTGTGCTTCATGTAATTCGCGTCGTCGCGGTCGGGGTAGTCGTCGCGCATGTGACCGCCGCGGCTTTCCTTGCGGTTGCGCGCGGAGAAGACGACGACCTCGGCCAGGTCAAGCAGGAAGCCGAGTTCGACGGCCTCGAGCAGGTCGGTGTTGAACCGACGGCCCTTGTCCTGAACGCCGATGTTCTTGTAACGCTCGCGCAGCAGGTGGATGGTTTCTGTGACCTCGGCGAGCGACTCATCGGTGCGGAACACCTGAGCCTTCTGGTCCATCATCTCCTGCAATTCCTTGCGGATGACGGCGATGCGCTCGGTGCCGGTGGACGAACGGATGCTCTCGAGCAGGCCGCTGACAAAGCCGGCCGGGTTCTCGGGAAGCGGTACGAACTCGGCGGTCTTCACATACTCGACAGCGTTGTTGCCTGCACGCTTGCCGAACACGTTGATGTCGAGCAGCGAGTTGGTGCCGAGGCGGTTCGAGCCGTGCACCGAAACGCAGGCGCACTCGCCGGCGGCGTACAGACCGGGAACGACTGTCGTGTTGTCGCGCAGCACTTCGGCGTTGACGTTGGTGGGGATGCCACCCATCGCGTAGTGCGCAGTCGGCATGACGGGCACAGGCTCTGTAACCGGGTCGACGCCGAGGTAGGTGCGGGCGAACTCGGTGATGTCGGGAAGCTTGGTCTCGAGTACTTCAGCACCGAGGTGCGTGCAGTCGAGGTAGACGTAGTCCTTGTGCGGACCAGCGCCACGACCTTCAGCGACCTCCTTGACCATGCAGCGGGCGACGATGTCACGCGGTGCAAGGTCCTTGATCGTCGGGGCGTATCGCTCCATGAAGCGCTCACCGCTCGCGTTCCGCAGGATTGCTCCCTCGCCGCGGGCGCCCTCGGTGAGGAGGATGCCGAGACCGGCCAGGCCGGTCGGGTGGAACTGGAAGAACTCCATGTCTTCCAGTGGCAGGCCCTTGCGCCAGATGATGCCGACGCCGTCACCCGTGAGGGTGTGTGCGTTCGACGTTGTCTTGAAGATCTTGCCGAAGCCGCCGGTTGCGAAGATGATCGCCTTGGCCTGGAAGACGTGCAGTTCGCCGCTCGACAGGTCGTATGCGACAACGCCTGACGGCTGGTCAACGCCGTCGACGTTCGTCATGATCAGGTCGAGTACGTAGAACTCGTTGAAGAAGTTGATGCCGCGCTTGACGCAGTTCTGGTACAGCGTCTGCAGGATCATGTGGCCGGTGCGGTCCGCTGCGTAGCAGGCGCGACGCACAGGAGCCTTACCGTGGTCGCGAGTGTGGCCACCGAAGCGACGCTGGTCGATCTTGCCCTCTGGTGTGCGGTTGAACGGCAGGCCCATGTTCTCGAGGTCGATGACCGCGTCGATGGCCTCCTTCGCGAGGATTTCGGCTGCATCCTGGTCAACCAGGTAGTCGCCACCCTTGACAGTGTCGAACGTGTGCCATTCCCAGTTGTCTTCTTCGACGTTTGCCAGGGCTGCTGCCATGCCGCCCTGCGCCGCACCGGTGTGCGAGCGGGTCGGATACAACTTCGAGATGACCGCAGTGCGGGCATTGGGGCCGGCTTCGATGGCGGCACGCATGCCAGCACCACCGGCTCCCACGATAACGATGTCGAACTGGTGGTAGTGCACGCCGTCAATGACGGTGGACTCCGAGGTATCTGTCACTGATGCATCCGTAGTCATGGTTGGTTTGTACAGCTCCTAGCTGGCCGGGCAGAACGAGGGGAGAAGGTCGGCTGTCGCGCCGGCCGGGCAGGGATCGAACGTGAAGACGACGAGGGTACCGAGAACGATCAGCACGACGACAGCCGCGAGAATCGCTCCCTTGAAGATGCCGCGAGTCGTGCGGCTGGTGGCGTAGTCGTTGACGATGGTGCGCATGCCATTGCCGCCGTGGATGAGAGCGAGCCAGAGCATCAGCACGTCCCAGACCTGCCAGAACGGGTCGGAGAGCTTGCCGCCGACGAACGCGAAGTCGAGCTGGTCGACGCCGTCGTTCGTCATCAGGTTCACGAAGAGGTGGCCGAAGATCAGCACGACGAGCAGAACGCCGGAGACGCGCATGTAGAGCCAGCCCCACTTCTCCCAGTTCACGCCGCCGCGTTTGCGGGGCGTGCGGGAGTATGGGCTGCGGGGGGCTTCGATGGTGGTTGACATATCTGTTCCCCTCCTAGTGGCTGAAGACGTTCATGAGGTGGCGAGGAGCGAAGCCGAGCATGGTGATCACCCAGAGGGCGATGACGATGTAGAACATCAGCTTCGAGTACTTCGCGTTCCAGAAGTCGATCAGGATGATGCGAATTCCGTTGAATGCGTGGAAGACGATTGCCGCGACCAAGGCGACTTCGCCGAGGCCCATAATGGGCGTTTGGTATGTACCGATCACCGCGTTGTACGCTTCGGGACTCACGCGAACAAGCGCGGTGTCCAGAATGTGTACCAACAAGAAGAAGAAGATCGCGACACCGGTGATGCGGTGAAGAACCCACGACCACATGCCCTCGCCACCCCTGTACAGGGTGCCGGCGGGGCGACGCGAAGTCGTCTTCTGCTGCTGAGATGAACGTGTTCCTGCCGTCTGATCTGGCATGAACAACCCTCCCTGGCTGAATAGTGCCCTGGGCACCAGGGCAGTCGACGCTCTATGAGCACGTGATATCAGTCTAGTTGCGCGTGTGGCCCACTCGCCGGTTAGGCAAGCCTAAGCAAGCCGCAGGTCAGTTGTTCGCCTGGCGCGCAGACATCGGGTGAGCGCCCGGGCCCTGCCGGTAGTCTGGCGTGATGCGTACCCCCAACCGACCGATTGACCGCTTCTATAGCGTTATCCCTGCCGGCGGAATCGGCTCGCGGCTGTGGCCGCTCTCTCGAGCCGATGCTCCCAAGTTTCTGCACGACCTCACCGGGTCGGGCCAGACGCTGCTGCGCGATACCTGGGACAGGCTCGCCCCGCTGTCCGGCCCTGACCGCGTCATGGTGGTCACTGGCAGGGCTCACCGCGCCGCAGTCGAGGCGCAGCTGCCCGAGCTCGAGGACCACAATGTTGTGCTCGAGAGCGAGCCGCGCGATTCGTCGGCTGCAATCGGTTTGGCCGCGGCCATCCTGAACAAGCGCGAGCCCGGTGTCATCATCGGTTCGTTCGCCGCAGACCACGTGATCAAGAGTGAGCCTCTTTTCCGTCACGCTGTCGCTGAAGCGGTTGCCGCAGCGGATGCCGGCTACATCGTGACGATCGGCATCCAGCCCACCGAGCCTGCCATCGGCTTCGGTTACATCAAGACTGCACAGCAGCTCGACATTGAGGGCGCGCCGAGCGCTCTGTCAGCCGACTCATTCGTGGAGAAGCCCAGTCTGGCGATCGCCAAGCGGTATGTCGCCAATGGCCATTACCTGTGGAATGCCGGCATGTTCATTGCGCGAGCAGACAGGCTCCTGGAAGAACTCGGTAAGACCGAACCCGAGCTGCTGGCTGGCATCCTCGAACTTGCAGAAGCGTGGGACACCCCGGAGCGCGGTGCCGTCGTCGACAAGGTCTGGCCGAAGCTGAAGAAGATCGCCATCGACTACTCGGTGGCAGAACCGGCTGCGGCTGCCGGCACTCTTGCCGTCATCCCCGGCCAGTTCGATTGGGACGACGTTGGAGACTTTGCCTCCATCGCCAAACTGCACTCTGGTGGTCGCAAGCGGGATCTCGCGATCCTCGGTGAGGGCGCCCGCGTTCTCGCTGACTCGTCGAGCGGCATCGTTGTCAGCCACACCGGACGGATGATCGCGCTGATCGGCGTCGAGGACATCGTTGTGATCGACACTCCCGATGCGCTCCTGGTCACCACCAGTGCGAACGCACAGAAGGTGAAATCCGTCGTCGATGCCCTCAAGCTCTCGGGCTCTAGCGACGTTCTCTAAGATCGGTTCATAACGAGGCACGCCTGCAGTGCCGATTCCTGGAACAGAGGTCCCGATGTTGCGTGTTCGTCGTATTCTTCCGATCGCTGTGGTCGCGACATCCGTCGTGCTGTTGGCTGCATGCGCGCCAGCGCCGTCAGCTCAAAGCAAAGACGCTGCCGCTGACTACTGCGCCAGGATGGTGACCAATTCTGGCGGCCTCGAAGACCGGTCCTTCAATCAGTCGAGCTGGGAAGGCCTGGAGCAGGCTCAGAAAGAGTTCGGTATCGACGTCAACGCGATTGTGTCGAACTCAGAGACCGACCTCGCCCCGAACGTGACCCAGGCGGTCGACACCGGCTGCGAGTTCATCCTCACCGTGGGCTGGGAGCTCGCCGACGCGACGATTGCTGAAGCCGCAGCGAACCCGGATGTGCACTTCTCGATCGTCGACGAGCAGGTGGATGGCGAGAACATCAAGCCCATCGTCTTCGACACGGCCCAGGCCGCGTACCTGGCCGGCTACCTGGCAGCCGGCGTTAGCAAGACGGGCAAGGTGGCAACCTTCGGCGGTGGCAACCAGCCGCCTGTCACCCTGTTCATGGACGGCTTCGTCGACGGCGTCGCGAAGTACAACGAGGCGCACGGAACCGCAGTGCAGGTTCTCGGTTGGAACAAGGACACCCAGGACGGCACGTTCACCGGTGACTTCGAAGACATCAGCAAGGGCAAGACCTACACCCAGGCGTTCATCGACCAGGGCGCGGACGTCATCCTGCCGGTCGCAGGGCAGGTGGGTGAGGGCGCCGCAGCCGCCGCAGTCGAGAACACGGGCGTTGCGATCATCTGGGTTGACAACGATGGCTACGAGACGCTGCCGGCCGAGTTCAAGCCGGTATTGCTCACGAGCGTCCTGAAGAACACGCAGGACGCCGTCGTAAAGATCATCGGTGATGACATCGATGGCACCTTCGACAATGCCCCGTTCATCGGCACGCTGGCCAACGGGGGAGTCGAAATTGCCCCGTACCACGATTTGGCCGGCTCGGTATCGGCAGAGCTTGAGGCAGAGATCGAGGGGCTGCGCTCCGACATCGTCGACGGCACCATCACCGTCACGTCACCCTCGACGCCGAAGTAGCGCGAGGATGCGCCGCTAACGCTGAAAAGCGGCGAATGAGCGGCATTTGTTACAAACAATCGTGCGAAATGTAGCGTCTTGGTAACCATTTGTTCAGACGTCGACTTTGCTCATATGAGCAGTGAAACATTCGGTAACGTGTAGTCCACACAGCCCGTGCGATCCCACGCAGGGCAGCATCTTGGAGGCCATCTTGACAATCACGACCCGCAAGGCCACTCTCGGCGGCCTTGCCGCGCTGGGAGTAGTTGCACTGCTCGCCGCGTGTGCCCCTGCCCCGACCGCCAGCAGCTCCGACGGTGCTGCAGCATCAGACTTCCTGCCCTGCATCGTCTCCGACTTCGGTGGGTTTGACGACAAGTCCTTCAACCAGTCGAGCTACGACGGCATCAAGCAGGCCGCAGACGAGATCGGTGTCGAGTTCAAGCAGGCCGAGTCGAAGTCTGAAGACCAGTACGACAGCAACGTCAGCAGCATGGTCGAGCAGGGCTGCAACTTCATCCTCACCGTTGGTTTCGCTCTGGCCAACGCCACGCGCGACTCCGCCAAGGCGAACACCGACGTCGAATACGCCATCATCGACTCCTCCCTGTCGAACGATGACTTCTCGCCGCTGTCGCTCGACAACGTGAAGCCGGTTCTGTACGACACCGCTCAGGCCGCATTCCTCGCCGGCTACCTGGCTGCTGGAACAAGCAAGACGGGCACCGTCGCCACGTACGGCGGAATGCAGTACCCGTCGGTCACCATCTTCATGGACGGCTTCGCCGATGGCGTCACGTACTACAACGAGCAGAAGGGCACTGACGTCAAGGTCCTCGGCTGGGACAAGGCCGCACAGACCGGAACCTTCGCCGGTGGCTTCGATGACATCAGCCAGGGCAAGACGCTGAGCCAGGGCTTCATCGACCAGGGTGCCGACATCATCCTCCCGGTCGCTGGACCGCTGTTCCAGGGCACGGCCCAGGCCATCCAGGACTCAGGCAAGGACGTCGCCATCATCGGTGTCGACAGCGACCTGTTCGAGACCGCACCTGACTTCGCTCCGATGTACCTCACCTCGGTGATGAAGCAGATGACCGACGCCACCAAGCAGATCGTCGTTGACGCTTCGAAGGGTACCTTCTCGGCTGACCCGTACATCGGAACCCTGGAGAACAAGGGTGTCGACCTCGCGCCGCTGCACGACTGGGAGTCAAAGGTTGACCCGGCTCTCGTCAAGGAGCTTGACGCTCTGAAGGCCGACATCATCAGTGGCGCAATCACTGTTGAGTCGCCTGCAACCCCGCAGTAACGCTTTACCCAGCACGACGTAAGAGGGGGAGGTCAGCGCCTGCTGGCCTCCCCAACTTCGTTAACTGGCTCGTCCCCGCGGGGCACCACCACAACTGAGTGCTCACGTGAGTCGCACGCCCCACATATGAGCGGTCGGGACGATGACGGCACAACATTGGTGCACGCGAACCTACTATTGTTCGCCCACTCAATAGAATCGGAAACTATGAAGCTCGAACTTCGCGGCATTACGAAGAGATTCGGTGCCCTGGTCGCGAACGACCACATCAACCTCACCGTCGAGGCTGGCGAAATCCATGCACTGTTGGGTGAAAACGGTGCTGGCAAGTCAACCTTGATGAACGTGCTCTACGGCCTGTACCAGGCCGACGAGGGCGAGATTCTGCTCGACGACGTTGTCCAGCATTTCTCCGGACCCGGCGATGCCATGGGTGCCGGAATCGGCATGGTGCACCAGCACTTCATGCTGATCCCGGTCTTCACCGTCGCAGAGAACGTGATGCTCGGTCACGAGGAGACCACATTCGGTGGTCGCCTCGACCTGGCAGCCGCGCGTAAGCGTGTTCGAGAGATCTCAGATCGTTTCGGTTTCGACGTGGATCCCGATGCTCTTGTCGAAGACCTGCCCGTCGGCGTGCAGCAGCGAGTCGAGATCATCAAGGCGCTCTCACAGAACGCCAGAGTCCTGGTCTTCGATGAGCCGACTGCCGTGCTCACGCCGCAGGAGACCGACGAGCTGATGGCTATCATGCGCCAGCTCAAAGACACCGGAACCTCCATCGTCTTCATCACGCACAAACTGCGTGAGGTGCGCGAGGTCGCCGACCGGATCACCGTCATCCGTTTGGGCAAGGTCGTCGGCGAAGCGTCGCCGACAGCGTCGAACGAAGAGCTGGCCACACTGATGGTCGGTCGCGCTGTCGATCTGACTGTCGACAAGAAGCCGGCTATGCCCGGTAAGCCCGCGCTCGTCGTATCGAACCTCACCGTGCTTGACCCCCTTGGACACATCGTCGTCGACAACGTCAGTTTCGATGTGAAGGAAGGCGAGATCCTCGCCATCGCCGGTGTGCAGGGCAACGGTCAGACCGAACTCACTGAAGCGCTGATGGGCCTCCAGCCCCGCGTGATCGGCGAGATCACCCTCGATGGCACCTCGCTGCGTGGCCACTCGGTGCGCAAGGTGCTCGATGCCGGAGTCGGCTTCGTGCCTGAAGACCGCAACGAAGACGGCCTTGTCGGCGAATTCACCATCGCAGAGAACCTGATGCTCGACCGGTCGAACGCAGAGCCGTTCGTCAAGCGCTGGAACCTGCAGCTCGACTACCTGGCCCAGTTTGCCGAAGAGAAGATCAAGGAATTCGACGTTCGTTCCCAGGGAATCGAGACTCCTGTCGGTCGTCTGTCCGGCGGTAACGCGCAGAAGGTGGTCCTCGCCAGAGAGCTCAGCCGTGATCTCAGGCTCTTCGTCGCCGCCCAGCCCACACGCGGACTCGATGTCGGATCGATCGAATTCGTCCACGAACGCATTGTCGCAACCCGCGATGCGGGTACTCCCGTCATCGTGATTTCGACAGAACTCGACGAGGTCGCCGCCCTCGCTGACCGAATCATGGTTATGTATCGCGGCCGCATCATCGGAATCGTCCCCGGCGATACCCCTCGCTCAGACCTCGGTCTCATGATGGCTGGCGAATCGCCCGCAGGAGAAGGAGCTGCCGCATGAGCGACAGTCACGTGAAAGCACCAGACACCCAGGCTCCGGGTGACGGAGTGCCAACCGAACCCCCCATGCCCACCGAACCCACAGAGCCCTCGCGCTGGCACAACATGTTCCGCGAGATCACCACAGGCAGTGCGATCATTTCGGTGCTGGCCGTGCTGCTCGCGCTCATCGTCGGCGCGATCATGATTGCGTTCACTGACAAAGAGGTGCAGGCCAGCGCCGGCTACTTCTTCTCTCGCCCCGGCGACATGCTCGGTGCGATCTGGAACTCGGTCTCAGGCGCGTATTCGGCGCTGTTCCAGGGCTCGATCTACAACTTCAGGCGTGATTCATTCGCTGACGGCATCAAGCCGCTCACCGAAACCCTCACCTTCGCCACACCGCTGATCGCGGCAGGCCTCGGTGTTGCGCTCGGTTTCCGCGTTGGTCTGTTCAACATCGGTGGCCGCGGCCAGATGCTGATCGCGGCTGCAATCGGCGGTTGGGTGGCATTCTCATTCGAGCTGCCGTACGGCATCCACATGGTCGTTGCGCTCATCGCCGGCATCCTGGGTGGTGCGCTCTGGGGCGGTATCGTCGGATTGCTCAAGGCACGCACAGGCGCACACGAGGTGATCACCACGATCATGCTCAACTATGTGGCGTTCTACCTGGTCAGCTACCTGCTGCGTGACGGTTTCCTGAAGGCACCGGGGTCAAACAACCCCAAGAGCCCCGCAACGCTGGAGACCGCGGTGTTCCCCGACCTTCTCGGCCCGAAATACAACCTGCACTTCGGTTTCATCCTGGTGATCATCGCCACTTTCTTCACCTGGTGGCTGCTCTCTCGCTCTAACCTGGGCTTCCAGTTCAAGGCCGTCGGCCTCAACCCGAATGCGGCCAGAGTGGCCGGCATCAGCGTCAAGCGCATGTATGTCTACGCAATGCTGCTCTCGGGTGGACTCGTCGGTCTCGCCGGCATCAACCAGGTACTCGGCACAACGACCAGTGGCTTCGGTGCCGGCATCGACTCCGGCATCGGCTTCGACGCGATCACCGTCGCCCTGCTCGGCCGTTCCAAGCCGTGGGGAGTCTTCATCGCCGGCATCCTGTTCGGAGCGTTCAAGGCCGGTGGCTTCGCCATGCAGGCCGCAGAAGGTGTCCCTGTTGACATCGTGCTGGTTGTGCAATCGCTCATCGTTCTCTTCATCGCCGCGCCGCCACTTGTGCGCGCAATCTTCAGGCTGCCTGCACCGGGCGTTGCCCGTAAGGCGCTCCCATCGGTCACCAAGGAGGTAGCTGCAAAGTGAGTACCGTAGCGCACGTATCGCAGCCGACCCAGCCGGTCGAACCGACGCCAGGCCCCGGGGTAGCCCGTATCAAGAGCTGGAAGACACCGATCGCCTTCGGAGTCTTCACCGTGCTCTCGTTCCTGCTTCTCGTGGTCTTCGGCCGCGAGGGCATCAGCACCATGCGGTTGTCGACATCAGACGACCTGATCCAGCTGCCGGATGTCGAGCTCAACGTCAAGGTAACCGGTGTCATCGTCACCGTCCTGCTCCTGGCGATCACCGCCCTCAGCATCTGGATGGTCCAGACGTACCGCAAGGTGCCGATCTGGCTCGTGTCGGTGTTCGCCTTCCTGGTGCTCCTCGGCTTCCTGGCCTGGGCATCGGCCGGCGAAGCGATTCCGGTCCCCGGTCTGCTGTTCGGCTCGCTGAGCCTTGCTGTGCCGCTCATCTTCGGTGCCATGGGCGGGGTGATCTCTGAGCGCGTCGGTGTCGTCAACGTCGCAATCGAAGGTCAGTTGCTCGCTGGCGCGTTCACGTCGGCAATGGTCGCTTCGCTTACCGGTCAGCCGCTGCTCGGTCTCGTCGCCGCGATGATCGCCGGTGTACTCGTCTCGTTCGTGCTTGCCGCCTTCGCGATCAAGTACTTCGTCGACCAGGTCATCGTCGGTGTGGTTCTCAACGTGCTCGTCACTGGCCTCACGGGCTTCCTGTTCTCGCAGGTGCTCGCGCCGAACGCAGCAACGCTCAACCAGCCGCCGCGTTTCGACAAGATCAACATCCCTTTCCTGTCTGAAATCCCGATCATCGGTCCGGTCTTCTTCAGGCAGACCCTGATCGTCTACATCATGTACGTCGTGGTTGCAGCTGTGTACTTCGGCATCTTCCACACCCGCTGGGGACTGCGCCTCCGTGCCGTCGGTGAACACCCGCAGGCTGCGGACACCGTCGGCATCAATGTGACCTCGACTCGCTTCTGGAACGTCTCGCTTGCCGGTGCGATCGCCGGTCTCGGTGGCGCGTACTTCACGCTCGGTTCTGTCGGTGCGTTCGGTAAGGAAATGACAGCGGGCGCCGGATTCATCGCCCTGGCCGCCGTGATCTTCGGTCGCTGGGATCCGATCAGGGCAACACTGGCCGCACTGCTGTTCGGATTCGCCAGCAACCTGCAGAACGTGCTCAGCATCATCGGATCTCCGGTGCCGAGTGAGTTCATGCTGATGCTGCCATACCTCGTCACTATCTTTGCTGTCGCGGGGTTGGTGGGGCAGTCACGAGGACCAGCGGCATCCGGCAAACCATACATAAAGTCATAAGCAGGAGCACCAGCGTGAGTTCAGCATCCGAAAGCCCGTCGTCAGCTTCAGCAATCGATTGGGACGCTCTGCGGAGCGTCGCAACCGCTGCAATGGGCAAGGCATATGCCCCGTACTCGAAGTACCCCGTCGGGGCAGCAGCGATTGCCACCGATGGTCGCATCGTGAGCGGATGCAACATCGAGAACGCGTCATACGGAGTCACGCTGTGTGCTGAGTGCTCGCTCGTCACCGACCTGATCATGGGCGGTGGCGGGCGCCTGGTGGCGTTCACCTGCGTTGACGGCAACGGCAACGTGCTGATGCCGTGTGGTCGTTGCCGGCAGCTGTTGTTCGAGCACTCAGACGCAGGCATGCTGCTGGAGACCGTGTCTGGTATTCGTACGATCGACCAGGTGCTGCCGGATGCCTTCGGGCCCAGGCAGCTTGACGAATACAAGGCGGACTCCGAATGAGCAACACGACCACCATCGAGTCCTTCGACGCCGTCGACCTGATCCACGCCAAGCGTGACAAGGGCGAGCTCAGCACCGAACAGATCAACTGGCTGATCGACGCATACACGCGCGGTTATGTCGGCGATGAGCAGATGGCCGCCATGATCATGGCGATCTACCTGAATGGCATGAACCGCCACGAGATCCGCGACCTGACAATGGCCATGCTGGCCAGCGGCGAGCGGATGAGCTTTGCGGGACTCGGCAAGCCGACGACAGACAAGCACTCGACCGGAGGGGTCGGCGACAAGATCACCCTGCCGCTCACACCGCTGGTCGCCGTCTTCGGCGCCGCTATCCCTCAGCTGTCTGGCCGAGGTCTCGGTCACACCGGTGGCACGCTCGACAAGCTCGAGTCGATCCCGGGCTGGCGCGCCAATCTCTCGAACGACGAGATGTTCGCCCAGCTGCGCGACGTCGGCGGCGTCGTCTGCGCGGCGGGCAGCGGCCTGGCTCCTGCAGACGGAAAGTTGTACGCGCTTCGCGACGTGACCGGCACTGTCGAGTCGATTCCACTCATCGCCTCGTCGATCATGTCGAAGAAGATCGCCGAAGGTACTGGAGCGCTGGTACTCGACGTGAAGTTCGGCTCAGGCGCCTTCTTGAAAGATATTGAGCGCTCCAGGGAGCTCGCTCACACGATGGTTCAGCTCGGCGAGGACGCGGGGGTGGCGACATCCGCTCTGCTCACGAACATGAACGTGCCGCTCGGACTCACGATCGGCAATGCGAACGAGGTGCGGGAATCGATCGAGGTTCTCGCAGGTGGCGGACCATCGGACGTCGTCGAGCTGACTGTCGCGCTGGCGCGAGAGATGCTGGCACTCGTCGGAAAGACCGATGTCGATGTTGAAGCTGCGCTGACCGACGGTCGAGCGATGGACAAGTGGCGCGCTGTCATCTCTGCGCAGGGTGGAGACCCGGATGCCGCGCTTCCTGTGGCGCGAGAGAGTCACGTCGTCACCGCCGATCGCGACGGTGTGCTCGTCGAGATGCAGGCCTTGCCCTTCGGAATCGGTGCCTGGCGTCTGGGTGCAGGGCGGGCACGCAAACAGGATCCGGTGCAGCACGCAGCGGGCATCGACCTGCACGTGAAGCCGGGCGCTCCCGTGCGAGCAGGCCAGCCGTTGTTCACACTCAGCGCTGACGAGCCCGAACGCTTCGCACGGGCCCTCGAAGCACTTGATGGCGCCTGGCGAATCGGGGACCCTGGCGAGCAGATTCACGATGGCGGCTCGCTGATCGCCGAGCGAATCGGACGCTGACCCACGCTGCAGTGAAGCCACTCGATCGGTGGTATTCGCCGCGCATCGGGACACATGTGCAGCGCTCGTTCAGGTTGCAAAGCGGCGTCGGATGCCTGCCCCCCGGTAGATTAGTGACGTGAACACGAACTCAGAGGTCTTTCTGTTGCCACGCACGGGGATCAGCATCAACGCTCTGCCCAAAATCTCGCTGCACGACCACCTCGATGGTGGTTTGCGCCCGCAGACGATCATCGAACTGGCCGAGTCGATCGGCATGGAACTGCCGGTGAACGATGCTGCAGGCCTCGGCGCCTGGTTCGCCGACCAGTCAAACTCCGGCTCGCTGGTCGAATACCTCAAAACCTTCGATGTGACCACAGGTGTCATGCAGACCGCTGAAGGCCTCGCGCGCGTCGCCCGCGAATTCGTTGAAGACCTCGCAGCGGATGGCGTGATCTACGGCGAGATTCGCTGGGCGCCCGAACAGCACCTCGCCCGTGGCCTCACCCTCGACCAGGCGGTCGACGCAGTACAGGACGGCATCGAGGCCGGCATCGAGAGCGTCAAGCAGAACGGCGCCAGAATCCGCATTGGCCAGCTCGTCACCGCGATGCGTCACGCCGACCGCGCACTGGAAATCGCAGAACTCGCTGTTCGTCACCGCGACAATGGCGTTGTCGGATTCGACATCGCCGGCGCAGAACTCGGCTTCCCCGCCAGCAACCACGCTGCGGCATTCGAGTACCTGGCCCGTGAGTTCTTCCCTGTCACGGTGCACGCCGGTGAGGCAGACGGAGTGGAGAGCATCCGCAGCGCCCTGATCGATGGCCGTGCACTGCGCCTCGGCCACGGTGTACGCCTGGCCGAAGATATCTCGATCGAACGCGAAGACAACGACAACACCTATGTGACGCTCGGTGCTGTTGCGCAGTGGGTACGCGATCGCGAGGTCCCGCTCGAGCTCAGCCCCTCATCGAACCTGCAGACCGGAGCCATCGCAGCCTGGGGTGACGACCTCCTCGACCACCCGTTCGACCTGCTCTACCAGCTGGGCTTCCGCGTCACGGTGAACACCGACAACCGCCTGATGAGCAACACCTCGCTCAGCCGCGAGCTGGCACTACTCAGCGATGCGTTTGGGTACGACATCGAGGATCTCGAGGTGTTCCAGCACAACGCTGTCGCTGCATCATTCCTCTCACTCGAAGACCGAGAAGAACTCAGCGATGCCATCGTGAGCGGATTCAGCAACGCTTGATTCCGCATTCGTTCCCGTCACCACCCGCTCGTCGAAAGCAGCCATGACACTTCCTCCATTGCCCGATTCTGCAATTGAGATTGGCGCGCGCGTCGCTGATTGGCGTGAGGCGATCACCGAGGTCGGCGAAGTTCTCGAGCGATCCGGATCGACAACCGCTGGTTACACCGAGCGCATGATCGGCGTCATCGACGAGTTCGGTGCCTACATCGTGATCGCACCGGGCTTCGCCCTCGCGCACGCGAGGCCGGGCCCCGACGTATTGGCCGAAGGCCTGTGCGTCGTGACGCTTGCCGAACCGGTACCGTTCGGACATCCGCACAACGACCCGGTCGGGGTCGTGATCGGCCTGGCCGTCACAAGCTCTGACGAGCACGTACGGTTCGTGTCCGAACTGGCCAACGTCTTCAACGACGCCAGCGTCATCCCGGCGATTTCAGCCGCTACCACCGCCGACCAGATTCGCTCTCTGCTCGGTGTTACTCCCACTGCCAGCGCATCAACCGAGGATCCAGCATGAAAATCGTAACCATCTGTGGAGCAGGGATCGGAACATCCGCCATCCTCAAGACCAACGCTGAGCGTGCACTTGAACGCCTCGACATCGAGGCAGAGGTCACCGCGACCGACGTGGCCAGCGTTGCAGCTGTCGCCCGTGACGCACAGGTGATCCTGACGTCGTCCGAACTCGTCGACGCGATCGGAAAGACCAACGCCGATGTGATCGTCGTCGACAACTACTTCGATCTCGACGAGTTGGCCACCAAGCTCGAAAAGGCCCTCGGCTAGCTACCGCCGGTATGGCTGCAGCTGGTTTATGCAGCTGGACTTAGGAATCGAGGGCCTGGCCCAGAATGCGTGCGCCCTCCGGGAAGGCGCCAGGATTGGCGCCCGAAAAGTTGAGGCGGACGAACGGGCCGGCCGGCTCTGCTGGAAACCACTCGCTGCCGGCGGCGATGAACACGCCGGCGTCTTCGCACTGGCGAACCAGCCGGTCGATGGCCGTGCCGTCAGGGAGTCGGAGCCAGAGGTTGAGCCCGCCGGCCGGGATATTGGTGAGATGGGCGCGGGGCGCATGCTCTTGCAGGCTGTCGATGAGCAGGTCGCGGCGTGCGCGCAGCTGCTGGCGAAGGCCGCGGAGATGGGTCTGCCAGCCCGGCTGGGTCACGACGTCGAGTGCAGCAGCCTGAAGGATCCCGCTCACATACATCGACGATGCACTACGGTCGGCGAGGATCCGTTCGCGCGCCGGCCCGCGCGCGATGACGGCGGCAATCCGGATGGACGGAGACACGCTCTTGGTTAGCGAGCGGATGTAGACGACATGCCCGGCGTCATCCTGGGTGGCGAGAGGCGTCGGCGTCGTTGTAATGCCGAAGTCGTGAGCCCAATCATCCTCGATGAGGAAGGCACCGGCCGCGCGGACGACGTTGAGAACCTGGCTCGCCGTGTCCGGCGACCACTGTGCGCCGGTGGGATTGGCGTAGTTCGGTTGGGCATAGAAGGCCCGAGCCCCGCTCTCCTCGAACGCGCGTGCAAGCACGTCAGGCTCAGGCCCGTTCGGACCACTGGGCACGGGAATGACCTGCACGCCGGCCTGCGCGGCCGCGAGAATCGCGCCGCCGTAGGTGGGCGACTCCATCAGGAGGGGCTGCCCCGCGGTGACGAGGGCGCGGAATATCGAGCTGAGACCGCTCTGGCTGCCGGGGAGGATGATGACATCACTCGGTGAGGGGGGAGTGATGCCGATCGGAGTGGCGGCGGCGAGCTCTGTCGCGAACCACGACTGCAATTCAGCAAGCCCGGAAGCTGGCGAGCGGAAGAGCGCTGCGTCGCCCCGCGCTGCGCGGGTGAGAGCTGCTCGAACGAGACGCTCAGGCAAGAGCTCACGGTCGGGGTAACCCGCATGCATGGCGATCGCGCCGTGCGTGCCCGTTCGCATCGTCGACGATGATGTGGAGAAGCGGGTGTGGAGTGGGCGAAGGGCCGCCGTCTGCCAGCCGTAGTCGAGCGGGCGCGCGGTGCGCGTCATACGCACGAACGTCCCGACGCCGGGGCGGCTGTCGATCAAGCCCTGCACGGTGAGCGCCCGCATCGCCTTCTGCACGGTCACCGGGCTTGCCTCGTAGCGGGCGACCAGGGAACGCGTCGATGGAAGCTTCGCACCGGAAGGAGCCGCAGAGATCCACTCTCGAAGGTCGGCGACGATCCGTGAACTGCTATCGTTATCCATGAAGATAGATAGTAGCGCTACTCGGATAATATCGCCGGTGATATCCCGTTCTCATGCAGGTCTCTGGTGGGGACTTGTGGGAATTATGGCGTTCTCCTTCACGGTGCCATTCACTCGGATCGCTCTGGGGGGACTCTCGCCGCTGTTCATCGGATCTGGCAGGGCTGTCGTTGCCGCCGTGCTCGCCGCAACAGCACTGGCATTGACGAAGCAGCGTCTTCCCCGCGGTATCCAGTGGGCCCGTCTGGCTGTGGTCGCCGGAGGCGTCGTCATCGGCTTCCCGCTGCTGACCTCGTTTGCGCTGACGACCGCGCCGGCGAGTCACGGCGCCGTCGTCATCGCACTGCTCCCCGCCGCCACAGCGGTGATGGCGGTCATCCGTGGGAAGGAACGCCCGGCGGTATCGTTCTGGGTGATGGCGGTGGTCGGCGCCGTGGTCGCGATCACGTTCGCCTCGCTGCAGGGCGGTGGCTTCGCGCAGCCGACGACATCCGACCTGCTGCTGTTCGGGGCTGTCGTCGCCGCGGCGATCGGATATGCAGAGGGAGGCCTGCTCGCCCGTGAGCTCGGTGCCTGGCAAACCGTGTCGTGGGCACTCGTGCTGGCCTCGCCGTTGATGATCGGCCTGACCATCGTCGCCGCGGTGCAGCAACCACCAGCGGGATCCCAGACGGAGTGGGCAGCCTTCGCCTACCTGGCGGTGGTGAGCATGTTTCTCGGATTCTTCGCCTGGTACCGCGGACTCGCGATCGGACCGATGACGCAGGTGAGCCAGGTGCAGCTCGTGCAACCCGTGCTGACCATTCTGTGGGCGTTCCTGCTGCTGCACGAAGACCTCAGCTGGGCGACAATACTCGGCGGCCTGGCTGTCATCTTGTGCGCAGGCATCGCCGTGCGGGTCCGCGCGGCCTCAAGCAACGCGCTCCGATAGCAAGAAATCGACCTAAACGCGTGCGTATAGGTCGATTTCTTGCGAACGGATGCCGTGCAACCGAGTGTCAGCCGATGAGCACGCGCATGCCCGCGTCGAGTTCGGCCAGCGCTGCAGTGGCCGCCGAGCGTCGCTCTGCAACGGTTCCTGTCGAACTCTGGGTGTCGAGGTAGACCTTGAGCTTGGGCTCAGTGCCGCTCGGTCGCACCATCACGCGAGAACCATCGGCGAGCCAGATGCGCAACACGTCGCTCGGTGGCAGGTTTCCGAATCCACCGCTCAAGTCATCGATGCTCGACACTGCGATTGACCCGACGAACGCCGGGGGAGTGTCGCGCAGTCTGGCCATCACGGTGGCGATCTCTGACAGGTCACTCACACGCACTGAGATCTGGCCCGATGCGAAGTACCCGAACTTCTCGCTGAAATGATCGAGGTGCTCGGCAAGGGTGACACCGTCCGCCTTCAGCTCGCTGACCAGTGACAGCAGGGCGACGGCAGCCGAAATGCCATCCTTGTCGCGCACCGTCGATGGATTCACGAGATAGCCCAGGGCTTCTTCGAAACCGTAGATGATGCCGGGAGCCCGCGAGACCCATTTGAAGCCCGTAAGGGTGTCGCTGAAGCCGAGACCGTATGCATCTGCCACGACCTTGAGTGCTGGCGTCGACACGATCGAACAGGCGAGTGTGCCTTCTGCGGCGCCGTCGCCCCGCGCGTTGGCTGTCGCAAGCTCGGCTGCGCGCCAGCCGAGGATGGCGCCGACCTCGTTACCGCTGAGTCGTCTGTATCCGCTCTCCTGGGAGGCATCGGGGATGGCGACGGCGAGACGGTCGGCATCCGGGTCGTTGGCGATGATGAGCTCGGCGGCGACCTCACGGGCGACCTCATAGGAGAGGTCCATGGCGCCCGGCTCTTCCGGGTTCGGGAAAGCGACGGTGGGGAACGCAGGATCGGGCGCGATCTGTGCGTCAACCAGCGTCGGCTGCTCGAATCCGGCAGCCTCGAGCACGCGGCGGGTGGTGTCCCAGCCGACGCCGTGCATGGCGGTGTATACGGCGTTCACCTGGGCGCGCGGCGCGGCAGCAAGCCCGGCTGTCGCGTCGACGTAGGCCTGAACGACCGACTCATCTGCGGTCTCATAGGCTGCACGGGGCAACTCTGGGACGAGACGTTCGGCAGCCACCTTGAGGATTTCTGCTGCGATGGCTGCGTCGTCAGGAGAGACGATCTGCGAGCCGTGGTTCTCGCCGCCCAGGTACACCTTGTACCCGTTGTCGTTCGGCGGGTTGTGCGACGCCGTCACCATCACGCCGGCGCTCGCATCGAGCTGGCGCACCGCGAAGGCGAGAACGGGCGTCGGCAGCAGGCGAGGGAGCAGGATGGCGCGCACGCCGGCTCCAGCCATCAGCTCGGCCGTGTCGGTGGCGAAGATGTGTGAGTTCTTGCGACCGTCGTAGCCGACGACAACAGACGGCGTGGTTCCGGCCGGTGCTTCAGCGAGCAGGTACGCGGCGAGGCCAGCAGCTGCCTGAGAAACCAGGACCCGGTTCATCCGGTTGGAGCCTGCAGAAATCTCGCCGCGCAGGCCAGCGGTGCCGAAGGCCAGCCGTTCGTCGAAGCGGGCGTGCAGGTCGGCGGTGGCGTTCTCGTCACCGTCGCGTGAGGCGGAAATCAGCGAACGAAGCTGGGTCTGGGTCTCGGGATCGGGATCCTGGGCCAGCCACGCGGCGGCTACCTCGGTGATCTCGGTGGTGCTGGTCACAGTGCAGCCACGATTCGGGCCAGCAGCGAGGTGATCACCGGTTCGGCCTCGCGACCGGCTTCGATGACCTCCTGGTGGCTGAGCGGCGTCTTCTGGATGCCGGCTGCCAGGTTGGTGATCAACGACATGCCGAGGATCTCCATGCCGGCCTGGCGAGCAGCGATCGCTTCGAGGGCCGTGGACATGCCCACGATGTGGCCACCGATGGCCTTGGCCATCTGTACCTCGGCCGGGGTTTCGTAGTGCGGTCCGCGGAACTGGCAGTAGACACCCTCATCGAGGCTCGAGTCGATGCTCTTGGCGAGCTCGCGGAGCCTGGTTGAGTACAGGTCGGTGAGGTCGATGAACGTTGCGCCCTCAAGCGGCGAGTCTGCAGTCAGGTTGATGTGGTCGCTGATCAGCACGGGAGTGCCGGGCGTCCAGGTCTGCTTGATGCCACCGGCCCCGTTGGTGAGGATCATCGTCTTCGCACCGGTTGCAGCCGCGGTCCTGACGCTGTGCACGACGCGACGAACGCCGTGGTTCTCGTAGTAGTGGGTACGAGCGCCGATCACGAGAGCACGCTTGCCGCTCGGCAGCAGTACAGAGCGCAGCGTGCCAACGTGGCCTTCCAGCGCCGGAGCGCTGAAGCCGATGATTTCCTGAGCGGGAATCGTGTGGGTGGTCTCGCCGATCAGGTCGGCGGCCTTGCCCCATCCGCTGCCGAGCGTGAGGGCGACATCGTGTCGCTCAACGCCTGTTGCTGCGGCGATCTGCTCTGCTGCGATCCGCGCAACGTCGAACGGATCGGTCTGGGGGTCGTCAAGAGGATTGGTCTCGGGTGTAAGCATTCCACCACTCTAATTGCCCATTGATTTCGCACGGGAAGAAATGCGATCCGCTGCTCGAAAGAGCAGCGTGACCGGTGCTTCGACCCGATGTCTGCCTACTTTCTTGACCAAATACCGGCACCTGATGGTGCAGTGCCACATGACGCGCGTTTGTCGGCAAGTCCACAGGTACGGAAGAATGGAGGAATGCCATACGAGTTCGAACGCAAGCAGAGAATTGTCGTACTCGGAGGAGGCCCAGGCGGATACGAAGCCGCCATCGCCGGTGCCCAACAGGGAGCGGATGTCACGCTGGTCGAACGCGTGGGCATCGGCGGCGCGGCGGTCATCACCGACGTCGTCCCCTCTAAGTCGCTGATCGCGACGGCAGAGGCATCCAACTCGATCGGTGAAGCAACCGACCTGGGTGTGCAGTTCTTCGTGCGTGGTGAAAACGGAAAACCGACACGGCCAGAAGTTGCGATCAACCTCGCAGCGGTCAACAAGCGCCTGCTCGGACTAGCCAGGCAGCAGTCGGAAGACATGAAGGCCACACTGATCCGTGCAGGCGTGCGCTTGATCCAGGGTCACGGACGGCTTGACGGCTCGACAGCGGTCATCGTCTCAACAGCCCCAGGCGAGTCCGGCATGGACTTTGAACGTATCGAGGCAGACACGATCGTCGTCTCTGTCGGCGCAAGCCCGCGTATCCTGCCGTCCGCAATTCCTGACGGCGAGCGAATCCTCACCTGGACGCAGCTCTACAACCTCAAAGCAGTGCCTGAGCACCTCATCGTTGTCGGGTCAGGTGTGACGGGAGCGGAGTTCGCATCCGCCTACCGCGCTCTCGGGGCGAAGGTGACGCTCATCTCGAGCCGCGACCAGGTTCTGCCGGGTGAAGATGTCGACGCGGCCAACGTGATTGAAGACGTGTTCAAGCGCAACGGCATGGTCGTGCTGCAGAAGTCCCGCGCCGACTCGGTGGTGCGTTCGGAGGCCGGAGTAGTCGCCACGCTCTCGGACGGCAGGACCGTCACCGGCAGCCACTGCCTGATCGCCGTTGGCTCGATCCCGAATACCGCCGAATTGGGGCTGGAAGAGGCCGGCGTGCAGCTGACCGACTCTGGGCACATTCGGGTCAACCGCGTATCACGCACGTCAATCCCCAACATTTACGCGGCCGGCGACTGCACGACCGAGCTGCCGCTGGCATCCGTGGCCTCCATGTCAGGACGCACAGCTGTCTTCCATGCGATGGGCGACGCGGTGAACCCGATCGAGATCCGCAACGTGGCCTCGAACATCTTCACTCAGCCGGAGATCGCGACCGTCGGCTGGACGCAGAAGCAGATCGAAGAGGGCCTGGTGCGCGGCGACATCTACAAGCTGCCGCTCTCATCGAACCCGCGCGCCAAGATGATGGGCATCAAGGACGGCTTCGTCAAGCTGTTCGCGAGCACCGGCAGCGGCGCTGTCATCGGTGGCGTCATCGTCGCCCCCAAGGCGAGCGAACTTATCTTCCCGCTTGCACTGGCCGTTGAGCACCGCCTGACAGTCGACGAGGTGGCGCGCGCGTTTGCTGTATACCCCTCGCTCACCGGTTCCATCTCGGATGCCGCACGGGCGATGCACGTCGTCAACTAGTACAGCGGTCGCGCAGGACGCTGACGCAGAACCCTGGCATGAAGCCGGGCGCGACTACGCCGCGTCGACGACTGTCAGCAGCAGGTGGCCTGACGACACTGTGGCGCCGACCTCTGCGGTGATGGAGCCGATGACGCCATCCTTGTGCGCGGTCAACGGCTGTTCCATCTTCATGGCTTCGAGAACGATGAGCAGGTCACCCTTGATGACCGAGTCGCCTTCTGCCACTGCGAGCTTGACGATGGTGGCCTGCATCGGTGCTTTGACCGCGTCGCCGGTTGCCGTGTCGATCGCGTGAGCCCCTGCGCGTCGCTTGGGTGCGGGACCTGATGCCGCTCCTTCAGCCGCTGCACCGGGCAGCAGTCGGACGGGCAGTGTGACCTCAATGCGACGACCATCGACCTCGATGACGACGCTGTGGCGCTTGTGTGAGGTGTCTGTGTCGTCCAGGGTGCCGGTCCATGGCTCGATGGTGTTGTCGAATTCGGTCTCGATCCAGCGGGTGTACACCGAGAAGGGCTCGCCGTTTTCCGGAGCGAACGCCGGGTCCCGCACGATTGCACGGTGGAATGGCAGCACGGTCGGCAGGCCGGCGATCTCGAACTCGTCGAGGGCACGGCGGGAGCGCTCGAGCGCTTCCTCGCGGGTGGCGCCTGTGATGATGAGCTTGGCAAGCAGGGAGTCGAACGAGCCGGAGATGACATCGCCGGCCTGAACCCCGCTGTCGACGCGCACGCCGGGGCCGCCGGCGGGCTTGAAGACATGCACGGGGCCGGGGGAGGGGATGAAGCCGCGGCCGGCATCCTCGCCATTGATGCGGAACTCAAACGAGTGGCCGGTGGCGATGGGGTCGTCGTAGTCGAGCACGCCGCCCGCCGCGATGCGGAACTGCTCACGCACCAGGTCGATGCCGGTGACTTCTTCAGACACCGGGTGCTCAACCTGCAGGCGGGTGTTGACCTCGAGGAACGAGACGGTGCCGTCCTTGCCGATCAGGAACTCGCAGGTGCCGGCACCCTGGTAGCCGACCTCCTTGAGGATGGCCTTCGACGCGCGGTACAGCTCGGTGGTCTGCGCCTCGGTGAGGAACGGGGCAGGCGCTTCTTCGACAAGCTTCTGGTGGCGACGCTGCAGCGAGCAGTCGCGGGTCGAGACGACAACGACGTTGCCGTGGGCATCCGCGAGGCACTGGGTCTCGACGTGCCTAGGCGCATCGAGGTACTTCTCGACGAAGCACTCGCCGCGGCCGAAGGCTGCGATCGCCTCGCGGGTCGCTGAATCGAACAGCTCCGGAATCTCTTCGCGGGTGCGGGCGACCTTGAGTCCGCGGCCGCCGCCGCCGAATGCCGCCTTGATGGCAACGGGCAGACCGTGGGTGTCGACAAAGTCGAGCACCTCGGATGCGTC
Organism: Leifsonia sp. A12D58; assembly: GCF_047530025.1. Classification (NCBI taxonomy): domain Bacteria; kingdom Bacillati; phylum Actinomycetota; class Actinomycetes; order Micrococcales; family Microbacteriaceae; genus Leifsonia; species Leifsonia sp. A12D58. The sequence continues at coordinate 103,108 of NZ_JBLJAT010000003.1, read as the reverse complement.
AGCGACCGGGTTCAATGTTCCTGGCGCGAGTGGGGCACCGACACGCTCTGCGATGTGCCTGGCCGACACCTTGTCGCCCAGCTTCTCGATGGCGTCTGGCGACGGGCCGATCCAGGTGATGCCTGCGGCGATGACGGCGCGGGCGAAGTCTGCGTTCTCGGCGAGGAACCCGTATCCGGGGTGGATGGCGTCGGCGCCGGAGCGGCGGGCGATAGAGAGAATCTTCTCGATGACGAGGTAGGTCTCGGCGCTCGTGGTTCCTTCAAGCCCGTATGCCTCATCGGCGAGGCGGGCGTGCAATGCGTCACGATCCTGGTCGGCGTATACGGCGACTGAAGCAATTCCGCTGTCTTTCGCTGCGCGAATCACTCGGACTGCGATCTCGCCTCTGTTGGCGATGAGGACCTTCGTTATGGGAGACACAGTCCCTTAGCTTATTGCCCGCCCCGCACGTTCTTTTGGTTCTGTTCGACAAAAAAGTGCGTGTCTTGCGATCGGATCCCTACAAGGGTGAGGCGACTACTGCCGGTTCCAGAGGTCTGTCCACTCGAGATCCATGCCCCGAACCAACCGGCGAAGTGCGGGCAGGGAGAGGCCGACAACCGTCGACGGATCGCCAGAAATATGCGTGATGAAACCGGCACCGAGGCTGTCGATGGTGAATGCGCCCGCGACAAAAAGTGGCTCGCCCGTTGCGACGTAGGCATCGATCTCGGCATCGCTGATGTCATCGGCAAAGGTCACATCGGCGACGGTCACGGCACCGGCAGCACGCACTGACACGCCATCGACCTGCTCGATGAGCCAGTGTCCGGAGAGGAGCTGTCCGGTCTTGCCGCGCTGTAGGTGCCATCTGGCCGTGGCGTTCTCCGGGGTGTGCGGCTTGCCATATGTCACGCCGTCGATCACGAACATCGAGTCGCCGCCCAGGACTAATCCGGTGCGCCCGCGAAGCTCTTCTCCGGGCGCCGGTGCAGCGGATGCCGCGTCAGGCTCAGCTGCCAACGGCGCTGCTGCCACCGCTTCAGCTTTGGCTCGTGCCAACATCAGCACCAAATCTGCCGGGTCATGAGGCGCTCCTGCGGCAAGTTCCGCCGCTTCTGACACTGCATCTTCATCAACATCCGGAGCGTGCAGAATCGGCTCGATGCCTGATGAGCGCAACAGCGCGAGGCGCGCAGGCGATGTAGATGCCAAATAGAGGCGCATGATACTCCTTGGGGTGTGGGATTATCGATAGATGGGCACCAATCGCACACAGTCTGACCGTAATTCGCACCAGTCACCGAAACCTCAGGGCGCAGAGGTAGGCACTGAACTCGAACTCGACATCACCAACGTAGCCCACGGCGGAATCTTCGTCGCTCGCCACGAAGGGCGCGTCATCTTCGTGAGCGACACCCTGCCGGGTGAGCGCGTCCGCGCTCGCCTCACCGAGGCCAACCACAAGAGCTTCTGGCGCGCAGAGACCCTCGAAGTCCTCGACGCAGCCCCAGAGCGCCAGCCGCACGTCTGGGCCGCCGCCGCAATCGAGCGCGCCCCAGAACAGCGTGCCGGTGGTGCCGAATTCGGCCACATCGCACTCGCTCACCAGCGCGAGCTGAAGCGCCAGGTACTTGCTGATGCCATGAAGCGCATGGCGAAAATCGACACGGATGTCGCCGTCGAGGCCGTTCCTGTCGGTCCGAACGCGTCGCCCGGCGATGAGCTCGACGGAACGGGCTGGCGCACGCGCATCAGCCTGCACGTTGACAAAGACGGCTTCGTCGGCCCATACGCTGCCAGGTCGCACAACGTCATTCACGTTGACGACATGCCGTTGGCGACGCATGCCGTCGAGATGGCCGCACCGCTCGACGGGCGTTTTCCCGGCGCAGCATCCGTTGATGTCGTCGCACCGAGCACCGGTCGTGTGCAGATCCTTGTCGCAGAGGCCGACGCCAAGGGAAAGCGCAAGCCGACCCCGCGCAACGTCATCACCGAGCGTGTAGGCGACCGCGAATTCAAGCTCGACGCGTCGGGTTTCTGGCAGGTGCACTCGAGTGCGGCCGAAACGCTGACGAAGGCAGTGCAAGAGGCCATCGACGAATCCCTGTTCGACCCGCGCGCAGCGAACCTCGACCTCTATGGTGGAGTCGGCCTACTGGCCGCGGCCGTCGGTGACCGCTTCGGCTCGACGGTGCGCATCACCTCGGTCGAGAGCGATGCGACGGCAACTGACTTCGCGTCAGAAAACCTCTCAGAGTGGATGGGCGCCAGCGCGCTCACTGACCGTGTCGACCGCTACCTGGCTCGCATCAGCCGTGACGCCAGCGCCGCAGAACGCAGCCGCCTGTCCGCAGGCACCGTCGTTCTCGACCCGCCGCGTTCGGGCGCTGGGCGCATGGTCGTCGATCAGCTCGGAGCGCTCGCTCCTCGTCAGATCGTCTATGTGGCCTGTGATCCCGTTGCGCTTGCACGCGACGTTGCGCTGTTCGCCGAGCACGGTTACCAGCTCAAGACACTTCGTGCATTCGACCTGTTTCCGAACACTCACCATGTCGAAGCGGTGGCTCTCCTCTCGCACTAGGTATCGTTGACTCAAGCAACAAGACCAAAGGACTGAGTCGACTGTGACCACAACAGCATCCGGCACAACCGGAACGAGTGACCGCCCGGTTCGCGTCGGGATCGTCGACGACCACGAATCCGTTCGTCTCGGCCTCGCCGCAGCGTGCCAAAACGCCGGGTACGACGTAATTTTCGCGGCAGAGTCTGCCCGCGCGCTCATCGCGGGCCTCGACGGACGGGTCTGCGACGTCATCGTCCTCGACCTGTCACTCGGCGATGGCTCTCTCGTCACCGACAACGTGCACATGGTGCAGTCGACAGGGGCGGCGGTGCTGGTACACAGCATCGCCGACCGCGTCGCCTCGGTTCGTGAGGCATTGGCGGCCGGCGCGGCAGGCGTCATCCCGAAGTCGTCACCGACGACAACGGTGATGGCGGCAGTGGCGACGGTTGCGCGCGGAGACGTTCTCAACAACCTGGAGTGGGCAACGGCAATCGATGCCGACCGCGACTTCGCCAAGGCGCAGCTGGGTCGGCGCGAGCGCGACGTCCTGCACCTGTATGCCTCTGGGCTGCCGTTGAAAATGGTCGCCATGCAGCTCGGGATCGCGCATTCGACGGCACGTGAGTACCTCGATCGCATCCGGGTGAAGTATGTCGAGGTCGGTCGTCCGGCCCCGACCAAGGTAGATCTGTTGCGCCGCGCTGTCGAAGACGGGATCCTTCCGGGACTCGATCCGGATGGCGGGGATGCCCGTATCTAGGCTGACCGCCAGCACCGATATTCTCGGTGACGCGAAGCGACCACTGAACCCAATCAGTCAGCGACAGATCGAGACTGTCGTTTCGCGTTCGATCGGCGGCATCGGCCTGGTTTTCGCTGCGCAGACGCTGTCAGCGACGATTCATCAGCAGTACTACTTGCAGCCGACGCTCGGACTTATCCTCGCCATTCTGATGTATGGCTCGGTTGCATTAGTTGTGCTCGCCACTGCGTTCAAGTTGTGGATCACTGCCACCACATCATTCATGGCGTTGGCCTACCTCGTCGCCCTGCTGCTCTGGCCCATGCTCGCTCGTGACCCAGCTGAGACGCTGGATGGCAGGCCATGGTTGTGGTTCTTGTGCACCGTCGCCACCTCGTGCGCTGCGCTGGCATTCCCCGTCGTGTGGGCCGCGATCTTCACGTTGGTCGTTCCCGTCATCTATGGCGGCATCCGGATGCTGCCCTCTGGCGGCGGTGCCGACCTCAGCCTCGCGACCCTCGACGTTGTCTATGCCGTCCTGCTCGGCCAGGTCATCGTCATCATCATCTACATGCTCAGGCATTCGACGGCCGCGGTGGATACCGCTCAGTCGACGGCGCTCGACAAGTACGCGACGGCAGTTCGGCAGCATGCGACAGAGGTCGAGCGGGTGCAGGTGGATGCCATCGTGCACGACAGCGTGCTGACCACCCTGCTGTCCGCAGCCGCCGTGAGCTCGCCGAAGGAAGCAGACCTGGCAGCAAGTATGGCCAAGCAGGCCATCGCCCGGCTCGATGAGGCAGGTGTAGCTCCTCAGCAGGACGAAACCAACGTCCCCTTCAGCCGTTTGAGCGCCAGGATCAAGCAGACAACCGCGACGCTGGGGCTTCCCTTCGCGATGACTGTCATCGATGACTTCTGCTCGAACATCCCTGTGGCTGCCAGTGAGGCGCTGTTCTCCGCAACCGTGCAGGCGATGCTCAACAGCATGCAGCACGCTGGTCCACCCGACACGGCGCTGGATCGCACGTTGACGATGCGCAGCCGATCAGAGGGCGGCTGCACGATCGAGATCGCAGATTCCGGCGTCGGATTCGACCCTGATACTGTTCCAGGCGGTCGCCTCGGGTTGCGGATCTCAATCGTTGAGCGGATGAGCAGCGCCGGTGGTGTTGCCCACATTGCGACGGGCATCGGCCACGGCACAACAATCACGCTCGATTGGCCAGGGCCGGAAGACAAATCGGCGACGCTCACTAACGAGTTCTCCGCCTCGATACCCGCGCTCGGTCTCAATCAATATGACGATCACAATGACGGTGCGGTGAAAGCATGATCAAGCTCTCCCGCAGCCTCATCCTGGGACTCGCCGCGCTGTTCTCCGCCTATCACGTCGTGCTCGGCATCTATTCGATCAGAGTGCCAGAGAGCCAGTTCCCCGCCGCGGCCTGCATCGTGCTTTATGCAATCGCAACGGTGATGAGTCTCTGGCCGACATCTCCGACGAAGATGCCGCTCTGGTTGGGCGTCTTCAATGTCGCGGTGTGTGTTGCCCTCCCACTTCTTATCAGCAGCCAGCTCGATGGGTCGGTCTACAACGGGTATGCCACCTGGTACGTCGCAGCGGTCGGAACGCTGATGACGATCACGGCGACCCGCAAGCGGCAGCTCCTGGCTTGGATTGGCATCGGGTTCCTCGTCGTGCACACGGTGGTCTGGGCCGGCGCTGGATCCCTGGCATCGATGGGTGTCATCGGAAGTGCAGTGTGGGTCGGTGCTGCGGCGCTGCTGTCCCATGCGCTGACCAAGGCCAGCCGAGACGTTCGGCAGTATGCATACGCCGAACGCGAGGCGACTGAATGGCAGGCGGCGCAGGACGCTCACTTCTCTGAGCGACAGCTGAGGTTGGCGCACACCAACCGACTCGCTGCGCCGATGCTGCGTCGGATCATCGACATGGGCGGCGAACTCACCGCCATGCAGCGCCAGGAATGCCGCTATCTCGAGGCGGCTATCCGTGATGAGATCCGCGGCCGGAAGCTGCTGAACGACGCGGTCAGGGACCAGGTGATGGCAGCCAGGCGTCGAGGTGCGATTGTGACTCTCCTCGACGAGGGCGGAATCGACGATCTTGAAGGCGAAGAGCTCGAGATCGTGCTGAACAAGCTTGCCGCCGCCATCCAGCGGACCGGAGCCGACAAGATCATCGCCAGAACGGCGGCAGACGGATCTCGCACGGCGATCACCGTCGTGGGGCTCAGCAGCGCAGACACCAGCGCCAGCGCGCTCGGTCAGGATTCGCTTGACGACGAGGTCGACCTCTGGCTCGAGATCCCGCGTCAGCCGGGGTCAGTTCCCTCCTACTGAGCAGGATCCGCAGGCACTCGCGGAGGGACGCATGTGCCTTCGAAAGGCGCGGATGTCTCCGGGTACGAAAAAGGGGATCGGCCTCGCGGCCGATCCCCATTTTCACAATCCGAGCCAGGGCAATAACCCGAATACCACCCTGACTCGCCCCCAACACATTCGCCTGCTTACCCTAGTCGGCGAATGATTGGTGGTGTAACCCAATGAGTGACACCTAGCAATATCTATAGTGCCGGGCTGGACAGGGTGGTGATAGTCGGCATTTGGGGGGACAAACTCGGAGTCTGCTGCGCCCAAACGCGACAGACTATCGCAGAAAAGCGCGTGAGGCGAGAGCTTTAACCGCTAAAGCTTCGCCAGACTCCGGTGCCGGGAGAAAGTGGTGACCGAAGGGCGCGCTGGCTTTTCTGCCAGGCGCTCTGACCGGGTGCCGGCGTACGTAGGTCGGCCGACTCCTCCTGGAGTAAGCCCCGCACGACAGCTGTCACTGCGGCGACCTCCGTCGAGCTCACGTGTGGCGTGACGAAGACGATGTCGGATGGATCGAATTCCGGGGTCTGATCCCACGTGTGTGATGGCGTCATTGTCGCTCCCTACAGCGGGATGTTGCCGTGCTTTTTGGCCGGCAGGCTTGCGCGCTTCGTGCGGAGCGCCCGCAGCGCCTTGGTGATTGAGACGCGCGTTGCCGCCGGTTCGATGATGCCATCGAGCTCGCCGCGCTCAGCCGCCAGGAACGGGCTTGCGACGTTGTACGTGTACTCGTTTGCCAGGCGGGTGCGCACTGCAGCGACATCCTCTCCTGCGGCTTCTGCTGCCTTGATTTCGTTGCGGTACAGGATGTTCACGGCGCCCTGACCGCCCATGACGGCGATTTCGGCCGTGGGCCAGGCCAGGTTGATGTCTGCACCGAGCTGCTTGGAGCCCATCACGATGTACGCCCCGCCGTATGCCTTGCGGAGAATGACGGTGACCAGGGGCACTGTCGCCTCTGCGTATGCGTAGAGCAGCTTGGCTCCACGACGGATGACGCCGGTCCACTCCTGATCGGTGCCCGGCAAGTAGCCGGGTACGTCGACGAGGGTGAGGATCGGAATCGAGAACGCGTCGCAGAAGCGCACGAATCGTGCTGCCTTTTCGCCGGCCTCGATGTTGAGGGTGCCCGCCATGGCGTTCGGCTGGTTGGCGACGATACCGACAGAGCGACCCTCGACGCGGGCGAAGCCCACGACGATGTTGGGTGCGAACAGCGGCTGAGTCTCGAGGAAGTCGCCGTTGTCGACGATGTGCTCAATGACGGTCTTCACGTCGTATGGCTGGTTGGGGGAGTCGGGGATGATCGTGTTGAGCTTGCGATCGGCATCCGACATCTCGAGCTGAACGTCGCTCTCGAAGACCGGCAGCTCGGCCAGGTTGTTGTCTGGCAGGAAGCTGAGCAGGGTGCGGGCGTAGTCGAGTGCGTCTGGCTCGTCGCTGGCCAGATAGTGCGAGACACCGGAGATCTTGTTGTGGGTGAGCGCGCCGCCGAGCTCTTCCATGCCGACGTCTTCACCGGTGACTGTCTTGATGACGTCAGGGCCGGTCACGAACATCTGGCTGGTCTTGTCGACCATGATCACGAAGTCGGTGAGTGCAGGCGAGTACACGGCGCCGCCGGCTGCCGGGCCACAGATGATCGAGATCTGCGGGATGACACCGGACGCCGCGGTGTTGCGACGGAAGATCTCGCCGTACTTTCCGAGGGCGACGACACCTTCCTGGATGCGCGCTCCGCCGGAGTCGAGGATGCCGATGATCGGCACGCCGGTCTTCAGCGCGAGGTCCATCACCTTGATGATCTTTTCACCGGCGACTTCGCCGAGCGAGCCGCCGAAGATGGTGAAGTCCTGAGAGTACACGGCGACCTGGCGGCCGTGGATGGTGCCGGTTCCTGTCACGACGGCGTCGCCATACGGACGCTTCTTTTCCATGCCGAAAGCGTGGGTGCGGTGGCGTACGAACTCGTCGAGCTCGACGAACGAGCCGTGATCGAGCAGCAGGTCGATGCGCTCACGCGCCGTCATCTTGCCCTTGGCATGCTGCTTCTCTACGGCTGCTTCGCCACTGGCCGTTACGGCCTCGTGGTAGCGGTCCTTGAGATCGGCGAGCTTGCCGGCCGTGGTGTACAGGTCGTGGCCAGAAGTGGGTGCGTTATCAGTCACGCGGTTCACTCTACCGGCCAACCCTTCGGCCAGAGTGTTGACGAATGTCTACAAATCTCTGTGCAATCGCTGGTCACTTCCTCCCAGCATCGGCGCGAGCACGGTGCCATTCTCGGCATAACTCCTGCAGATTTCGGCATTCCGGCCGGATGAGCACGGTTTCGTGCGGCATCAGCGAGAATTGCAGGAGTTATGTCGGGGAGTCGGCGACGAACGCGGCACGAGTCGAGAGAGCGGCAGATGGAATTCACCGGCACAGGACCCACACCCCTGTTTACGCAGAGCAGCGACGCTGTCTCGCGCTTCGAGTATCTGGCGGAGGCCGGTTCGACAAACGATGTGCTTGTCGGCCACGCCACGGGAGCGGATGCCGCAACCTGGCCTGACCTGTCGGTGGTCGTCACCGATAACCAGACTCGCGGCCGCGGCCGTCTGGGCCGCACGTGGCTGGCACCGACGGGTAAATCCCTGGCAATCTCCGTCTTGCTGCGGCCCATGCTGCGAAACGGAGAGATGCTCTCGCTTGAGCACTTCGGCTGGTTCCCGTTGCTGGCCGGTGCCGCCATGACGCGGGCGGTGCGCACGGTCGTCGCGGCAAGTGAGGTGCCGATCCAGGATCTGCGTGAGGTGGAGACTCCGAGTCACGAGGTGACCCTGAAATGGCCGAACGACGTGTTGATCGACGGCTACAAGGTGTCAGGCATCCTGTCAGAGCTGCTGCCGACTGCAGACGGCCTGGTGATCGGTGCCGGGCTGAACGTCTCGCTTGACGAGCACGACCTGCCGACGCTGACGGCGACATCCCTGTCGTTGGTGACGGGGAACAATCCAGAGCCCGATGCTGTCCTTGCCGGTTACCTCACCGAGCTTTCCACGCTGTACCGCGCATTCGTGGCGGCCGAGGGCGACCCGGTGGCCAGCGGATTGCTCGAGGCAGTCACCGAGCTCTGCGGCACCCTCGGCACGCAGATCCGTGTCGAGCTGCCAGGTGGCGACGATCTGGTCGGCATTGCAACAGCGCTCGATCTGGGCGGCCGTTTGATCGTGCGAAACCAGGCGAATGACGAGCTGCAGGCTGTCGCGGCCGGCGATGTCACTCACCTGAGGTATTAATGGGCATATGACGAACAGTCCTGCGGCTCCAGCCGACACCGCGGCACCGGTGCAGACAGAACGCGTCGTTGCCCGGTTGAGGCCGCACGCCAGAGTGCTGTTCTGGCCGACGCTGCTGCTCATCACGGTGTGCGCCGCCACGGGGTATTTCTCCGGGCAACTGCCCGAGCAGTGGGAGACCATCGCACTTCTCAGCGGCGCAGCCCTCACCATCGTGTTGCTGTGGCTGCTGCCACTCATCTTCTGGCTGAACCACCAGTACACGATCACGACCAGACGGATCATTTTCAAGCGGGGCGTGTTCGTGCGAACCAGACAGGAACTGCTGCACAGCCGCGGCTACGACCTGACGGTGAGGCGCAACTGGATCCAGTCGGCATTCCGATCAGGCAACGTGCTGATCAACTCGGGGCTTGAGCATCCGCTGGTCTTGAAAGACGTTCCGAAAGCCGATCTCGTGCAGCGTGTGCTGCACGACCTGATGGAGTCCTCGCAGACCCTGACCGGATCGCGGCGACAGGGTCAGCAGTCAACTCTCGCCGATGAATCGACCTTCTGGAACGGTCGCTAGCCGACCGGTCGAGGTTGCCGGCTCGGCCGGAGCGGTCTGCGTGGATGCCTTCTGTGACGCCGTCTGTGTGGACGCCCCGCCCGTAGACGCACTGGTTGTCGACGCCCCCGCGGCCCGCGCAGCGCTCCGGCCAGGCGAGAACACCCAGTAGCGGTAGAGCAGGAACCGGAAGGCAGACCCGAGCGCGAGGCCGATCACGTTCGATGAGATGTTGTCGGCCACGAGGCTCGTGTATCCGAGCACATAGTGGCTGAACCAGAGGCAGCCAAGGCCGATACCCATGCCGACCAGGCTGACGAGGAAGAACTCGACACCCTCGCGCACCGTCTGGCTCTGGCGATCCTTGGCGAACGTCCAGTACCGGTTGCCCATCCAGTTCGCGATGATGGCCAGGGTCGTCGAAATGAGCTTCGCGTAGAGAGGGCCGGCATGCATGACCTGCGGGTCGAAGATGGTCGCACGCAGCAGGTTGAACACTGTCACGTCGACAGCGAAACCCACGAGTCCCACAACGCCGAACTTACCGAGCTGGGTGACGAACACCATCAGTCGATTCCGGCGATTTGTGCTGAGTGACATGCGTCCGTCCGGTCGTTGGAATGGGGTGAACCCGCAAAGCTAATATTGAGCCAAGATGGTTCAAGGCTATGAAGTCTAGGTCGAACCTGAGAACGCATCCTGAGAGTTACGTTGCGACGATATGAAAGCTCGCACAGAAATTGGTGAACGAATGAGCACGATTGTTGGCGTCATCGGCGGCGGTCAATTGGCCAGGATGATGATCCCCGCTGCGGTGAATCTCGGCCTCGAGATTCGAGTGCTGGCCGAGAACGACGGCATGTCGGCCGAGCTCGCTGCCGTCATGGTCGGCGACTACCGCGACAGGGATGTCGTGCTCGCATTTGCCGAAACAGTGGATGTGATCACCTTCGATCACGAGCACGTTCCGCAGGAGATCCTGCGCGAACTCGTCGACAGGGGCATCCAGGTGCACCCGGGTCCCGATGCGCTGCTCTACGCCCAAGACAAGCTGCTGATGCGTCAGAAGCTGTCAGAGCTCGGCCTGCCTGTTCCTGACTGGGCGCGCGTCGAGAACTCCGAACAACTCGCGGAGTTCCTGGCGGCACACAACGACCGCGCTGTCGTCAAGACGGCTCGCGGTGGATACGACGGAAAGGGTGTGCGTGTCGTCCGGCACGCCCATGAAGCCGACGACTGGTTCACCGCGCTCGCCGAAGATGCGAACGGCGGAGCGCTCCTCGTCGAAGAACTCGTCGATTTCAAGCGGGAGCTGGCACAGCTGGTCGCCCGTCGACCCTCCGGTGAGATCGTGGCCTGGCCCGTTGTCGAGACAGTCCAGCGCGACGGCGTCTGTGCAGAGGTCATCGCTCCCGCTCCCGGTTCGGTCGGCAAGGTCGCCGACATGGCCCATGACATCGCGATCGCGGTTGCCGAGGGCATCGGCGTCACCGGCGTTCTCGCTGTCGAACTCTTCGAGACAACGGATGACAGGGTGCTGGTCAACGAGCTGGCCATGCGTCCGCACAACAGCGGGCACTGGTCGACCGACGGTTCGACGACAGGCCAATTCGAGCAGCACCTGCGTGCGGTACTTGACCTTCCGCTCGGCGGAACCGATACGCGGGATGCCTGGTCGTTCATGGTGAACATCCTCGGCGGACCATCAACCGGCACGCTTGTCGACCGATACCCGGAAGCCCTGTCGACTCATCCGAGTGTGAAAATCCACAACTACGGCAAGGATCCTCGGCCCGGCCGCAAGGTCGGACATGTCACGGCCAGCGGAGACGACCTCGACGACGTCGCCTATCAGGCGCGTGCCACTGCGGCCTTCTTTCAGGACTGAGCCATAAGATCGACTCCGTGCAAGAGAACACTGTGCCCGAAACCGTTCCCAACGGAGTAGTCCAGACCCCGATCAATGGGGAGAACCCGCTCGTTGGGGTCGTCATGGGCTCCGACTCCGACTGGAACGTGATGAGCGACGCCGTACAGGTGCTTCGCGACTTTGGCATCCCTTGTGAGGTCGACGTGGTCTCTGCCCACCGCACCCCACAGAAGATGATCGACTACGGCGCATCGGCGCACGCCCGCGGCCTCAAGGTGATCATCGCGGGCGCCGGTGGCGCTGCACATCTTCCTGGCATGCTCGCCGCGGTCACAACCCTTCCTGTTGTCGGCGTCCCCGTGCCGCTCGGCAGACTCGACGGTCTCGACTCCCTGCTCTCCATCGTGCAGATGCCCGGCGGTGTCCCTGTGGCGACGGTATCGATCGGCGGCGCCAAGAACGCCGGCCTGATTGCCGTCAAGATTCTCGCAACGGCAGACGACTCGCTCCGCATCAAGCTGGACGAATACGCGGCCTCACTGTCGGCGCAGGTCGAGCAGAAGAGCCGAGATCTCCGAGCCCGCCTGTGAGTACTGTGAGTAGCCCGATCAGATACCCCGATCTCGGCTCAGCTCGGGTGATGACCAAGCGGGGCTGGTGGCTTGTCCTCCTGAACTTCCTCGTCCCCGGCTCAGCACAGGTGCTGGCCGGCAGCCGCCGTCTCGGCCGGTTCGGTCTGGGGGCGACTCTCACGTTGTGGGTGCTGGCGATCGTGGCCGGTGTGTCCTACCTGTTGTGGCCGGCCGTCGTTCTCACCGTCTTCACGAGCTTCATCGGCCTGTGGGCGCTGGCCATCGTCCTCGCTTTCTACGCGGTGGTCTGGGTGGTCCTGACCCTCGACACCCTTCGTCTTGTACGCCTGGTGCGTGCTGCCCCCGGTGCGCGCCCGCTAATTGCCATGTTTGCCACGATCCTGATGGTGGTCGTCGCCGGTACCGCGTCGTATGGGGCGTACGTTGCTACATCCGCCAGTGGGTTCTTGTCGTCAGTGTTCACCGCAGGACCGTCGGTGCCACCGGTCGATGGCCGGTACAACATCCTGCTGCTCGGAGGCGACGCGGGGGACGACCGCGAAGGGATGCGGCCGGACAGCATCTCCGTGGTGAGCATCGATGCCGAGACTGGCCAGGCCACCATGATCGGCCTGCCGCGCGACCTGCAGTGGTTCCCGTTCTCCGATGGCTCACCCCTCGCCGACGTGTACCCGGAGGGCTATGGATCGATCGACGGCTGCGAGGTCGGAGACGACCCGAGCGCCTGCCAGCTCAACTGGGTCTACACCGAGGTTGAGCTGAAGAGCCCCGAAATGTACCCGAACGCGGTCTCAGAAGGCAGCGAACCCGGCATCGAAGGCATGCGCGATGCCGCAGAGGGCATCACCGGCCTGAGCATCCAGTACTACGTGCTGATCGACATGCAGGGCTTCTCCGACCTCATCGACGCGCTCGGCGGCGTTGATATCGATGTTCAGAGCCGCGTTCCTGTGCACTCAGACGACACCTTCACCGATGTGGCGTTCTGGTTCGAGCCAGGTATGCAGCACATGGACGGCTACCACGCACTGTGGTTTGCACGCTCGCGTCACGGCACCAGCGACTACGACCGCATGAACCGGCAGCACCAGCTGCAGGAGGCGATCCTCGCGCAGGCGAATCCGACGAACGTGCTGGCGAAGTTCGAGGCCGTTGCGTCTGCCGGCACGCAGGTTGTGAAGACCGACATCCCGCAGAGCATGCTTGGATACTTCGTTAATCTCTCGTCGAAGACCAAGACGCTGCCGATCAATTCGGTGAACCTGACGCCAGATAACGACATCGATCCGACCGACCCCGACTACGACGTCATCCGGCAGATGATCGACACGGCGTTGGCACCTGCTCCAACGGAGACCCCGGCGGAATAGGTGGCGGAGCGGATGCGCCTGGTGGCACATCAGGTCCGCCAGCGGATACAGTGACCTCGGAATGACTATGAAGCGACGGAACTTTCTCATTGGATCGGCTGCAGGCGCGTCTGTGGTCGCCCTGGCCGCCTGCACGCCCGAACCTCCGACGCCATCGCCGACCCCGACAGTGGCGCCGACGCCGACCGTGGTTCCGCAGCCGAGCGCGTTTCAGCGCACGTCGTGGTCGACAGATCCATTTGCGCAAGGAGCGTTCAGCTACCAGCCTGTCGGGTCGCTGCCCGACCAGCGTGTTGCCCTGCGCCAACCGGTGAACGGCCGGATCTTCTTCGCGGGCGAACACACCGATGAGGTGAGTCCCGGCACGGTACAGGGCGCTCAATCATCGGGCAAACGAGCAGCCGAGTCCATTGCTGAGATCGCATCCACTGATGAGCGTGTCGCGGTCATTGGTGCTGGAATCGCGGGAGCAACCGCCGCCAGATACCTCGCAGATGCCGGGTATTCGGTTGTTGTCGTCGAGGGCAGGGACCGCTCTGGCGGTCGCATCCTCACCCTGAATGACAATGATTGGCCAACTCCGGTTGAACTCGGTGCGGCCTGGATTTGGAACTCCTCGCACAACGCCCTTGTCGACGAACTGGCAGCGATCGACGTCACTGCCAGTCCATTCGACTACCTCCCCGGTGATCGAACTCCCGCAGGAGCAGAAGTCGAACCCAGCGCTGTCGGCGCGGATGCCGTGACGAAGGCCCTCGCCTGGGCCGCAACGCAACCTGTCGACCTGTCGGTGGCCGAGGCGCTCACCGGTTCAGGAGCAGGCGACGTGAGCGATACCAGGGACGATGCGGGAGTGTCTGACTTGACGCGGCTGAACACATTCCTGGCGACCAGGGTCGACGTAGACAGCGGCGCAGACCCCACTGAGCTGTCTGCCTGGTTTCCCGGAGACCCGACGCGCAGCACCGATGACGATCGCTATGTGACCGGTGAATACGAGAAGCTGGTGACCACAGCTCTCGACGGTCTCGACATCCTGCCTTCGAGCGCCGTTACGTTGGTGAGCCAGACCGATCGCGGCGTGAGTCTTCGCTTGTCACGCGGAGACTCGCTCTCTGCCGATCGGGTGATCGTTACAGTTCCACTCGGTGTGCTGAAGAGCGACACCATCACGTTTGATCCGGTGCTGCCTTTCAGCCACCGGGCTGCGATCAATGCGCTCGGCATGGGGCTGCAAGAGAAGATGATCCTGCGCTACGACGAGCCATTTTGGTCGACGGATGCCACCGTCTGGACGATTGTCGGCGATGACGTCGCGTATCCGCTCTGGTACAACATGATGGCGCTGACGGGCGAACCCATCCTGATTGGTGTGCTCGGCGCCGATGCAGCGCTGCGCCAGGCGAAGGCCAGCGATTCAGACGCGCTGCAGGCCGCGTTGGACAGCCTCGAACCGTTCGTCGACACCACCGGGCCCGCAACGGAGACTCCCAGCCCGACACCTGACGCTCCTGCGGCCTGACGTCCCTGCGGCCTGGCGGGGCGGCGTCAGCCCTCGCGCTTCCTGGCCAGGCGCTCCCGCATCAGTTCCATCCGTGGCAGCCTGCTGATCGCGATCAACAGTGACGTGATGCCTGTGATGATCCCGATGATGATCAGCGCGTACATACCGAACTCCAACGGAAACGACACCTGGTCTGGGTCGAGGAAGAAATATGGGTACCAGTACACCGAACTGCCTCTGATCATCGTGTAGACGATCCAGATCGACGGGAAGATCAACACCCAGGCCAGGCTCTTCCAGGGCACAGAGCGACCAGGCGCTACCAGCCAGTCGACAAGCACGATGACCGGGATCACGAAGTGGATGATCAGGCTCGACCACGGTGCCCAGACCGGGATGTTCCGCAGCGTGCCTTCAACGAGGATGATGGCGAACACGATCCCGGAAACTGTCACATAGGTTGCCGCGAGCACCCTCGTCACATCGAGCCAGATCGGATCGACAGGCGAGCTGAACGCGTTGATCGCCCCTAGGATCAACACGATCACGGCGAACATCATGCTCTGTACGGTGAAGTAGCTGAAGAAGTTGCCGATCGCCAGCGGACTTGTACCGATCGAGTAGTTGAAGTAGCCGATCAATGCCACGATGCCGGTCAGCGCGGTAACCACGCGCACGAGCCCGAAGACCCTGCGCGTGTCTGCCCACCGGGGGAGGATCGCCCTCATTCGCCAGGCCTAGAGGTCAGCGTGCAGCTGCCATACTCGTTCGGCAGAGTCGCGCCAGCTGAATGCCTTGGCACGGTCGCTTCCATAGATCGTCAGTCGGTCTGCCAGCTCGCTGTCGCTGAGCACCGTGCTGATTGCATCAGCCAGTCGCGTCGGGTAGCCAGCACTGTCCTTGCGTTCAACGACAAGGCCAGCCTCGCCACCCACCTCGATGAGAGCCGGGGCATCCGAGTGGATGACGGGTGTTCCGGACTGGAAGGCCTGGATGATGGGCAGGCCGAAACCTTCTTCGAGGCTGGGGTAGACGAAGACAGCCGCCCGCGAAAAAACGAGTGCGAGGTCGGAGTCGCTCAACCCGGTCAGCGAGCGCACGCGTCCCTCGGCCAGTCCGGCTTCATCGGCGACGGCAGCCAGCGAGATCTCGCCCCAGCTGTCAGGGCCGAGGACAACAAGCGGCAAATCAGGCGCGCCAGGCAACCCGAGCGCCGTGATCAGGGAGGTGATCGCCGTGCGCGGCTCGAGCGTTCCTGCGGTGAGAATATATTCGTCGGGCAACTGCAGTGCTTCGATGCGCTCGGCGACGAGTTCGTCGGCGAACGCCTGGGCCAGCTGGTGGCCAGGCAGCTGGAATCCGCGGGCGACGGCTGGGCCGATCACGCGCACGCGGTCGCCAAAGTCGATGATCTCAGAGAGCTGGGTCGCGACAGTGTGGCTCGGAACCACGATCGCATCAGCATGCTTTCTGGCGCGCTTGGCCATGCCCTTGGTCCAGGCGACGGTCGTCGGGGTGAGCGACTCGGGATGTGTCCAGGCCAGCAGGTCGTGGATGCTCACGGCCACCTGGGTGCCGCCGTACACCCGGTCGTGGCGTCGAAGCGGAGCCAGGAGGCTCGGTGCATGGATCATTCCAGGCCCAGGGGACGACGTCACGCCGAGCTGCCAGGCAGCGGCAAGCTCCCGGCGGCTCAGCGTCGTCTTGTACAGGCCACTAAGTCCGGGGAGGGACTCCTCGAGCGCCGTGTACTGCTCGGGCGACGACGAGGACACGATGCCCTCGACGTCGCAGTTCGCCGGTGCCGACTCTATGAGCGCCCGCGTGAGTTCAGAGGTGTAGCGCCCCAGACTGCCGGGCACTGGCGCGACCACCTGGTCGACGACTACCCGAAGTGTGGTCATGCGTCCCCCAGAACTCCTCGTTGTGCTGCCTCGGCGAGCGCCTCTGTCCAGTCGCGCATCGGTGTCAGACCAGCTGCGCTCCAGGCGTCATGCCCCAGTACAGAGTATGACGGCCGCGGGGCCGGCCGCACGAATGTCGAGCTGTCTGTCGGGGTGACGCGCAGAGGATCGAGTCCGGCCACTTCGAAGACTGCACGGGCGAAGTCGAACCAGCTGGCGATGCCCGAGTTGGTGCCGTGGTAGATGCCCGCTGGAGCATCGGAGTCGAGCAGCGTCACGATCTGGGCGGCGAGGTCGCCGGTCCAGGTGGGCTGGCCGAGCTGATCGTTCACGACGCTGACCGTGTCGTGAGACGCAGCGAGGCGCAGCATCGTCTTGGCGAAGTTCGGACCGTGGGCTCCGTAGAGCCATGCGGTGCGCACGATGAAGCTGCCGGCCGGGTTCTCGTCCATCACGAACTTCTCGCCGGCGGCCTTGGTACGGCCGTAGGCAGAAATCGGGTCAACAGGAGTGCTCTCCTGGTACGGCGACGTAGCGCTGCCGTTGAACACGTAGTCGGTCGACACCTGCACGAGTCTGGCCGAGTGCGCAGCTGCAGCGGATGCCAGGTTGCGTGCACCAATCGCGTTAACCGCGTATGCGTCGGCTTCGTTCGTCTCGGCGTCGTCGACCTTCGTGTACGCGGCGGCGTTGATGACGACGTCATGGCCGCGCGCGGCGTCCGTAACGGCCTGCAGGTCGGTGACATCCAGGTCGGCACGGCCGAGCGCGGTGAATTCGCGCCCGGCGAGTGCCGCCTGCAGATCGCGCCCGAGCATGCCGGATGCGCCAGTGATGAGATAGCGGGTCATAGTGAGCGCCAGTTAGGCCAGGGCCGCGCGAGCCTTGAGCGGTTCCCACCACTCGCGGTTGTCGCGGTACCACTGCACGACCTCAGCCAGGCCCTGCTCGAAGGGAACCTGGGGCTCGTAGCCGAGCTCTGCCTGGATCTTCGAGATGTCGACCGAGTAGCGCAGGTCGTGGCCGAGGCGGTCGGCGACGCGGTCGACGTACGACCAGTCCTTGCCGGTCGCGTCGAGCAGCAGCTGGGTGAGCTCCTTGTTGGTGAGCTCTGTGCCTCCACCGATGTTGTAGATCTCGCCGGCGCGGCCGTTGACCAGCACCATGGCGATGCCACGGGTGTGGTCGTCAACGTGCAGCCAGTCACGGATGTTGTTGCCCTCGCCGTAGAGAGGAACGTGCTTGTCGTCGATCAGGTTCGTGACGAACAGCGGGATGACCTTCTCAGGGAAGTGGAAGGGGCCGTAGTTGTTCGAGCAGCGCGTGATCGAGACGTTGAGTCCGTGGGTGCGGTGGTAGCTGCGCGCGAGCAGGTCGCTGCCGGCCTTCGACGCCGAGTACGGCGAGTTGGGCTCGAGTGGTCGCTCTTCGTCCCATGAGCCTTCTGCGATCGAGCCGTAGACCTCGTCGGTTGAGACGTGCACGAAACGCTTGAGGTTGTTGCGGAGGGCCGCGTCCAGCAGCTGCTGGGTGCCGAGAACGTTTGTCTCGACGAAGATGGTGGCGTCGCGCACGGAGCGGTCGACGTGCGACTCTGCGGCGAAGTGCACGACTGCGTCGATGTCGGGGAACAGCTGGTCGAGCAGTGCACCGTCGCGGATGTCGCCCTTGATGAAGGTGTAGCGCGGTGAATCAGCGACAGAGGCAAGGTTCGCCAGGTTGCCTGAGTAGGTGAGTGCGTCGAGTACGACGACCTCAGCTCCTTCGAGGCCCGGGTATGCGTCTTGCAGTGTGCGGCGAACAAAGTTCGAGCCGATAAAGCCGGCGCCGCCGGTGACGAGAATCTTCATAGGTGTTCGTAACCTGTCTGTATACGTAAAAGAGGCGTCATTAGTCTACCGGGCGGGGACTGAGGGCCTCCTGACTGCAGATTTGCGTCTGGATTGTGACCTTTTTTCCCTGACGACCCAGTTATTCGTGCCGATGGTCGACAATAAGCATCGAGCCTGCTGTTCTTGCGCGCGTGCAAAACGGTGATGTGCGCTGTTTGTTCCCCGCCCTGACTGCCCTGAGAGGCCCACGATGACCCGAGTGAACACGGTATTGCGCCGCGGCAGCATTCTTCTGACCGGAGCGCTCGTGCTCGGGATACTGCAGGCAGGTCCCGCTTTTGCGGCGACAGGTGACGATGACCAACTGGTGCCGTTGATCCGATCGCAGGCGGATGACATGGTCTTTCCGGACGGTGCGCCCGTCGAGGCTGACCTCCTTCGGTCCAGCGAAGAAGGCATCGACGACGAGGTGCTGATGGCAGCGGCAGCGCCATCAAACCACAAGGTGAACGTTGCGGTGGTTTCGCCGAGCGGTGTCACCCCACCCGACACCGCTTACATTTCGGATGCAACCATCACCTCCATGCTCGCAACTGTCGGAGCCTCGTGGAAGTCACAGTCGAACAACCAGGTGCAGTCCGTGACTCTCAGCGGATCGATTCAGCGTTATGCAAGTGCATACAGCTGTACGAGTCCTCAAAACGCGTGGACAGAGGCAGCTGCAAAATTTGGGCATCCAAGCCGCTCATATTATTCAAGTACAGCCTCTGAGCATTTGTTGGTGCTTGTGCCCTCGGCCTGTGCCGCATCGGGCCTCGGCAGTGTCGGCGTCAACGGAGTAACAGTCAGTGCCAGCTACGGCGGCGTCATGTGGGTGTCTATCAAGGGATACGGCGACATCGATACCGTTACCCATGAATTCGGCCACAACCTCGGGTTGCAACACTCAAACTCGCATCAGTGCCCGGTGGCAACCATGAGTGAGGGCGTGATCAATGCAACGACCGGAGTGTTCTCCGACGGTTGCGCCGACTTTGCATACGGTGACTTCTTTGACGTGATGGGTCCCTCGTGGTCGGTGGGGGGACCAAACGGCGTTGTCTATACCAATGCGCGCCCGACCGCGCTCAACGTGACGCACAAGGTGCGCTTGGGTGCGGTGGCGAACGGTGAGATGTCGACTGTGTCGTTGGCTGCGGGCAGCGCAACGTCACAGAAGTCATTCCCCTTGGTATCCGTGGGGCAGAGTGCCGGATTACGCGATCTCGCGGTGACCGATCCTCGAACCGGTCAGGTCTACTACGTGGACTTCAGGGGCGGCGGGGGAACGGATGCCGGTTCACTGTATGAATCAGGAAAACTGAGTGGCGTCGGAACTGCGATAGGGGTCCGGGTGCTGACGACGCGTGCAAATGGCTCATCCATTGTTTTGAACAGTCCGGAGAAGAGCCCCCTTAAAGGAAGCAAGTTGTATTTGCTTCCGGGGGAGAGCCTCTCTACGCGGTCGGGCGGTATGACTGTGCTGGTGAACAGCGTGGCAAATGGGGTTGCAAATGTATCCGTTGCGCTGGCCGCCGCGGGGAGCTCAAGCACGCCGACGCCGACTCCGACCCCGACGGTAAAGCCGACCCCGACCCCGACCCCGACGGTAAAGCCGACCCCGACCCCGACGGTAAAGCCGACTGCGGCTCCGGCCCCGACGAAACCTAAGATCACGCGTATCTCGGGAGCCGATAGGTATGCCACAGCAATCAAGGTGTCGCAGGCTGGCTACGCGACTACGGCTTCGGTCGTTTACGTGGCGACGGGAGCAAACTATCCAGATGCGCTCGCGGCAGCGCCTGCCGCATCATTGAACCACGGGCCGCTCCTGCTCACTGACGCTGCGGCACTGCCTGACTCCGTCAAGACAGAGATCAAGCGGTTGAAGCCCGCCCGCATCGTTGTGGTCGGCGGAGAGAATGCAGTCTCGCCTGCAGTCTTCAGAGCCTTGAAGCCGTTGGCAGCTCGGGTCGACCGCATCGCGGGCGCAACCCGTTACGAGACGTCGCGAAACATCGTCAAGGACGCTTTTGGCACGGTTTCAGAGGCATACCTTGCCACGGCACTGAACTATCCCGATGCGTTGTCTGCCGCGGCAGCCGCAGGAGCGCGCAAGATCCCGGTCCTTCTCGTTGACGGCAACGCTGCTCAGGTCGATTCGGCGACGATGGCCCTGATCTCTTCACTGGGAATCAAGAAGATCACGATTGCTGGCGGTACTGCGGTCGTGTCTTCCGGTATCGAGTCAACACTCAAGCGCGCCGGGTTGACCGTTGCCAGACAGGGTGGCAGTGACCGTTTCGAGACATCGCGCCTGATCAACAAGGTGGCATTCACTGCGGCTTCAGAGATATTCATCGCAACGGGTCATCAATTTCCGGATGCACTTGCTGGCGCCGTGCTTGCCGGGTCCCGCTCAGCGCCGTTGTATGTGGTCCCGCCCAGCTGCGTGCCGTCAGGCGTGGTGACCGACCTCACACGACTCGGGGCATCGAAAGCCACTCTGATTGGCGGCGTGAACGCTTTGAGCGATGCGGTGGCCAGCTTGAAGAAGTGCTCGTAGGAAGTCGAGTGAAGTCATCGAGTGCGATTCGCTCAGGGGAGATGCTCGACCGCCCCTGAGGTATCCTCTTCCTCTGTAGTGAATGGTGCGCCCAGACCCGCGAACTCACTGCACAAGCCAGGAGGAAAACGATTGCGTCGAGTAATCTCATCAGGATTCATGCGGCAGTCATTCGTTCGCTGGGCGATTTTTCCCATCGCAGTGCTTGTGGCATTCATAGCCCTCGTTGGATTTGACGTCAGCGGATCTTCGATTGCAGTCTTCTCCTCCCAGCAGGAGGCTGATGGTTTGCTCGCGGGGACCCCGCGCGGTATCAGAAGCGATGAGTTCCTTCTGCAGACCCCCAACGCGATCTCGTCGGTTGAGCAGGGGTTGCCCGCCAACGCCTGGATCGGGCTTAACAACGTCGACCAGTCTGTGGCGGCGGGTGGCGGGCCGACTCACGATTGGGGAGCCGTCTTTTCCCCTCAGGAGTGGGGGTACCTGTTCCTCGGCGCGAGCCGGGGGGTTTCCTTTGCCTGGTGGTGGCCGTCCGCAATCGCGCTCTGGGGGTGTTTCGCGCTATTTGGAATCCTGACCAGGCGCCCGCTCCTCTCGACTGGCTTGGCGATCGCAGCGACTTTCACTCCATACGCTGGTTGGTGGCAGCAGCCATCGCTTACCCTCGGGCACGCGGCATTTGCAGCGGCGGCGGTTCTCGGCGCGTGGCTCGTACGACGTACGAGTTGGGCAATCGGGCTCTCAGTATTGGCTGGACTCAGCGGGGCCGTTTTTGCGCTGACCTTGTATCCGCCGTGGCAAGTGTCCATTGCCCTGGTGATCGTTGCACTCGGAGTCGGTTTCTTTTTAGACAGGCGCATTCCCTGGCGAAGAGTTGCCTGGACGGCGGGAGTCGCAGTTCTTGCAACAGGCGGGGTTGCTATCGCTTGGATGCTGCAACATCAATCTGCGATTCAATCAGTTGCGAATACCTACTATCCCGGGCAACGCAAGACAGTGGCAGGGACGGGGTCGCTCGAAGCGCTACTCAGCGCGCCTCTCAACTTCTGGATGGTGGGCGACGCCGGTGCATCCCTCGGGGCAGACGGTCGAGTTGGCCCATACGCGAATCTCTCAGAGTCAGCGTCGAGTTGGTTGCCTCTCCCTGTGATCGCACTTGGGATCGTCGGGGCAGTATTCCTTGTTGTCGGAACAGTGCGCCGCAGGCGGCACCCGCGAACCGATCTGGAACTCTCGGCCGAGGTTCTAACGAGTTCTGTCACTCGATCGTCCGAGCCAGTCTGGATGCTGTCTCTTCTTTCAGCGGTCATTCTCCTGCTTCTGGCCTGGATGTTGTTGCCCCTGCCCGAATGGGTGGGGCAGGTGACCCAATTGCAACGGGTGCAGCCGTCGCGCACACCTCTGGCTCTCGGCTTCGCGGCGATCATGATGGTCGCAGTAGCCACAACTGTGCAGAGACGACCCCGGGTATGGGGATGGCCGTGGCTGCTGGGTGCGTCACTACTGACCGCTGTTGTCACTGTGTGGTCCGCAGAGCGGCTCCCGTGGGACACGGCTCTTGTCTCCATGAAGGTGGTTGCCCTGAGTGGGCTTGTGCTCGGTGCCCTCTTTGCCATGCTGCTCGGTTCGAGGAAGCCTGTTGTAGCAAGCGTCCTGCTCGGAATTTTCGCTTTTGTCAGCTGGGTACAGATAAATCCGGTCCAGCAGGGTATTGCGCCGCTCGCAGATGACTCGCTGGTGCGGGAGTTGCACGCGGTGACGGGGGAGAGCGACAATCCCAGAACGATGGTGTTTGGTGACTTCTTCACGGTTGCAAAAGTGCGTTCGGCTGGCCAGCAGAGCATTTCAGGGACGACGCCATATCCTGACGCAGACCTGATGAACGCGCTCGCGCCAGAACAAGAAGAGTTGTGGAACAACTACGCGCAATATCGGTGGATTCCAGGGGCGGCTGGGACGTCGCCGATCATCGAGCGAGTGAACGGCAGCGGGATGACAATGACCATCGACCCATGCGACGCCGTGATCGCTGAAAAAGTTGACCCGGGCTGGGCGGTATCCGAGACACCTCTTGAGGCACCATGTCTGGAGCTGGTATCGACAGCAGGAACAGACCGGACCTACTACATTTACGAGGTCGCCACTCGCTAGGGAGACTGATGGTCGAGCACTGAACTGCGATTGGTAGGATGCTTTGGTGCAGATCCGCGAACTCTCCATCCCAGACTCCTATGAAATCACGCCGAAGCAGTTCGGCGACGACAGGGGCGTGTTCCTTGAGTGGTACCGCTTCGACAAGCTCGAAGAGACGATCGGTCACTCGCTGAACCTGCGGCAGGCGAACACCTCCGTATCGAAGCGCGGCGTCGTTCGCGGCATCCACTTCGCCGATATCCCTGTCGGCCAGGCCAAGTACGTCACAGCGACCCACGGCGCGGTCCTTGACTACGTCATTGACATCAGGGTCGGTTCGCCGACGTTCGGCCAGTGGGACACCGTGTTGCTTGACGACACCGATCGCAGGGCGATCTACCTGGCCGAGGGTCTGGGGCACGCATTCGTGTCGCTGACTGACAACGCCACCGTCAGCTACCTGGTGACGGATGTCTTCAACCCCACTCGCGAGCACGGCATCAACCCCCTCGATGAGCAGATCGGCCTGGTCTTCCCGAAGGAAGCCGGCGAACCGCTGCTCTCCCCGAAAGACACTGGCGCACCAGGACTCGCAGAAGCAGCAGCTTCCGGGCTCCTGCCGACGTGGGACGACGTCAAGGCTTTTTACCAGACGCTGAACGAAGGAAAGTAAGACGATGCGCGGAATCATTCTCGCCGGCGGCTCCGGCACCAGGCTCTGGCCCATCACTAAGGGCATCTCCAAGCAGCTGATGCCGATTTACGACAAGCCGATGATCTACTACCCCTTGTCGACGCTGATGATGGCCGGTATCAACGAGATCCTCATCATCACGACCCCCGAATACAACGACCAGTTCCGTGCACTGCTCGGCGATGGATCGACGCTCGGCATTCGCATCGAATACGCCGTCCAGCCCTCCCCGGATGGACTTGCCCAGGCATTCATCATCGGTGAAGAGTTCATTGGCGACGAGAGCGTGGCCCTGGTACTCGGCGACAACATCTTCCACGGTGCAGGCCTCGGCACCTCGCTACGTGGCAATCATGAGCTTGAGGGTGCACGCATCTTCGCGTACCACGTGAGCAACCCCACCTCGTATGGTGTCGTTGAGTTCGACGACACCATGACAGCACTCTCGATCGAAGAGAAGCCAACCAAGCCGAAGAGTAACTACGCGGTCCCCGGCCTGTACTTCTACGACAACTCTGTTGTCGAGATCGCCAAGACAATTGAGCCGAGTGCACGCGGCGAACTCGAGATCAGCACGATCAACGAGCGCTACCTCGAGCAGGGCAACCTGCACGTGCAGGTTCTTGATCGCGGCACGGCCTGGCTCGACACCGGTACATTCGAATCGATGATGCAGGCCTCTGAGTACGTGCGGGTGATCGAAGACCGTCAGGGCTTCAAGGTCGGTTGCATCGAAGAGATTGCCTGGCGCGCCGGCTGGATTGACGACGCGCAGCTTGCCGTCATTGCGGCTCCGCTCGTGAAGAGTGGCTATGGCCGCTATCTGATGTCGCTCATCGCGTAGTACTTAAGACGAGTACGTCAGTGGCCCGGCTCCCCAGAAGGAGCCGGGCCACTGACGTATCTATATGGAGGCGCGTATGCGGCTCTATTGCCGCGCGGCGGCCACGTGCTGTGGTACGGCGCTCTGCGGTGCCTCAGACTGTGCCAGTAGCTCGTTGTCCGGGTCAACCTGTGTCCAACGTGCCACGAGCGCGACAATTCCGGCCCACGTCGCCGCGTAGATGACGACCAGTGCAATCCAGCCGAGCGGCGGCTGCCAAGCGGGCGCCTGAATCATGTCGATCCATGTCTGGGTGCCGATGACGTAACGTCGCAAGACGAAGATGAATGCCGCGACCTGCGCGATACCGAGCACCACGACTCCGCCAACGACAGCTTTGCGCGCCGTCGAGACCCTGGAACCAGGGAACGTGTCGTCTAGGGCGAGTCCTGCCAGGATGAGCACGCACAGGTATAGCGGGATGGCGTAGCGGCCCTGCCACATCATCCCGAGCTCGTTGTAAAAGGATGCCTGCACGGCGGGCGGAACGATGAATGCGGCGGCGGCAACCACGACAAGCGCGACTCGTGCGCGACCCTTGGTCAACGCGAAGCCGCAGAAGAGCACTGCAGCGATCGCGCCGAACCAGACCACGGCGACCCCGGCAGGAGCCGCATAGTCAATCCAGCCGAACTGGCCGATCCATCCCTGCCAATAGTCGAAAGTGGTCTCGACCATGAGCAAAACGACCGTGGTCAGCCCAGGGGCTCGTGGTTCGACGACCTTTGCACTGGCGTCCGCCGTTGCCGCGCCGTAGACAGCCACCCAGGTGATAGTCCCCACTACGGCGACTGCGATTCCCGCCAAGGTAAACCAGACGGGAGGTCGCTTGAGCAGGTCAACTACCGTCGACCACGGAACGGAGATGAGGGCGGCGACTCCAGCGATTGCCAGCCACAGCAGCCCGATTGAACGACCGGATGTAAGCGCCACAGCACTACCGATCGTGAGGGACCCTGCGAGCCAGAGTTGTTTCTGAGTTAGAGGTCGCCGCAGCATGAGAGTGAGCAGGGAAAGTACAGCCCCGGCCGCTGCGACTTCTAGTGCGTTGGGATTCAACGACCCGCCAAGGAACAACACCATGGGGGTGACGCCCACTACTGACGCAATCACTGGCCACCATGAGCGCGACTGGGCCAAAAGTGCGACGACCATCGTCGTGAGGAACAGCGAGGTCAGGAGTGCGCTCACGATGCGCATCGCATACAGCGCAGGAGCGCCTGAGAGCACAAGGCTCGGCCAGCCTACGAGTGCGTAGTACACGGGGCTGTTGAGTGAACCGGTTGATTGGCTCTCGACGATCGTCTGATCGTCTGAGACCTCATCCTGACAGTCGGCCGTCAGCGTTTGATTGCCAGCGAAGCACGTCATCACGCGTGTATCGGCGATGAATTCCGGCACTTGCACGTAGGGGTAGTCAGACGTGTCGTTTACAGTGCCGATTGGCTGCCCCTGCGCAACGGCGCCCGCACGTACGAAGTGTGCGGGTTCATCTGGCGATGCCGTGAGCGGTGTGGCGAGTGACCACGCCGTGGTCAGGAGCATGAAAAGGGCGAGAATCGGTAAAACAATTCTGGCCGAAATAGGGTGCACTGAACCACGGGAATCGGGTCTCGGGCGAACTCGTGTAATTGTCACTTTTCCTCAATCAGCGACCCGTGAGCTACACAAAGTCGCCTTTGTAGCCTAACCGGGGCAGGCTGGTCGATACCTGCGTGGCCCGGCCTGTCGCTTTGAGCGTCGAAGTCCAGGTCTGACGAGGGCGAGAAAGGATCGCAATATGTTCGCCGGACGACGTGCATGCACCGTGGCTTCGGCGGCGCTGTTGCCCTGTGCCGGGTCGCGCTAGGAGCATGATGGACTTCGCGACCAGCCGACGGACTGTAGCACTGTGGTTACGCAATGCGTGGGTGCCGATCATCCTTGTAGTCGTCGCCTTGGTGAGCGGCGGCATCATCACCGCAAACCACTCCGACCAATTTTCTCCATTGGATGAGTGGGTGTACTACGACTACACGGTGAAGATTCCGACCCAGGGTGTCGTGCGTCAAGGTGAACTCATCGGACACGAGGCGCTCGTCGGCATGGCCTGCAACGGCGATTCGTTCGGCCCGCGTGGCGAGCCATGCAATGACGTTCAAGACATCAATGCCAGCTACCCGCAGGGGGGAAAAACGTCTGCGGACATCTATACACCGCTGTACTTCGTAATCACGTGGAGTCTCGGCAAGGTGATTCAGTTGTTAACCGGCGCGGAATTCCTGACCGCAGCCAGGGCTACGGGCATCCTCTGGCTCGCCGGTGGCCTGCTGGTCTTCTACAGGTTGCTCGAGCTGATGAAGGTCCGCCGGGTCGTTACGTTGGGCCTTGGGCTCGCCATTATTGGAGCGCCAACGACCTTCTGGGCAAATACCTATATCTCTACGGATGCCCCGGTTTTTCTCGTTGGAGCGGCACTCCTTCTCGCGGGCGTCAGTGCGATTAAGGGCAGAAGCAGCCCGTGGTGGTTGCTTCCAATCGCAGTGATCGGGATCCTTCTCAAGGTGACAACGGTGCTAGCCCTAGGGCTCGTGGTCCTCGCGTTAGTGTTATTCGTCATATTTGCCAAGCATGAAACTGCCTGGGTGGCTAAACGTCGATTACTGATACCTGTCGTGGTCACCGTGGCCGCTGCGGGTTTCGCTCAAGTGGCGTGGCTGCTGATTCGCGCGCAAATTTCGCTCGGCGCCGGCCCTGACCAGGGGCTGGCGCAGCCGTTGGCGTGGCGTGACATCGCCGGAATGCTCGCGCTCTTCATTTACCCGGGTCCGCTGTCTGGCAACTACGACCCGCTACTGAGGATTCCACAGATCGTCGGAGCGCCATTGGTGCTCATCACGATTGCAGGGATCGTGGCTTTTGCGTGTGCCCGGTTCGCAAACCCGCTCGAGAAGTCTCTGGCGTTCTCGATCGTATTGGCGTCGACCCTTTTTGCGCCGTTGCTTGCTTTGGGAATGTACCTGCTGCTGGGCGACGTCTTCCCGGTTATAGAGCGGTACGCAATCCCACTGCTGCCCGCATACCTACTTGCTGCAGCGATGATCATCAAGAACCGTGTTGCCGAGTGGGCCGTCTTGGGCTACGGCGCCTTTCTGGTTGTGTTCGTCACTGCCTGCTCGATTGCGTTCGCATAGCTCCCTTTCCAGTTGCGGAGGCCGCCTGCGGCCCTCTCGACACCCAGATGGATCCGAGTAGTGGTTGGACGTGTCAGAGCCACAGTCGGTCAGGTTGTCCCGCTCTGGGCTACGGTGCGTGTCGCCCGTGCCGGGGTAGACAACGAGGATATGATCGCCGAATGCTCCCCACTCATCTTTTCCGGTCCGTGGTCGTCGGCGTCTGCGCAGTTCTGGTGGCGACCGGCGTCGCATTTACACCGATTGGTGCGGCGACGGCCGAAGAAGGATCCGGGCAGGGCGCTCTACCCGCCACGGATTCTGCAACACCGAGTCCAACGGCCGCGCCTTCCTCAACTCCAGAGGCCACGCCTTCCTCAACTCCAGAGGCCACGGATGAGCCAACACCAGAGCCCGTGGAGACCGTGGTGCCAGCGCCCACAGAGGAGCCCGTTGCGACGGATTCTCCGGAAGAGGTTCCGGATTGGTGGAAGGCGCCAGATCCATTTGCGGCCTCAGCACGTTCGTTGGCGATATCGACTGCGAGTTTCAACGCGGGTCTCATCATCAGCGATTACAATTTTTACAACTCTTGGGCGATGACCGAGAGCGAAATTCAAGCTTTCCTTGATTCCCGCGTCGGTGGTTCTTGTACGAACTCAAGTTGCTTGAACATCTTTAAGATGAACACGACAACGACTACCATGCAGACCCTTTCGCCCGGTGATCCGTACGGGACTTGTGCGCCCTATATCGGGGAACAGAACGAGTCCGCTGCTCGAATCATCTACAAGGTTCAGAGGGCCTGCGGCATTAGTGCCAAAGTACTCCTCGTCGTCCTCCAGAAGGAGACCAGCCTTGTGACGAGCAAAGGCCCGAGCGACGCCTATCTTCAGAAGGCGCTTGGCTATGGGTGTCCCGATACTGGTTCGTGCGACCCGAATTACTACGGCTTCTTTCGTCAGATTTATGGCGCGGGTCGACAATTCACGTGGTACAACAACCCTTCCGGCTCGCATACGAGCATCAAGATCGGGCAGCTGAATACCCGCTACTACAACAAGAATTCCACTTGCGGCTCCTCCTCTGTTCTAATCGCCAACAAGGCGACGGCAGCGCTTTACTACTACACTCCATGGCAGCCCAACGCATCAGCGCTAGCCGGTGACTGGGGAGTGGAGTTGCCCGACAAATGTGCTTCCTACGGAAACTTGAATTTCTGGCGGCAGTACAGTGCCTGGTTCGGAGACCCGACGTCCGCAGGATCGCCAAGCACCGCACGTATCGCTGGCGACGATCGGTTTGCGACGGCTACCGCCATTTCAAAGTCTGCGTATCCCTCGTCTGGTGTTCCTGTCGTCTATGTCGTAACAGGTCTCGATTTCCCCGACGCGCTGAGCGCGGCACCTGCTGCAGCCGCACAAGGCGGGCCCATCCTCCTCGTTCGACCGGGCGATCTGCCAGAGGCGACCAAGATCGAACTCAAGCGTCTTGCTCCCAAGAAGATTGTTGTAGTCGGTGGGACGGTCGCGGTGGGCGCGGGAGTCTTTGACGCTCTTAAAGCGATCCAGTCCAACATCCAGCGAATCTCTGGTGCGGACCGCTACGAGACGTCACGCATGATGGCTTCCGCGGCGTTCCCCAATGCAACGACCTCATACGTTGCAACCGGCCTGGACTTCCCAGATGCGCTGTCGGCCAGCGCAGCGGCAGGCTCGCAGAAGATCCCGGTAATCCTCCTGGATAAGGCCCCGTCACTGAGCGCTGCCGTCGCTGCCTCGCTCAGCAAAATGAGCACAGTGAAGGTAGCCGGTGGGCTGAATGCCGTGTCGGCCAGCCAGGAAGCTGGCGTGAAGGGCCTCGGCATCAAGACCGCTCGGTTCGCCGGTGACGACCGCTATCAAACTGGCGTTCTGATCAACAAGGACGCGTTCCCCAGTGTGAAAACCGTCTACGTCGCAACAGCATTCGCCTTCCCTGATGCACTGGCTGGTGCTGCCGTCGCCGGGGCAAGCGGTAGCCCCTTGTACGTGACGATGCCCGGATGCGTACCAAGCTCGGTGCGAGCCGATATCACAGGGCGGAATGCGCAGAAAATGGTACTACTGGGCGGACCAAACGCACTCTCAGACAATGTGGCGCGGCTTGCAGTCTGCTGAGGTTGGTGACGTGTGAATGAGAATGGCCGCGCCTGATGGTGCGGCCATTCTTGTCGGTCGACGCGCCTCCGCAACGAATAACTAGCGGGTGGCGTTGCGCTCGATCAGATACGTTCTGAACTCGTCCTTCAGATCCGCCAACTGGGGAAACTGATTGGTCTCGTGTAGGACAAATGTGAGATCCACATCGGCCTTGCGAATTGTCCAGCCCAACGACTTGGCATAACCGCAAAGCCATTGGTCCTCGAGAAATGCGTAGCGGCGGGGAAGCTTCGTGAAGAAGTCTGAGGAACGAACAATATCGATATCGCAGATGGCGCCACCGGTTCCTGCATAGTCCGCCAACTCGCCAGGAGCAGTCGGGTTGCGGTTCCAGTGCGAATCGATGTAATTCCAGGCCCAGAAGCCGGCAAACTCTCGCGGGGCTGCATAGCCACAGAGGGTGTCGATAAAGGCAGGCGTAAGGTCCTGGTCGTCATCAAGGGTGATGAAGTGTCCGGTGACGCCTGACTTCAGCAGGCGCTTGGCCAGAAAGAATCGGCCCATGCCACCGACGTTGCGGGGGCTCAACACATACTCGACGCTCTCGAGTGCGCCAGAGGGTACGAATGCGGCAATGCGCTCCCGATAATATGCATCGTCAGCGGCGTTGTTATTCCACAGCAGCAGCCGAACACGCTTGTCAGTGGCCTGCGCGTCGAGCTGGGTCAGAATGTCGTCGATACGGGCGGCCCGGTTCCACAGGCACACGATGACGGGAACGGCGTCCAGCGTCGGCGTTCCGCACAACCTCTCTTGCCTGAAGAGACCGTTCCGACCGCGGATGTTGGCCGACTGCCACGCAAGCGTGTCCTTCGTCGTCTCTGCGCGCTCTCCGAAATTTTTCGCAGCGGACATCGTGCCCCGCTTGGCAACGCCGGCGCGTCGCCGCAACGACCGGAGTGCGCGCCCGCCGAACGACCTGACACGGCGGTACACCGTAGTCACCTCGTGACCCACCAGCTTCGAGCCGCCAGCCCTAGTTTGAGCACAGCCCGCAGAGGAGCCAGGTACCACGCTGAATATTTGTTCGACAGGTAAAGATAGGCGCTGTCGTGGTGCGCCTTCTCCATGCGCTTGGCACTTCTCGACGTCGAGTGGGCGCCGGTGTGGGTGACTGTCGCATCCGGTACATAAATGTTGCGCCAGCCAGCCTTACCGAGACGTGCACCGAGATCGACATCTTCGAAGTACATGAAGAAGTTCGAGTCAAACCCACCGATCGCATCGTATGCGCGCTTGCGCACGAGCAGGCAGGCGCCAGAAAGCCAGCCGGCTTCGCGCGAATCCTGGCCATAGTCGCGCTCCGCGCGGTAGCTTCGCGACCACGGATTGCTCGGCCAGATCCGGGCGAACAGAGCGTGGCCGACGCCGGTGCGAAGTGATGGCAGATTGCGGGCCGATGGGTACACGGTACCGTCGGCATCGATGATGCGCGGACCGACCGAACCCGCGGTCTGTGCTGCCTCTGCGGCGTCGACAAGTACATCGATGGAGCCAGGCGTAAAACTGACGTCGGGGTTCGTGATCAGGATGTAGTCGACATCGTCGCCATATCCAGCGACACCGGCTGCGACTCCTGCGCCGTAGCCGGCGTTCTGGTTCAGTTCAAGCAAGGTGGCGCCGTGCCTGGCCACGGTCTCGCGTTCGAGCGTCAAGTCCGATGATGCGTTGTCGACGACAACCACCGATAACGGCCGAGTGCTTGCCGTCGCCAGGGAATCAAAGAATGAGACCAGCGTCTGTCCCGTGTTGTAGGTCACGGTCACGACGAGTACAGACGGAGACATCTTGCCTTTTCGATTCATGCGATGCCAGCGACCCGTCAGGCCATTGCGCCCAGGTCAACGAACGCAGGTGTCGCGTAGGTTGTCCCGACGGCCAGCGGGGTGTCAGCAACGTCGAACGAGCATCCCTGGGGCAGGTCGAAGATGTGACGACCGGTTGAATCCATGATTGACGCGTTCACAAAGTATTTGCCCGTGCCGAAGTGCGTGTCGCTCAAGCGGAACTGCACGCGACGCTTGCCCTCAAAACGGCCGAGTGGAATACCGAGGCGCTTCGTCGTTGTGCCGTACACAACCTGACCCATGGTGTTGTCGATCTGGATGGCGCACATCCAGTCATCTGTGCCGGTGAAGTGCTCGATGTCCATCGTGATCAGGATGTCGTCACCCTGCTCTACGTCGGCGTCTGGCTCGCGACCGTCGGCGTATGCCACCACGTCATGGATGACTGCCTCGCGGGCAGCGGGCGTTGTAGCTTCGGGGGTGTGATCGGCGACGGCAGCCACGTGGGCGACGCGACGATCTTCGAGGATGTCACGGAATTCTGCGACGGCCTCGTGCGGTTCGCCGTCGAAGACAACTTCGCCCTTGTTGAGCAGAATGGCCCTGTCGCACATCTCTGGCACCTGGCTGAGCGAGTGAGTGACCAGAATGATGGTGCGGCCTTCCTCCTGGAAGGACCGGATCTTGTCGAGGCACTTGCGCTGGAAAGCCTCGTCACCAACGGCGAGAACCTCATCGACGAGCAAGAGGTCTGGGTCGGTGTGCACGGCAACCGCGAACGCGAGACGCACATACATGCCAGACGAGTAGTACTTGACCTGGGTGTCGATGAAATCGCCGATTTCAGAGAAATCGAGGATGTCGTCGAAGCGTGACTCGACTTCGGCCCGGCTAAGACCCATGATCGACGCATTGAGGAATACGTTCTCGCGGCCGGTCAGGTCGGGGTGGAATCCGGCACCGAGCTCGAGTAGGGCGGCAATGCGACCGCGCCTGGCGACCCGGCCGTCGCTCGGGTCAATGATGCCGCCGATGACCTTGAGCAGCGTGCTCTTCCCCGACCCGTTGTGGCCGATGAGAGCCACCGTGTGACCGGCCTGGATAGTGATGTTGACCCCTTTCAGGGCCCAGAACTCTTCCTTGTGCTTTTTGCCGCGACCGAAGCCGGTCAGGCGTTCCTTGAGAGAATTGTCCTTGCGCAGCACGAAGCGCTTTGACACATCATCGATGGTGATGATGTCGGGGGCTTCGTTCATTGGCCTGGATTCCGTTTCGTATACCTGTGTCATTGACTCGTCGCCTTCCTGCTACAGAACCTGCGCGAAGTTGCCCTGCAACTTCGCGAAGACTCGATGGAAGACACCGATCAGGATCACGCCGATGACGAATGCAATCCCGAGTCGAAGCATCAGGAGGTCGGGGTAAGGCACAACGTCGTGGCCGGCAATCCAGAATGTCCGCTGGAAGCCGAGCACAGCGAGAGTCACCGGGTTGTTCGTGTAAATCTCGAGGAGCAGGCCGGGGCCGAGGGCGTCCTTGACCATGCGCCAGGTGTAAACGATGGGGGAAGCCCACATCATGAGGAGCAGCGCGACCTCGACCAGGTACTGGATGTCCCTGAGGTACACGTTGACGGCTGAGAGCAGGATGCCAAATGCAGTGGCAAAGACCAGCAGGACCGCCAGGGACGGGATGAAGTAGACGAGTTCGGGTGAGATCGGGAAAGCGCCAAGGAGGATGGTGGCGACGAGCAGAATTCCGAGCTGGATAACGAAGTTGAAGACTGCAGAACCCACGCTGGCCAACGGGAAGATTTCGCGCGGAAGGTAGACCTTCTTGATCAGGCCGGCGTTGCCGACGATCGAGGAGGTCGAACTCGCAATGATCTCGCTGAAGAGACCGAACGCGGTGAGGCCGGTGAAGACATAGATGGCGAAATCAGGGGTTCCCTCTGCTGCCCTCAGGAAGTGGCCGATCACTACGTAATAGATGACCAGCTGCGTGATGGGGCGAACCAGCGTCCAGAGGAAGCCGAGCGCGCTGTCCTTGTAGCGCGACTTCAGGTCACGTCTGATGAGCAGCGACAGCATCTCGCGCTGCTTCGAAATTTCACGAATCGAGGCGATGATTCCTTTGCCTGGTCCGGCACCGGAGCCCACCGTCACCAACTCCTGCTGGGCGAGAGCGGCGTAGCGGTCCTGAGCTGACATTCGGGTTCATTTCATTTCGGGGCAATGGACTGTCACGATTATAGTGCGGCACTCTCCGAGGACCCTGACTGCCCTGGCCCATGCTCAGCCTTGGAGAACGCTGTCCCACCGTGCGCGGAAGATCCGCTGATTAGCTGATTCCTGCGCGAACCTACCGGGGCTGAAGACGCTGAAGTGCGTCACGCGTGATTCGGGAGCGACCGCAAATCGAGGTGCACGATCTGCTGCTGCATCCAACCGCAACGCAAGATCGGCATCTTCGAAGCCGTTCGAATAGAGAGGATCGAAACCACGCACTTTTACAAATGCGGCTGCTCGGTAGATGCAGGCGACACCAGAGAGCGCAAGCGGTTCCGACTCACTCGTCGGAAGCTCCTCGATATCGCGGGGGAGGCCGGTGTCAGTGTCGATGATTAGCCCGGCACTTTCGATCTGACCCGCGGGTGAGCGGATGACGGATTGCGCACCGGTCAACTCAGGGTCGTCGCGCATGGCAGCAACAAGCGGTGCCAGCCAGCCGGATTCAACGGTGACATCTTCGTTGATGAACACCACGAGGTCGCCGGTAGTCTCCGCGAACGCCAGATTCGAGCCGAGGGCGAAGTTCGTGTTTCGGGGTACGGAGACAAGGCGGACCCGCGGGTCACCGGTGAGGCTGGCCGTCAGGATTTCGCGCACCGAATTGGGCGAACCGTTGTCCAGGACGACGAGTTCGAGGTTGACGTCACCCGAATTCTGGAGGATCGAGTGCACGGCATCCACTGTCATACGCCAATCGGCATATGTCAGCATGACGATCGAAACCAAGTCGGTGGTGCGCTCGGTCACCTCGCGCTTCAGGCCAGACCAATCCAGCACGTACTTCGTGAGAACTACCTGTTCCCAACCGTTAGGTTCAGTTGTACTGATGCGCTTGATGTCGCCGCGGTGGCTGTATGCCACCCCGATCGCCGGCACGAAGTGCAGCTTCCCGAGCGAGCTGAGCCGGATGACCAGGTCGTAGTCGACCCAGCGACGCAGGTCTGGGTCGAAGCCGCCGATCTCGATTGCAGCCGAGCGGCGGGTGATGAGCGTGTTGAGGTCGATGAAGTTGCCGCCATTGACCAGGTCGTCGCGGTCGCCGCTCATCGCCAGGAACGATCGCACGCCGTGCTCGTCAGTGAGTTCGGCGGCTGAGTGTGTTGCGACGATTGCCGGATCGGAGAAC
Source organism: Leifsonia sp. A12D58 (assembly GCF_047530025.1). NCBI lineage: Bacteria > Bacillati > Actinomycetota > Actinomycetes > Micrococcales > Microbacteriaceae > Leifsonia > Leifsonia sp. A12D58. The sequence goes on along the minus strand of NZ_JBLJAT010000003.1, from coordinate 67,639 downwards.
GCGGGCAGGCCAAGCTCGATGAAGTCGGGAAGCCACGCATTGTCGGAATCGATGAACGCGACGAATTCACCTGACGAGAGATCAAGGCCGTTGTTGCGCGCCGCGCAGACGCCACTCGGGGACTGCTCAACAAGCCTGATCCGAGAATCTATGGCCGCAAATTCTCTGACGACGCTTGCTGTCTCGTCGGTGGAACCGTCGTCGACAATGATGAGTTCCCACGCGGAGTGCGTCTGACCGATGACCGATCGAATGGCATCCGCAATGATGCCGGCTCGGTTGCGCACGGGCATGATCGCTGAAACAAGAAGGTCAGTCTGGTATGGCTTCACGTCGGCGCGCACGGCGGGGTCTGGCTCCCAATCGGCCGTCAACCGAGGGCGCGTATAGTACGAACGCTCGTTAATGAGGCGCGCTGAGGTGAGGGCCAGCGCTCTGGCGTCTCCCCAGGTTGGTGTGCCGACCGCCCAGTGCGGTGTGGGCAGTTGCGTCGAATCTGAGGCGGTCGAGACGAACTGTTCCATTGCTTCACGGGCGTTGTCTGGAACCTGTCGCCCAGAGCTTTCGCATTGGTCTGCGAACACGCGTGCATCGAAGAACGGCGAGGTGGTGTTGAGGCGTTCGGCGCCGAAGAAGAAGGAGAGGAAGCTCGGCGACTCGCCGCGTGACGTGTGGAAGCGGTACCACTCGTCCTGGAACAGCGGGGTGACGGACAGTCCAGCAGCCAGCCCGACGTCGAAAAAATGGATTACTGCAGCGCGGCGGTTGCGAAAGGACGTCTCCGCCTGAACTTCGTAAAATTCCTGATCCATCAGCGGTGAGCGCTCGATGGCGGTGATCTGCCGGTAGCGGTCGATCGGTAGAAAATAGGAATCAATCATGGTGTAACGCCTCATGTGGGTGCGAATTCTGCGCGCGGTAGAACGACGTGCGATCCTCATTGATCTCCCTGTACCGGTAAGCCTCTGCCGGCTGCGCATCGGCAGCTGGCATCAGACTAGCGAAGACAGGGCTCATTTCGACTCAGCCGCGTAGGGCGCGGGATCGCACCTTTGTCGTGAACCAGCGCAGTGGGCGCGTTATACGCCACGATGTGCTTCCCTCGAGGCCGTCAACCCGCAGACGAAGCTCGTGGATTTCGACGTTTCGAGGGGTGATCACCTTGCGAATGTTGTCGGCAGCTCGGCGGGGAGCGGCACAGAATGCGACGAGTGGGGCAAGGACGAGCGACCATCTCATTTTCGACGCGTACTTCTGCACGTTCGCGGTGATCCGCTCCTTCTCGCCTTCCTTATAGAGGACGTCTTCGAGTGCCGACTCGAGAGCAGCCACGTCTTCAGGCGGAACGACCCGACCCAGGTCGTTTTCCCTGATGATGCTGGCGAAGGTGTCGCCGTCAGTACTGACGATTGGAAGTGATGCCCAGAGGTAGTCGAGGATTCGGGTACGGAAACTGAATGCGGTTTCCAGGTGATCGAAATGCGTGCTGACGCCGAGGTCCGCATCGAGCAGGAAGTTGGAGCGCTCGTCGTATGGCACCCAGCCTTCGTTGAAGAACACGACTGTGTCGAGCAGCCCGAGTTCTGCTGCAAGTTCGCGGGTGCGGAGCGACACGGCCATCTCGGGCACGCTGGGGTTCGGGTGCTTGACGCCGAGGAAGAACAGCCGGAGGTCGGGGTGTCGCTTCGAAAGCGCATTGATAGCCCTGATGAGGGTCAGCGGGTCGAACCAGTTGTAGATGCCCCCGCCCCAGAGAACGACAGTGTCCGTCTCCGAGATGCCGGGAACGACGCCCTTGATGCCGTGCCTGGTCTGTACAGGCGCTGAGTCTTCGATTCCGAACGGGGCGACGTCGAGAAGCGACCGCAGACTGTGGTCGTCGTCATAGGTTGCGGGGTTGATCCTGTAGAGGCCTGCCAGCTGGCCGAGCCAGAAGTCGCGCTGCTTTTCGGACGCGCAGAGCATGAAGTCTGCGCGTTCGATCTGCACGTTGAGTACTTCCGCGGTGTGCAGTGAGAGGTGATAGCGGTCTTCTGCGCTCAGATCTTTGCCCTGCTCGAGGACTTCAAGGTGCATGGGGTCGTAGATATCGGCGACCAGGATGTAGCGCGGATCGAGCAGCCAGGGGAAGCTGGCGAGTACGTGGCCCTGGAATACGATCACGTCCGCCCAGTTCGCGTAGGAGCGCATCAAAGCTTCAGGCGCGTACTCAATGCTGAACGCGTCGTGCGACAACTCTGCATAGACCGTCGAAACCAGACGGACGTCTGCCGAGGCTGCAGCGAGAACCTTGGCCATTTCGAACGCCCGGATCGCTGGACCGGCCATCTTGACCCCGATCGAATCAGGGGTGATGATAAGGACTTTGCGTTCCAACGGGATACCTCGTTCTGCACAGGATGATCGGTGTTCGGCCGGGCCGCAAAACGTGGATCGAGTGGTTCGGCAAGGCAATTCAGGAGAATAACACGGCCATATTGCCAGGCCCTGAGAGAGCGACTGAGGCTCTACTCAGATTGGAGGGAATCCGATTGATACACTCAAACCTGCCATTCCCTTATAGAAAGGCTCGCATGCCTAAGCTCCGACCGGGTGTTGTTTCAGTTGTCCTGGTGAATTTCCGAGGGACCGATGACACCATCGAAGCCATCGACAAACTCGGAAAACTTGACTGGCCGTCAGACCTCCTTGAGATCGTTGTGGTCGAAAATGCCTCTGGCGACGACAGCGCAGAGCGGATCCGCGCTGCCGCACCGCACGTTTTGCTTGTCGAATCCAAGAAGAACCTCGGATTTGCCGGCGGATGCAACCTGGGCGTGAAAGCGTCATCGGGTGAGTTCATCGCTTTCCTGAACAACGACGCCAAGCCGGATTCTGCCTGGGTGCGCGCCGCTGTTGAGCGCTTCGCTGAAAGCCCGGCCATCGGTGCCGTCGCGAGCCGCGTGCTCGATTGGGACGGAAACCTTGTCGATTACATCGGCTCTGCAATGACCTGGTTCGGCCAGGGCTACAAGCCGCTTACCGCTCAGCCGGTTCCGAGCGAGCCCGACCGCGTTCACGACGTGCTTTTCGGCACCGGTTCTGCCATGTTCGTGCGCCGCTCCGTTTACGAAGCGCTCGACGGCTTCGACGAGCGCTTCTTCATGTTCTTCGAAGATGTCGACCTCGGCTGGCGTCTCAACCTTCGTGGCTGGCGCTACGTGTACGAGCCGGCTTCACTTGCCTTCCACAAGCACCATGCATCGATGTCGTCATTCGGTTCTTTTAAAGAGACCTATCTGCTGGAGCGCAACGCGCTCTTCACTCAGTACAAGAACCTGGGCGACGAAGCCCTGGCTCAGACGCTGCCGGCGACGCTGGCTTTGACGGTTCGCCGCGCTGTCGCTCGCGGTGACCTCGACTCCACCGAGTTCGACCTGCGCAAGGGCGCCGACAACGGGCCCACCACGGAGGTCGCCAAGGAGACCCTGGCCGGTGTCTACGCCATCGACCAGTTCGTCGAGAACTTGCCGTCGCTGCTTGAATCGCGCAACGAGATCCAGTCGTCGCGTGTGGTGTCCGACAACCGCCTGTGGCGCCTCTTCGGCGAGACCGATGCTCCCTCGTACCAGTCAGAGCACTACCTCGAGGGATACGACAAGATTGTCACGACCTTCGGCGTGACCGCCTCGCCCGCGCTCACTCGCGTGTTGGTGATCACTGGCGACCCGATCGGCGCCAAGATGGCCGGTCCGGCAATCCGTGCCTGGAACATGGCCGAAGCGCTCTCTGTCGACAACCACGTCACTCTCGTGACGCTGGCCGGGGCAGAGCCGGTGTCTGCACCGTTCGACATCGTGCATGTGAGCCCGGATGACAACCGTGCAATGAGTAAGCTTGAACGCGAAACTGATGTCATCGTCTTTCAAGGCCTTGCCATGGCGCTGTTCGACAGCCTGCGCAAGAGCGACAAGATCATCGTTGCCGACATCTACGACCCCATGCACCTTGAACAGCTCGAGCAGGGTCGCGAGCTTGGTACCGATCAGTGGAACAAGCAGGTACTCGACGCTACTGATGTGCTCAACGAACAGTTGTTGCGCGGCGACTTCTTCCTGTGCGCTTCAGAGCGCCAGCGTCATTTTTACCTGGGCCAGCTCGCAGCTCTCGGTCGCATCAACCCGGCCAACTATGCGACGGACCCCGATCTCACCAACCTGATCAGTGTTGTGCCGTTCGGTCTGAACGAGGAGTTCCCCGCCCAGACCAAGCCCGCGCTCAAGGGAGTGCTGCCCGGCATCGGCGAGGATGACAAGGTGCTGCTCTGGAGCGGTGGCTTGTACAACTGGTTCGATCCGAAGACGCTCATCCGTGCGGTCGCCAAGCTATCTGAGAATCACAACAACGTGCGTCTGTTCTTCCAGGGCACCAAGCACCCCCACCCCGGTGTGCCCGAAATGGGAATCGTCGCCGAGTCGCGCGCGCTGGCGCAGGAGCTGGGTGTGCTCGACCGCTCGGTGTTCTTCAACTCTTCGTGGGTCGACTACGCCGATCGTCACAACTACCTGGGTGAAGCGGACGCCGGTGTCAGCACGCACTACGCGCACGTCGAGACCACGTTCTCGTTCCGCACGCGCATTCTTGACTATCTCTGGGCCGAGCTGCCGATGGTCGTCACGGAGGGCGACCACTTCGCCGAACTGATCGCAACCGAGAAGCTCGGTGTCGTCGTGCCGCCCACGGACGTCGACGCTCTTGCCGCCGCCCTCGAGAAGGTTCTCTTCGACGACAAGTTCGCCAGTGCAACCCGCCGCAACATCAAGCGAGTGCGGAAAGACTATGAGTGGGGCACAGTGCTCGCCCCACTTGTCGACTTCGTCGCGAGCCCGCAGCACGCACCAGACCTGATCGCCAGCGGTGCAGTTACCGCCGGTTCGACCGGTGGAGCACGCAAGACTGTCATCCGCCGCAAGAAGCACGGCGTCCGTCACGATGCCGGGCTCGTTGTGCACTACCTCAAGAACGGTGGCCCCAAGGTCGTCGTGAAGAAGGTTCAGAGCCGCCTTCGGCGTCTGCGTAAATGACAGTGCCAGATCCTATAGCGCAGGCGCCATCAGTTTCTGTCGCTCTCTGTACCTATAACGGCGCGCGATACATCGCGCCGCAGCTGCGCAGCATTCTGGCGCAGGGGGAGCAGGTCGCCGAGATCGTCGTCGCTGACGACGGCTCGACGGATGCAACCCTCGACATCGTGCGCGCCATCGCCGCGGAGTCAAAGGCCGTGGGGAGCGCCATCGAATTCAGAATTCTCGACGGTGTCGGCGGTAATGGCGTCACGAAGAACTTCGAGCGTGCAGTCGCTGCCTGTCGTCAGGACCTGATCGCCCTCAGCGACCAGGACGACATCTGGCGGACGGACCGGCTGGCGCTGCAGCTGGCGCAGTTCGAGGCGAACGATGACCTGTCACTGCTGTTCGGTGATGCGCGCCTGGTCGACGAGAACGGCGAGCCGCTTGGCTCAACACTCTTCACCACGCTTGAGGTCGACGAGGATTCCGTGGCGGCGATCCATCGCGGCGAAGCCTTTGATGTGCTGCTCCGTCGCAACCTCGTTACCGGAGCGACTGTGATGTTTCGGCGCGGCCTGCTCGAGGCTGCACTGCCGTTTCCCGCCGAGTGGATCCACGACGAGTGGCTCGCAATCATTGCGGCGGCGACAGGACGAGTCGATTTGCTCGAGCACGAACTCACCGACTATCGCCAGCACGGCAGCAACGAGATCGGTGTACGGGAGCCCACACTGGCCAATAAGGTCAAGCGGGTTCTGCAGCCGCGAGGAGAGCGCAACCGCGATCTCGCCGTCAGGTCACGCTTGTTGAAAGAGCGGATCGACGCACTGCAGCCGAGCTATCAGCTGGTGCACGACGTGCGTGGCAAGGCCGACTTCGAAGCGTTCAGGGCTGACCTCCCGGCCAGTCGTTTTCGTCGTATGCTTCCGGTCATGCGTCGAGCGTTCAGCGGCGACTATTCGCGTTTCGCGAGCCAGGGTCGCATCGACATCCTGCGCGATCTTCTGCAGCCCGCGTAGCGCTTGTAACCGGTGTGCCGGACCCCGGAGAGCCCGGCTAAAAATAGCCAGTGACCGGCCCAGGAAACCCGCGTCCCGATAAGGAATGCTCAGCTTCCCCGGCAACACCGCTGGGGTAGGCTTAATGCGTCTTGACCAGCGGGCAGTCGGACTTTCTGATGGGCCCCCACAAAGTGGCGGAGATTTATTCTTATGACCGAAACCCAGCCGAAGCGCGCACTGATTACTGGCATCACCGGTCAGGACGGCAGCTATCTGGCCGAGCTTCTCCTTTCAAAGGGGTATGAGGTCCACGGCCTCATCCGTCGTTCGTCGACTATCAACACGAGTCGCATCGATCACATCTATCAGGACCCGCACGAATCAGGCGCTCGGTTGTTCCTGCACTACGGTGACCTCACCGACGGTTCACGTCTTGTCACTCTCCTCGATCAGATCCGTCCGGACGAGGTCTACAATCTCGCCGCTCAGTCCCACGTTCGGGTCAGCTTCGACGAGCCCGAGTACACCGGTGACACCACGGGCATGGGCACCATCCGCCTGCTCGAAGCCATCCGTATGACGGGCCTGCACTGCCGGTTCTACCAGGCGAGCAGCTCGGAGATGTTCGGTGCTACGCCCCCGCCGCAGAACGAAGACACCCCGTTCTACCCGCGTTCGCCCTACGGCGTGGCCAAGGTGTATTCCTACTGGATCACGCGCAACTACCGCGAGGCCTACGGAATGTTCGCGGTCAACGGCATCCTGTTCAATCACGAATCCCCGCGCCGCGGCGACACGTTCGTCACTCGCAAGATCACCCGTGCTGTCGCTCGCATCGCGGCGGGCACGCAGACCGAGCTCTACATGGGTAACCTCGACTCGGTTCGCGACTGGGGCTACGCACCCGAGTACGTTGAGGCAATGTGGCGCATGCTGCAGCACGACACCCCGACCGACTACGTCGTAGCCACCGGCACCAATTACACGGTGCGCGACTTCCTGCAGCTCTCGTTCGAGCACGTCAACCTCGACTGGGAGAAGTACGTGCGCTTCGACGAGCGCTACCTGCGCCCGACCGAGGTCGACGCACTTGTCGGCAGCGCCCAGAAGGCCCAGGACATGCTCGGCTGGGTTCCGAAGACTCTTACGCCCGACCTGGCTCGCCTCATGGTTGACGCCGATGTTGCATCGCTGAACGCAAGCGGCGAGCCATGGATCGATCGAGTACAGTTCGCGTGATCGACTCTTCAGTTAACCAGCAACCACACTTGCGGGTTGCGCTGTCTATGCTCACACTCGTTCCGGGCGGAATGGGCGGGAGCGAGACGTATGCGCGAGCACTGACTGGGCAACTTGCAACAACCGACGCTGTCTCCACCACCGCTTTTGTTCCGGAGGCAGCTCGAGGCTTTGGTAACGGTCTTCCCGAGTACATTGTTTCCGGGATACCTGCCGGGGGTTCCACCACCGACCGTCTGCGTGCAGTTGCCACTCTTAACCTGCGCGCGCCGTCAATTCGACGGGCGCTGTCGGGTGTGGATGTCGTGCACTATCCGTTTACTGTGCCCGTGCCGAAGCCCAACAGATCGCAGGCATCAGTCCAGTCACTGCTCGATGTGCAGCACCTTGAACTTCCGCACATGTTCAGCAAGGCAGAGCTTCTTTACCGCAAGCGTTATTACGAGGGCTTCGCCAAGCGCGCCGATGCCGTCATCACGATCAGCGATTTCGCCAAGCGGCGCATGGTCGAACTTCTCGGCATCGACGCTGACCGCATCCACGTTGCCCACCTCGGTGTCGATACCGATCGCTTCACGCCGAACCTGGGGGAGCGTGAGAACTTCGTGCTCTATCCGGCACGGGGATGGCCACACAAGAACCACGCAACGCTGATCGCTGGGATGGAGATTGCGCGCAAGAGCAATCCAGAGCTGCGACTCGTACTCACCGGTGGTGGCCTCGGCACGCTCGGTGATCTGCCTGATTGGGTCGACCGTAAGGGGCTCGTCTCGCAGGACGAACTGCTCCACCTGTACCGCACCGCAGGTGCGCTCGTCTTTCCCAGCCTGTACGAAGGCTTCGGGCTGCCGCCGCTGGAGGCGATGGCATCGGGATGCCCCGTAGCTGTCTCCAACGCGGGCTCATTGCCTGAGGTCGTCGGTGACGCGGCAGTACTGTTCGATCCGCACAGCCCCGAGGCCATCGCCGAGGGCGTCTCACAAGCCCTGCAGAAGTCGGACGAGCTGACGGCTGCCGGCCTCCAGCAGGTGAAGAAGTTCACCTGGGAACGTTGCCTCGATGTGCACCTCTCCGCATACGCGGACGCAGTCGAGGTACACGGATGAACGAGGTAGTTCAAGAACGCGTGCTCGTCACCGGGGCCAACGGCCAGGATGGCACCTATCTGGTGCGCCGTCTGGTTCACGAAGGTCATGTCGTTCATGGCATGTGCCACTCGCCAGAAGGTGCCCAGCGGCTCAGGGTGACCTTCCCTGAGGCGATGGCGCATGTGGCAGACCTGAGCGACGGCGACGGGATTGCCGCGTTGGTGGCATCCGTCGAACCAACTCACATTTACAACCTCGCGGGCAACACCTCTGTCGCACGATCCTGGGAGTACCCGGCCGAGACGGCCGATGTGTTGGGCGTCGGCCCGATTCGGCTCATCGAGGCTGCCTGGAAGCTGGCAGAGCGCACCGGCAACCCCGTTCGATTCGTACAGGCCTCGAGCGCGGAGATCTTCGGAGACGCGACGATGGTGCCTCAGGACGAGTCAACGCCGCGGGTTCCTGTCACTCCATATGGAGTCGCCAAATCGTTTGCGCACGAAATGGTGGGGGTCTATCGCCAGCGAGGGATGTTCGCCAGCTCGGCGATCCTGTTCAACCACGAGTCCCCGCAGCGGCCAGTGTCTTTCGTCGCTCGCAAGATCTCTCAAGAGGTTGCCCGTATCTCTCTCGGGCTCTCCGACAAGCTGGTATTGGGCAATATCGATGTGCACCGTGACTGGGGCTACGCGCCAGACTATGTCGACGCGATGTTGCGGATCGGGCGAGCGGATGCTGCCGGTGACTTCGTCGTGGCGACGGGGGTATCGCACACCGTCCGCGAGTTCGTGCAGGCTGCATTCGCGCACATTGGAATCGATCACTGGGAATCGTATGTCGTCATCGATCCAGCGTTCTACCGGCCGGCGGACCCCAAAGAACTCGTCGGTGATCCTTCACGGCTTCGTGCGCTGGGATGGCAACCGAGCGTCGACTTCACCCAACTTGTCAGCCTGATGGTCGATTCCGACCTGGCAGAGCTTACCGGCGTCGCGGGCTAAGACAACCGCACCGCCGCCCAGTCAAGTTCTGTCGCGCGGGCTTAGCGTGAGGTGGCGGGTATCGCGGTTGTGGCGTCCGCTGCCTGCGAGGGTGTTGACAGTGCCGGGGTCGGCAGAGCGGGAGCGGATTCGGGGACCATGACATGGGCCCGAGAGATGTGCCAACCAGCCCAGGCTCCGCCGACAAGCACCAGGCCGAAGACCACGAGCCATAGAAGGTTGCCGCCAGGGGCACTCCATTCGGGATTCATGATCACGTTCTTCCAGGTGCCGTCCACACCCACGGCGTAGCGCTTTAGCGCGGCGGCGAATGACAGGTACTGCGCGCCGGCCCACGCTGCCCAGACGGCGAACGTCAGCCGGTTGAGCACGCCGGCATCTGGCAAATTGATGCGCTCTGCCACGAGCACCGCGAGTCCGAAGACGAGCATGACGAACAGGGGCAGTGTGTAGCGCCCCTGCCAGATAATGCCGCCGTTCGTGATGTATGCGCCCTGGATGAGCGCAGGCAAGAACAGGAAGATGGCAAGGAGCACGCCACCCACGAGTAGAGCCTTGCCACGCAGAATGCTGAACGCGACGAGCAGCAGCATTCCGACAAAGGCCGACCACGTGAAGTAGACGAGGATCGGCGGCGGTGTATCGAGCCAGCCGAAGTTGGCGATCATGCCCTGCGCGTACCCGAGGGTGTCGCGCACTGTCATGACAAATCCGGTGAGATGGCCGGTTCCCACTCCGGGAAACGACTGGAAGTAGTCTGGATCGTCCTGCATGGCCGTCAGCGAGCTGGTGCGGAGCAGCCAGCCCACCGCGAAGACGGTTGCAACGACAGTGACACCGACCGCCCATTGCACTGGGCGTTTCTGCAACAGCACCCACAATTGCTTCCAGCTGAGCAGCAGAAGCGGCACGACGATGGCGATGGCCACCCAGAGTGGTGAGAGCCCTCTGGTATTGACCGCCATCGCTGCGCCGACCATGACAACGACGGCTCGTGCAGTCAGCAGCCGTGGGTTCGGTTGGGTAACGATGGCCAACATGGCCGCGAAGACTGCAAGCGTTGCGGTGATCTCGACGGCATTCGGGTTGACCGACCCACCGAGGAACAACAGCATTGGTGGCACCGCGACGGCCAGCGCTGTCAGGGGAATCGCGTTACGGCGCAGTCCATACGCCACCGCAATGGTGCAGGCGAGAAAGAGCGACGTGAGTATGGCACTGATCGCACGCATCACGTAGATTCCGCTGTCGTCGCCAAGGAAGAGTGTCGGCCAACCGATGAGCATGTAATAGACGGGGTTGTACAGCCCGGCGGATGTCGGAGCATCGATGATCTCGGCCGGATCGCCGGCGAGCGGTGTCGTGCAGGCGGCCGAGACGTCCGAGTGGAAGGCGAAGCAGGTTTCGGAGTGGGTATATGCGATATACCGGGGAACCTGTACAACCTGACCTAATGACGTGGTCTCGCCGATGAACTGCCCGCGGGCAACCGATGCGGCCTTCACGATGTGCGCGGGCTCATCGGGTGACGCTGAGATGGGAGTGGCTAGCGCCCACATGATCGAGAGCAGTGACAGGATCGCCCAGCTGGCACCGAAGACTTTCCAGCGGTGTGCCCTGACCGGGGCGGCCGATGTCGAAACGACGACGGTGGATGCCACGTGTGTGGGGTCGACGCGTGCATGTTCGGTGTTCAGGATCTCGAAACGAGCAGGGTCGGCCGAAGCGCTGTCGATGTTCGAGGGAGCTGACGCAGTCATATGGGAAGATGCCTTCGCGTGACGGAGTGCTGCGAGACGATGGCCACGCTGAAACCACTGTATCTATCGCGCCTCAAAATATCCTGCAGTTGCGGCCCGATAGTATTACGGTCGCAGCCTAGAGGGAGTCAGTGCCATGCGATTCGTCGAGAAAGCACCACTTCGCGTGCGCATTCTGTTCATCAGCCTGATTGCGGCTGTGGTGCTCGGTGCCGTGCTGATGCTCGTCGGGTTCTCACCCGCAGTCGAGGTTGCTGCAGTACTCGCCGTCATCACGCTCGCCTTCACGCAGCGCTTCGGTTGGGCAACGAGCCTGGCAGCCGCCATCCTGCTTCTCTTGCTGGGCAACACTCTGCTGCTGCGTGTGCTCCCGCTGGTTGGGATCGATCTCGGCGTTGCCAACGGCGTTGCGCTTGCCGCAACGGGACTGGGTCTGCTGGCGTGGCTCTATCGTCGGCTGCCCGACATCCGTCTGCCCACTCGTGCAGCGCTGACCACGGGCGCCGCAGCCCTGCTCGTACCAGTGCTCACCGGGCTGGTGGCTGCGGCCACCCTCGGTATCGGCGAGCGGATGCGCGTCGGCTGGATGATGGGCACCGGCACAGACACCGTCTGGAACACCGTTGCATCCCGATTCATCCTGGACGACAACGGCATTGCGCCCTGGTTGAATCCGAATCCGTCTCCGCTAGTCAACGGACTGATGGCCTCGTGGTACGCCCCGGGTCGCGGCGCGGCCGAGGAACTGCTTCGCCACGACGTCTCCAGGCAGAGTGAACTGCTGATCCTCCTCTTCCTGCTCTGTGGTGTGCTCGCCGGTATCGTCGTCGCGCGCGTGATTCCTGCCAGACGTCTGGTACTCCGCGTTCTGGCCGGAATCTTCGGTAGCGCCATCCCACTGACCTGGTACATGACCGGATTCGTGATCAGGTTCGGATTCTTCAACGTGCCGATTGCCATTGCCGTGTTGTTCTGTGTGTGGCTGCTGTGGAGCGATCTGCAGCGACACGTTGCAGCGTCGATCGGCCTGCTTTTGGTTGCCACAACAATCCTGCTGGCTGCTTGGGCGCCACTTGCCGCGCTGTCACTTGGCCTGGCCGGTGTCGCGGTGCTGGTGCGCTGGCGTGCGTTGCTGCGGTTGCGGGGCTGGCACGCGGTCGTGTTCGGGCTTGCCGCGCTGCAACTCGTGCTGTACATCCTGCTGGTGACCCTGCCGGATCTCACCCGCGACGGCGCCGCGCTCGGTGCCAACGGGGGAGTTCCCGAGATTACGCCCCTCGATGTCGTGCTCGTCGCCGTACTCATTTTCGCTTTCGCTGCGGTGGCCTCGGTCGGACTCGGCCAGCGACATGAGCTTCTGGGCGTCGTCGTCATTCTGATTGCCGCCGTCATCGGTATCGCTTATCTGACGTTGCAGCGACGGGGGATGGATACCCTGTGGGGCTACTATCCGGCGAAGCTTGGCTGGCTGGTCAGCGTGCTGCTTGTCGTCCTACTCGCGGCGTCGGCGCTGCGCTGGCTTGGTCATGCAGACGCACGCGGGGTCAACATTGTCGCTGTGCTGGTGGCTACCGTCGCTCTTGTTGGTTTGGTCATCGCCAAGGTGCCGCCGATCCAGCGTGACCTGGCTGGTCTCTATCCGCTCGTGGGCATTGGGCTCACCCCTGAGTCGTCTGCGGACGCGGCGCGAGAGGATGCCCTCTTCGCGGAGGCCGAGACGGGCACGAAAACGATCTTCGCCGAGTATTCGGCGACGGCCGGGGACGACGCATTCATCAACTTCTGGGCGATGCAGCTGGGGTCGGTCACGAGCGACGATCCGATTCGTAAATATGCATATGTTCTCGATCCGACCAATCCGGCTGATATCTGTGCGGCAATCGAGGCCTGGGACGGCAACGTTGTCGTGATCACTGGCTCCACAGAGCTTGAAGCCGAGCTGAAGGATGTCTGCCCGCAGGCGACATTCGACGTCGAGGTTCGGTAGCAGACCCGGGAAGAACAGTCGGCCGCGTCGGCGCATCCGCAGTTCTAGCGCGAAATCTCGCTGTTCTGCTCCAGCTCGCGAATCCGCATGTCCTGCAGGGCCGACTCTTCGGCGAGCGTGCGTGTCTTGCTCTCAAGGTCAGTGAGCTCGGCGCTGTGCTGGATACAGACCAGGAACAACACAGCAATGCTCACGAAGAACACGAGGTTGGTGGGGGCGCCCACACCAACAAGGTTGGCTGCCCAATCGAGCACGGCGGGGAAGATGCCCACGATAAGCGCAAGCACGCCGGCGATGAGCCACCAGATGGCGTGACGCTCGCGCAGGCGGCGGCGACGCAGCATCTCGATGACGACCCCGAGCGTCATCAGGGCGGCAAGGATGCCAAAGATATAGGAGGTTACGCTCATGGGGCGTCAGGCTTTCGTTGCAATTGTTGAGGATGGGCGCATCAGTGCAAACCCGAGTGCGAGGAATGCGCGGGCGAGGTATGTAGCCGCCTTGATCGGATTGTGAGACGGGGTGCCGCCTGCGCGGGGGCGCATGGCAACCGGAACCTGCTCAACGATGCAGCCGGCACGGGATGCGATCACCAGGGCCTCGATTGTGTCGCCGAGGTACTCGGCCGGAAAATGGCTGGCGAACAAGCGCACGGCGCGAGGCCCGCACGCTTTGAAACCTGAGGTGGTGTCGGTGAGCTTGGTGCCAGCAGTGCGGCTCAGAATGCCAGAGAGCACGACCATCGCCCACTTACGCGGACCGCTCACCTCGTAGTTTCCTTCGCCGGCGAAACGTGCACCGATCACCAGGTCGGCACGCTCAAGAGCGGCGAGAAGAGCCGGAACGTTGCTGGGATCATGCTGACCGTCGGAATCGATTTGTACGACGTTGTCGAAGCCGTTCTCGAGAGCGTACTTGAATCCGAGGCGCATGGCTCCGCCGACCCCCAGATTGAAGGGCAACACTGCGACAGCTGCGCCAGCGGCAGTAGCAACGGCAGTGGTGTTGTCAGATGATCCATCGTTGACGACCAGGCAGCGCACGCCCGGAAGCTTGGCGTAGACCTCACGCACTACATCGCCGACGGACTCTTCTTCATTAAACGCGGGCATAACGATAAGAGTGCGTTCGAACGGGGACGGCATGGATTCCATACTAACAATCCACAGCTGGACGGTTGGCGGGATCCACGAGCTGCCCGCGGCCGAACGCGTGACCGAACAGTGAGCGGACGCCGGTGCCGCTGCCAGCCTTGACCGCTGCAGGCACTCGGGTGAGAGCGTTCATTCGCGACGAGAGGTGACGGAATGCGGCCTGCGCTGCAACGTCCCATCCACGAGCGCGCAGGGCAATTGCGGTGCTCAGGAAGAAGGCGCGTTCCTCCCGGAAACGGGATCCGTCGTTGGCTTTCCACGACGACACACTGGCGCTGTGGCGACGGTAGAGAAAGGTCCGTTCGGTGTCGGCGACCAGTGAGCCACCGGCCATCACGATCTCAATCTGCAGGGCGAGGTCGAGGACTACATCAAGGTCGGCTCGGAAGCCATGCTGAGTCAGCGTCTCTGTGCGCCAGCAGATCGAGGGGAAGTAGGTCCAATTGCCCCGCAGCAAGCTGGTTGCGAGTTCTTCGCCGCGCAATTCGGTCGTACCCGTCAACGGCGGGCGGTAGTAGGCCTTCACCCTGTCGGGCAGCGGAGTGCCGATACGGCCATCCGAATCGATGACGTCGACGCCGGGCTGGAAGTACGCGGCGTCGGGGAACTGCTGGATTAGTTCGAGCATCCGGCCGACGTAGCCAGGCCGGAGCACATCGTCGCATCCGATGATCACCGTATGGGATGCCGCAGCCAATTCGATGCAGCGAGCGAAGTTGCCGGCGACGCCGAGATTGACGATGTTGCGGTGGTATTCGATGCGGTCATCGCCGAGACCCTGCAACCACTGACCGGGCTCGAGGCTCGGATACAGGTCGTCGATCACCACGAGTCGCCAGTGCGGGTCGGTCTGGGCGAGGATGCTGCTGACGGCAGCGCGGAATTGTTCGGGGTCGCCGTAGAACGGCATCATGATGTCCAGAGTTCCTGGCGCCTGACGATCGTTCAGGCTCATGCCGAGCACACCCGTTCTGCTCGACCCATCATTTGGATCTAAGCGAAGCGGCGTTCTCGAGGAACCAGGCGTAGGTACGGGCCAGGCCCTCATCAAGGTCAACCTGGGCCTTCCAACCGAGGTCGTTGATGCGCGAGACGTCCAGCAGCTTTCGTGGAGTGCCATCCGGCTTCGTCGGATCCTGGCTGATGCTGCCCGTGTAGCCCACGGTGCCGGCAACGCGCCTGGCCAGTTCAGCAATCGAAAGGTCGTGGCCGACACCGACGTTGATGGTCTCGGGGGAGTCGTAGTTCTCCAGCAAGAACAGGCTGGCAGCAGCGAGGTCTTCGACAAAGAGGAACTCACGAAGTGGCGTACCTGAACCCCAGATGACGACCTCGTCAGCGCCGGTTTCGGTTGCTTCGTGGAAGCGGCGCATCATGGCCGGCAACACGTGAGAGTGCTCGGGGTGGAAGTTGTCGCCCGGACCGTACAGATTGGTCGGCATCGCCGAGATCCAATTGCGACCGTACTGGCGTCGGCTGGCCTGCACCTGCATGATGCCGGCGATCTTCGCGATGGCGTACGCGTCATTGGTGGGTTCGAGGGCACCGGTAAGCAGCGAGTCTTCGCGAATGGGCTGGTCGGCGAACTTCGGGTAGATGCAGCTGGAGCCGAGGAACAGCAGGCGGTCGACGTCGACGCTGTTGGCGGCATCCATCACATTGACCTGAATTTGCAGGTTGTCACTCAGGAACTCGGCGGGGTACGTGTTGTTGGCCTGAATGCCGCCCACGCGCGCTGCGGCGTCGATGACGACATCCGGCTTGACCTCTGCGAAGAAGTCGAACACCGCTTTGCGGTTGCGCAGGTCGAGTTCGGCGGATGTCGCTCCCACGAGATTCGTGAAGCCGGAGTTCTCCAGGTGGCGCCAAATTGCGCCACCGACGAGGCCTCTGTGCCCGGCGACGTAGACTCGGCTGGCGCGGTTGAGCGGCTGATTGAAGTTCATAGTCGGTAGACTCTCATGGGTTCTCATCGGCACTGTAGCTGGATGCCTGCAGTTCCATCATTCGGCGAAATCAATTCGCAGCCTATCAAGCGAAGGAACATTTAACTTGGCAAAGCCTGTCACCCATGGGCGGGGCAAGGTGCTCGTCGTCCTGCCGACACTCGGCGATCGACTCGATCTCCTGGCCATCACGTTGGAGACAATCGAGGCGCAGCGTTCGAGCGTCGACCTCACCCTCGCCCTCGTCATCCCGCCTGCTGCGACGGAAGCACGTGCCCTTGCGTCCAAGTACGGTGCCGTGCTGATTGATGACCCGCGTCAGGGTCTGACCGGCGCGATCAACGCGGGCATCGCTGCTCGCACCGACGAGGTGTTCTACGCCTGGATCGGCGATGACGATCTGTTCCGTCCGGGCGGACTGGCCACGCTGCGCGACCTCCTTAATGCCAACGCTGATGCCGTGCTCGCGTTCGGCGGCTGCGACTACATCGACCCGCAGGGTCGCACCATCGCTGTGAGCAACGCAGGCTGGCTCGCGCCTGTCCTGCTGGCTTGGGGCCCTGATCTCATTCCGCACCCCGGCACCATGATCCGTCTTGATGCGCTTGCCGCTGTAGGAAACTTCAACGTTGACTACAAATACGCAATGGATCTGGACGTGTTCCTTAAGCTGCGCAAGCTTGGCCGCTTCGTCTGGACCCGCACATCGGTCTCCGCATTCCGTTGGCACCCTGAGTCGTTGACGGTGGCCAACCGTGCGGCATCCGGTGCCGAGTCTGAAGCAATCAAGCGCAGCCACCTGCCGTCGCCGCTTCGACCCCTCTCTCCGCTGTGGCATGTTCCGATTCGTTGGGCATCGCAGTTCGCGGCCAAACGGGTGACCGCGGGCGCACTGCGTCTCGACAGGTCTGGATCGTAGACTCAGCATGATGACCGACGAGACCCTGACGCCGCAGCGCCCGACGCGACCGCAGAGCGTCCTGTGGGTGCTCGTCGCTACCGGCATCTCCGGTATCGCCGGCTTCGTCGTCACGTTCGCTGTTGCCAAAGTTCTTGGTGCCGACCTGTACGCCTACTTCGGCGTCTTCTGGTCGGGTCTCTTCCTAATCGTAGGCGTGCTGTTCGGACTGCAGCAGGAGTCCACCCGTGCAACCGCCGAGTCCCTGGCGTTAGCGGATGCCGTTCCCGCGAAAAGCTCGCTGTGGATCTTTGGTGCTGCTGCTGGCCTCATCGTCGGTCTCGTCGTGTTTGCAACAAGCTTCTGGTGGGCGCCTGCTGCGCTCACTCCTGACTACGCAGATCTGTCACTGCAGATCTCCATCGGCTCAGCATTCAACGCGATTGTCGCAACAATGTGTGGCGCGCTGGCCGGCGCCGAGCGGTGGCGCCTGATGGCAGGAACCATCGTTCTCGATGGACTGCTGCGCCTCCTCGGAGTGCTTGTCGTGCTTGGGGTTGGTGGCAGTACGACTGCGTTGGCGTGGGTAGTCATCCTGCCGTTCCCGCTGTCGATCGCCATCATCTATCTCTGCGCTCCGCGCACGCTCAGGATGGTCAGTCGCTCGCGTTTGACGTACCGCGAGCTAGCGGTCAACTCCGGTCACACGGTGCTGGCGGCGTCCGCTACCGCTGTGCTGATCAACGGTTTCCCGCTGATTTTGGCCTTCTTCGCCAAACAGGGGGAGTCGGCCACCCTTGGGGCGCTGATCTTTGCCATCACGCTGACCAGGGCACCGATTCTCGTACCGATGATGGCGCTGCAGAGCTACTTGATCACCCGGTTTACCAGTCATCCGGATCAGATCGGCAAGCTGATCGGCAAGGCTGCGGCGTTGATCGGCGCGGTGATGCTGTTGCTCGCCGCGATCACTGCGCTCTGGGGACAGTGGGCGCTTCGCACCTTCATGGGCGCTGAGTATGCCCTGCCGCCAGAAGCACTCGTGCCGTTGGTTGTATCGTCCGGCTTCATCGGCGCACTGTGCGTGACCGGACCGGCGCTGCTCGCACAGGGCAGGCATCGTGCCTATGCCGCTGGATGGATCGTTGCGTCGATCGTTGCTCTGGCTGCGCTCTTCGTGCCGGCTGGCATTGAATTCAAGGCGGCGTTGGCGCTCTCGGCGGGGCCGATTGCTGGCCTAATTGTGCACTTCGTGGCGCTGCGGGCCGCGCGCCGCACTTCGCATTAGTTTCTCTGCCCCCATTTCGGGGCACCTTGAACAACTGTTTGACAGTGTTCAATCGTTTCTTGAAGGCGCGACACGCCGAACATCCCAACTCCATGAGAATGTAGTGCGGATTGGCTGTGTAAAGATGGGGCGTACGCGGCCGTGGGGGGAACTCACCGCTGAGGGTCGCTCGCCGTTTGAGGGGAACCCGATTTTGAGTCCGAGTCATCTGCGTAGGTCAGTGTCCCATTGCGAAGTGGCGACTCGTGACAGTTGAAGACAGGACCTACACCACTCGCGAAAGCACGTGGCAGCGGTCCTACGCAAAGCGTTTGTTCGTCAGCGACCTCGTCGTCCTTCTTCTAGCCATTTTCCTGTCGCAGTCCATGTGGATCGGTGACGGTGCAGCTCAACTCGCGCTGGACAAAGCACCTCTCGTCGCCTTCCCTATTGCTTACACGGTCGTTTCGATCGTCGTCGTGATCGTGTGGATGCTCTTCCTCGACTTCTTTGCCGCGCGGGAACATAAGAACCTTGGCTCCGGGACCACCGAGTACAAGCGCATTGCCGACGGCACGATCAGGCTCTTCGGCGTTTTCGCCATCATCGCCTATCTATTCAGGCTTGAACTGGGCCGAGGGTATTTTCTCACCGCACTTCCGCTCGGCATCGTTCTGCTCCTGGCTTCCCGTTGGGCATGGAGGCAATGGCTTCGACGTAAGCAGAAGCGCGGGCTCTACCTCTCTCGCACCATCCTCATCGGCGAGCGAGACAAAGCGAAGCACGTGGCAGAGAACATCCAGCGCGATGGTTCAACGGGCCTTTTCGCGGTGGCGGCACTCACACGCTCCGGCGACTCCACGCACAATCTCATTCCTGGCGTGCCCGTACTCGGGTCGTTCGTCGATGCATTGCGTTGCATCGACGACTTGGACATCGACACGGTTGTCTTCACCGGAGCAGATGACATCAGCCCGGCTGACATGCGTCAGTTGGGCTGGGATCTCGAAGCGCGCAAGGTCAATTTGATCGTTGCCCCAGCGCTAACCGACGTGGCGGGCCCGCGCATCCACGCTCGCCCTGTAGCGGGACTGCCCCTCATCCACGTCGACTTCCCCGAATTCGGTGGACGCAAACAAACGGCGAAACGGATTTTCGACATCGTCGGGGCGGCGGCCCTCATCATCGTCGGGTCACCGATGCTCATCGCGGTAGCCATTGCCGTGCGCAGCACGAGCCCCGGGCCCATCCTCTATACCCAGGAGCGCATCGGCCTGCGGGGCAACCCATTTGGCATGCTGAAGTTCCGTTCGATGGTGCAGGGCGCCGACGACCAGCTCGCCAGCCTCCTCGACGCGCAGGGGACGTCGGACACACCCTTGTTTAAGGTACTCAACGACCCGCGCATCACTCCCGTGGGCAAGTTCATCCGTAAGTACTCGCTCGATGAGTTCCCCCAGCTGTTCAATGTGCTGCTCGGGCACATGAGCCTCGTGGGTCCTCGTCCGCAGCGTGCTGCGGAAGTCGCTCTCTACGATGACACGGCGCACCGCCGCCTCTTCATGAAGCCCGGCATGAGTGGCCTGTGGCAGGTGAGTGGGCGCTCGCGTCTGTCCTGGGACGACGCAATCCGCCTCGACCTTTACTATGTGGAGAACTGGTCGATGACGGGCGACGTTGTCATCCTGTGGCGCACGGTCAGGGCTGTTGTTGCGCCGGGAACTGACGCGCACTAGCTCAATGCACGCCTGACTGCACACGGGTCGTGAGGGCGACAACGCATTCCGCGAATGGAGCTGTCCAAGGCAGATGGTCAGGGTGGACACCAGTTCGTGACGTCTAGGACGCTGTGACAACCGCATCGGCCAAGTCGCCATCGAGGTAGACCGCCTGATCGGTGAGATCCACGCTGACGCGTCCATTGCTGGGCTCTAGCGTCGACGTTTTTCCAAACTGAGTTGTAACGGTAATAGGCTCGCTCGTCGAGTAAGACACGGTCGTCGGTGATGTTGCCCAGGCCACTCGTGTCGCTGATTTGCCGGCGCCGAAAACATACGAGAACGTCGACTCATCGAGTGGATCCTGACTGGCGAATGGTTTGTCCGCAATCTTGCGAGCAAGCATGGCTTGCGCCATTGCCGCAGGTTTCGGCGCAAACGCTGGAACAAATTCGTTCATCTGCCTGAGCAGGCCGAAGTTCCCCTCGCCATCGGCAAGGTCCAGATTGTCGTTGACGAGGTCATACCAGTAGAAGCGTTCGACTCCGTTTGCGAATGCGATCGTCTGGCCGCGAACTAGGTAGTTGGCTTGGTTGAGCTCGCCGACCTTGCCTGATGTCCATCCCAGTTCGGTCAGCCAGATCGGTTTACTCTGACCGTTGTTGTATTCCTTGATGCTGTCGTTCGCCTGCTTCAGAATTGGTAGCAAGGTCTCGGCGCCTATGTTGAGTTCGTCATAGGGGTGGAAGCTGACTGCGTCAATCAGGTCCAGGCCGCCAGCTTGGAAGAACTCGTTCATGAATGTTTCATCTAGGTGGGCAGTCGAGGGGCCGACGACGAGGGTACCCGGGTGCTCTGCTCTAATCTTTTCAGCCGTGGGCTGTAGCAGTTGGATGTAGCAGGTGGCGGTTGCACCGCACTCGCTTGTGTTCAAGAGCCAGTTGAACTCGTTGTAGACCTCAATGGCGTCGGGCGAAAAATGCTCCAGCACTGCATTCGTGTACGCAACGTAGGCGCTGATTCCCGCCGGGCTACTAGGCGTCTTGCCATTGTCGTAGAGCTTATTTGAGTAGACGCTGATGGGGAGAACGGCGACTCCGGCATTCGCGAACGCCGCTGTCTCTCGGTCCACTTCGTCGGGAAATGTGTACACGCCGGGTTCCAGTTCGGTCTTTGACCAGTAGGCATCGTTGCGAGCCTGCCGGAATCCAAGTTGCGCGGCCGATGGGGCAGAGCCAACGTAGGCAGCGGCGCCAATGTGAAGGCCGACACCAAAACGATCGTCGGTCGGAGAAGGGATGGAAGGGTCGTCCAACACAATGAAACTAACCTGTTGAGTGGCGATCGTCCCATCGCTGCTGGCCAGGTTGGCGTTGTAGTAGCCCTGTGGCAGCTCACCCAGCGCAAGAAGGCCTAGTCCGTCTGCAATCTGAAGCTCCCCGCTGGCAACGGTAGTAGTTGTTTCGTCGGCGACGCTCCAAACCACTGACGGCGTCTGCCAGGCGAGGCCCAAAAGCGCGTCGCCCGTCTTCATGATGAGGGAGGAATTGGTGATCTGGGTTGGCGCGGAGAAGGTCTCGAAGGAGGCGTTGGCGATCAAGTTCGCCTGGGTCGCAGCCGCCGTCATGGTGAGATCGTCGATACGGAACCCATTGGTTGCACCAGTCGCAACGAGAGAGAGTGCGAGCTCGGTCTCACCTGCAGCCGTCGTGTAGCTCCATGTTGTCTCTGTCCAGGAAGCGGTCGATGCCGGAAAGTCGTATCTTTCTGCTTCCGTCGCTCCCATGAGTAGAGCCGGAGAGGAATCCTGATCGGCGTCGCTGTCGCCAGAAACGAGTGCGCTGAACACATACTCGGTGAGGGGTTCTACCGGCACAAGCTGTTGCAGAGCACGCGGAGTTGCTTCTGCCGCGCTAATGCGAAGGGAGGTGGAGCCTTCCGGTGCCACGCCGTATTCGGCACTGAACGTTGCGTCGCCTTCGCCGACCAGGTTCCAGTTCGAGAAGGTCGCGAGCACGTGGACGGTTGCGGCCTGCGGCGGCTCCGGGGCAGGCTTGCTCTTTATTGGCGCTCCCGCTTCGGAGGTGGAGGGCAGGAACGCGATCGTGGTGATCAACCCACCCACGACAAGTACTGAAATGGTTATCAGAAGCACGACTCTTCGGCGTGACCACTGGCGGGCCGTTGCAAGGAACTTCATCATTCTCCTGGGCGACTAGAACACAACGCTGGGACGATCGCATTGCGTGGTTGATGCGTTACAGGGTATTGGAACCTAGGCTTTTACTCGGTGCGGCCCACCAGCGACTAGAAGAACGAAGCAGCAATCGTTATGTCTACTTCGAGGGCGCATCCGCCGCTCCCTGAACTGAGGAAATGAGCCCAACCGCACAGCCATGGCGTTTGGATGGCCGTGTTCACTCCGCTGGCTATTCAATGTGTCCATTGGCTCGCTCATGGGCGCGCGCAGTCTTCACCTTCTTCGGACTAGCGCAAGAAGCGCTCGAACATCAGCCCGCATAACGGTCAAGAAAAACACCCCGTACAGTGCCCACACGACAACAATCCAGTACCCGAGTTGCGAACCTACCAATACCGTCAGTACCGACATCGCGACACCCGATAGCACCACCAAATAGATCCGCAGCCGTGGGACTGGCCGCCAGACCCGGGCGGATGCTTCCGTCCGTCCAATGAAGAAAACTGCGAACGAAAGGGCGTTTGCTATCACGGCCCCCGCTGCTCCCAGCGCCGGGATCAAGAGAACATTGAGCGCAATGTTCGTTGCCAGCGCCAACAGCGTCGTCCACAGCGAAAATGCCGTGCGGCGCGTGACAGCGATACCGATGCCTGTGATCTCAGAAAGCGTGTATAGCAAAGGCTGGATCACTGTGCAGAGGAAGAGATACTGCACAGTTGAGTATTCGGATGGAAGCACGAACTCGAGAGACCAGGACATCATCCCGCCGCAGCTGAGCACAGCGACAACAACCACTAGCGCCTGCCTAGAAACCCTTTCGATGTTCGAAATGTCGGTTCCCGTGGCAACCCATTTGTAGACCAACGGGGCCCAAATTACAGTAAAAATGGTTTGAAAGATCGCCGCAATGCCCGCAACACTCATTGACACGGAGTAAATACCGACCTGTGTGAGATCTGAAAGCCCACGCAGCATAAATGCGCTTGTCGCGGTGAGCCCCCAGTAGGCCAGGCTCGCCAGCATGAGGGGCAGGCCGAAGCGCAACAACTTGGAGAGGTCGAAATGGCGGCCCCGCGCACGCACCGCAGCGTTCCATGTTGCTCGGGTCGACCAGACGAGTGCGAGCATGACTGAGGCTGAAGCGATCAGGAGCGAAAGAGCCAAGCCGAGAAAGCTGGGTTCGACGCTGAGGACGGATACTGCGGCGACGAGAACGACGAAAATCAGCTTAGGCAACAGCTGGCTCAACGAAAAGGTGAATGCTCTCTCCTCCATTCTCAGAATCAACGAGAGTTGACGCGAAACGAAGGCGCACAGCGCGCAGCCGAGTGTCACCCAAACGAATGTTGGTTCGCTGCTTTCGAAGAGCCAGACGGATATCGTGCTGGAAAAAGGCAAGGCCGCCAATACGACCACGGTTAGCAGAGCCGCTGCAGGAAGGAACGTAGCCCTTAACAAGCTGCCAGCGTCGGTAGTCTCGTGGAACTCACGGACGTAGGCCTGATCAAGTCCAAGGAAAACCACAATGACAGCGAACGCTATGACTGTTTGCAGGACGTATAGGCGTCCAACGTCGGCGGGGCTGAAAAACCAGGCAACCAAAGGCACAGTTCCCAACGCTAGGAGACCTGTTCCAACCGGACCGAGCGCATAGCTGAGTAGTTGTTTCTTGTTCATTTGGTGCGGCCCCTCTTCCAGCGGCCCATCACCGCGTCAATGCGCAGCAACTAGGCTCGTCAGTCATCAAGAAGCCTTTTCCACTGCTCCGATAAGACGCGAAGACTAAACCGCGTGGCGATGGTCGATTTGTTTGCTTCAGCCAGATTCTCCGACATAAGATTGAGATCGATACCGTTATCAAGAGCAGAAACAGTTACACCAAACTCCTTGAATAGGTCCCACTGAGGAGTCTGGCTTCGAATGAAGACACGTTTTCCCATGCCGAGCAGGGAAATCGTATTGCCCATTGCTTGCTGTCTCTTGTGGTTGAAGATTGCGATGTCAATGGACTGAAGGAATGCCAAGTACTCGCCGAACGGCATCATGCCCAGGATGGGCATAAATCTATCGCCGAAGAGCTCCTGCCCAACGCGCATGACGCGCTCTCGATTTGCTGCATCGCCGTACGCCAGTGGTACGTGCACAGTGAAGTCCCCGCCAATGCGGGACAACTCCGCAAACGTCTCAAGGTGGTTGTTCTCAGGGTCGGCAGAGTTGCCAACGAGTACTCGAATGATGGAGTGGGGAGCCTCTTGGCTCTCTGCCGGAAGCTGCACTGTGTTTCCCGGGTACAGGAGACATTCATGCCATTGGCCACGTGCGCCATACCATTGACGGGCCCGTGCGACATCGCCGGGGACATACGTCACTAGGTGCCCGATTCGTTTGATCACAAACCGCCGGACTGGTTCGACGGCGCGATTATTTCGCGAAGCGCGTCGATGGCGATACGCGTATAGGTCCCCACCCCAAATCAGCCAGTAGCACTTGCTAAGGACCCAAGGGGTCAGCGCCGTACTAAAGAGGATGCTCTTAGACAGGCCGTGTACGAAGATCCTTTGGGCGCGCGTAGCCAAGTAGATATGGGCCAAGATCCAGGTGATTCTATTTCGCGGCGCGACGACGGTGTATCCACTATCACGTGGCCAGTCCGCACTCTTTCCGGGCCCGAGAAGTATGTACCCGCCTCTGCCCGCGCCGGAAGTCTTCAAGAAATCAAAAAAGTGTTCTGTAATGTGTGAGCGTGCCACGAGGTGGAGGGCAGTCAACGTTGATTCTTTCTCGAGTGCAGACGCAGCTTCGGACAATGGCGTGGCGGGCTCAGCCGCGGAAGGTCATGACAGCATCCGCTACCTGTGCACGTTCGTCGTCAGTCATCCCATACCACAGGGGCAGCCGTACGAGCCGCTCACTCTCGGCCGTGGTGTGAGTGTCTGGGCCGTGGAACCTTCCATACTTCAGTCCAGCTGGCGCGCTGTGGAGTGGCACGTAGTGAAAGACACCTAAGACATCACGCTCTGCGAGGTGTTGAATGAACTTCCCGCGCAGTTCCAGATTCTGAACTTTGACGTAGAACATGTGGGCGTTATGAAGACCGTCCTCGTGTTTCGGGGGCAGCGTGAGACCGATCTCCTCTGCGCATTCGCTCAACGTCTCATAAAAGTAGTTCCAGGTCTTGAGGCGATCCTTGGAAATCAACTCGTATCCCTCGATCTGCCCCCACAAGTAGGCGGCTTGAACCTCGGAAGGAAGGTAGCTGCTTCCAATATCAACCCAGGTGTACTTGTCAATCTGTCCCTTGAAGAAGGCGCGACGATTGGTACCCTTTTCGCGAATGATCTCTGCGCGGTCTTTGAACTTCTGATCATTCACCAAGAGCAGACCGCCCTCACCACCGCTGGTGTAGTTCTTCGTCTCGTGGAAGCTGAACGTGCCAAGATGACCAATGGTGCCGAGATGCTTGCCGTTCTGCATTGAACCCATGGCTTGCGCAGCGTCTTCTACAACAAAGAGGCCATGCCTGGACGCGATGTCCATCACGACGTTCATGTCACAAGCGACGCCCGCATAGTGAACCACCACGATCGCCTTCGTCTTTGGCGTAATTGCATCTTCGATGAGCTGCGGATCAATGTTCATCGTCTGCGGGTCGATGTCGACGAAGACCGCCGTGGCCCCGCGCAGTACAAATGCGTTCGCCGTGCTGACGAACGTGTAGCTAGGCAATATAACTTCGTCACCGGGCTCGATGCCGAGGAGAATAGCTGCCATTTCCAGGGACTGCGTACAGGAAGGCGTAAGCATGGCCCGGGAGACAGACATCTCTTGCTCGAACCAGGCTTCACACTTTCGTGCGAAGTCACCATCTCCGCTCATCTTGGCGCTGTTGAGAGCTGCAAGCACGTACTTGTCTTCCAGGCCGGTATGAGCTGGCCGGTTGAAGGGAATCATTGCTGAGGCTGTCCTTAGGGGAGTAAAAAATGCTTCTTTGCCTGGAGAACAGCAGCCAGGGTTCCGTCGACCTGACGGAGTTCGCCCACGATCAGACTGTTAGTAGGTTCATCTCTGCGGTCTACCGACCGGATTGACAGAAAATAGGCTCCGCCAACAATTTTCCGCAGCGGGATCCAAGTCACATTGGAAGCGCGCAGGCCGATGTCACGACCAGCGCGCACGACGACGTCCATGACAGCAGCACTATGGTCAGCCTGAACCTCGTGCGAGAGATCGAGCCGATATTCGGCAATCCGCGCCCCAGCACTGAAAAGGGTGTTGATGTGGAAAGTGTCGTAGGCATGACTGAGCTTGAAACCCTCACGACGCCAGGCTCGTTGAACGGAAATATTGTGCACCTGTGTGGAAACTACAATGCGCTGAAAATGGAATTGAGCGGCGTATTCCTGCACAAGCGTAATGAGGTCACCATAGATACCGCGTCCGGCCCACTCTGGATGAACGCCATTCAGAACGATCTCTGCAGTCTCGTCCTCTACTTCAAATGTGAGAAAACCAACGATCTCGTTGGCGGCGCATGCGAGGAGGACCTGTTTCGACTCCTGGCCAACAAAACTTGCTGCCCACTCACCGTAGCCATGCGGGATGCCCGAGGGATCGAATAACCGGTTCGCAGAATAGTGGCTTCTATAGTCGTGGAAGATATACCGCGTGAGAATCGAGAGCTCGTCAATGTCACTCAACGTAGCGTTCCGAAACTCAATATCGGAGTTAGTTCGTTCCCGTGGAACGACGCTCTCAATATCGCAGTCGTAATAGACGAGGGTATCTGCGTGGATCGTGGTGAAACCGAGGTGCGGGATAGCGAGCGACGACGCATTACCGGACGGGACACGGATTATCGCCACGTCACATCCGAGTTCCCCTGCCTGCTGAACAAACTCAGCAGCGTTGAAATCCGGAAGTGTAGCCCTACAGACGTTTAGCCCGAACCTGTCAGAATCAGGTTTTGAATACCCGAGTGCACTCTGTGATCCCACAAATATCACCTCCAGACGCAAAAAACGACAGCAACTGCAACAACTGCAACAGCATAGCTTGGCTTTGAACCCAGAGCGTGGACACTGGTTAAGCGGCGAGTTGGATCGCAAGTCAGCGAGAATATTCGCACGGCGGCGGCTGACGCACCTTGGCCGGTCCGCGGGGTGGAAGAACAAGAAGAAGTCCGCGCCCGCCGAATGCCTTTCTGCACTCGACCATCGATGATCACTCGCGCGTGGTCTACTCGGAGATCCTCACCACATCACGTTCGCGATCGACCTCTATTCACGAGCGACCGTCGACACATTCGTCGAGTGCTGCCTGAAAATAGCGCTCTGGCGCCGCGATCACGCCAGTACGCCAGTGTTGCCGGGTCTGATTCACCATTCCGATTTCTGGTCCCAGGACACCTCAATCCGGTTCGCCGACACTCGCGCTGGGGGAACTGGTGGCATGGATCGGATCGCGCGGCGGCGCCTACGACAATGCGGCCGCCGGGACGGCGATTAGGCTCTACAAGAACGAAGCGATAAAGAAGGGGACCGTACTGGTCCGGTCCGCTGAGGACCCTCGCCGAAGTCGAAGAACTCACTTTGGCCGTGACCCAGTTCTGTGGGCCCGTCCAATGAACGACATTCAGTTTGGGAAAGCAACACAAGGCGTACACGTCTGAGTGCAAAGACAAAGACAAAGCCGTGAAGCTGGTCTGTGATCAATGCCGGCCGACCAGTCGCGACGCTCGCCCGCGATCTCGGCATTGTCGAGCAGACGCTCGGCAATTGGGTCACGGCTTACCGGGACCGGCACGACGCCGGCACAGGTGCCTTGGGCGAGTCGGTGCGGGCTGAGCTTGCCCGGCTCCGGAAAGAGAACGCGGAGCTGAAACTGGATCGGGCGTTCCTGAAGAAGCGTTGCTCTTCGGTACAAATGGGAAGCGTTCGAAACTGATGCTGGCAGCTAAAAGTGCCTTCACGATCGTGCGCATGGCTAGACCCCTCGGAGCCGCCCGCTCTGGGTACTACGCCTAGCTGAGGCGGGGCCCGTCGGGAGAAGATCGAGCAGAAAGAGACGTGGTTCACGAAGAATCCGACGAGGTC
This sequence comes from Leifsonia sp. A12D58, assembly GCF_047530025.1. Lineage (NCBI taxonomy): Bacteria > Bacillati > Actinomycetota > Actinomycetes > Micrococcales > Microbacteriaceae > Leifsonia > Leifsonia sp. A12D58. The sequence continues at coordinate 39,240 of NZ_JBLJAT010000003.1, read as the reverse complement.
TCTGGTGCGCCGAAGATACTTGCCGATCTCCGCGATGATGTTGAGACCATTTTCTCCCGCAAAACGGTTGCGAAGACCGTGCCGAAGCTCGGGTTGCGGGGAATCTGACCGAAGCGGTGGCGGACGACGATCATCGACCATGCCGATGCTTACCAGGTAGACGCCGTGAAACGGCAGTGGGGTACCGGGGCGTTGAACCAGATTTAGGTCGGTGACACCACGCATCTACGAACGAGGGAGGGATGGCTGCAACTAGGCGACCGTGATCGACGCGCACTCGCGTCGGATGATCGGCTGGGCCATCGATGAGCACATACGCAACGATCTGATCGAGGACGCCCTCCAAATGGCGATCAGGCTGCGCGGCGAGCTGCCCGGCAAGTTAGTGTGCCACAGCCACAGCCACAGCCACAGCCACAGCCACAGCCACAGCAACAGCCACAGCCACAGCCACAGCGACAGCGACAGCGACAGCGACAGCGACAGCGACAGCGACAGCGGCAGCCAGTACGCCGCTGAACAGATCGCTGTCTTCATGGCCGCGAATGGCAACACTCGCTCGGCCAGGTAGCCCTGGTCAGCTCCGAGCTGCGATAGTCAGACCAGACCGCGGAGCTTCAGCAAGCCCGCATAACCCCGTGTCTACGAAACCGGGGCGAGGCCGTCGCCAGCGGCAGGTGCTCTGACAACACTTTCCCGTACCGGCTGTTCGCCGATATCAAAGCCGCCGTCGCCCATCTCGGCGCCGACAAACGCTTTATCCAAACCGCACGCTGTCACGGTCGCTCGGCGGTCAATGCGCTCCGCAGGCTACCTTTGGCTCGCACCACTGACGCTCCCCGCGAGTGCATGTCAGGTTTTCCGATGCCGAATGCAATCGGGCGCGGTGCGCCGGGCCGTGGCTATCGGGGCATGTGCCAGAATGAGATTGTTCGTCGTTTTTTTGGGATCGCCTTTGGTGCTATGAGTCAAGAAATTCTGCAGGGAGAATGGCGTGCTTGAGAGCGGTCAGCATGTACCCACCGACAGCACTCGGCAGCGCACGTATACAAGGATGCTCTCTATTAGCGACCTTGTCGTCATAGCAGTCGCCGTGTTTGCCTCAGAAATCTTTTGGATCACCAACCGCGGTTACACGATCTCAATTGCGGAACTTCCGACAAAGGACCTGCGAGGCAACCCGTTTGGAATGCTGGAGTTCCGCACGATGGTGCACGGCGCCGACGACCGACTGGCCAACCTACTTGATGCCCAGGGGTCGTCTGGGAAGCCGCTCTTTATGGTGATGAACGACCCTCGGGTCACACCGGTCGGTCGCTTCATTCGGAAGTACTCCCTCGGAGATATTCCGCAACTTATAAACGTCCTTCGAGCTCCACGTCCGCAGCGGGAAACTGAAGCTGGCCTGTATGACAGTGCTGCGCATCGGTCGCTCTTCATGAAGCCTGGGATGAGTGGCCGACGGCGGGTAAGTGGCCGTTCGAAGCTCTCGTGGAAGATTTCATACGACTCGGCCAGTACTGCGTCGATGGCAGTTACCTCGTGATCTTGTGGCAAACGGTGAAGGCAGTCGTCGCTCCCGGGGGTGACGTGCACTAATTGCTTACGACTCACAACTTGGACCCGGCTTCAGATCTGGACAGCCGCATCGACACCTTCCCGCTCATGCACATTCTCATTCACATAGGAAATCATCGATGACAGGTCAGATCGTCCACGAGTGGTTGGCGAAGACAGGGGGCTCGGAGAACGTCGTAGAGACTATCGCCGGGATCTTTCCAGACGCTCCCATTATGTGTCTCTGGGACGACCTGCCGTCACGGTTCGAAGCCGGCCGGGTCAGTGAGACGTGGCTTTCTCGCACCCCGCTACGACGGAACAAAGCATTTGCGCTTCCGTTCATGCCCGCAGTGTGGCGAAACCTGCCTGAGGCGGATGCCGATTGGGTGCTGTGCAGCAGCCATCTCTTTGCGCATCATGCTCAGTTTTCTGGATCCGCGAAGACCGCGCGGAAGTATGTGTACGTGCACACTCCCGCTCGGTACATCTGGGCTCCAGAGCTGGACGGCAGGGGCAACGGCTGGCTGGCGCGAGCAATATCGATGCCACTCAAAGCTCTTGACCGCAAACGTGCACAAGGCGATTTCAGCATTGCGGCCAACAGCGCATTCATTCAGCAGCGAATTGAAATGGCGTGGGGTAGGGAAAGCCAAATCATCTATCCCCCTGTAGACGTGGCCGCTTTTGTCGAGGACTCCCGTGACACTTTGACGATTGAGGAAGAAGCACTCCTCGCGGGACTGCCTTCGCCGTTCATCCTCGGAGCATCCCGTTTCGTCCATTACAAACGCCTTGACGTGGCGATAGCAGCAGGTGTGGCCGCAGGGGTGGGGGTGGTACTGGCAGGAGAAGGCCCAGACGGCCCGCGCCTCCGTGCGCTTGCGGAGGAGCACCCCGGGGTCGTTACCTTTGTCTCAAGGCCGTCGCACGCGCTTCTCAACCAGCTCTATCGTCGGGCGCTTGCCTATGTGTTCCCCTCCATAGAAGACTTCGGAATCATGCCGGTAGAGGCGATGGCCACGGGCACGCCCGTCATAGCCAATGCTATCGGTGGCGCTTCCGAGAGCGTCGTCCATGGCGTAACGGGAGCGTTGGTCCATTCTTTTGCCCCTTCAGCCCTACGCGAGGCCGTCAACTTGGCCTCGTCGTCGAACACATCGGCCTGCGTTTCTCGTGCTTGGGAATTCGACACAGGTATTTTTGAGACAAAGATACGAAATTGGGTCCAAGGATGATCGTCGTCGACAGCCGCTGGAGCGGCCAGAACGGTATCGGTCGATACGCGACGGAGGTTCTGTCGCGCTTGAGCGTGCCGTGGGCTCCGATCGAGCCGTCCGGAAGTCCCTCGTCACCGAGCGATTTCCTCACCAAGAGCGTCAAAGTGGGCGGGCTGTCCCCGTCAGCTGTCTATTCACCGGGTTACAACGGGTTTCTCCGGAGCGTTCCGCAGACGATAACCCTTCACGATTTGATTCATCTGCAGAGTCCAGGTGTCTTGAAGTACAAGCCTTACTACAATCTATTCTTGAAGCCACTAATAAAGAGAAACCGGCACGTCATTACGGTGTCGGAGACCTCGAAGCGGCACATCGAAGAGTGGATCAACGACCCTGCAGTCGATGTTGTAAATGCAGGAAATGCAAGCTCGCCCGCGTTCACGACTGTCGGCGGCCGGTATTCCGCAGTCCGCCCGTACTTCCTATACGTCGGAAATCTGAGAGCGCATAAGAATGTGGAGACCATCGTCAGAGCATTAAAGCTCGTGGACGGTGTAGACCTTTTTCTTGTGACGTCTGATCGTGACGGCGCTAAAGCATTGGCTGCGCGCCACGACGTCGTTGAGCGGGTTAGAGTCTTTTCAGGTCTAGAAGACGAAGATCTTGCGTGCCTGTATCGGGGCGCACGCGCAACACTGCAACCTTCGCTGCTTGAAGGTTTTGGGCTGCCCGCGTTAGAAGCAGCATTGTGCGGCAGCCCAGTGATTTTCTTTGAGGGGTGCGATAGCGTGCGAGAAATTTGCGCGGGCGGTGGGCACGCGATCCCTCAGGCCGACGATGCAAGGAGCTGGGCGGCTCGTATGAGCGAAATCAAGGATCACGAACGGTTTCCCACCGGGCACATAGAGTCCAAAGATTTCACATGGTCAAAGGTCGCAGATGCTGTGTCTACGACTATCATGCGATTTGGCGACTAGACATGATCGACCAGTGAGCGGTTTAAATGAGGATTGCGGCCGGTCGCAAGTCGAATGTTTTGTCATTCGAAGGTCTGCAGAACGCCCGTCAAGGTTTGCGAGGTTCATACTTCCTCACTAAAGAGCCCCGGTATTGAAGTTGATACGACGCGGAGACGCGGACGGCCTTCTTCCTATTCCTTCCGATCAGCACCAACGACCATTATTTGTATGCCAGCTACTTCCAATAACCGCTTGTTCCAAGGTTCTGGAACGTTGGGAAGGGCGGATAGGATGTCCGGATGCCACCTGAAAACCTCTCGACAGCAGCCCAAAGGTCAAGGAGTCTTATAGAAAGCCTCACGCAGCCTCACGTTTTCCTCGTAGCCACTGTTCTAGCCAGCTTCGGGATGTGGCTCATTCCTGGAAGCTCCGAGGCGCTTAGAGGTTTTTCAGAGCGAAGCGGTTTGACAGCTGGGGGTCTAGCGATCCTGGTGCTATGGTACGGGCTCTGCGTTACGGTAGTCGCCTTGGGCGTCGCAGGGGGAGTCCGGACTCGTCCGTTCGGACCGCTTCTGCGTTTTGAGTCGGAACCTGATTTGGAACGACGATTTTACTGGTTCATTACTGTCATTGCAGCAATCGGTGTGGTGGCTGCACTTGCCGGAATCGCGCAACAGGTTTCTATCGTCGATGCGGTTGCCGGCCGCCAGGTTAATAAGTTAGTGCACGCCCTCCCGGGCCAGACGAGTTGGGCAACCCTGCGCTATGCCACAGCCATCGCCGCTCCTATCGGGATCTACCTGTGGCGGCGGAAGCTCGCGCCGGGGAACCTAGCGCTTTTCAATGTTGCGCTGCTCGTCGTAAATATCGCGCTTGCCTCCCGTATTTCGCTAATTGTGGCGATATTGGTCTACGCAATGCTTCAATATCGGGCATTGGGAAAAGTGCGCATCAAGATTTGGGCTCTGGTTGCCGGAGCTGCGGTGATTTTTATGAGTCTGACAGCTTTCACCTACGTCAGAAGCGCCAACTACTACGAAGAGAACGGGGTTAGTAGTCCAATTGCGATGAATTTCTATCAAATTGCGTCATATCTTGGCGCCCCCGCTCAAGTCTCGGTCGGGGTTTCGAACCTGATCGCCGATGGCAGCTTCAGAGTCACCGGGGACCCGGTGAGCTCGCTGGGCGCAATCACCCCAACTTTCCTCGCAGACAAGGACTTGAATCAGCCAAGTTCGGTTTCAGAGCGCTACAACAATCGAGTCAGTATCGCAGACAATCTCTCGACAAACTCTGCTTTTGCCGATACGTACGCTGCTTTCGGAGGATGGGGATTGTTCTACACCCTTGTACCTTTGGGCATCGGCGCATTCGGTTTTGGGGTTTTTGCTCGATATCGATCGGTTGTAGTTAGCTTTTCTGCAGTCCTGCTCTACGGATTCTTCGAATATTGGCGAATATTCATGTTCAACAAAGGGTTCCTGCTGTTTCTACTGTTTGCAATTGGGGCTGCCGTAGTTTTCTCGTTCGCATTGCCTAGACTTGCAAATCGTTTTCGCAAGCTGCGATATCGCCGAACTGTATTGGAACGGTAGCCACGGCGCGTGTCATGCGTGATATGGGGCGAGCAGCGTTGAATCCGGGAACTTAACCTTTCCGGGTTAATGTCGCGCCGTTGTGTTGGCGGCTTCGACCCCGGGGGCAGTGTCCTTTGGGTCGTGCCCCAGAACCTCAAGACCGGTGTGATCAAGCATCCCGCCGAGGGCGGGGTGAACCGTCCCGGGCTTCATGCCGCATTCTTTCTGGTGAAAGGATCCGACCATGCCCAAGAAGTTCCCTCCCGAGGTCCGCGAACGCGCGATCCGGATGACGCTTGATCAGCTTGATGAATACTACTCGGTTTCTGCCGCGGCGAGGGCAGTCACGCCCAAGCTCAACGTTGGCGTCGAGACGCTGCGCAGGTGGGTTTTACAAGCGCAGATCGATGCCGGTGTGAAGGCCAGCCCGTCGAGCGCCGAGCCGCACGAGATCAGACAGCTCAAGCGAGAGAACCATGATCTCAAAGAGGCCAACGAGATCCTGAAGAAGGCCTCGATTTACTTCGCGAGGGAGCTCGACCCTCACCGCCACTGATCTGCCGCTTCATCGATGAGATGTGGGCGGACGGCCATGGAGTTGAGCAGATCCGCCAGGTCCTGCTGCGCGATCAGGTCCTGGCCGTCTCTTCACCGTCGTATCGGGCCTGGTGCACCCGCCCGGCGTCGGATGCACCATCGATGACGCGGGCATCCCCACCGTCATGCACCGGCTGCGGCACCGCGATGCGCGTGGTCGGCAGGCTCCCGAGGTGCTCTATGGGCGCCGCAAGATGACGGCCTGGCTGCAGGTATGGGTTCCTCGGCATCAGCAAGCACACCGTCGATCGTCTGATGCGTTCCGAGGGAATGAACGGTCTGATCCGAGGCCGCAAGCCCCGAGCCGCCCAGCCGAGAAGGACGCCCGTCGCGCCGCCGATTATCTGAAGCGGGACTTCTCGTGACCGCACCCAAGCACGCGTGGGTGACCGATTTCACGTATGTGCCCACCTGGTCGGGGTTTGATCTACGTGGCGTTCGTAATGACCTGCACTCGCGCAGGCGATCGTGGGCTGGGATCTGTCCACGCTCAAGGACACCGCGTTCGAGGAGCAGTGCTTGAAGATGGCGCTCTGGCGCCGCGACCACGCTGGCCGCCCCGTTTCGCCCGGAATGATCCATCACAGCGATGCCGGGTCCCAGCACACATCCATCCGCTTCACCGAGACCGTCGCCCTCGAAGGTCTCGTCGCGTCGATCGGTTCCGTCGGCGATGCTATGACAACGCCGTCGCTGAGACCGTGATGGGCCTCTACAAGTACGAGGCAGTCGCGAAAGAGTCCCTCTTCCGCGCTGGCGTCTTGAGGATGATCACCGATGTCGAGGAGCTCACCGTCGACTAGGTGCACTAGTACAACAAAGAGCGCCTCCACAGCGCCCTCGGGAACGTCCCGCCCGAGGAATACGAGCAGAACTACTACGCTCGAACCACCGGCCTCTCAACCGAGAACGCCGCTGGCAAAACGGCGGCATGATTCTCGGGACGGTTCAGGGTGGTGCCAATCGCAGATGAATTGTGTCGATCCCTCGGTCACCGAAGACAATTCGATAAGAAGATACCGAAATCGAGGACACCAGTTTCTTCACTCCTATGGCCGCGGGGACCCATCGCCCCACGGACCCCATCGGGTTGCCTACGAGGGCTTCAGAACCTTGCAGCGACGTTGAACGCCACAAGGCAACGATCGGCGCGACAACTGTCTGTAATTGAGAATTCAGTTAAGACACGAGGCCTGCTGAGTGGCAGATTTGGACTACTTCTCGCTCTACGCAGTTTTAGCAGCTGCATTCGTAGATCAACGTGTCAGGTCTTCGGATGCCTTGACTAGCCCAAGCTGGCGGCGACGAACGTCATGTGCGAACGCCATCAACGCGCTGGCCTTCCTAGACCAATCCTGCCCGGCGGCATCGGCAGCCCCCAAGATATTCTCCTGTTGCTGAGCTAACGCCCGCTTTGTCATGTCAATCAGCTCTGCGGGCGTCGAATAGAGTTCGACTCCCGCGGCCATGCGAGATCTGAGGGTCTCAGTAGAACTTGCTACAACGTGCAGCCCCGCAGCGAGGTACTCGTAATATTTCATAGGACTCCGGCCTGCATTTTCTATGGCACCTGAGAGCGGCAGAATTCCCACTGAAGCTTGAGCCAGTCGCGTAGGCAGTTCCTCGTATTGCAAACTTCCGACACAGCTGACATTTTCTGGGAGGGGGGGAAAATCAGCTCGCGTTGGTCCAGCGATGGTGATTGTCACATCCGGGAACTCATTCGCCAGCAAGATAACGGCATCCCAATCAAAGCGGTGATCCAGAGACCCCGCATAGATGATTCCGCTTCTCTGATGGTGTGATCGAGTGGAGAAATGTTCAAAATCGACTCCATTCTCCAAAACGAGGGTGCGAGTGCCGCGGGGAACTTCCAGGCTTTCAAGGACCGCGGCCGATGTTGCAATGACACCGTGTGCGCGTCGGAGTACTTCAATCTGGCGCTTGGCTAGGACCCCACTTGTGTAGATGTCGGTAGGACGATAGATCACAGTTGAATTTGTTCGCAGTGGGAGAAGACCGCTAAGGAGCGGTTGATCTATAAAGACGTAGTCGGGCTGGTCGAATCCTATGCCTCGGAGTATGCGCCTCATGGTTTGCGGTGCCGGATGAAGTTGCGAAGGAAAAGCCACGCGAGGGACGAGTTGGAGTACCCCGAATTCGTCTCTATGGGCACCGGCGCGGGCGATTGCAAGCCGAGCCGGGTCAAGTGGTTTCCGCACGAGGTGCAGTGGAGACACCGGGGTGGAGACGTGAGCAACCCTGTATCCGTTGGTCGAAAGTTGCTTCGCCAGATGGTGACTGCCGACCTTGAACACCCCGCCATCAAATGTATGACTCGCGAATAAGACCTGAGGCTGATTCGAGGAGTCGAATTGGTAGCTGGCGCGGTCGCTATTCAGAGTTTCCATCATTTCCTTTGAATCTGCCCGATGGCCATGCCTTGGTGCCCCGCGATCAACGGTGTAGCTGAGCTGCAATTAATTCACGACATGTAATTCGCTGTGAGCCAACTGTGCAGCAGCTTGACACAAAATTGGCATTTGCATCGCAATTATCAGGAGCCAAACATGAGGTACGGAAACCAATACGATGAACAGCTTGCGTCACAATCTACCATCGTGCAGAACATCTCCGTGCCCGAGCGCTGTAAGCACCAGCCAGTTCCTGTCGCGGTACGGGTAGAGCTTCTAGGGAGGCGAATACGATGGTCATCATGCGTGAACTTGAATCGTGGCACGGAAGCTCGCCCAAAAGTCGCACCCGGGAATGGCTGGCATTCCTGGCGCTGCTGGCCTATGCAGCAATCGTGTTGGCAGCGACGTTGTCACCGACACCCCTTGACCAGGGCTATCAGGGCGCGATCGACAAGGTGCTCGACGTACTGCACCGCAACGGTGTACCGGAATGGTTCGGGTACAACAAGCTTGAGTTCTCGGCCAACATCGTGATGTTCGTCCCACTCGGCTTCTTGATCACCCTGCTGTTGCCTACCAAGGTGTGGTGGCTGGCTCTCATCATCTGTCCAGCGCTCTCAGGTGCCATTGAACTCACCCAGGGTGCCCTGCTCTCTGAGCGGTTCGCCAGCTGGGGTGACGTCCTGTCGAACTCGATAGGGGCGGTCATCGGCATCTTGATCGCGGTCATCCTGCGCGCGCTCGTGTATCACCGCGATGAGAAGCTCATCGAGCGGGCGCTGTGGGAACACCGAACCCAGCAGCGGCAATTCGCCGAGTAGTCGAGAGCCCTAAGGGGCGGTGCAGCCCTCGGCTTGAATAGTGACTGCAGTCGGGTTCAACATCGGTGTCGTCCAGACTTCGGGGGACGCATAGCTGCCCTCGGTGCCGGTGAACGTGGCGCTGACCGTTTTGGTCTCTCCCGGCGCTAACATCACCCAGAAAGTGGCGACTGGGCGGCCGAGATCCGTGCCGGCATCACCGACGATCGTCTCATCGTCCCCGCCGACCGCTACTGAACTCGCCGACAGTGAGGTGCCGGGCGGGCCGTACACGAATACCTGGGTCTTGAACTTCTCGCCCTTCCACACTCCGCTAGCCACGTACGCGGGCAGCTCATCGGCTTGTTCCTCGGTGATATTCGAGTGCAGGTCCACCGAAGTGGTGAACGTGGGAGTGGCCGACGTGCAGGCATCCGTTGTGAGTGTCGCGGCGGTCTTCAGGTAGAAATCCATCTTCGAGACGGACATGTCTCTGAAGAAGACGCCAGTCGTGGTGCTGGTGTCGTTAGTAGTGGGCAGGATGCCTGACATCGGCGACTCAGCAAGAACCGCCTGTTCGGCTGGATGTGAGCTCCAGGCCATGATGCGGTGTTCAGTCACGCCTTGCATGATCGATTCGATGAGGACCTTGGGGTCTGAGCCTGAACTCATCAGCGCGCCGAACATGGTCTTCGCGGCTTCCTCGAAGAACGCATCGGTTTTATCGGGACCATCGTCACCCTGATACCGGAAATAAATTTCGTTGAGAAGAAGCGCAACGGCGTTGTCTGCGCTGAGTTGGTCACCGGTACTCATTGCAACGGGGCCAGTTGCTCCCAGAATGTGCGAGAGGGCGACGGGGTCGATGGAGATGACGCCATCCGGGGTGCCCCCGATGTCCTGCTCCCAGAATGCAGTAGCGATTTGCGCGGCAGTGGGGAAGTCGGGGCGGCTCGTCGCCAGATTGAGCGCGAGGTACATGTTGGGGTTGAAGACTGCTGCGACACCGGGATCAATCGGAATAACCGGGTTGTCGGGTGTGTCGAACCGCCATTTGAAGTCCTGGCTGGAGGCCTGGCGGCTGATACTGATGCCACCATTGTCGACGGTCACCTCGGATAGGGCCGCTGCGGTGCCGCCCAGGGCCGTGGTCTCGGCCAGGTTCTCGAAGATGAGGAGGTACTTTCGGGGTCCGTTCGCGCCCAGCATGTCGGGAGCGATCGCCATGATTGTTTCGACCTGGCTGATGAGCGGATCCGCTGTGGCGAGCATCCCCGTTGCCTTTTCGCCGGCAGTTTTCACCTGGCTGATGGTTCCGCTGAAGTTGATGGCTGCTGCCTTTTCAGTGGCAGCGTGGAAGGCGGTCGCGGCTGGCCCCATGGCGTCGCTCAGCTGAACGATGGGCTCGATGTTCACCTTGCCGTCGACGGGCTTCAGGATGTCGAGGCTCAGTGTCGATGCGATGCTCGCCAGTGGCGCAACAGTGTCTTGTGCGATCGAGTCGACCGCCTCGGTAAGTTCACGTACTGCCGTGAGGTTTGTGCCCACGACAGGGATGAGCTCGGCCGCTCGCCAGGTGGGGTCCTTCGTTTGCTCCAAAGCAGTGTTCGTGAGACCGGAGAGGGTTTCGGCAGTGTCACCAATGCCGGCGAAGTCCATTGACGTGGCCTGGTCTTTGACCGTACCGATGAGGCCCTGTGCTTCTTCAAGCGACGACTTGGCGATCAGCACACGTGAGCCGAGCCAGCCTCCCGCGACGAGCACGCCAACGATAATGAGGCCGCTGGAGGCGAGAATGATGATCTTCTTACGCGATCCGCGCTGCTTGCGGGCATGGCGCCCGATGCCGGCTGCGGAGGTTGACGAGGGCGCGTCGTTGGTCTTGCGCGCGCGTGGTGCGCGGCCGGTATTTGAATCGGTCACTCTATGCACGGTACTGCATAGAGCAAAGAAGCTCCCTGAATGAAGGCTGTGCGTGAAGATGCCTGCCTGCGGTTGCTCAGCGGGACGGATCGACATCCGGTCGCGACGCGGGATGCGGCTTCTTGGCCAGAGCGTTTCGCCAGCTCATGCCCTGCGCAGCTTTGACGGCACAGATGATGAAGAGCACCCAGCCGAACTCCACCAGGATCGTGCTCTCTGCCGCGCTCGTCGCGAGGAGGATCACAAGGATAAGCGCCGGCCAGACATAGACGAGCGGGCGTTTGTCGGAGGCCAGCAGCCATGACCGCACGAAGGCCAGCGTCACGAGCGCGAGGAAGATGATCAGGCCCACGAGGCCCAGCTGGAGGTAGACGTCAAAGAAGGCGTTGAGGCCAGAGGAGTGCGCCTGCTTGGTGGTGTAGTCGAGCCAGCCATAGGGACTAGCGGCTTTCGGCCAGAAGCCCGCCCAGCCCCAGCCCTCGAGCGGATGCAGCTTGATGAGCTGCCACATCTCGCGCCAGAGTTCATAGCGCACGTCGAACTCGCTGCCTGCGTGCAGGGCAGCGAGGATGCGCGTGCGGCTGACCCAGGCCACGACGGCGGACACGAGAGCGGCGCTCGCCAGCCCGATTTGCAGCATCCACCGCTTCTCGGCCGGTGTACGTCTGAGCCAGAAGAGGGCGAGGGCTGCAACGCCGACGGCAGCGGCGACGACGCTGATAACGGGGGAGCGTGAGAGCAGCAGGCAGATGGCTGCTAGCACGGTCGAAGCGATCGCCACACTGCGGCGCACCGACTTCGCACGCCACTCGATCGCGAACGTGACAACAGCGATCAGCGCCACCAGAGCGAGAGTGTTACGCGAACCGAAAATTCCTTCGATGGGTCCGAGGAAGGCGATGTTGCCGCGGATGTCGAGGAACGCGATCGGAATATCGAGCAGCAAACCAGAGAGGATTTCAAGCGCCAGCGACAGTCCGAGCAGCACGCGCAGCACGTCTCCGACGGCACGTGTGACCTGGAACGTGTCGCGCACGAGGGCTATATAGATGCCGAGGAATGCGAATGCCAGCTGGTAGCCGAGCCCGATCGCCGTTGAGCTCGGATAGTTGCTCCAGGCAAGTGACAGCACAGACCAACCCAGAAAGAGCAGGATCGAAATCGGTAACAACCCGTGCCACTCGATGCTCTCGCGCCGGGCGATCATCGAGAGGATGGCCAGCACTACGGCGGTGACCAGTGCCCCGATGAGACCGGCCCAGCCCATCGTGCTGCGAATCAAATGGGTGGAGAAGGCCAGAACGAGAATTACCTGAGTGAGGGACGACGCGAACCGCGGCGACTCGAACATGTGCTGCAGTGGTTCCAGTGCAGCGAGGCTCCGGCGCGTAGTCATAGGGGTTCTACGCTACCCCTACGGCATCACAGCGGCGGAACGCTGCTGTCGCTTGGTGACGATTGCCAGCACGACGAGCAACACCCAGCCGGACTCGATCAGTAGTCGGCTCTCTGCCAGGCTCTGGGCGACGAGGGCGGCCATCAGTAGCAAGGGAAGCAGAGCGGATGCCGGGAACGGCCCCGGTACGTAGGTGGCCGCCTGGTCGCTCACCGGTTCGCTGGCGGCTGCGGTGCTGTGCGTCTGCGAAACAGAGGCTGCAAAGACTGCCGCGCGTGCGGCATCCGCTTGTATGGCCGATGCCGCCGGCACCAGCGGGGCGTCGACGGCAAGGAACCAGGATCGCCAGAGCGTCGAAATGACGAGCGCGGCGAACAGGATGAGCCCAATGATGCCGACCTGCAGCCAGACATCGAGCCACGCGTTGTGGGCCTGCAGGTACGTCACGCCCTTGCGCACGGCGAGGCCCTTGAACGGTTCGACCCAGGGAGCCCAATAGCTCACCCAGCCCCAGCCGAATATCGGTCGTTCATTGGCCAGGCCGATGACGCTGTTCCAGATGTCGAAGCGTCCGGTGAGGTCGTCGCTCTTGCCGAACAGCTTCAGAAGCAGCGGGCTGAGAGTGACGGATGCCACCAAGCCGACCACTGCGAGGGCGGCGGCGGTGAGGTACACCGGTCGTCGGCGGTCCGGGCCGACCCTGCGGGTCCAGAGGACAAACACCAGCACGACGACCACGGCAATACCGGCGATGGTGACCGTGGCCGAGCGGGTGAGTACGAGCATCACAACGGCCAGCGCCAGCCACGCGATTCCCCAATTGCGCTTGACCGTGCGTGCGCGCAGCTGCACCGCGAACACGATGACGGCCAGGAGGGCTGCGAAGCCGAGCAGGTTGCGATTGGCGACGATTCCCTCGATGGGGCCACCGGACAACAACAGGCCACGCGACCAGTAGAAGGCGGCCGGGATCTTCTCAGTGCCGTAGTCGACCCAGAACGGCAGTACAGCATGCCGCACGAAGACGGCAACGATCAGCTCGAACAGCAGCGACAGCCCGAGGAGCCAGCGGAGGGCCGCGCCGAGCGTGCGCAGCAATTCGGCCCAGGTGAGGATGAGCGCTAGGAAGAGTGCGGAGACGGTGGTGATCAGCTGCAGGGCGATGCCGATGGCGCTCACGGCCGGATAGTACGACCAGGCGATTGAGAGGACGACGATCCCCAGGAATCCGACGAGCGACTTGGGAAAGCTGCGCCACATCCAATCGGGCTTCAGCGAGACGAGCGCGATGATGCAGCCGACGAGGAGGATGGCCACCACGGCGCCGTAGCCCCACCAGCCGAGTAGATTGCGCCAGAACTGGCCGGCCAGCAGGCTGAAGAAAACCAGCGTTGCGAGAACGCGAACGGCGTAGCGACTGCGGACGGCTGGCATGGTCTCTAGGGTAGTGCGGGCGACGGCATGCGGACTTCGCCCGGTCGGATGCGGTGCGTGAGGGCGAGGAACTCTACAGTTCCTCGCTGAGTCGTTGTAGGAACACCACAACCAGAACGCGGTGAACCCGCTGTGCGTTGGAGCCGAGCGCAGAACTTTCCCAGGTGCTCCACGGCGTGTCGCCTGTGCTGGTACGTTCAACTCACTTCAGGCCGCCCTTCTGCCCCTTGACCCGAAAATCCCCAGCTCAGGCCCTGAATCTCCCTCCCTGCACCGCCTCTCGTGGTGACCATGCGTGCGCTATTCGGCGCGCCTGCGAGCCAGAAACAGGAGTACTCAATGACGAGTTATGCAGCATTTCCCACCCGGCGGCGCCACGGCATCGGCGTCAGAATCGCAACTATCACCCTGAGCCTGATGTTGGTCGCGCTCCTGGTGTTCTTCTTCCTCACCACGGGGCGCCTGGCCAGCGGAGCCGCCGAGCTCACCGCGGGCGCCAAACAGACTCAGGATGGCTCCGGCAAGGTCGCAGACGGAGCGGCCACCCTCGCCACCGGCGCCGAGACGATGAGTGCTGGTGCCACGACGGCAGCCAGCGGCGCGACCGAATTGGCAGCGGGCGCGACCCGTGCTGACGTCGGTGCCCAAAGCGTGGCTGCGGGGGCGGCGAAGGCCGCTACCGGAGTCGACGACCTGCTTGTCGGCTCGCTCACCAGTCTCGACGGCGCCAACAGGCTGGCCGCGGGTGCTGCATCCGCTAACACGGGCGCGCAGTCGTTGGCCTCCGGCGCAGCGTCGGCTGCAAACGGTGCCGCGGCGTTGGCCGCCGGGGCCGGGAAGGCTTCGGCCGGCGCTTCAGAGCTGACCGCGGGGGCGGGTAAAGCCGCGTCCGGTGCCGCTGATTTGGCGGCGGGTGCTGGCCGGGCCGAGGCTGGTGCCGCTGCTCTGGCAGCTGGAGCTGACAGCGCCGCGAGTGGTGCGAACACGCTGGCTGCGGGCGCTGGCTCAGTTGCTGCCGGTGCAGGCAGTCTCGCCGCAGGCGCAGGAAGCGCCGCCACCGGTGCTGCGGACGTCGTTGTTGGCGCGGGCAAGGTCGCTACCGGAGCCGGTGAGCTTGCCGTAGGGGCCGCTGCCGCTGAAAAGGGAGCCGCCGATCTCGCAGTCGGCGCAGGAAAGGCATCCCTCGGTGCGACCGAATTGGCTGCAGGGCTCGGAACCGCTGACGCGGGCGCCATGAAGCTGCGGGATGGCTCCATTAAACTCAGCGCCGGAGCAGCCGGTGTATCTACTGGCCTTGCATCCGCAGCTGGCTCAGTCTCTGCACCGGCGACTGGACTCGCCGCTGGAGCAGCAAATCTTGCTTCCGGTGCGAGTGGAGTGTCAGCCGGTGCCGGTGCGCTCGCTACCTCGTTGAATAACTTGTTTGCTGGAGCGCAGGCGGGACTGGTCGACACCCCGACCATGCTGGCCAATCTTCAGGCGCTCGCTATCAAGTCCGCCGAACTGTCGGCCGGTGCTCAGCAGGTGAATGCCGGAGCGACGTCACTCAGCGCAGGAACCGCAACTCTGAACAGTGGGCTTCAGGCGCTCGCAACGGGTGCTGCCGGTGTCGCTGCCGGGGCCGCTGACACCAACGTCGGTCTGACGGACCTGGCACTTGGCACCAACAAGCTGTCGGCCGGCGCAAAGTCTCTCGACACCGGCGTAGCAGACCTTTCAGCCGGTGCGACATCTCTTGCTGCCGGCACAGTAAAGCTGTCGGCAGGGGCATCATCCCTCGCCACTGGATCGAGTGACCTGTCGGCCGGGGCGAAATCGCTTGCGACTGGTACTGCCGCCCTGTCGGTGGGAGCGAAGACCCTCGCCGGTGGAACCGGTGATCTTTCGACAGGGGCAAAGACCCTTGCCGCGGGTACGGGAGAGCTGTCAGCAGGCGCTCGCACACTTGCCGAGGGAACAGGAACGCTCTCGGCAGGGGCACAAACGCTCCAAGCAGGCAACGCCACCATTTGGGGTGGGCTTGGTCAGCTCTCGGCGGGCGCACGTGTGCTCGCATCAGGAGCATTCGCGCTCAACGAGGGCAACAGCAAGCTTGCAGTCGGAGCCTCGAGCCTGGCCACAGGTGCGGGATCAGTTGCCGAAGGAGCCAGCAGTCTTGCTGCAGGTGCGGACCGTCTGGCAACAGGCGCGGGCACACTGCAGGTCGGCGCCCAGACTCTCTCCGCTGGCGCGACAACCCTTGCGGCGGGAACCACGGCCGTGGCGGCGGGCTCCTCGAGCCTCGCAGAGGGCACCGGCAAGCTTGCGGATGGCGCAGGGGAGCTCTCGGCAGGCGCGACAGAGCTCGCCACGGGTGCAGTGACGCTGAAGGACGGCAACGACAAGGTCGCCGCCGGCTCAGGGCAGCTCAAGGATGGTGCAGAGAGCGTGAGTGCTGCTCGCGCCGCACCCGGCCTCATCCTGGTGATCGGCCTGCTGCTCGCCGCGGCTGCCGCGTGGCTGATCCTGCGCTGGCGTTCGGCTGTACGCACGGCGTGAGTGTGAGTGTGAGTGTGAGTGTGATCGCGAGTGCCTGAGGTGAAGCTACTGCCTATGCAATTCGCGTCGATCAGCTGAGCGGGGCCCGGTTCGTTGGAACCGGGCCCTTGTTCTGTCGCGGCGCGCATCCCGAGTGTCAGCGCTTGGTAGTTTGGGTCATACCGAGAAGGTCAGGAGCAGACCATGTTTGTGGGCATCACCAATACACCGCGGGACTACGCGTGGGGCGCCACGGATGCCATCGCAACGGCTCTCGGACGCACGCCATCCGGCTCGCCAGAAGCGGAGCTGTGGTTGGGCGCACACCGTGGGTCACCGGCGGCCATTACCGAATCGGTCAAGGTTGGCGGAGCTGCCAACCTGGTTGAATGGATCGCACGGGCCCCGCAACAGGCGCTGGGTGAAGACTGGGGCACAGCAACGGATGCTGGAGGGCCACGTCTGCCCTTCCTCCTCAAGCTGCTTGCAGCGGCCAAGCCGCTCTCGCTGCAGGCGCATCCGTCGGCTGAACGCGCACGCATTGGATTTGAGCTCGAGAATGCCGCGGGGATCCCGCTTGAAGCTTTCGATCGTAACTACAAGGATCCGTTCCACAAGCCAGAGCTGATCTATGCGCTCAGCGAAACCTTCGAGGCGCTCTGCGGTTTCCGCACGATTGCTGAAGTGCACCGAATCCTCGAGGAACTCCGCGCCATCGACGCGACGACCGATCAGCCCCAGGCTGAGGCCCTCGATTCGGTTGAGCGGCGACTGGTGGGTGACAACGCGCTCCATGACGTTGTCGATTGGCTGCTACGGGACGGCCACGGCGACGACAGCGGCGAAGTCGTCTGGCTGGTCGAGCGGGTTGTTGCGCTCGCCGAACAGGCCGGCTTCCTTGCTGACGGCGGTGCTCACATCAGCTTCCTGCGGGAGCTCGAGACAGTGCGTTCGCTCGCCGCCGAGTACCCGGGCGACCCGGGAATCGTGCTGTCGCTGCTGCTGAACCGGGTGTCGCTCAAGCGCGGTGAGGTGCTCTATCTGCCCGCCGGCAACATCCACGCCTATCTGTCAGGGTTTGGCGTTGAGCTGATGGCGGCTTCAGACAACGTCTTGCGTGGCGGACTGACGCCAAAGCACATCGATGTCGATGAACTGCTCGACGTGCTCGACTTCTCGCCGCTACCCATTCCCTACCTGCCGCCGGTGGTCATTGCGCCCGGTGTGAGCGTCTTCCGGCCCGACGTGCCCGACTTCCAACTCGTGCATATCGAAGCAGATGCTGCCGATGCAGGTGGCGTGCCCCCAATGCGACAGGTGGCCCTGGCCGGGCCAGCGATCGCTCTGTGTGTGAGCGGTGGCTTCCTGGTGGCGGGGGAGTCCTCGTCAATTGCACTGAAGCGGGGCGAATCGGTGTTCATCACGCCCGATGAAGGGGCGGTGACCTTCGCCGGTGCAGGTGAAGTCTTCCTGGCGATGCCCCAGTAGATCGTGGGGCGGGCTGAGCGCTGGCTGCTGCCTGTCTTCTCCGGACTAGTGTGCTGCGCGCGTGCATAACTCCTGCAGAATCGCCCGTGTCGAGTGGCCGGGCCGCGGAAACACGCGGCGTCCGGTTTGCTGCCGGGCAAATCGCAGGAGTTATGCACGCTGAGTCGCGCATATCCTTGGCATTAAGTTGGCGTGGAGACGTTGCCGGTTGCCGGTTGCCGGGGTGCCGGGTGACGGTTGCCAGTTGCCAGTTGCCAGTTGCCAGTTGCCAGTTGCCAGTTGCCAGTTGCCAGTTGCCAGTTGCCAGTTGCCGGGGTGCCGGGTGCCAGGTGTTCGCCTGCCTTGGTGCGTTGGTGTCTTGATGCGTGGTGCCCTGGTGTTCACCTGCGGTGCATAACTCCTGCAGAATCGCGTGCGCTGATTCTGCATTCCGCAGAAACAGGGACTGCATAACGTCACGCCGTGCAAATAGCCGGAGTTGTGCCGACAAGCCAGGCCGACTGGGCCGAGCAGAGCCATGCCCGAGGGTGTGCGTCTGGGCGATAGGCAGGTTCAAGTCCTGCTTGCCGTCCTGCTGCCCGTATGCATAACTCCTGCAAAATCATGCGTGTCCAGTGGCCGAGCCGCGGAAACACCCGGTGACCGGCCGGCTGCCGGACAAATTGCAGGAGTTATGCCGGCTGGGTAGTCACATAGGTTCTGCATTGAGTTGACGTGAGGCAGCTCCCCGGTGTGTGGCTGCCTGGATCCTGCGCTGCGGGCACAACTCCTGCTGAATCACGTGTGCCGGTGATCGCGCCGCAGAAACACGGGCCGTCCGGTTCGCTGTCCAGCAAATTGCAGGAGTTATGCCGGCTGAGTCGCGAAGGCAGGCCAGCTGGGGGCAGCGGCAGCGGCAGGGGAGTAGGGGCGGCAGGGGCATGGGAGTAGGGGCGGCAGCGGCAGCGGCAGGGGCAGGGGAGTAGGGGCGGCAGCAGGAGCAGGAGCAGGAGCAGGAGCAGGAGCAGGGCCTGCAGGGTCAGCGGAGCGGCTGCAGCGCTCCGAACGTTCGGCGGTAGGCCGTCGGCGTGGTCTGCAGCACCTTCACGAAGTGGTGGCGCATCACGGCTGCCCCACCGAAACCGGTGTCTGCGGCGATTGATTCGAGGGTCTGACTGGTCTCCTCGAGAAGCTGCTGCGCTCGCAGCAGCCGCTGCCGATTCAGCCAGGCAGTCGGTGTGGTACCAAGTTCGGCTCGGAACCGCCGGGCGAATGTGCGCGACGACATGAGTGACTTGCGGGCCAGCTGGTCGACGGTCAGCTCCTGGTCAAGATTGCCGAGCATCCACGTAGTGATTGCGGCGAATGAGTCGCTCTGGCATTTAACGACAGGCGTCTGGATGAACTGCGACTGCCCGCCATCACGCTGTGGCGGCACCACCATGCGCCGCGCGATGATGTTGGCGGTTGCCGCACCGAGCTCCTTGCGCACGATGTGCAGCGCGGCGTCGATGCCCGCGGCGGTCCCCGCGCCCGTGACGACCTTGCCGTCCTCGACGAACAAAACGTCGGGGTCGACGGTCGTTTGCGGAAATTGGCGAGCGAGTTCGTCGGTGTACATCCAGTGCGTGGTGCTGCGGCGACCGTCGAGGATGCCGGCCAGCCCCAAGACGAAGGCTCCGCTGCACACGCTGAGCACCCAGGCTCCGCGGGCCTCGGCCTCACGGACAACACGGAGGATCTCCGGATGCACGTCGGTTCCGGCCTGGTAGGCGGGAATCGCAATGAGGTCGGCATCCGCTGCGGCCGAGAGGTCCTCGTGCACGACGATGTCGAACCCGAGCTTGGTGCGAATGGGGCCGGGCTCCGCTGCCGTGACGTGGAAGTCGAAGACAGGGCCGCCCTGGTCGCTCCGGTCGATGCCGAAGACCTCGCAGATCACCCCGAACTCGAATGGGGCCATGCCGGGGAGAGCGACGCAGACGATTTTGTTGAGCATGGCGTTCCTTTGCTCGGAGAGCGGATGGTCTCAGCGGATGCCTGCTCGCCGACACATGCGGATCGACGAACACAGATGGCAGGAATACGACGAATACTGGCAATGCTGCCACTCGCGGCAGTAAATCGCAATGCGTAGCGTTTCTGCCATGATAATTCTGATTCTGGCCCTGGTGGCACTGATGCTGTGGGGTGTGGTTGAGACGATTCGCCAGTTGCGCGGCGACGGCGTAGGAACCCACGAACTTCGCGAGCGCAACAGTCACGCCCTGAGCACGAACAGGCCGTAGTGGGCTCTGGGGCGCTTACCGCTAGGGGGCGGCGCTGGGTGCTGGGTGATGGGTGATGGGTGCTGGGCAGCGTGTTGCGACCGGGTGCGTCGAATACAGGAAAAGGCGTGTGAGAGAGCGCGATCGGTCCTGTGTTCGATGTCGCCGGCACGAACTGTCCTGTATTCAGCGCGTCTTGGCCGCGGGCCGCGTCATCCGCTGCTGCCCTGGCAACCACCCACCGCGAATCGAGCACACCGCACAAGGCCATAAAGTGGATCACGTCGACGGCAGAGCGCCATCGAGAAGCGTGGAGTAGACACACATGGCATGGTTGGTCACCGGCGGAGCAGGCTACATCGGATCGCACGTCGTACGGGCGTTTCTGGCTGACGGCATCGATGTCGTTGTCGTAGACGATCTTTCAAGTGGCCACGCCGAGTTCGTGCCAGCCGGTGTTCCGTTCGTGCAGGGCACCCTGCTCGACGCCGACCTGCTGCGCCGGACCTTCGCCGAGTACGACATCTCCGGTGTTGTGCACATCGCCGGGTACAAGTACGCCGGTGTCTCGGTGCAGCGCCCGCTGCACACCTACGAGCAGAACGTCACTGCCACGGCTGTGCTGCTGGCGGCAATGGCCGAAGCGGATGTCTCGCGCATCGTCTTCTCGTCGAGCGCGGCCGTCTACGGCACGCCGCACACCGACCTCGTGACCGAGGCCACCCCGAAGAGCCCCGAGTCGCCGTACGGTGAGACCAAGCTCATTGGCGAGTGGCTGCTGCGCGACCAGGGCATCGCTGCCGGCCTCGCCCACACCTCGCTGCGCTACTTCAACGTCGTCGGATCCGGTGCGCTCGAACTGCGCGACACAAGCCCACACAACCTCTTCCCGCTGGTGTTCGATGCGCTGCTGGCCGGTCGCACGCCGCGGATCAACGGCAATGACTACCAGACGGCGGATGGCACGTGCGTGCGCGACTACATCCACGTGGCTGACCTTGCGATCTCGCACGTTGCAGCAGCGCGCAGGCTGGACGCCGGCGAACCGATCGAAGCCGTTTACAACCTCGGCAGCGGCGACGGCGTCTCTGTCGGCCAGATCATGAGCACCGTCGCAGCGGTGACAGGCATCGACTTCACGCCGGAGATCGCACCACGTCGTGCGGGCGACCCCGATCGCATTGTGGCCTCAGGAGAGCTCGCAGCACGCGACCTCGATTGGAAGATGCGCCACAGCCTGGAAGAGATGGTGCAGAGCGCGTGGGAATCACGACAGGCAGCATCCGTCGACTCAGAGGTCACAATTTAAACTCGTCGAGGTTCATCGGCGTGCCGCAACCTTCTATTGATTATTGAGGGTTTAGCATCTGCGACTTGACGAAAGGTGAACTACAACGGTGTAATTAGTCGTGGCATCCAACAGGTGGATGGCACAAGGGGTGGGAGACGATATGCCGGTATCTGAGTATCGTCCCGGGGTACCCGATGACTGGTTCGTCGATCCTGTTCGTCTGGGAGTACCCGGGGTACGTCCGAACGCTGGGGATGAGAACCCTCTGGCTTGGCAGTCTGATTCGCTCTGCGCGCAAACAGACCCTGAAGCGTTCTTTCCCGAAAAGGGTGGGTCGACGAGAGACGCGAAGAAGATCTGTTCGTCCTGTGAGGTGCGTAACCAGTGCCTGGAGTACGCACTCGCCAATGATGAGCGTTTCGGTATCTGGGGCGGGCTGTCGGAGCGCGAACGTCGCAAACTGCGAAAGCGTGCGGTTTAGCCCTCAAATCACGCCCTTTGCGGGGTTGATTTGTGGCGCGCCCGGCCTCATCGGCCATGCCCGGCACTCCGCGATCTAGGCTGTCCTCGTTATGCAACCGAGAGTCACCGCCATCCTTGTCGCGCGAAACGGCGCAAAGCACCTTGAGCGAACTCTTGAGGCGCTTGCCGCCCAGACTCGCACCCCAGACACCGTCATCGTCGTCGATTGCGGATCGACCGACTCAACAAGCAAGCTGCTCGCGGAGTCAGGTCCCACTCACTTTTTGAGCGCGGATGCCGACCTGACTTTCGGTCAGGCCATCGCCATCGCGGTGCGGGTGACTGCTCCGCCGGAGTCCGACAACGAGATGTTGTGGCTCCTCGCCCAAGACAGCGCTCCCGAAGCGGATGCCCTCGCCAACCTGCTCGGCGAACTCGAGATCGCGCCGTCGGTCGCCGTCGCTGGTCCCAAGATCATGGAATGGGATGCGGCAGACTACATCCACGAATTCGGCGAATCGATCACCCCGTTCGGCGCAACTGTCACCCTCGTTGAGAACGAACTCGACCAGGCCCAGCACGACAGCCTGAGCGATGTGATGGCCGTGGCCGCTGGCGGCATGCTCGTACGCCACACGGTGTGGGACAAGCTGGGCGGTTTTGATCCAGGGTTGCCTGTCGTGGATGACTCCCTCGATTTCTGCATTCGTGTGCGACTGGCCGGCTACCGGGTCTCCGTTGTCGCCGCTGCGCGGGTCTCCTCTGCCGGCGACGGCGTTGCCGGTCCGAACGGAGCATCGAGCGGTGCGCTGCAGCGCAAGCGTGTGCGGGCAGAGCGGGCGGCACAGCTGCATCGCCGTCTGGTCTATGCGCCGGCGTGGGCCCTGCTCTTCCACTGGCTGTCGCTGGTGCCCCTGGCCATCATCCGCTCGATCTGGCAGCTGTTGCGCAAAGAACCCGGCGCGATTCTGGGTGAGTTCTCCGCGGCGTTCGCTGCAGCATTCAACGGGATGCGGGTGAGCAATGCCCGCAAGAAGCTGGCAGCGACCAAGACCCTCAGCTGGGCTGCGCTCGCTCCGCTGCGTGTGCCGTCGGCAGAAGTGCGCCGCCGCACTGCGCTCCGCCGCGAGGCGAGTGCCGCGACAATCAGGGGCTTGCGCCCCGAGATCCATTTCTTCGCAACGGGCGGCGCCTGGACGATCATCGTTGCCGCAGTGGCCGGTATCGGCATCCTGGCCCCCTTGCTCGGCGCCAATTCGATCACCGGTGGCGGCCTCCTGCCGCTGAGTGACTCGGTGACGACACTGTGGCAGAACGCGGTGTACGGCTGGCGCGACATCGGCCTCGGCTTTGTCGGTGCTGCCGATCCGTTTGCCGCCATCGTTGCGGTGCTCGGTTCGCTGACGTTCTGGGATCCGTCGTTCTCACTCGTGCTGCTCTACCTGCTTGCCCTGCCGCTGGCCGCCTTCGGCGCCTGGATGGCAACGACCCGGCTCACCCAACGCGGAAGCCTGCGCGCGGTCATGGCCCTGCTCTGGGTGCTCTCGCCCCCGTTCCTCACCGCCCTGGCTACCGGCCGGCCCGCCGACATCATCGT
The DNA here is from genome assembly GCF_047530025.1 of Leifsonia sp. A12D58. Classification (NCBI taxonomy): domain Bacteria; kingdom Bacillati; phylum Actinomycetota; class Actinomycetes; order Micrococcales; family Microbacteriaceae; genus Leifsonia; species Leifsonia sp. A12D58. The sequence continues at coordinate 15,759 of NZ_JBLJAT010000003.1, read as the reverse complement.
GCACCTGATGCTGCCGTGGCTGATCTTTGCCGGCCTTGCCGCCGCTCGCTCCTGGTCGGCCTCTGCCTCGGCTGCGTTGCTCTTCGCCGTGATCGTGGCCTGCTCACCCTCGCTTGCCCCTGCGCTCCTTGTCGGCTGGCTGATCTGTCTGCTCACCAGCGGCCGCTCGATCATGCGCTTCATCGGCATCCCGCTGCCCGCACTCGCGCTTTCCCTGCCCCTGATCTGGGACCAGACGATCCGCGGCAATTGGCTCGCCCTGATCGCCGATCCCGGCGCTCCGATTCCCTCGGCGAGTGTCTCTGCCTGGCAGCTGCTGATGGGATTCCCCACCGGCGACCTCGGTGGCTGGTCGACACTGCTTGCCTCGGTCGGCATTCCGCTGGAGACCGCCCAGATCGCGGTCCCGGCTCTGCTCGCGCCTCTCGCGCTCCTGGCACTCGCCGCATTGTTCCTGCCCGGCTCTCGCTCGGCGGTGTTCTCGCTTGTGGCAGCACTGCTCGGATTCGGCACTGCTGTCGTCGCCAGCCACATCGCTGTCGCGACTGTCGGGTCGCAGGATGTCGGCGTCTGGACTGGATCGGCCCTCAGCCTGTACTGGCTCGGAATCATCGGCGCCGTGCTCTTCACCCTGCGCAACTTCACCAGGTTCGCACTGCTACCCGCACTGGTGACCTCGCTAGCGGTACTCGTCGTCTCGGCGCCGCTGGCCGCATCGATGTCGCTGGGAACCTCGGTCGTGAGCGCCGGTTCAGAGCGAACGCTTCCGGCCTTCGTTAGTGCCGAGGCACAGACCGACCAGCGCGTCGGTACCCTCATCATCGAACCGCAGCCGGACGGCGGCATTCTGGCCACCATCGAGCGCGGTGCCGGTGTCACGCTTGACGACCAGTCGACCCTGGCCAGCACCGCTCAGACGCTGACGAGCGACGAGGAGGAGTTGGCCGAACTGGCCGGCAACCTCGTCTCGCGCAGCGGCCTTGATGCGACGGGTCCGCTGTCCGACTTTGGCGTCAGTTTCGTTCTGCTCCGCTCTCCGGCCCTTGAACCCGCACTGCCCGGTGTCACGGTGAAACCGACTCTCGATGCCGAGACGACCGAGCTCAGGGCCAACACCGCGCTGAACGGCAACGCCGCGCTGGTGCAGGTGGGCGAAACAGCCTTCGGCCAGCTCTGGCGACACGAGCCGGCGGCAGTCGGTGGCGCCGGAGCGATTCCAGCGGATGCCGGCGGCCTCATCGGTTTGATCTCCGCCATCGTGGCACTCACGGTCATCGGTGCGACGGTGCTGCTGTCGATCCCGACCGGCGCCGGCCGCGAGGCAGTTAGACAGGCCAACCGCGAAGCAATCAGGCAGGCGTCACGCGCTAGCGCCAGGCAGAAGAAGGCCGAGCGCGCCAGGGCAACGGATGCGACGGCCGCTGCCAGTGGTGCTGCCGACGACGCGTCGCCATCAACTGGTTCAGTGAACCGCGCTGACTCAGCGCCATCCATCGACGCAGCGCCGTCAACCGGCTCGATGCCAGCCAACGATGCCACGACATCCGTTGACACGGCGCCGAGCACCCTGACAGACGCCGATTCATCAGTTCAGTCCGAGGAGAACCACGATGCCAAGTAAGCGCGGAGTCGCCCTCGCCGGCGCTCGAGCGGTCGCCGGACTCATCGGAATCGGTGTCGCAGTGGTCGCTGTCGGTGCATCGACGCTCATCGAATGGCCGGATGTCCAGGCTAAGCCGCCGTCGGTGCTTGTCTCGCCCCAGGCCGCCGAACAGCAGCGCGTCTGCCCAGGCCCGCTGCTCACCCTGGCTGCGGATTCGAGCCAGGCGGATGCCGCGACCTCGTTCGGTTCGGCAGACACCGTCTATGGGGCTCGGTCACTCACCTCCGAGTCACGCCTCGGGCCCGTTGTCGAACCCACAGCCACCGACCTCGACGCTGTCGACAACTCAAAAAGCTCAACCGACGGGTCGCCGGTGCTGATCTCCGTTCCGGTGCAATCGGGCGAAGAGACAGTGCCGCTCGTCGCCGGCAGCCAGTCGCAGAACGCAGCCACCGAAACTCTCGGCGGCTTCGCTGCGTCATCCTGTGTCGAAGCGGTGGCAGACTCCTGGCTTGTCGGCGGTTCGACCGACATCGGCAACACCAGCCTGGTTCTGTTGGGCAACCCGACGGATGTCGCGGCAACGGTCGACCTCACCGTGTACTCCGAGACCGGCGTCGTGAACGCACCGGGCGCCACTGGAATCCTCGTGCAGCCCGGAACCCAGCGCATCATTTCGCTGGCCGGTCTCGCGCCGAACCTGAAATCACCGATCGTGCACGTGGAGTCCCGCGGAGGCCAGATCGCCGCCTCGCTTGAACAGAGTGCCATCCAGGGTATTTCGCCGCGCGGCGCCGAAATGATCGGAACGACGTCGAAGCCAGCACTCGTGCAGGTCATCGCCGGCCTGACGGTGTCTGGGCAGACTGCCGCCCCCGAAGACAGCGAGAGCGCTCTGCCGAGCATCCGCGTGATGGCGCCCGGTGACGACGTCGCCGTCGTCCAGGTCGGATTGATCAGCGAAGGCGGTGCAGCCACCGGCGTCTCGCTGCAGGTTCAGCTCCAGCCCGGCATCGCAACTGAAGTGCCGCTCGACTCCCTCGGCGCCGGCAGCTACACCGCCGTCATCGAATCAGACAAGCCACTCGTCGCCGCGGCCCGCACGCAGGTGAACGGAATAACGGTCGCCGCATCTCCTGCGGTTCCGGGTACTCCTCCGGCAGCACCCGCAGTCAGCGTTGCGCCTGACTTCGCCTGGTACGTGTCATCTGACAAGCTTCCTGGCGACTTCCTCGTCGCCGTTGCGCCCGGCCCCTCGCCGACCTTGCACCTCTACAACCCCGGTGCAACGGATGCCAGCCTCACTGTCACTCCGAATGCCGGCGGAACAGGAAAGCCCGTTAGTGTTCCGGCGGGTGGCTCGACGGTGACGGATGTCGCGGCATCCACGACCTACGCGGTCACGGGTGGAACCGGCATCGTTGCGTCAGTCAGCTACCTCGGCAACGGACAGGTCTCGTCATTCGCCCTGCGTCCGCCGGGCGTTTTGGCCTCTGCGATCCGCGTCTACGGTCACTAGCGGCAGCCTTCAGTCGAAGCTGCGTTCAATCTCAGAGCGCTGCCTGCATGAGCGCTGCCTGCATGGGCGCTGCCCGCGTGAGTACTGCCTGCCTGACTTAGCGGCGGAAGCGCTCTGGCGCGAGGTCCCACGGGTCTTTGCCGAGCAGCTCAGCAATGCCGCGGAACACGCAACTCTCGATCGCCAGCCGCTGGTGGAATTCGTCGTTGCGGTGGATATGGCTGAGCCGCTGGATCGGCAGCCGATAGAAGACGACCCTGTTCTCGGTCGGAAACACCGCCCAGCGCTCGACACCCGTTTCAGGGTTCGCGTTCTCGGGCCCTGCAGCGACTTCGAAGCGGGTAGCCGAAAGTTCATGGGGCCACACACCGCGCAGATAGTCGACGGTGGATGCCACAGTGCTGTCGAAGAGGTCGATGCGGGTGCGGAGCGGGGGCAGGTATGGGCCCGTGACCGAACTGCGCTGCCCGCGACCGTGGCGGTCACCGCGAGTCCGTGGCTGCGGCTCAGGAAATACTGACCTGCTCGAGCTGTGCATGTCGTCATTCTACTTCGGCACCCTGCCGGAGTATTCTGAAGCACGATGTCTACCCGACCGTGTTCCCGAATCGCCTGCCAGGCGCCCGCTGTAGCGACGATGACGTTCGTGTACGCGGATTCGATGGCGGTGCTTGGCCCGCTCTCGACCGCCCCCGAGCCACACGGTTATGACCTCTGCCTGCGTCACAGCGAACGCACTTCAGCCCCGAAAGGCTGGCAGGTTGTGCGCCACAAGATCATGGGCGACCTGTTCGGAGACGTCAGCGCGTAACGCTGCATCCGCTACAGCCGCCCGGCAGCCTTCAGCGCGATGTAGTGGTCGGCCAGTGCGGGCGGCAGCGCTTCCGGAGTTCCGGACACCACCTCGGCTCCTTGCTGCCTGATGGCCGCTGAGACGCGCAGGATATCGAGCATCGATCGCTCGGCCGCCGCAGCTCGATAGACCTCTTCGCGATTGCCGCGCTCGGTGCTGGCCTGCACGATCAGGGGATCGGTCACCGAGGCCACCACGACGGTGTGCGAGCGTGTGAGCTGGGGGAGCACTGCCAACAAGCCTGTCGCCGCCCCTGCGGCATCGACAGGGGTGACGAGTACGACCAAGGCGTGCTGGTTAGTGATAGCGCGCACCTGGCCTGGCACCGCCGACCAGTCCATTTCGATCAGCTCGGGTTCGACCAGCGCCATTGCATCGACCAGGCGGGAAAGCAGTTCAGCACCCTGCGCGCCTTGCACTCTGGCGCGCACCCGGCGGTCGTATGCCACGAAGTCCACGCGGTCGCCGGCCCTGGTGGCAAGTGCTGCAAGCAGCAGCGCTGCTTCGAAGGCGGTATCGAGCCGTGGTTCATTGCCGACTCTGGCGGCGGACACCCGGCCGGTGTCGACGACGATGACTACCCGTCGATCGCGTTCAGGGCGCCAGGTGCGCACGACGACATCCCCGCGGCGAGCCGTTGCCCGCCAATCGATCGAGCGCACGTCGTCGCCGCGCACGTATTCGCGCAGCGAGTCGAATTCGGTCCCCTGCCCGCGGATCATCACGCTGGTACGTCCGTCGAGTTCCCGAAGCCGGGCGAGGCGCGACGGCAGATGCTTGCGCGCATTGAACGGCGGCAGCACGCGGATGTGTCCCGGTGCGTTGAGAGTGGCCTGCCTGGCCCAGAGTCCGAGCGGCCCGAACGACCTGACTGTCACCTGGCTTACCCGTCGCTCGCCTCGTCGGAACGGGGCCAGTGTCAGTGTGACGATGCGTCGTTCGCCGGCAGGGATAGCGAGGCGCGTGCGGTTGTTGCCTGCACCGGCCGAGGGCTGCCACGCGTCCCGGACGGCCGCGTGCAGCATCCGCTCGCCGTTGTTCGTGATGAAGAGTTCACTGGTGACACTTTCGCCGAGTCGCACCCTGGCCGGCAGCCGGCGCGACAGCGAGAGTCGGCGCGGTGAGGCGGCGAGAGCCAGATCGATGCCACCGAGAATCAGGGCGAGCAGGATCCAGAGCACGAATATCGTTGTCGCCTGGCCGGCCGTGCCCCCGAGCAGCACGATCGGCAGCACGCCGATGGCGAGCAGCAGGACGAATCGCCCGGTCACCGTCATGAGCGTCTGACTATCACTCGCCTGGCGATCACTAGAGGGGAACCTGAACCTGCTGCATGATCGAGCGCAGGATGGTGTCGCTCGCCACGCCTTCGAGTTCGGCCTCCGCACGAAGTTGGATACGGTGCCGCCAGACCGGCAGCACCATTGCCTGGATGTGGTCGGGCGTGATCGCGTCGTAGCCACCGAGCCAGGCCCACGCTTTGGCAGCGGCCAGCAGTGCTGTGGTTCCGCGGGGACTCACGCCGAGCTTGACCGACGGGCTGTGCCTGGTCGCGCGGGCCAGATCGACGATATACGCCAGCACATCAGGGCTTGCGGCGACGAATGCCGCTGCAGCCTGTGCGGCGGCCAGCTCGGCGGCGCCGAGCACAGGCGTGACCCCGGCGGCAGCGAGATTACGCGGGTTGAAGCCAGCCGCGTGCCTGCGCAGCACCTCGACCTCAAGGTCTCGTTCTGGCACCTCAAGCACGAGCTTGAGCAGGAAGCGGTCGAGCTGCGCCTCGGGCAGCGTGTACGTTCCCTCGTACTCGATCGGGTTCATTGTCGCGGCGACGATGAAGGGATCCGGTAGCTGCAGCGAGAGTCCGTCGACACTGACCTGGCGTTCTTCCATCGCCTCGAGCAGGGCGGACTGCGTCTTCGGTGGCGTGCGGTTGATCTCATCGGCCAGCAGGATGTTGGTGAACACCGGTCCACGGCGAAACTCGAATTCGCCGGACTTGGCGTCGTAGACCAGCGAACCGGTCACGTCGCCTGGCATCAGGTCAGGCGTGAACTGTACACGCTTGGTGTCGAGGCTGAGCGCCTGGCTGAGCGAGCGCACCAGCAGCGTCTTCGCGACGCCGGGGACACCCTCGAGCAGCACGTGCCCGCGGGCAAGTAGTGCGATGATCATGCCGGTGACCGCGCCATCCTGTCCGACGACTGCCTTGCCGACTTCAGTGCGCACCTGGGCGAGCGACTGGCGCAGGTCGTCTGAGGACCTGCCTACTGAATGTGCTGCCTCGCTCGGCGCGTAGCCTGGCACGGCGGGGCTCGATGCTGGAGAAGTCATGGGTCCATTCTTCCGGGTGGGCTGGCGTTCTTGTCCTGATCGAGCGCGTGGTTCGGATCGGTCAGTCGCGTGGTCAGATTTTCAAGTTCAAGCAGTCGGTCAGAGAGCGTGATGAGCTCGCGATCAGTAGCAGGGGCCGACCCGACAAGGAGGCTGCCGATGTCGGTGGGCGCCCGGCCGGTGAGAGCCGCAACCGTCGCGATGACGTCGTCGAGGCTAGCGGTGCGCGAGAGTCCAACGACGGATGCCAGACGCCGCACGGTTCCCACCCGCAGCGAGTCAGCGGCGCGCAGTCGTGCCGAGTTGCGGGCGTACAACCGGGCCCGCCCCTCCATCGTCTCGCTGGCGATGACGGTGACCGGCAGGTTCTCGGCTACCAGGGGGCCGAAGCGTCGGCCGCGCCAGATGAAAGCACCGAGGGCGGTGACGACGAGCAGCAGAAGGGCTGGAGTGACCCAGCCGGGAGTGAGCTCTCCAAGCGATGGCGGTCCCGTCACCGGCAGGTCGGCGATTGTCGGCAGATACCAGATCAGCGAATCGCTCTCGCCGAGCAGGCCGAGGCTGAGTGCCGCGTTGCCGTATTCGACGATGTGTTCGTTGTCAAAGACCTCGGTGGGGGCGACGAGTGTGAGTGTGGTCGTGGCAGCGACAGCACTGTTGCCTCGAATTACAGAAAAACGGTCATCTGAACTCGGGAAACAGCCAACGTAAGCGGATGCCGCTGCACCGGCCCCGGCGAGCGACAGCGTGTTGCCGCCTGGCGAGATCGAACCCGCCCGCTCAGCGGCCGGCAGCGCGCACGCGGCCGTCAACGTTTCAGAATCCTCTGCGGCGACGTTCGATACTCCGCCGAATCCGACAGCGGGGGCCAGGGTCTCCAGCGCCAGGAAGCCGGGCGCTGCGATCACAAGGCGGGGAGCACGGGCGCCGAGGGTCGCCAGTTGGTCAGCGCTGAGATACGCGTTGGGATCTGAGAAGAAGACTGCGCTGTCTGGATTCTTGGCAACGGCAGCGGATGCCTGGTCGAGGGTGTCGGCGACTGTGACAGTGACGCCCTGGTTGCGCAGCACTTCGACCACCGCCATGCTGCCGGTCGGTGACGGGTTGGTGGCGCCGAGAGGAACACCGGATGCGGTGGCGCCACCGGCGATCAGCGCCGCGATGACCGAGATCACGATCGCGATGATGGCGATCACTACCCAGAACGAGGCCTTCTTACCGAACGCGCGCACCGTCAGCGTCGATGAGGACGCCGAGGCTGCAGGCGATGTCGGTGCTGCGGCGGAAGCCAGGGGGTCGGCATCGATACGAGTCGCGAGCTGCGGCGTATGTTGCTCGATCGTGGCGGGCGCAACCGTCACCGGTGACGCAGGTGATCCATCCGCTTCGATGCCATCCGCTTCGACCGAAGCATGCCGCCCGCTCACGAGCGCGCCTCGGGGCGGTCAGCCGGTTCGACCGGGTCAACCGGATCGGCCGGTTCAACCGACTCCATCTGCCCAGGTCCGGCGGCGAACGTCGGCTGAGCGCTGCGCAGTCGTTCGTCGAGCGCGCTGAGCGAGCGAAACTCGTCCTCCGTGCCGTCGCGGCCGAGATAACGCACATCGTCGAATACCGCGGCAGCGCTGAGTAGTGCGCGGGATTCGGCCGGGAAAGTCACGGCTGCAGCGACAGCGAAGTCGTGGGCGGTGGTTCCGGGTGACACCATCACGATGGTGCGCTCAAGCAGCCCGCGGGAGAGGGCGCGAAACATGTCGGCGCAGGCGAGAGTCCAGTTTCCGGTGGCTGCCTCGGCGTGGGCTGCCCGGCGAAGCTCTGCCGCGCTTCGGCGGTCGTCCTCCCCGAACAGGTCGATCGCCATCCGGCTGCGTCGACCCAGACGTGGCATGCCGAAAATCAGGAACGCGGCGACCAGGATGCCAACGAACAGCACGGTCAGGATCACGGGGATCCAGGCGCCGAATCCCTCGCCGCCCGGTGCAGTCAACGAGGCCAGCCAATCGAAGAAACCCTTGGAAAGTTGGTCGAACCAGGTCGGTTTCGCCGCGGTGTACTGAGGCTTGGACAGCTCTTCCCTGAGCAGCTCCTTGGCCCCGGGGGCGTCGGGATCAACGGGTATTGCCAGGATCCCGATCATGCCCAGGGCGAGCCGGGTGCGGGAGCGGTGGGGGAGACATATCCGGCGGGCGACGTGTACGGGTCGGCCGGATTGGCGCCGGCTGCGCGCTGCTCAACGAAACGCTGCAGATCGAGATCGAGCCCTTCCTTGCGCATTCGCAGGTCGATATAGATCAGGGCTGTCGTCGCCGACTGCACGACGGCCGCGATGGCGCCGAGCACCAGCGCGACGAACAGGATCAGCACGTAGAGGATGATCGACGGGATATAGGCGTCGAGCGCGGCATTGGGGTCAACGAGCGAGATGGCAACGCTGAACAACAGAGAGAGCGGCGTCGACACCACCTGCGTGACAACGTTCACCATAGCTGCGACGAGAAATTGAACGCCGAGTGTGCGCCAGAAGTAGCCGATGGTCAGCGACCACGACCGACTGATCGCCTGGCGGATGCCGAGGCGTTCAAGCACGATGAGGCTGGGAACCAGCGAGGTGCGGGTATACAACCAGGCACCAAGGGCAAGCAGGCCGAGTCCGCCGACGATGCCGACGACGACGGCCAAAGCCACCCCGACACTGCCGCCGAGGATGGCAAGGAGCGCAACGGCACCGCCGATGACGCCGACGCCCACGAGTAATGCGGCTGCCAGAAGCAACGTCCAGCCGACGAGCGGCCACAACCGCTTGCCCGCCGCGCGCCAGAGCTGGCCGAGTCGCAGCTTCTCACCGAGGCTGGCGCGGGCAACCTCCATCACGATCACACCCTGCAGCAGAGCGGATGCGACGACAGAAAGCAGAATAGGAATGACAGCAGAAAGCACCACCATGAGCGTGGAGCCGGCAGTGACAGCATCACGTTCGTCGAGAGGCGCTGAATCGATACGGCTTACGGCCAAGAAGCTGGCGAGCCCGATGACGATCAGGGAGACCAGCGTTATCGCACCCTGCACCAGTAGGGCACTACCGAAGGTCGCCTTCGGGTTTCGCTTCAAAACTTGAAACGGCGCCCACAACAGGGTGCCGAAACCCAGAGGGCGAAGCGGGATGAGGCCGGGCTTGGGTGGGGGCGTCCAGCCGGGCTGCTGCTGTGCGTATTGGGGTGCCTGGGCGTACTGCGGTGCGGGGTACTGGGGCGGCTGGCCATACGGCGATGACTGTGGCGATGACTGCGACGCGCCGGATGGCGGCAGTTGCTCCCCGTATTGGGGGGCCGGTCGCGGAAGGGGCGGAACGACAGGGGGTATCCCAGGCGCAACTGGAGGAACGCCAGAGGCGCCTGGCGCATCCGTTGACCCTGCGGGCTGGCCGGATGTCGGTGGTTGCCACTTCTGTGCGTCAGTCACATACTCATGCTGGCATATTTGCGCTCTGGAGTCGCCAGGACGCGGCTTTGCTCAGCACACTCACTCCTCGCATGCGAACGTTCGGCATACTCGGCTACTCTTATGCCAAGAATGGTCGCCGCCCGACCGCGTGTGCGTGAGGCTGACGGAAACGGATCTATGAACGCTCGTATTTTGGTAGTCGATGACGACACCGCGCTCGCGGAGATGATTGGCATCGTCCTGCAAAGCGAGGATTTCGAGACAGTCTTCTGTGCAGACGGTTCAAGTGCGCTCGAAGCCTTCAGAGCGGCCAAGCCCGATCTGGTGCTGCTTGACCTCATGCTCCCCGGTCTCGACGGCATCGAGGTGTGCCGCCTGATCCGCGCAGAATCGGGCACTCCCGTCATCATGCTGACCGCCCGCTCTGACACCACAGATGTCGTCAAGGGGCTCGAATCCGGTGCTGACGATTACATCGTCAAACCGTTCAACCCCAAAGAGCTCGTCGCCAGGATCAAGACCCGACTGCGTCCTGCCGCTGCGGTGACCAGTGCCACCCTGCAAATCGGGGATCTGGTCGTCGACCACGCCGGCCACGAGGTCAAGCGCGGTGACCAGCGCATCAATCTCACGCCGCTCGAATTCGACCTCCTGCTGGCATTGGCCTCCAAGCCGCAGCAGGTATTCACCAGAGAGATGCTTCTCGAGCAGGTGTGGGGCTACCACTACAAGGCAGACACCCGACTGGTCAACGTGCATGTGCAGCGCTTGCGTGCCAAGGTCGAAGACGATCCAGACAACCCCAGGATCATCATGACTGTGCGCGGAGTCGGCTATCGGGCCGGCGCCGTCATCTAGGGTCTTGTGACTTCGCAGCACGGATCAACCGGGTTCGCCCCGACGACAGCAGCGTTCTGGCAGTCATGGCGTTCGTGGCCGTCCATGCTTCGGACGACCTGGCGATCCTCGCTGCAGTTCCGCACCATTTCGACCACCGTGGTGGCTTCCGGGGTGGCGATCGTGCTTGTCGGCGTGTACATGTCGATCAGTATCGGCAATGACCTCTTCCAATCCCGACTCGCCCAGGTGCTTGCCGACTCCAATCGGGCGACCACCGCAGCCCAGGGGCTGCTTGATTCGTCCGATGCTGCCGATAAGGTGCAGGTTCAGTCGCTGCTCCGCACCACCCAGAGCACCATCACCGCTGCATCGTCGAGCAGCCTGATGGCCGTGTTCCGGGTGCCCGGCCAGGAATCGTCAGCGGCGACACCACAGGACTTCTCGACGTTCGGTGAATCCCGCAGCGTCATCTCGAACGAACTCCGCCAGTCGGTCCAAGAGAACCCGGGGGAGCAGTTCTGGCAGTCGGTGACCCTGGTAGCGGATGACGGATCACGGATCCCGGGCATCGTCGTCGGTTCCCAGCTCACCGTTCCCGTCGCCGGCAACTACGAGCTCTACATCGGCTACAGCCTGGCCGATGCCGAGAACACACTGTCGTTCGTACAGCGGACGCTGGTGATCGCCGGCATCGTGCTCATCCTTCTCATCGGTGCCGTCACCTGGGTGGTGGTGCGCTTCGTGGTCACTCCGATCAAGGTCGCTGCCGAAACCAGTCAGAAACTCGCATCAGGTGACCTTGAGGTGCGGATCCCTGAGAAGGGTGACGACGTCATCGCGACCCTGGCTCGTTCGTTTAATGGCATGGCAGACAGCCTGCAGAGCCAGATCAAGGAATTGGCCGAGCTCTCAGAAGTGCAGCAGAGATTCGTGTCGGATGTCTCGCACGAGCTGCGCACGCCCCTGACGACGATCAGGTTGGCCGGCGACGTGCTCTACGATCAGCGCGACACGTTCCCGCCGGCGACACGGCGCACCACCGAACTCCTGCACACCCAGGTACAGCGCTTCGAGGTGCTGCTGAGCGACCTGCTCGAGATCAGCCGGTACGACGCGGGATCAGTGCAGCTGGAGCCGGAGCCCACGAACCTGGTTCACCTGGCAGAAGACGCGATCGATAGCATGCGTACCCTGGCCGATACCAAGGGGAGCGACATCCGCTTCGTCGCGCCCGGCGGCCACCTCAATGCCGAAGTCGATCCTCGTCGCATGCGCCGTATCCTGCGCAACCTGATCGGCAATGCGATCGAGCATGGCGAGGGGAGACCGATCGTCGTGTCGGTCGACAGCAACCAGAGCGCCGTCGCGCTCTCTGTGCGCGACTACGGTCTCGGCATGAGCGACGCGGAAGTCGCCCACGTGTTCGACAGGTTCTGGCGGGCAGACCCTTCCAGGCAGCGCACTATCGGTGGCACCGGACTCGGACTTGCCATCTCGAAGAGCGACGCGATTGCGCACTCCGGCGCCCTCGACGTCTGGTCGAAGCCCGGCGCAGGCTCCTGCTTCCGGCTCACAGTGCCGCGGGTCGCACACGGGCTCATCTCCCAATCCCCACTGCCACTCCCACCAGAGGATGCAATGGTCGAAGACTCAGCTCCCTGGCTCGGAGCCCCGCCGTCACATGACGAGCGTGATGACCTGGGCAACAGGGCTATCGATTCGCGACGCGGAGGTCATCCCCGTGCGTAAACGTCCGAATTCAATCGCCATTGTCGCCACAGTCGCGACGCTCGCCGCACTGCTCAGTGGCTGCACCGGCATCCCCAGGGATAGCAGCGTGCACCAGGGGCAGGCGATTCAGGCCGGAGACAGCCCTGCTCCTGTGTTCTTGCCGTCGAAGCCCCAGAAAGATGCCTCACCTGAAGAGATCCTGCGCGGGTTTATCGATGCGGCAACCAGCCCAGAAAACAAATATGCGATCGCCCGCGAGTTCCTCACCCCGGCCTTCGGCGATGTCTGGCAGCCCGACGCCGGGGTGACCGTCGACGACGGCTCAGACCGCACAGCTCTGGTTATGGACGAGCAAACGATAACGCTCGCCGTTGTTCCGGTGGCCGACGTCAACGCCAGCGGTGAATACAGCCAGATCGATGTGGTGGCCCCTGTGCCCCTGCGGTATCAATTCGAACAGGTCGGTGGCCAGTGGCGCATCAGCCAGGCACCAAACGGCACACTCCTCGATCTCAACACCTTCACCGATGTCTTCAGTGCGCAGAAGCTGTACTTCTACGATCCGACATTCACCTACCTGGTGCCAGACCAGCGCTGGTATCCGCGCGGAGCCACGGCTCCCACTCGCATCGTCAAGGGTGTGCTTGCCGGCCCGAGCAGCTGGCTCGACGGTGCGGTGACCACCGCATTCCCGCAGGGAACTGAACTCACCGCTGATGCCGTGCTCGTCGTTGGGAACGACGCCAAGGTCGACCTGAATGCCGAAGCGTTGAATGCCGACAGGGTGACCCTGCAGCGGATGCGTGCCCAACTGGTCAGCAGTCTGCCCGCCGGCACCTCAGTGACGGTGACGATCAACCAGAACCCGCAGGACATCGGCGATCTGGGTGCTGCGGCGCCGATCGTCAATCCGCGCGTCGATGCCAGAGCACTGGTGCTACGGGATGGCGAATTCGGCTTCCTGGCCGCGACGGGCCAGACCATCACGCCTATCGCCGGGATGTCTGATGCCGTCGCCCTTCTCAATCCCACCGCCGTTGCGCTGTCAAACAAGCAAACCCTGGCGGCGGCGCTGGCGCCGGAAGGCGTGTACGCGGTGCGGGTGGGCAATGCCCCCGTGGTGATCGATGGCAGGCCAGGCCTGATCGCCCCGACGGTCGACAACTTCGGATACGTCTGGACGGCCCAGGCAGCGAGCCCGTCAACGCTGACAGTCACAAATAGCTCTGGCGACGTCAGCACTGTGGCTACCCCCTGGTCAGAGGCCTCTCGCATCAGCTCGATGCAGGTGTCGAGGGACGGCACGAGGCTCATTGCGCTGCTTGGCTCCGGGAGCGACGACACCCGATTCGTTGTCGTCGGCATCACGCGCGACGGCACAGTGCCGGTGACACTCGGGGATCCTGTCGACCTGGCAAGCGCTGAAGGAACTCCACTGACGGCGACCTGGATCGACGAGCTCACCGTCGCCTCACTGACCAGACTGCCCAGCGGTGAGGAACGGATCATCGCGCAGCGGGTCGGCGGCACCAGTTCAGTCCTCGAGTCTGCACCAGACAGCATGATCATCACCGGCGGTAACTCTCTGCGCGACGTGAAGTCGTTGTCGGGGACCGGCGCACTCCTCATACAGCGCGGGGCCGGCTGGCAGGAACGAATCGACGAGGTCGGCCTGATCGGCACACAGCAGGGCACCGGGTAGCCCGGTCGCCCACGCTCGATGGCGTCGTCAACAGGGCAGGCACGAGGTCGACGCTTCACAGATCTCGCTCGGTCAGGCTGAGTCGCCGCTGCCCATCGCAGGCTGGGTGGATGTCACATCATCGGCCAGCTTCGCATCCGCCTGCCTCGCACTCCTCCAGCCCACCGACAGCAGCGGGAGTCACGACGGCCACCCGACTGCAACTGAGCCGACTCCCCGTCGTTCTCGGCGACGCCCTGGCGGTCTTGTTTCCGACTGCGTGCAGCGGCTGTGGCGCCGATGACGTGGTGTTGTGCGCCGCGTGTCGTGACGCCCTGCGGCCCAGAGTGCATCAGGTCCAACGCGACGGATTCACGGCCTGGGCGGCTCTGGAGTACGCGGGCGCTGTGCGCAGCGTCATCGCGGCGTACAAAGATGGCGGCCGAACCGATGCGGCTCCAGCGCTTGCTGCTGCGCTCCGGCAAGCGATCGGCGCTGCCCTGCTGCATGGTCCGGGTACTCGGGCTGATATGCCGGCCGGCGCGTCGGCCGGCGTGCATCTGGTCAGCATTCCGTCATCCGCTGCCGCGTGGAGAAGTCGGGGGTACCACCCGGTCAACCTCCTCATCGCGCGCTGCGGATTGCGGCCGTGGACTGTGCTGGAAGGTGTCGGAGAGGCGGTTGACCAGGTCGGACTGACCCGGGAACAGCGGGCGCTGAACAAAGACGGCTCGATGCGGTCTCGGCATCATCTTGAGGGCCAGTCGTTTCTGCTCGTTGACGACATCCTGACGACGGGGGCGAGTATCCGTGAGGCGGTGAGGGCGTTGAGCGCGGCCGGCGGAACCGTGATCGGAGTGGCCGCACTGGCAGAAACTCCCCGTCGATTCGGGGGTGGTGCGGGTTCATATGAAACAGATCACCAAATGCCGTGACATATATGTGACTTATCGAGAGGGTCACAGTACGGTTGGGGTAAAGGCGCTAAACAATCGCCCGGATTCTGGGCGATTAGCCAGATCTGGAGGTCGTCATGGAAATTAACATCGTCGGACGAAACCTGGAGATCACTGATCGCTTTCGTGATTATGCCACCGAAAAAGCTGGCAAGGTCGAGAGCCTTACTGAAAAGGCCCTGGCCCTCGAAATCAAAGTGAGCCGTCAGGAGAAGAACAGTTCACCTGGCGCAGACCGGGTCGAACTGACACTGATCGGCAAGGGCCCGCTTGTTCGGGCCGAGGCAGACGGATCCGATAAGTACGCGGCATTCGATGTAGCACTCGGACGTTTGTTAGAACGAATTCGACGCGCGAAAGACCGCAAGAAGGTGCATCGCGGCGGAGCACACCGCCCGACATCGCTGCACGAAGCATCGGCGCAAGGATTCAGCAGCGTCGACATCACGCCCGCAGACCCTGAGACGCTTGAACGCGTCCGCACCGGGGCAATTCCGATCGTGAACGCCGACACGGATGCAACGGAGGCCGACGAGGAATACAGTCCCGTCGTCATCCGCAAGAAGGTTTTTGCGTCTGCACCGATGACAGTCGATGATGCGCTCTATTTCATGGAGCTCGTCGGTCACGATTTCTACCTGTTCCAGGATTCAGAGACAAACCGCCCGAGCGTGGTTTACCGGCGTAAGGGCTGGGATTACGGAGTGATCGGTCTCGCTGACGAATCAGAGGAACTCGTCGAGGCATAGTCGGCAACAGTCGACCTCGGTCGCCGGCTGCGACACGTGTGGGACCCCGCGT
>NZ_JBLJAT010000002.1:0-549595 GCF_047530025.1 Leifsonia sp. A12D58 | reverse complement strand
TGTTTCGGCGGCTATAGCGAGAGGGAAACGCCCGGTTACATTCCGAACCCGGAAGCTAAGACTCTCAGCGCCGATGGTACTGCAGGGGAGACCCTGTGGGAGAGTAGGACACCGCCGGACTTAACTTAGAAAAACGTGAAATGGCCACCCTACGGGTGGCCATTTTGCGTTAAGCCGTACGCTAGAAGAGCAACACAGTACGGCACAACAAATTACACAGGAGATACAGTGAGCCCTTCAGGATCCAATGGCAACGACCCACGCGGCGGCAGCCGGGATGAACGCTCGTCCGGCGCAGGCCGGGACGACCGTTCGAGGGGCGCACAGGGCGGCGCAGGTCGCTCCGGCGGTGCTCCGTACCGCGGTAACTCCGATCGTCCGGCCCGTGATGGTGAGCGTGCTCCGTACCGTGGCAACTCGGATCGTCCGTCCGGTGATCGTGCTCCGTACCGTGGCAACTCGGACCGTCCGGCCCGTGATGGTGAGCGTCCCGCGTACCGTGGCAATTCAGACCGCACCAGCGCTCCGCGCGATGGTGAGCGCAAGCCGTGGGCCAAGGATGGGGAGCGTGCCGCGTACCGTGGTAACTCAGATCGTCCTTCGGGCGACCGTGCTCCGTACCGTGGCAACTCTGACCGCACCAGCGCGCCGCGCGATGGTGAGCGTGCCCCGTACCGTGGTAACTCCGACCGCACCAGCGCTCCGCGCGATGGTGAGCGCAAGCCCTGGGCCAAGGATGGCGAGCGTGCTCCGTACCGTGGCAACTCTGACCGCACCAGCGCGCCGCGCGATGGTGAGCGTGCCCCGTACCGTGGTAACTCCGACCGCAGCAGCGCTCCGCGCGATGGTGAGCGCAAGCCGTGGGCCAAGGATGGGGAGCGTGCTCCGTACCGTGGCAACTCCGATCGTCCGTCCGGAGACCGTGCCCCGTACCGTGGCAACTCTGACCGTCCGGCGCGAGATGGCGAACGTCCCGCCTACCGTGGTAACTCGGACCGCCCGAACTCTGACCGCAGCAGTGCACCGCGTTCCGGCGCTCCGCGCGATGGTGAGCGCAAGCCCTGGGACAAGGATGGCGACCGCAAGGAGCACTCCTCGTACCGTGGTGGCGCAGGCCGCCCGAGCCGCGATGGTGAGCGCAAGCCCTGGGACAAGGAGAACGTCCGTTCAGACCGTCCGCGTCGTGACTCAGCCGGTGGCGATGGTGATCGCAAGCTCTGGACCCGCGACGGCGCTCCAGCTCGCAACGACCGCGAGGCGCGCGACGCTCAGTACCAGGAGGAAATGAGCGACGAACAGCGGATGCAGTACGAACTGCGCCCGGTGCGTTCGCGTCACGACGACCCGCTGCTTCCCGACGACGTGTCCGACAAGGACCTCGACCGGATCGCTCGTAACGAGCTGAAGACGCTGACCAAGGACAACGCTGAGTTCGTCGCCAAGCACCTGGCGATGGCCGCCCGCCTGATCGAGACGGATCCCGAAGAAGCGCACAGGCACGCGACATCCGCTGCCCGTCGTGCAGGTCGCATCGCTGTCGTGCGCGAGAGCCTGGCGATCACCGCATATTCTGTCGGCGACTTCGCGCTTGCGTTGCGTGAATTGCGCACCTACCGCCGCATCTCGGGCTCCAACGACCAGCTTGCTCTGATGGTTGACAGCGAACGCGGCGTCGGTCGTCCCGACCGCGCTCTCGAGCTCGGCCGTTCGGTTGAGCGTTCGTCACTGCCGCCTGCAGTGCAGGTGTCGCTAGCTATTGCGATGTCAGGTGCACGTCTCGACCTGAACCAGCCTGAAGAGGCGCTGCTCGAGCTCGAGATCCCGCAGCTCGACGCGAGCAAGGCATTCTCGTACAGCCCTGAGCTCTTCATGGCGTACGCAGAGGTTCTGGAAGAACTCGGCCGTACAGACGAAGCCGAGAAGTGGCACATGCTTGCTGCT
The DNA here is from genome assembly GCF_047530025.1 of Leifsonia sp. A12D58. Classification (NCBI taxonomy): domain Bacteria; kingdom Bacillati; phylum Actinomycetota; class Actinomycetes; order Micrococcales; family Microbacteriaceae; genus Leifsonia; species Leifsonia sp. A12D58. Next base: position 547,654 of record NZ_JBLJAT010000002.1, on the reverse strand, counting down.
CGTGCAGACGCCGCGCTCAACCAGACCGACGACGACGAGACCATCGAGATCATCGAAGAAGAGGGCGACGATGACGAAATCGCCCTGCTGCTGACCGATGAGGATGCTGACGACGAATCTGAGGCGGTTGACGCTGAATCCGTCGGCGATGAAGAAGCAGAAGCAGAAGCAGAAGCAGATACTCAGGACTCGACCGACGACGTAGCGCAGGACGCAGCAGCGGATGCAGATGAGGAGAAGGATGCTCGGGCTGGGCAAGAAGATTAGTACTCGTACGCCGCTTGACGGCATTGACACAGTTCTGGCAGACCTCGACGGCGTCGTGTACGCCGGTCCGTCGGCCATCCCGTTTGCTGTCGAGAGCCTCAATCGCGCGGCCGAGAGCATGCGTGTCGGGTACATCACCAACAATGCGTCACGGACCGATCAGTCGGTTGCCGATCACCTCACTGAGCTCGGACTGACTGTAGCTGCCAGTGATGTGGTGACGTCGCCCCAGGCCGCCGTGCGCCTGCTTGCTGAGCAGGCACCGGCCGGCTCGACGATCCTGGTCGTCGGTGGCGAGGGTCTGGTCACCGAGGTGGAGAAGGCGGGCTTTGTTGTCACGCGCTCCGCTGAGGACAAGCCGGCCGCCGTCATCCAGGGCTTCTCGCCCGAGGTGGGATGGGCGCACCTGGCCGAGGCATCGTTTGCGCTGCACAGTGAGGTCGAGGGCGGTGGCATCCCGTGGATCGCCACCAACACCGACTGGACTATTCCGGTGGCCAGGGGCATCGCTCCCGGCAACGGGACGCTCGTGTCTGCTGTGCACACGGCAGTCGGCCGCCTGCCGATCGTTGCGGGCAAGCCGGAGGTTGCCATCTTCGAAGAAGCGCTCAAACGCTTCGAGACCACGAGCCCGCTGTTCATCGGCGACCGCCTCGATACCGACATCCTCGGCGCCAATCGCGCCGGGCTGCCGTCGGTGCTGGTGCTGACCGGTATCGATAAGGCCAAGCATGTGCTGGCCGCCGATGCGAAGTCGCGTCCGACGTTCCTCCTGTCCGACCTACGCGAACTGCACGAGACGTATCCAGAGACGGTGTTCTCCAAGGACAAGACGACTGCAACGGTCGCCGGTGCTCGCGTCTCAATCAAGGGAAACGACGTTCAGATCGATGCTGAAGGCGACGGCGGGATCAACCTGTTGCGCGCCGCGTGCGCAGTGATCTGGGCATCGGGCCGCCCCATCTATGGACTGAACGTTCCCGAACGACTCAGTCTCTGGCGGTAGCCTAGGGCTTGTGACTTCAACTGATGCCTCCACCGATGACCAGGACGGCGTGCTGTCTCAACTGAGTGTCATCGAGGCTCAGCCGCTTGAGGATCGTGCAGCTGCGTACGCGCAGCTGCACGATCAGCTGCAGGCCACGCTCGAAGGCTCGGATGTTCCACGGTCGGTCGACGCGTGAGTGACAGTTCAGACGCCCAGACTCCCGCAGCAAACCCCATGGATTCAGTGAACTCACCAAACGCAAACCCAGCCGACTCGAGCAATTCTGCCGACTCGAATGACTCGAGCAATCCTGCCGATGCAGGGCAGCCGGACGCCGCTGAAGACACGGCGCCAGAGCGCCCGCGCAGTCAGCGCCTCGATGCGGCACTGGCCAGCAGTGGATTGGCCAGGTCACGCACCGTCGCGGCCAAGCTGATCGCCGATGGACTGGTGACAGTCGACGGCAATCCCGTCGTCAAGGCCTCGTTCATTGTCAAAGACGGACAGATGCTCCACGTGGCAGCTACGGATCACTATGTGAGCCGGGGCGCGCACAAACTTGTTGCCGCGCTCGACGCATTCGGCGTTCCTGTAGCCGGCCGCACGGTGCTCGACGCCGGCGCCTCGACGGGCGGGTTCAGCCAGGTGCTGCTCGAACGCGGTGCAGAGATGGTCATCGCCGTTGACGTGGGACACGGCCAGCTTGCGCCGTCGCTCGCTCGTGAACCGCGTCTCGTGCTTGTCGAAGGGTTCAACCTTCGTTACGCGACCCCGGAGACCATTGCGGGCGCATCCGGTATCCAGACCAGGCCAGACCTGGTCGTCGGTGACCTCTCGTTCATCTCCTTGACCACTGTGCTGCCTGCCCTGGTGGCTACGGCAGTTGACGGCGCCGACTTCGTGCTGTTGATCAAGCCGCAGTTCGAGGTGGGCAAGGAGAGCATCCGCGAAGGCATCGTTCACAACCCGGCACTGCGCTCCGAAGCAATTGCGAATGTGTTGTGGGCAGCGTGGGATCTCGGCCTGCAAACCAACGGTCTCATCGAGTCGCCCATCGCCGGCGGCGCAGGAAACCACGAATATCTGTGCTGGTTGACCAGCACATCGGGCAGCAATCCGACAGAATGGCTTGACCGCATAAAAGCACTTGTAGGAGCGTGAAACGATGACAGCAACGCCACGCGCGATTCTCGTCGTCGCCCACACGGGTCGCGCTGATTCACTCGAGGCAGCAGTCACTGTCTGTGAGCAGCTCATTGCTGCCGGAGCAACGCCGGTGCTGGCGGCCGACGAGCGCGATGACCTACTGCGGTTCAATCCAGACCTGGCCGATTCGCTGGCCACCCTTAGCGCCACGCCCGACGAAGGAATCGCCGCGAGCGAAGTCGAACTGGCGATCATACTCGGGGGAGACGGCACCATCCTGCGCGCAGCTGAGCTAGTGCGCGGCTCCAGCGTTCCGCTGCTCGGCGTGAACCTCGGCCACGTGGGCTTTTTGGCCGAAAGCGAACGCGACGACCTCGGCGATGCAGTGCGCCGGGTGCTCGCCCGCGACTATCTCGTCGAAGAACGCATGACAATTTCGGTACGGGTCAAAATCGACAACGAAGTCGTTTACGAGACCTGGGCCCTGAACGAAGCGACAGTCGAAAAGGCAAGCCGAGAGCGGATGCTCGAAGTCGTGATCGAGGTCGATGGCCGCCCGCTCTCGTCGTTCGGCTGCGACGGCGTCGTCATGTCGACGCCGACCGGCTCGACCGCATACTCGTTCTCTGCCGGCGGCCCCGTCGTCTGGCCGAGCCTGGACGCCATGCTGCTCGTGCCTCTCAGCGCTCATGCGCTGTTCGCTCGTCCGCTGGTCGTCGGCCCCGATTCGTCGCTGGCCGTCGAGGTACTCAACCGCAACGACGGCACCGCAATCCTGTGGGCAGACGGACGTCGCGCCTATGAGCTTCCCAGGGGAGCCCGCGTCATCGTGCGCCGCTCGCCGATTCCGGTGCGGCTTGCCCGACTGCACAGCGGCCCGTTCACCGACCGTCTGGTCAATAAGTTCGATCTGCCGGTTACCGGCTGGAGGGGGCCCGTTGGCCGTGAGTGAACTGCATGATTGAGGAACTCACCATCAGGGACCTCGGTGTCATCGCCGAAGCTACCCTGCCGCTCGGCCCCGGCTTCACCGCTGTCACTGGCGAGACCGGTGCCGGAAAGACGATGGTTGTCACCGCGCTCGGCTTGCTGCTCGGTGAACGAGCGGATGCCGGTCGCGTGCGCCAGGGACAGGCGCAGAGCTGGGTTGAAGGCCGCTGGATCGTCGATCCCGACGGCCCCGTCGCCGAGCGTGTGCGCGATGCAGGGGGAGACCTCGACGGACCAGAGCTGATCCTCGGGCGATCCGTATCGGTCGAAGGCCGCAGCCGGGCCATCGTCGGCGGACGCAGCGCGCCAGCCAGCGTGCTCGGTGACCTCGGAGCAGAACTCGTCGTGGTGCACGGGCAGTCAGACCAGATCCGGTTGCGCTCCCAGACCGCACAGCGCGATGCCCTCGATCGCTTTGCCGGACCGAAGCTCGCCGCAGCACTCACCGATTACCAGCACGCGCACAAGCGTTGGCTGGCCAACCAGACCGAACTTGAACGCCTCATCCTCGAGCGCGACCAGCGGGCAGCGGAGGCCGAAGGCTTGCGCGTCGCGATCGCTGAGGTGGAGACCATCGCCCCGCAGATCGGTGAAGACACCGAGCTCGCCGAGCGCGCCGAACGACTGGGCAACCTCGAAGAGCTGCGGGTAGCTGCGGCACAGACCAGGCAGCTGCTGTCTGCAGAAGACAACCCAGACGACATCCCGGATGCCACTGCCCTGCTCGATTCGGCCAGGCGTCAGCTTGAGCGAGCGGCCGGTCATGACGCGCAGCTGCCGCCGATTGTCGACGCGATCGCCAACGCCGGCTTCCTCATCGCCGACATCGCAGCCGAGTTGTCGAGCTACCTGGCCGGCCTCGACGCCGATGGTGCACGCGAACTTGAAATCGTTCAGGAGCGACGCGCTGAGCTCAGTGCGCTGGCCCGCAAGTACGCTGGCGGGCTCGACGAAGCCATCGAATTCCTCGACACCGGCAGCGCCCGACTCGTCGAACTCGACGGTGATTCAGACCGTATCGATCAGCTGACCGCGGAGACGGCATCCGACTTCGTGATCGTCGAGAAGCTCGCCGAGAAGATCACCAAGCTGCGCACGCAGGCCGCTGCAGCCCTTGGTAAGGCCGTGACCACCGAACTCGCGGCGCTGGCGATGCCAGACGCCTCGCTCATCGTGCTGATCGAGACCCATGACGAATTCACGACAACCGGGCGAGACAGCGTCAAGATCCTGCTGCAGCCCCATGCCGGTGCCGAACCGCGCGCACTGGCGCGTGGGGCATCCGGTGGTGAGCTCTCGCGCGTCATGCTGGCGATCGAGGTCGTCATCAACGCGACAGACCCGGTGCCGACATTCGTCTTCGATGAGGTAGATGCCGGAGTCGGCGGTGCAGCCGCGATCGAGATCGGACGGCGCCTGGCCAAGCTCGCTGAGACCGCCCAGGTCATCGTCGTCACCCACCTGGCTCAGGTTGCGGCATTCGCTGGCAATCACCTGAGCGTCGTAAAAGACAGTGATGGTGCAGTCACGGCCAGCAGCGTCCGCCAATTGAAAGGCGAGGAGCGTGCTGCAGAGATGGCGCGTCTGCTTTCGGGACTGCCCGATTCGGCGAGCGGGCTCGAACATGCTCGCGAACTGATCTCCCTCGCCCACTCGAACTGATAGGATTGAAGCCCGTGGTGAACATTTCTAACGCGGACAACTCAGACGGCATTACCAAGCACATTTTTGTGACCGGTGGTGTCGTTTCTTCATTGGGCAAAGGCCTGACGGCGGCAAGCCTCGGCAATCTTCTGACGGCTCGCGGACTCCGTGTCGTCATGCAGAAGCTTGACCCCTATCTCAACGTCGACCCGGGAACGATGAACCCGTTCCAGCACGGTGAAGTCTTCGTGACTGACGACGGCGCTGAGACCGACCTCGACATCGGCCACTACGAGCGTTTTCTCAACATCAACCTCAACCAGGCGGCGAACGTCACCACTGGTCAGATCTACTCGCAGGTCATCGCCAAGGAACGTCGCGGCGAGTACCTCGGTGACACCGTGCAGGTCATCCCGCACATCACCGACGAGATCAAGCGACGCATGCGCCTGCAGGCCAGTGATGAACCGCGCCCTGACGTCATCATCACCGAGGTCGGCGGCACCGTCGGCGACATCGAGTCACAGCCGTTCATCGAAGCCGCACGTCAGGTGCGCCACGAGCTCGGACGCAAGAACGTGTTCTTCGTGCACGTGTCCCTGGTGCCGTTCATGAACGCATCCGGTGAGCAGAAGACCAAGCCGACGCAGCACTCGGTTGCAGCACTTCGCTCGCTCGGTATCCAGCCAGACGCACTGGTGCTCCGCAGCGACCGCCCCGTCTCCGACTCAAACAAGCGCAAGATCGCGCTGATGTGCGACGTCGAAGAGTCGGCCGTCGTCAACTGTGTCGACCTGCCGTCGATCTACGACATCCCGAGCACACTGCACGAGCAGGGCCTCGACGCCTACATCATCGAAACCCTCGGCCTGGTGGCAGACGACGTTGACTGGGCCGGCTGGCAGCCAGTGCTCGACGCCGTGCACGACCCCAAGTTCGAGGTCAACATCGGACTTGTCGGCAAGTACATCGACCTGCCTGACGCCTACCTCTCGGTCACCGAAGCGCTGCGTGCCGGTGGGTTCGCCCACCAGAGCAAGGTCAAGATCCACTGGATTCCCTCTGACGAGTGCGAGACCGAGGAAGGCGCTGCACGTATGCTCGCCGAGCTCGACGGCATCTGCGTTCCCGGTGGCTTTGGCGTACGCGGCATCGAAGGCAAGCTCGGCGCACTGCGGTTCGCCCGCGAAAACGGCATCCCGACGCTCGGCCTGTGCCTCGGCCTGCAGTGCATGGTCATCGAGTACGCCCGCAACAAGGCTGGACTGCCCGGCGCTTCGTCGACCGAGTTCGACGAAGACACCGAGTTCCCCGTCATCGCGACGATGGAAGAACAGGTCGAGATCATTGCAGGCGGCGACCTGGGCGGCACCATGCGCCTCGGTCTCTACCCGGCAGCCCTCGCATCCGGTTCGCTCGTGTCTGAGCTCTACGGCGCTCCTGAGGCATCAGAGCGTCACCGTCACCGCTACGAGGTCAGCAACCGCTACCGCGACCAGATCGCCGAAGCCGGCCTGTGGTTCTCTGGAACCTCGCCTGACGGCCAGCTTGTCGAGTACGTCGAGCTGACACGCGACCAGCACCCGTTCTACGTCGGAACCCAGGCTCACCCCGAGCTGCGCTCGCGTCCGAACGACGCGAACCCGCTGTTCCGCGGCCTCGTGGGTGCAGCCCTCGACCGCCAGCAGGCCAGCCGCCTGTTCGAAGTCAAGGCAGATGCTTAACAGTTCTGAACCAGTGATCGCGCTGGACTCACTCGAGGACGAACCGTCGTTCGCCCCGGTGGAGTCCAGCGCGGTTGCGTTTGCAGGCAAGGTCTGGGATGTCCGTCGTGACACCTTCGACTTCAACGGTGAACCGATCGTGCGCGAGTACGTCGATCACACCGGCGCTGTGGCGATCCTGGCCATCGACGAGAACGATCGGGTGCTGCTGATCAAGCAGTACCGGCATCCGGTGCGGGCACGCGAATGGGAGATCCCGGCCGGCCTGCTCGACATCTCGGGCGAACATCCGCTTGTGGCAGCCCAGCGTGAGCTCGCTGAAGAAGCCGACCTCGTCGCGTCCGACTGGAACGTGTTGTCGGAGTTCTACACGTCGCCCGGTGGCAGCACCGAGGCCATCCGCATCTATGTGGCCCGTGGTCTCAGCGCCACCGCAGAGGCATTCGCACGCGAAGCCGAGGAAGCTGACATGGAGTGGCGGTGGGTGCCACTCGACGATTGTGTGGATGCAGTACTCGCGCGTCGGGTGCAGAATCCGTCGCTCGTACTGGCCGTGATGACTGCGCATGCTTCGCGGGCTCGTGGCTGGTCGACGCTGGGGGCGGCTGAGCAGCCGTGGCCGAGGCATCCCGGTACGTGGTCTGACTCGTCATACAGGTCGGCTGGGGCTAGTGCTGCGTCCGGTGAGGCTACGTCGGAGCCTGGTGTCGCTGAGCCTGGTACTGCTGAACGTTCATGAAGCTTGAGACGGCCGTTGATTCGTACCTGCGGCACGTCGCTGTTGAGCGGGGCCTGTCGAAGAACACCGTTGCGGCGTACCGTCGCGACCTGGTGATCTACGCGGGCTGGCTCGTCGAGCACGAGCTTGACGAGCCGACAGCGATCACCTCCAATCACGTGTCGGAATTCGTGCAGTATCTCGGCACTAGGGAGGAGTCGCCGCTGACGGCATCCTCGATCGCTCGGGTGCTCTCGACGGTGCGCGGCCTGCACAAGTTTTTGCTTGAGGAGTCGCTGGTTGAGACGGATGTCGCCCGCGACAACCGGCCGCCGAAGCTCGCGTCCCGGCTGCCCAAGGCGATCAGCGTTGAGCAGATCGGTGTGCTGCTGGCAGCAACGGATGGCGAGGATCCACAGCAGCTGCGCGACAAGGCACTGCTCGAGCTGCTCTATGCCACCGGTGCGCGCGTATCTGAGGTCGTGAATCTCAACGTTGACGACGTCATCGAAGACGACATCGTGCGGCTGACGGGCAAGGGCGACAAGCAGCGCATCGTTCCTGTTGGTAGTTATGCCAGGGCGGCGATCGATGCCTATCTGGTGCGTGCGCGGCCGATCTACTCGGTGCGCGGCAAATCGACGCCTGCACTGTTTCTCGGTGCACGGGGCCAGCGGGTCAGCCGTCAAAACGCGTGGCTGATTATCAAGGCTGCCGCCGACCGTGCCGGACTTGAGGTCGAGGTGTCGCCACACACGCTGCGCCACTCATTCGCGACGCACCTGCTCGCCGGGGGAGCGGATGTGCGCGTCGTGCAGGAGCTGCTCGGCCACTCGTCGGTCGCCACCACGCAGATCTACACCCTCGTCACCGCTGACACCCTGCGCGATATGTATACGACGGCGCACCCGAGGGCGCGTTAGTAGAGTTGAAGCCCTGAGGTCTGGCAGTGTGGATCTCAGCGACGAGAGAGAAGCGGAGGCACGGTGAAAGCTCCGACTGTCTACGACGTCGCGCAACATGCCGGTGTCTCGATCGCGACGGTCTCCCGCGTCTTCCAGCGCCCCGGCGATGTGCGGGATGCAACACGAACGAAGGTGCTGGCCTCTGTGCGAGAGCTTGGCTATGTACCAAGCGCCAGCGCCCGAGGTTTGGCCGCGAAGCGCACCGGGGTCATCGGCCTCTTCTTTCCCGGGTTCGACGCTGCCGAAAACTTGAATGATCCCGAGTGGGGATCCCCTGAAGCAGTTCACGTGGTGCGCGACATTCCAGACCGCGGTGATCCGAGGCCGCTCGACCTTTACTTCGATGAAGTACTACGCGGCGCCGAACTTGAGGCCTGGCGACGCGGGCTTGTGCTGATGATGGGCGTTGGGCGTGGATCAGACCCCGACATGATCGCCAGGGACATGGCCGGCAGGGTCGACGGCCTCGTTGTCCTTGCCCGCAGCGTTTCTGACGAAGTGTTGGAGCACATTTCGAAACGCATCCCAGTTGTCTTGCTTGCCGGGCCGCGAAGCGGCGACGAGTTCGATCACGTCTCTGTGGCCAACGCCGAAGGGATGCGTGCACTCACCGCGCACGTGATCGGTGATCGTGGGGTGCTCGACCCGGTCTATGTCGCAGGGCCGGAAGAGTCTCCTGACGATGCAGAGCGTTACACGGGCTACCTGCAGGCGCTCGAGGATTCGGGTATCGACCCGGCCAGCGTTCCGTTGTTGCGCGCAGATTTTCAGCGGGATGACGCCCGCGCTCTCGGCGAGCGATTGATTGCCGAGGGAGCGTTGCCTGGCGCCTTGATCTGCGGCAATGACCAGATGGCGCTTGGAATCCTTGACGCCTTCAAAGCAGGGGGAGTGAACGTTCCTTACGACGTGCTCGTTACCGGCTTTGATGGCATCGATGCCGGCAGGCTGAGCGAGCCCCGGCTCACCACCGTGCGGCAGCCCATGACAGACCTCGGGCGGGTTGCGGTCCATCTGATGGCCGATCGGCTCGAGCACCCTGACCGCCTGCCCGAATCGGTGCGGCTGCCGGTCACTGTATTGCTGCGCGAAAGCACTGAGGTCTAAATCGGTCTCGTCTGGGGCCGCCGCGAGTTTGCGCTGCGTTCTTGCAATGCAAAATGTATGCGCATACAGTAGGTAACGAGTTCGCTGCTTTGAGGCCTCACGCCCCGAATTCAGCGACATGCGGCGTGCATCGCAAAGTTGCGATGCAGGATTCGCCGGACAGCAAGGTTAGGAATCAACGTGTCGGAGACGCACCTCCCCTCCTCCTCCCGCAGGGCTCTTGGCGCAGGCCGCAAACGACGGATGCTTGCCATCGTCGCAGCGTCGCTTGCGGTAGTTCTCAGCGGGTGCAGCATCCAAATCAAGAGCGAACCCGATCCATCGATTCCCCAGGACACGATGCTTCTCGCCGCAGACAAAGGCAATCCGCTTTTTGAGCGGATCTTCAATCCGAACCTGATCAACAAGCGCACAGCCTCGAGCTACATCTATGAGCCGCTGACAGTCACCAACGTGCTTGACGGCTCGCAGACGCCGTGGTTGGCCGAAGCCGTGACGCTTCCCGATGCGCACACCGTCGACTACACGATTCGGGATGGCGTGACCTGGTCGGATGGCAAGAAGTTCACTCCAGCCGACGTCGTCTTCACCTTCAACCTGCTCAAGGAATTTCCGACCCTGGACATGAAGGGCATCTGGCAGCACATCGATCGGCTCGAAGTTGCCGGGCAGCACGTCATCGTGCATCTCACCGACGACGACTCGACGGCATCCGCCATCATTTCGCAAACGATGATCCTCCCTGAGCACATCTGGAAAGACATCGACGCACCTGACATGTACCGAGATGAGGACCCGATCGGTACAGGGCCGTACACGCTCGGCAACTTCACGTCGCAGCAGTACACGATGGACAAGAACGAGAACTACTGGCAGGCAGACGCGGTAGAGATCAAGCATCTTGTGCTGCCGTCGGCGACCGGCGAACTTGACTTGGTCACCAAGGGCTTCGACTGGGCGTACTCCTATATGAGCAACGTCGAAGGTACCTGGCTGGCGGGCAACGAGAACAACAAGTACTGGTTTCCGCCGGGAGGCGTGATCAGCCTGGTACCCAACCTCGACAAGGCACCGTTCGACAACATCGATCTGCGCCGGGGTATCGCCCTGGCCCTTGACCGCGACAGAATCGCCGCCGCCGCCACCGAGGAATACATGACGGCTGCCGGGCAAACCGGGTTGATGCTGCCCAACCAGCAGGCCCAACTTGATCCCAGCATCCCCAATGACGGAATCATCACTCAGGACGTCGACGCGGCAATTGAAGCCTTCGCTGCCGCCGGCTACACGCGGTCGGGTGACGCGATGGTCGATAGCTCCGGCACGCAGTTGTCGTTCTCCATCACCACGGCCAACGGGTATGCCGATTGGCTGCGCGCGGTACAGGAAGTGCGCAAGCAACTGGGTGCCATCGGCATCGAAGTCACAATCAAGGCTCCCCAGCCGGCCGGCTACCAGCTGGCCATTGCAAACGGTGACTTCGAGATGGCGATGGGCGGCATGGGTGGCGGCAACCTCTTCCAGGGGTACAACAGCCTGCTCTCCAGCGAGTTCTATCAGGAAAACGGTACGCAGACGACAAGCAACTACCAGCGCTTCTCAAGTCCAGAGGTCGATTCGATCCTGGCCGCGTACAAGAAGACGACCGATGTCGGCGAGCAGACGCAACTCAACTATCGGTTGCAGCGGATCGTCTATGACGAACTGCCAGTCATCGGTCTCTATTACGGCGGACTCTGGGGGCTATACAACACCGGCAAGTTCACCGGATGGCCATCGGCCGACGACCCGTATGCGCCACCGCAGACGTATGACTCCAGCACCCTGCTGATCCTGACCCGCCTCAAACTAGCCGAGAACGGAGCGAACTGACCGTGACTTATCTTCGTCGAAAACTCGGCTTCTTCGTCTTGACCCTGTGGGCGGCCATCAGCCTCAACTTCATGCTCCCTCGGCTGATGCCCGGCTCGCCCGCGGACGCGGCCATCGCGAAACTGTCGCAGAACGGACCAGTCTCCGAGGCGACGCGCACGGCGATCGAAGCTCAGCTGGGAACTCCGCAAGGAAATGTCTTTGAACAGTACTTCGCCTATCTGCACCAGGTGCTCACGCTTGATTTCGGCGTCTCGTACACCTTCTATCCTCAGTCGGTCTCCGAGCTCATCGCGCAAGCCTTCCCGTACACGCTCGTTCTGGTCGGAACCGTCACCGTCGTCGCGTTCATCGTCGGCACCCTGATCGGTGTGCTTGCGGCGTGGAAGCGCAACACCTGGATGGACTCTCTGCCCACCCTCGTGGGGAGTTTCGCCAGCACCTTCCCGTACTTCTGGACGGCGCTGTTGCTGCTGTTCTTCTTCGGCTACGTGATGCGCGTGTTCCCGACATCGGGTGCCTATGGACCGACGGCGTCTCCCGAAATGACCGGCGCCTTCTTCGTTGACGTGCTCTACCACGCACTGCTGCCGGCCCTGACAATCCTGATTACGTCGCTCGGTGGCTGGATCCTGGGCATGCGTAACGCCATGATCAACACCCTCGGTGACGACTACGTGACGTTTGCCGAAGCGAATGGGCTGAAGGGTGGCACCGTCGCAGTGCGCTACGCCGCACGCAACGCCATCCTGCCGAACCTGACGGGCTTCGGCCTGGCGCTTGGAGGGGTCGTTGGTGGTTCGGTGCTTGTCGAGCAGGTCTTCGGCTATCCCGGCATCGGCTATCTGCTCTTCAACGCCGTCATCGGCCAGGACTACCCGTTGATGCAGGCACTCTTCCTGATGATCACCGTGAGCGTGCTCATCGCCAACTTCCTCGTCGACATTCTGTACGGCGTGCTGGACCCAAGGACTCGCCGATGACCACCATGCAGCCTGACGTAGTGCCAAGCACCGGCACACTCGCCCGCCCACACCGTTTCGCTTTTCTGGGACGTGTCGCAGTCACCCTCTGGTCGAACTGGAAGTCCCGTCTGGGGCTGATCATGCTGGCCGCGTTCGTGCTTGTCGCCATTTTCGCGCCATGGCTTGCGCCGTATGGTGCATCGCAGGACGGTTTTCCCCGCAACGCAGATGCGAGTCCCGAGCACTGGTTCGGCACAACTGCAGCGGGGGAGGACGTGCTCAGCCAACTCATCTACGGGTCCCAAATCAGTGTGGCCGTTGGATTCATCGCCGGCACCCTGTCGACCCTGGTGGCCGTCGCCATCGGCCTGAGCTGGGGGTACATCCGCGGCTTCGGCGCCGATGTCATCGACTTCATCGTCAACCTGTTTCTCGTCGTACCTGGCCTGCCGCTGATGATCGTGATCGCCGCCTACCTGCAAAACGGCGGCCTCTCAATGATCATCGCCGTGATCGTGATCACCGGCTGGGCGTGGGGCGCCCGAGTGCTGCGCAGTCAGACCCAAACACTGCGCACCCGCGACTTCGTGACGGCCGCACGGTTCTCTGGCGATAGCTCGTGGCGCATCGTCTTCCACGAAATCCTCCCGAACATGACCTCGCTGATCACCGGTGGCTTCTTCGGCGCCGCGACGGCCGCCATCCTCGGTGAGGCCGGCCTTGAATTCTTGGGACTCGGTGACTCAAGCATCGTCAGCTGGGGAACGATCCTCTACTGGGCGCAGAACTCCAACGCTCTGCTCACCGGCCAATGGATTCTGCTCTTTGCCCCCGGACTGTGCATCGCGCTGCTGGCTATGAGCATGACCTTGATCAATTTCGGCGTTGATTCGATCAGCAATCCGCGCCTCCGTGAAGGGAAGTCATGATGACCATCACCCCGACTATCGAACCTGTCGGCCCCGCCGGAGACGCCGCACGCGGTAACGACGCCCGGCAGCCGCTCCTTGACGTACAGAACCTCTCTGTGGTTTATCAGGCCGCCGGATCGGAGGGCGTTCCCGCAGTGCAGGATGTCTCATTCACCGTGCAACGCGGCGAATTCATCGGCCTCGTCGGCGAGTCAGGTTCAGGTAAATCGACTCTGGGTTTTGCCCTCACCCGACTTCTGAAATCCCCGGCAATCGTGAGCGGTGGCACCATTTTGTTCGGCGGGCACGACATCCAGGAACTGGATGCGGAGAGCCTGCGTCGCCAGCGCCAGGGCGGGTTTGCGATGGTGCTGCAGTCTGGCATGAACGCGTTGAACCCGGTTCGCAGCATCCGTCACCACTTCACTGACATCTTTCGGGCACATGGTCACGTGAAGCGTGAGCAGTGGGATGCCCGTCAGGTTGAGCTGATGGAGAAGGTCGGTCTCACGGCTGACGTGCTCAGCAGCTATCCGAGCCAGCTCTCTGGCGGTATGCGCCAACGTGTGTCCATTGCACTGGCACTCTCGTTGGAGCCACAGCTGATGGTCTTCGACGAGCCGACGACTGCACTCGACGTCTTGGTGCAGCACGAGATCATGAACACCATCACGTCGCTGCAAGAATCGGAGGGCTTCACTGCCATCCTGATCAGCCACGACCTCGGCGTCGTGCTTGAAGCCACCAGTCGCGTGCTTGTCATGCATGAGGGCAGGATTGTCGAGGATGCCTCTAGTCAGGACGTGCTCGAACGACCGCAGGACGACTACACCCGCATGCTGCTCAGCCACTATGCAGACCCGCGCGCCGAGGTTGTGGAGGTGCCGGGGTTCCGTCGCCGAAGCGATTTCGATGCTGCGCCCGCAAGCGGACCGCTTGCCTGGTCTGGTGCATCGACGCCAGGCCCGACGACGAGCTCGTTCGCGGCGCGCGCCGAGGCCGGCAGTCGAGCACGGGCGGGCAAGGCGGCAGCATCCGCCATCGTGGTCGACGGTGTGTTCAAGACCTATCCGGCGGCTCGTCGTGGGGAAGCTGCCGTGCAGGCGCTCAGCGACGTGTCGTTCGTGTTGGAACCCGGCCAGTCCCTCGCTCTGGTCGGCGCGTCTGGTAGCGGCAAATCAACGCTCGCGAAACTGATCACCGGCGTCGAAAAGCCCACGTCGGGCTCGGTGCACTTCGGCGACCTGGATGTGACAGGGCTGAGCACGCGTGGCCTGCGGAAACTACACACCGACGTTCAAATGGTCTTTCAGGACCCGTACGCGGCGCTCAACCCCCTGCACACCGTGGAGTACGCCCTGTCGCGGCCGGTGCACAACTTCACCGGGCTGCGCGGCGACGCTGCCCGTGCACGAGTGCATGAGCTTCTCGAGGTCGTCGGGCTCACTCCTGTCGACTGGTTTGCGGCGAAGCTACCCCATCAGCTCTCAGGCGGGCAGCGTCAGCGCGTGGTAATCGCCCGGGCGTTGGCGAGCGACCCGCAGGTGCTCATTGCCGACGAACCCGTTTCGATGCTTGACGTGTCGTTGCGCGCTGGAGTGCTGTCGCTGCTGCAGGATTTGCGCGAACAGTGGGGCCTGAGCCTGCTCTACATCACCCACGATCTACTCAGTGCGCGGCTGGTCACGGACCAGATCCTGGTGCTCAACCAGGGGCGGGTCGTTGAACGCGGCGAGACCGCCGATGTGCTCAGACACCCGCACGACGAATACACCATGAAGCTGCTCGACGCCGTGCCGAACCCGGGACGAAAAGCGAGGAGGACCTGATGCACACCATCGAACCGCACTCAAGTTTTGGCGCAGCAAGGCTCCCGCGCGGTGTCGAAGCAGTGGGCATCACCGTGCAACCCGGACTACTCACCGCCTTGCACGCGCCAGCCAACGGACCCGCGCGTGGCACGGTGCTGGTGGTACCCGGCTTCACCGGGTCAAAGGAAGACTTCACCACATTTCTGCCGCTGCTCGCCGAGCGTGGCTGGGACGCATGGGCATACAGCCAACGCGGTCAGGCCGATTCAGCTGCGCCCGCTGGTTTGCACAACTATGAGCTGGGCGCTCTCGCTGCGGATGCCGTTGAGCTCGCCGACCTGCTGCGCCGCGCGTCAGTTGATGGTGCGCCGGTACACCTCGTCGGACACAGTCTCGGGGGGATAGTGGCTACTGCCGCCGCTATCGACTCACCCTTTTCGTTCGCTAGCCTCACCGTGCTCTGCTCTGGGCCGCATGGCTGGCCAGGACGCCATCAAGACACCATAGACACCGTCACTTTTTCTGGCAGCATCGGACTCTGGAACAGGGACAACCCCCACACCATCGGCCTGCCTGACAGCGAGCTCTCTGAGCAAGAAGCCTTCATTCGTCTTCGTGCCGCGCACACCTCATCGGAGAATCTGCTTGCCGGGGCGTTGCTGTTACAACATCACGAAGACCGGGTCGACGAGCTGGCCGCCACGGGGCTGGCAGTGCTCATCGCCCACGGCGAATTCGACGACAAATGGCCCATCAGCGACCAACGCGACATGGCGGAACGGCTCGGTGCGCAGTACAGCGTGATTTCGGGCGGATTCCACTCGCCCCAGTTGGAGGCGCCGGTGGCGACGGCTGTCGCGCTCGACAGCTTCTGGGCCGGCGTACCTGAGGCCGGGCGCAACCGACCCGCAGACCAGACGCTGACCGGCAGACCCTGACCGGCACATCCTGACCCGCAGTCCCTGACTCGCAGACCCTGACCGTTGGCGGCCATGTCGCCGCGGCATCCGAACGTTAGAACGAGGAGACACACGTCATGCTCACATTTCCCGAGAACTTCCTCTGGGGAGCGGCCACAGCCGCCCATCAGATCGAAGGAAACAACATCAACAACGACTGGTGGGTGAAGGAACACACTCCCGGCACGCAGATCGTTGAACCGAGCGGCGACGCGATGGACAGCTACCACCGCTACCGCGAAGACATGAAGCTGCTCGCCGACGCAGGGCTGAACTGCTACCGGTTCTCGATCGAGTGGAGCCGCATTGAGCCTGAGCGGGGCTTCGTGTCTCGGGCCGGCATCGATCACTACCGCCGGATGGTCGATACCGCGCTTGAGTTCGGGCTCAACCCCGTCGTGACGCTGATGCACTTCACTGTGCCGCGCTGGATGTTCGACAGCGGCTTCTGGCGCAACCCCGCTGCACCCGACCTCTTCGCGCGTTTCACCGAGCTGGCCCTGCCGATCGTTTCGGAGGGCGTCGACTACGTCTGCACCATCAACGAGCCCAACATCGCCGCCATGCTCGCCGGTGGCGAGGACGCGGCGAACCTGGTAGCTTTCGGGCTTCCGAACCCTGACCTGCAGGTTGCTGACACCCTGTTTGCCGCACATCAGCGCTCTCGTGAGGTACTCAGTTCGGTGCCAGGGCTGAAGAGCGGTTGGACGGTCGCCACCCAGGCCTTCCACTCAACCGGAGAGCCCGGGGCAGACGAAAAGCTCGTCGAATACGGCTACCCGCGCGACGACTGGTACCTGGAGAGGTCGGCCGGAGACGACTTCGTCGGTGTTCAGGCGTACACCAGAACCTTCATCGGTCCTGACGGGCCCATCCCGGTAGCCGACGACGTCGAGACCACGCTGACCGGCTGGGAGTTCTTCCCACCGGCTCTGGAACTCGGGGTGCGCAGCGCCTGGGAGCTGAGCGGCAACGTTCCCGTCATGGTGACGGAGAACGGCATCGCTACGGCCGACGACACCCGCAGGATCGCATACACCGATGGGGCACTGCGCGGCCTGCACTCGGCAATGGACGACGGCATCGAGGTGCTGGGATACCAGCACTGGAGCGCGCTTGACAACTACGAATGGGCCAGCGGATTTCGGCCGACCTTCGGCCTCATCGGGGTCGACCGCGAAACGTTCGTGCGCACGCCGAAGCCTTCGTTGGCCTGGCTCGGCGATGTGGCAACCCGCAATGGCCTCGTCTAATCCTGACCCCCTCATCCGCCGCACGAACAATGTCTACAAGGAGAAACTCATGACCTACTCACTGCAGCTGTACACGCTTCGTACCCCCCTCGAGCAGGACCTCCCCGGCACCATCGCCAGGGTTGCCGAAATTGGCTTCACCCAGGTTGAGCCGTACGACTTCGTCGCGACAGCGACAGAGCTCGGCGCTGCGCTCGCCGCGAATGGCCTGACCGCACCGTCTGGCCACGCACCCCTGCTCACCCAGGACCAGGACGAGATCTTCGCAGCAGCCAAGGCGCTCGGAATCAGCACGGTCATTGAGCCACTTATCGATGCCGCGCGCTGGCAGAGCGCTGCCGACATTCAGAACACCGCAACCGAGCTCAACGCTGCGGCGAAGAAGGGCGCCGGTTATGGCATCCGGGTGGGTTACCACAACCACGCCTGGGAGCTCGAGTCGATGATCGAGGGCCGCACAGCCCTTGAGTACTTCGCAGACCTGCTCGACCCTGAGCTCGTGCTTGAAGTCGACACGTACTGGGTCGCCGTCGGAGGCCACAACCCGGTGGAGATTCTCACCAGCCTCGGAGACCGAGTCAAGTTCATTCACATCAAGGATGGCCCGGTCAGCACCGATGCCCAGGCTCAGCTTCCGGCGGGGCAGGGTCGCATGGCTGTGCGCGACGTAATCGCTGCAGCGACCTCCCTTGAGGTGGGCGTCGTCGAGTTCGATGACTACTCGGGCGACATCTTCGAGGGAATCACCCAGAGCCTCGCGTTCTTGAGCGACGCTCCGGTCGCCAATGAGGCGCACGCGTGACCGGCCCCATCGTACGCACAGGGCCCGTCGGGGTCGCCATCATCGGTGCAGGCAATATCAGCACCCAGTACCTCGACAACCTGACCACATTCCCCGACGTGCGGGTGCTGGTGGTGGCAGACCTGCTCGAAGACGTCGCTGCCGCTCGAGCGGCAGAGTATGGCATTGAGATCTCTGGTGGTGTCGCTCTGGCGCTGAACCACCCCGACGTTGAGATAATCGTCAACCTCACCATTCCCGCGATGCACGTTGAGGTGGCTACCGCTGCTGTCAACTCCGGCAAGCACGTGTGGAGCGAGAAGCCCTTCTCGCTTGACCGGGCAAGCGGGCGCGGACTTCTGGATGCAGCCGACGCTGCTGGTGTTCGGCTTGGTTGTGCCCCCGATACGTTCCTCGGTGCCGGCCTCCAGACTGCGCGCCGCCTCATTGATTCGGGCGAGATCGGCACCCCGTTGACCG
Organism: Leifsonia sp. A12D58; assembly: GCF_047530025.1. Lineage (NCBI taxonomy): Bacteria > Bacillati > Actinomycetota > Actinomycetes > Micrococcales > Microbacteriaceae > Leifsonia > Leifsonia sp. A12D58. The sequence continues at coordinate 529,073 of NZ_JBLJAT010000002.1, read as the reverse complement.
CCAGGACGGTGTTCCAGACGCCCGGACCCGAGTCGTGGCATCCGAACCCTGCGTTCCTGTTCCAAGAGGGTGCCGGCCCGGTCTTCGATATGGCTCCGTACTATCTGACAGCGCTGATCCAGGCATTCGGTCCCCTCGCCGAGGTGGTAGCAGTCGGTAGCACCGCACGGCCGACCCGGGTGGTGGGCTCCGGCCCGAAAGCTGGCGAGGAATTCGCCGTCGAGGTGCCGACCCATGTCAGTGCGATCGCCCGTTTCGAGTCCGGCGCCACGTCGCAGAGCGTCTATAGCTTCGAGTCGCCGCTCCCACACACCGGGTTCATCGAAATCACCGGAACCGAAGCAACCCTCTCGCTGCCTGATCCGAACAATTTTGACGGGGACATCAGCATCTGGCGTGCTGGTGATGAGGAGTGGACTGTCATTCCGGCGACCGGCCCGAGTCACGGCCGGGGGATGGGTGTCGTTGACATGGCCAGGGCCATCCGCTCTGGTGGAGAGCACCGTGCAACGGGGACCCAGGCCTACCATGTGCTCGATGCAATGGTCTCAATGATTGAGTCGGTGCAGACCGGCGCCTTCGTCGCCGTTGAGAGCACTCTCACCCGCTCTGCGGCGCTGCCCGAAGACTGGGATCCTGCGGCCCAAACGCTCAATTAGCGCGCCGAGATCGGACTTGTGGTCGTTATGAGCGTCGGATAACGACCACAAGTCCGATCTCGCGTGGAAAGAAGCGCATGAGACGTGGCGCACGGGGGAGAGGGACGCATTTTTCCGCCGAGCGCGGGCGTCGCGTCGAAAGCCACGATCGTGGCCGCGAGATCGGAGTTGTGGTGGTCATAAGGCGGTCAGAACGACCACGACTCCGGTTTCGCGTGGATGGGGAGAGCAGGAGCGAGACACGGGCGGGATCGGCGGGAATACGGCGATGCGCCGCAGCGCGGGGTGTGGGCATCGCTAGAATCGACGGAGTGATGCGCGCAGGACGGAACGAGGACATCTCAGTGGCGAAAAAGCAGGATGACCGACTCCCCGGTTTCGACGACGTCGTTGTCGGACCCACGGGACGAGAAGTTCACGAGTTTCCCGATCCCGCGCCGCTGAAAAGCCACGGCCCCGCCCGCATCATCTCCCTCTGCAACCAGAAGGGTGGCGTGGGCAAGACCACGACAACCATCAACTTCGGTGCAGCGCTGGCCAGCTATGGCCGCCGCGTGCTGGCCATCGACTTTGACCCGCAGGGCGCCCTGTCCGCAGGCCTCGGCGTGCCGACCCACGATGTGACGACCATCTACGACCTGCTGCTCAGCGGATCGAAGGACCCTCACGACGCCATCCAGCAGACCGGCGTTCCCGGCCTCGACATCATTCCGGCGAACATCGACCTCTCGGCTGCCGAAGTTCACCTGGTCAACGAGGTCGCCCGCGAGCAGATCCTGGCGCGCGTGCTGCGCAAAGTGTCGGCCGACTACGACGTCATCCTCATCGACTGCCAGCCGTCGCTCGGCATCCTGACCGTCAACGCTCTCACCGCCAGCCACGGCGTGCTCGTGCCGCTTGAGTGCGAGTTCTTCGCGCTGCGCGGCGTCGCCCTGCTCATCGAGACCATCGATAAGGTGCGCGATCGCCTCAACCCGGCAATCGAGCTCGACGGCATCCTGGCCACCATGTACGACTCCCGCACCCTGCACTCGCGCGAGGTGCTCGAGCGCGTCGTCGACGCATTCGGCGACAGCGTGCTTGAGACGGTCATCGGCCGCACCGTCAAGTTCCCGGATGCCAGCGTCGCCGGCGTCCCGATCACCGATTTCGCACCAGAACACCCCGCCGCCAAGGCCTACAGGCAGATGGCGCGGGAACTGATTGCCCGTGGCGCAGTCGCCTAGCGCGGCCGGCGAGTTCGACCAGCTCACTGATCACCGGGGCGATCAGCCGGTCACTGTTGCGAGCACTGCTGCAGCGGATGCCTCCACCCCTGCTCCCGCTCCGACCGGAACGTTCTCGGTTGCCCTCAGCAACTTCGAGGGACCCTTCGACCTGCTGCTGTCGCTGATCGGCAAACACGAACTCGACATCACCGAGATTTCGCTGAGCAAGGTCACCGACGAGTTCATCTCGTATTTGCGCGGACTCGACTCCGACGAGGAGCTCGACCAGGCCACCGAGTTTCTCGTCGTCGCGGCAACGCTGCTCGACCTCAAGGTCGCCGGACTGCTTCCGCAGGGCGAACTCGTCGACGCTGAGGACGTCGCACTGCTCGAGGCCCGGGACCTGTTGTTCGCCAGGCTGCTGCAGTACCGCGCCTTCAAGCAGGTTTCGGCGTGGTTCGTCGAGAAGCTTGAAACGGAAAACGCCAGACACGTGCGCTCGGTGCGTCTCGAAGAGAAGTACCGGCAGCAGACGCCCGAACTGGTCTGGACCCTCACCGCCGCCGACTTCGCTGCCCTCGCAACGCTGGCGATGACCCCGCGCGAGATTCCTACGGTGGGCCTGGAGCACCTGCATGCGCCGCTGGTGAGCATCCGTGAGCAGGCTGCGCACGTCGTGGCGATCCTGCGCTCGGGTGAAACCATCACGTTCCGCCGCCTCATCGCCGGCATCGACGAAAAGGGCGTCGTGATCGCCCGCTTCCTGGCCGTGCTCGAGCTCTACCGCCGGTCAGCCATCTCATTCGAGCAGCTCGAACCGCTCGGCGAACTCAGCCTCCGCTGGAGCGCCGAATCCTGGTCAGAAGACACCCTCGCGAACCTCGGAGCCGACTATGACAACTGACACGTCACTGACCGACGACACGATGACGGATGCCGCGGATGCCCCGGATGCCGCGGATGCCCCGAATCGCGCGGATCTCGCCGATCTCGCGCCAGCTTCATCCGCTTCCCACGCAACGGACAACGACTCCGCCCACGACATCGAGCGCCGCCTCGAAGCAATCCTGATGGTCGCCGACGAGCCGCAGAGCCTGATGCATCTGGCCACAGCCCTCAACCAGCCGCTCAAGGCCGTGCGCACCGCTATCGCGAGCCTCGTCGCCGACTTCGACGGACGGGGCATGACCGATGGTGTGCCCACGGTGCGCCGCGGCTTCGAGCTCCGAGAGGTCGCTGGCGGCTGGCGTGTGTATGTGCGTCCGGAGTACGACACCGTCGTGGCTGATTTCGTGCTCACGCAGAACCCGAGCAAACTGTCACAGGCCGCGCTCGAGACGCTCGCGGTGATCGCCTATAAGCAACCCATCAGCCGCGGCGCGGTAGCGTCGATTCGTGCAGTTAATGTCGACTCGGTCGTTCGGACGCTGCTCGGCCGCGGTCTCATCACCGAAGCATTCACCGATAGTGAAACCGGTGCGATCAATTACGCCACTACAGACTTGCTGCTTACGCAGCTCGGAATCAACTCGCTTGACGAGCTGCCCCCTATCTCGCCGCTCCTCTCGGACGGTGCAGACGGATTTGAGGAAATGAAATGACAGACAACACAGACGCCACCAACCCGGGCGCATCGAACACCGATGCATCGGCCGGCGCACCCGAGGGCTTCGGCCAGAACACGGGCGCCTCAGAAGACGGCGTTCGCCTGCAGAAAGTGATGGCCTCGGCCGGTGTCGCATCCCGCCGTGTGTCCGAAGACCTGATCACGGCCGGCCGCGTGCGTGTGAACGGCAAGGTCGTCACCGAGCTTGGCCGTCGCATCCACCCGGAGACCGACCAGGTCGCCGTCGACAACATCGCGGTGCAGCTGGACACCAGCCGTCGCTACGTGATGCTCAACAAGCCCGTCGGCGTGGTCTCCTCCATGCAGGACGAGAGCGGTCGCCCCGACCTGCGCGAGTTCACCGACAAGTACGACGAGCGCCTCTTCAACGTCGGACGCCTGGATGCCATGACCAGCGGCCTGCTGATCCTCACCAACGACGGTGATCTCGCCCACGTGCTCGCGCACCCGTCATTCGGTGTCTCGAAGACCTACATCGCCAAGGTCGAGGGTCGCGTCACCGCGCAGACCGTCGCCAAGCTGCAGAGCGGCATCGAGCTCGAAGACGGCCCGATCGCCGCCGACAAGGCACGGGTATTGACCGAGCAGTCTGGCCACTCCTTCAGCCTGGTCGAGATCACGCTGCACTCCGGCCGTAACCGCATCGTGCGACGGATGCTGGAAGCCGTCGGTCACCCGGTCGTCGACCTCGTGCGCCGCCAGTTCGGCCCGCTGCACCTCGGCACGCTCAAGGTCGGCGAAGTTCGCGATCTGACTAAGGTAGAACTCGGCCAGCTGCTCACGGTGTCACGCACGCCGAGCTCGGCTAAGCCCGAGACCGACGCCAACTAGAACCGAAGAGATCGAGTAGAAGACAGGAGTCGGCACGTGGTTGAGAGTCGCCTGGTCGGACCCGTACGCGTGGTCGGCGCCGGATTACTGGGCACCAGCATCGGCCTTGGCCTGCGCAACCGCGGCATCGACGTTATCCTGGCCGATGCATCACCGACGCACATGAGCATCGCCGTCGACTACGGCGCAGGCCGCGTGCCAGCCGACGGTGACGCCCCGCAGCTCATCGTGGTCTGCGTGCCACCGGATGTGACGGCCCAGGTCGTTGCCGCCGAACTGGCCGCATTCCCCGACGCGATCGTCACGGATGTCGCCAGCGTCAAGCTGGCACCACTCAACGAACTCCGGGCGCTCGGTGCCGATATCTCCCGGTACATCGGCTCACATCCGCTGGCCGGGCGCGAGCGTGGCGGCCCGCTCTCCGGTCGCGCCGACCTGTTCATCGGCCGCCCCTGGGTGGTCGCCGCCCACGACGGCATCAGCTACCAGCGCGCCAACGCCATCGACGACCTGATCCTCGACCTCGGCGCGATCCTGGTTGAGATGACGCCGGAGGAACACGACAACAGCGTCGCCCTCGTCTCGCACGTGCCCCAGGTGGTCTCCAGCCTGATGGCCCGTCGCCTGCTTCACGGCCCGCACGCTGCGCTCAACCTTGCAGGGCAGGGTGTGCGCGATGTCACCCGCATCGCCGCCAGCGACCCGGAACTGTGGGTGCAGATTCTGGGCGCCAACTCGGCACCCGTGCGCGACATCCTCGTTGCATACCGCGATGACCTCGACCGTTTCATCGACGCCATTGCCGACCCGACAGCTCCCGGCGCCCGCCGCCGGATCGCCGAGGAGATCGCCGGCGGCAACGACGGCGTCTCCCGCCTGCCAGGCAAGCACGGTCAGGACCGTCGCTTTGCATCGATGACCGTGATGATTGACGACACCCCGGGCCAGCTGGCCAGACTGCTGCACGAGATCGGCGAAGTTGGTGTGAACCTCGAAGACCTGCGTCTCGAGCACTCACCGGGCGCCGAGATCGGCCTGGTTGAAATTTCAGTACTACCCGAGGCGGTCGCCCGCCTCACCGAAGAGCTGGTCGCACGCGGCTGGCGGATTGCAGGTTAGACACATGGGCAGACACTCATTCCATGTCGCAGATGACGCGGATGCGGCGGGCACGACATCCGCTCCGACAGCTCCAACAATCGTCGCGATCGACGGGCCGGCAGGCAGCGGCAAGTCGAGCGTGAGCAAGGCAACGGCCCGCACGCTCGGCTTCGACTACCTCGACACCGGTGCTGCCTACCGCGCACTGGCTTGGCTGATGCTCGACAAGAATGTCGACACCGAGGATGCCGCAGCCGTGATCGCCGCACTCGATGACTTCGACTATTCGATCGGCACCGACCCCGATGCGTACTTCGTTCGGGTCGGCGACACAGATGTGACCGAGGCCATCAGGGAGCCGCGCGTGTCGGCATCCGTCAGCGCCATCGCCCGTGTGCCTGAGGTGCGAGCGCACCTCACCGAGATCTTCCGCCGACTCGCCCGGGACACCCAGAAGCCCGGCATTGTGATCGAGGGCAGGGACATTACAACCGTCGTCGTTCCTGAGGCTCCGGTGCGAATCCTGCTTACCGCATCCGAAGAGGCTAGAATGGCTAGGCGCTCTGCGGAAATATCGACCCAATCGGCTAAAACCGTGGCAGAGCAATTGCGATCGAGGGATCGCGCCGACTCTCAAGTAGTCGATTTCATGAGCGCCGCAGACGGTGTGACCACCGTCGACTCCACCCATCTCGACTTCGAGCAGACCGTTGACGCGGTTATCGATGTCATCACCACGTACCGCGAGGAACTCGCATGACTAACGACTCAGTCTCACCAGACTCAGCCTTCGACGACACCATCCCCGAGCTCGACTCCGGGATGGCTGAGCGTCTGACCGACCTCGACGAGGATCTGGCCGTCCAGCGAGCCGCTGCACTGCGCACCGGACTCGACGCCTACGAACTCGACGAAGAAGACTTCGACGTACTCGATTCTGCGACGGAAGACCCCGACGCCATCCAGTACCTGCCGGCCCTGCCGGTCATTGCCATCGTCGGACGCCCGAACGTGGGCAAGTCCGCGCTGGTCAACCGTATCCTCGGCCGCCGTGAGGCTGTCGTCGAGGACACCCCCGGCGTGACGCGTGACCGCGTGACGTACAAGGGGGAGTGGAACGAGCGCCGCTTCAGCGTCGTCGACACCGGTGGCTGGGAGCCCGACGCCAAGGGCATCGACGCCTCGGTCGCGCTGCAGGCCGAGATCGCCATCGACCTTTCTGACGTCGTTATGTTCGTCGTCGACTCCAACGTCGGCCCGACATCGACCGATGAAGCAGTCGTGCGGATGCTGCGTAAGAGCGGCAAGCCCGTCTTCCTCGTCGCCAACAAGGTCGACGACATCCGCCAGGAGCCCGAAGCGGCCAACCTGTGGTCGCTCGGCCTCGGCCAGCCGTACCCGGTCTCTGCGCTGCACGGCCGTGGCGTTGCCGACCTGCTGGACGCCATCCTCGAGGTTCTGCCCGAGATCTCGAACGTCGCCAAGCAGGAAGTCGGCGGCCCGCGTCGCGTCGCCCTGCTCGGTCGTCCGAACGTCGGCAAGTCGAGCCTGCTCAACAAGCTCGTCGGCGAAGAGCGCGTTGTCGTCAACGAGCTCGCCGGCACCACGCGTGACCCGGTTGACGAGCAGGTCGAACTCGGTGGCAAGGTGTGGCGCTTCGTCGACACCGCCGGTATCCGTCGTCGTGTGCACCTCGCCCAGGGCGCTGACTTCTACGCGTCTCTCCGCACCAGCGCCGCACTGGAGAAGGCTGAAGTTGCCGTCGTACTGATCGACGTGACCGAGGTCATCTCCGAGCAGGACGTGCGTATCATCGACCTCGTTCTCGAGTCGGGCCGTGCGCTCGTACTCGCGTTCAACAAGTGGGACCAGATCGACGACGACCGTCGCCGCTACCTCGAGCGTGAGATCGAGCAGGACCTGGCCCACGTGGCCTGGGCCCCGCGCGTGAACATCTCGGCACGCACCGGTCGCCACATGGAGAAGCTGGTTCCGGCACTCGAGCTCGCGCTCGAGTCGTGGGACACCCGTATCCCCACCGGCAAGTTCAACGCCTTCCTGGCCGAGCTGGCTGCGGCACACCCGCACCCCGTTCGTGGTGGCAAGCAGCCGCGCATCCTGTTCGGTACGCAGGCCTCGAGCCGTCCGCCGACATTCGTGGTGTTCACCACCGGATTCCTCGACCCGGGCTACCGTCGCTACATCCAGCGTCGTCTGCGCGAGATCTGGGGCTTCGAAGGAACCCCGATCAACCTCAGCATGCGCGTGCGCGAGAAGCGCAAGCGCTAGTCTTCACGCTCTCGAGCGGATGCCACTTTCGAGCGGATGCTCTCAGCGGCTGTCGACCTTCGGGTCGGCAGCCGCTCTGCTGTATCTGGGGTGTAATTTGCGGCGGCTTACTTTTTCGGAGACGTCCCGCGCGTCGTGGCCGGTGCGCTTGCGCCTGTACGTGCGCCTGTGCTTGCTGCGCTTGCTCGAGTCGACCTGCTTGTGCGGGGCTTCTGCGTGTCTGACTTCTTCGCTGCGGTTGCGGCTACTGACGTCGTCTTGGGTGCGGCTGCTGGCGTTTTTCTGGTCGTCGCCGCTGACGTCTTCGTGGATGAACCGGCAGGTATCTTCGTGCCGGAGCCGGCGGATGTCTGTTTTATCGCCGTCGCGGTAACTGGCGACTTCGTTGAGGATGAGGTTGACGTCGAGGCGGTTGCGCTTCGCTTCGTCTTGGCCGTCCTGGCCGTCCTGGCCGTCCTGGCCGTGGTGGCCGTCGAGCCTCGCGACGACTGTGTCTCTGCCAGATAGGCATCCTCTGATTCCACTATCGGTGGAATGAAATCCCCGGAATGCACGGCCTCACGCAAGGCCACGAAGTCGGCATACGACTGGTCGGCGTAGGCATCGGCCCACTCAGCCATGGCGACGTTGAACACGTCGGATGAACCGAGATACCCGGCGATGAATGGCGCGTTGGGACTTTGCGCGTGGGCGCGGGCGAGTAGCCGGCCGCAGGCATCCGCGTAGTCGAGGAAGCTGCGGCGACCGAGGGCATCGACATCAATGGAGATGTTGCGGTCGCGAAACTGCCGCACGTAAAAGCCGAGGCCGTTGGTGGTGAAGTAGCCGAGGAAGGGGTCGGAGACGGCCTGCAGGATGCGCTGGTTCGACACGACACGGAATCCGTGGTCGCGGGTGAAGGAATCGGGTCCCTCGGACAGCGACGGCACCGTCGGGATTTTGCCGAACTCATTCAGTACCGAGTGCCCGGCTTCTTTCACCTGGAGGATGAGTGATTCGCCCGAGGGGCCGGTGAGCACCACGATGAAACAGCGGGTGCCGACGCTGCCGACGCCGACGACGCGGCGCACGGCATCCGTCACGGTGTACTGCGAGAGGAGAAAACCGATGTCGGGGGACACCGTCTTGCGATAGGTCTCGACGAGTCCGGTGACCAGCTTTTCGAGGTCGGTCGGCAGGTGGGTAAGTGTTGGGGGCTGCTCGACGATATAGACGGTGCCGTCATCAGCACGCTTGGTGATCTTGCTCAGGACGTGTTCTGAGGTGCGGCGCTCAGAGGCCGTAATCGCCGCGTTGAGCACCTTCTGGGTCTTCTTGCCGTAGCGAGACGTTCCCATGTGCACGTCGGCCGCGCGGTAGAAGCGCTGCAGGGTGTTGAGCTCGAGCATCTCGTCGAGCATGTCGCGGTACGACGCAACGGCGGTGAGGGCGGCTGCGCGGATCTCCTTGCGCCGCAGACCCTTGTGGCGGCCGGCGATGACGACGCTGGTGACGAAGCGTTTGACATCCCATTCCCAGGGGCCGAATGCGGCTTCGTCGAAGTCGTTGAGGTCGAAGACCATGGAGCGCTGCGGGGAGGCGTACAGCCCGAAGTTGGAGATGTGGGCGTCGCCGCAGAGCACGACTCCGGCGCCCGTCGTGGGTGCGCCGGCCAGGTCGGCGGACTGGAGTGCGGCCGTGCCGCGATAGAACGAGAACGGGTTTTGCAGCATCCGCTCGATGCGCAGCGGCACCAGCCACGGCAGCCGGTTCTCATTCTGTGTCTTGAGGATACCGATGGGGTCGCGGTCGGCCGGTGGTTCGTAGACCGAGTGGGCGGAGCGGCGCATCCAGGAACGGGCCGCGCGGCCGTCGTCGCGGCGACTCTCGGAGGTGGCGATTGGCGGGTGGTCGAACCGTAGTCGCCCTGATACCTCGTCCATGACGCCTGCTTTCTCTGCGGAGTGCGATGTGCGATGTGTCGCTCAGGCTACTCGCACTGGGGGCGACCGGCCAGCATCGGGGCATCGGGGCTGAGGGCAGCGGGCAGAGGGCAGCGGACAGCGTGCGGCGTGCAGCGTGCAGCGTGCAGCGTGCGGCGTGCGGCGTGCGGCGTACGGCGTGCAGGGTACGACACGGATCGTCCGGATACGCCACAGGCCGGCAACCTCGCGGTTGCCGGCCCGTGGAAAAGAACGAGAACTTAGTTCTTGGTGGTGCCATCCGGGTTGATGTCCGGGGTCACGTCGGTCGTGGGCGCGCTCGTCGGAGCCTCCAGCGTGGTCGCCTTTGGGGTGGAAGCAGCGTGTGCAGTGGGGGTGACAGGAGCGACCTCGACGATGTCGATCTCGTCGATGTCGTCATCCGCGTCAATGATGACGTCGGCGACTGAAGCCGCTGCCTGCTTCACTGCGAAGAAGTGAGCGTGCAGTGCGAGAGCGATGAGGAAGCCGATGACGCCGGCACCGATGATCGCAGTGCCGATTGCTGCGCCGGACTGGGCGGCGAAGAGGCCGGGGTAGTCAGCGGTTCCTGCGGCATAGAGGTCGGCCTGCGATGCGTTGGAGGAGATCACGAGCAGGTATCCGCCGACGACTGCAACGATCGAGACAATCCACAGCACGATGAGGGGGATGTTGACCTTTGACGATACGGACGTGTTCTGAGACATGAGTTCCTTAAAAAGATCGTGGAGAAGGCCGATTTCGACCGACCCTTAAAGCTAAGCACGTTTCCTATGAATGAGTTATGTGCCAGCACTGGATTGCCACAGTGCAACCTTTGGAGGATAGCGGGTTGGCCGGTTGGCGGCTGGCCGCCTAACCGCCAATGTTCAGCGTGACGACGGCGCGACCCGGGCTGGGCCTGGCCGACACGGTGAATCCTGAGGATTCGAACAGGGAGAGCGGGCCGTGGTACAGCTCGGCTGACGACGTCTTCGGGCGGGCGATCGTGTCGATGGGGTAGGCCTCGAGCAGGCGGGCCCCGTTTCGGCGCCCGTGCTGCACCGCGCCGTCGAGCAGCGCCCTGGCGATGCCTCGCTTGCGGAATCCGACGCGCACGACGAAACAGGTGATGGCCCAGACGGAGGCGTCATCCGCTTTCTCGCTGCTGCCGTCGCCGGCGATGGGGCTGCGTCGGAGTCTGGGGTAATGAATCTTGGGTTCGACGGCGCACCAGCCGACGGGTTCGCCGCTCAGGTACGCGACAACGCCGGGGGAGGGGGAAGCGGATGCGATTTGCTCGCGTAATGCCTCTCGGCAGCCGTCGGTCGTGGCGGTTTTCCAGTCGGTGACGCTCGCCTTGAAGTACTGGCACCAGCATCCGGCCGGATCGCCGCGGGTGCCAAACACAGTGCGGATGTCGTCCCACGGCACGTCGGCGGCGGAGCGAACCGTGATGTCAGGGCGGTCTGGCATGTCGACACAGTAGCGCGGGGGTCGGACATGCGGAAGGAATTTCGGTGGCAACCGGCCATTCGATGCGTCTGGCGGGCTGCGATGTACAAAAGAGGTCTGCGGAGGCGGTAAGCTATTCGAGTTGTCTCTTGCAGATACAGTTCGGTTCGCCGGAGGGTATTTGGGAGTGGCCACGGGCTGTAGCGCAGCTTGGTAGCGCACCTGACTGGGGGTCAGGGGGTCGCAGGTTCAAATCCTGTCAGCCCGACCAAACCAAACCAAATGTCCCGGAAACTCAAGGGTTTCCGGGACTTTTTGGTTAACGGATTTGACTGCCCCATTGAAAACCCACCGTCTATTTTCCTCCGGCACTGCTGAGTCGGACCCGTCGTCCGTAGCGGGCACGTCGCCTGCGGTCTTCTCGGGTCGTCCGGGATCACAGCGCGCACCTTGCGCATATGAAGATCCGCGCCGAGTACCCGCCCTCCGCCGGCACCGACGCCTGGGGCTTGGAACCGCTCATGGACGTCGCCGAGCTGGCGTCCTACCTCGGCCTGCCGGTCTCCACCGTCTACGACTGGAGGTTGCGCGGCAAAGGGCCGGTCACCATTTTGCGGCGACGATCGAGTGTTCGCAATCGCTCCACTTCGGGCGCCCACCTCAAGATCGCGTTCTCAGTCCGGATGATGAATCGAGGTCAAAGCCTCGTTCCGTCGTTATGGTTCCAATCTGGTGGCCACGCTTCGCGGGCGGCGTCACGCCACCCGCCGACGCTTCCCGAAGGCCAGGTGTCGGGCGGCTCATCGCCCTGAAAATAGAACATGCTGCGTCGCTCTCGGCCGCCGACGGCGAGGACCGCACCGCCAGGCGTCCGACGCCAGGACCGCCATGTCTGGCCGCTATCAGAAATCTCCACAAGGAAACCGTGATCGGCCGGAAGGCCGTGCTTCTCGGCATCGACTATCAAGTCGGTCAGGTGATCCCAATACCGTCCGCCTTGTCGGTCATACTGGCCGTTCTGGCACGTCCAGATCCAGTCGAGACGCTTCTTCGTCACCTCAAACTCGCGCCGGTCGCGATGAAGGCCGTCGTCGTCTACGCCAGTCGCTCCCGCGCCCGCTGAGAGCCGGCGGAGTCTTTCGGTCTCTTCCGCGTCGCGGCGGTCGAGGTCAGCGCGAAACTGAACCATTTTTAGGAGGCCATCCCGAAAGCCGGTCGCATCCGCAATGGCTTTGTAGCGTCCGGTCAAGCGCGTAAGCAGACTGAGACGCAGACGAGTACCGATCATCACTGCTGTTGTGACTCTTGGCGAAAGTGGCTTCCTGAAAGCGCGAAATCGCGCCAGGGTCGTCTCGGTCACGGCGAAATACCCGAACAGGTAGAAAAACGGCAGGAGGGACAGAGGCAGCCAGAATCCGAAGAACAACGATTGAAAGAAATCTGACCAGTCCGGCGGCGTCTGAATCAGCGACGCGCTGGTCCAGATGAGCAGGAAAGCCCCTAGGAGAAATACAGAGACATCCGACACCTTCTTCGCAGGGGCGAACTCGGCCTTGGTCGACGCGAAGGCCTGAATGGTTATGAAGAAGATCGCCGCCAACTGGTAGACGATCTCCCACCCAAGTGGCAGAGGAGCCGCGTCCAGGTAGACGGTGAGCAGTGCGGCGAGGGCGAAGGTGTCGCGGACGAGCGCGTGAGTGAGTTCGCCCCCAGACTTGAAGGATAGGGAACGGAACGTCATGGGGAAAACCACCGTCGCGGTGATGATCGCCGCGTCCTTCAACAGGCTCACGTCCCACAGCCCGATCAGCCACGCGACGCCAGTTGACGCGACAGACATGATTACCACGACGATGTAGAGCCAAACGAGGCGGAGGACAAAAGCAGCCCTCACGACCGCCCGAATCGACGGTGCCATATGAGCCCGGAATTTTGGCACGGCAAGCACAACTACTACGGCAGCACCGATGAGGATCACCGATGCGATCTCCCGAGAAGTGAGCACCATGCCTCCAACTGCTATTCAGACCACGCAGAGATAACCATAGGAGGCAACGGGACGGCACACCGTCCTCCGTCTGATAGACCTGCACTAAAGGATGCTTCTGGATCCGTATTTTCGGCGCCGCAGTGGCGAACGGCGGCGCGAACCGCGGCATTTCTTCCTGCAATTGAGGGCCGGCAATCGTGGTTACTTTGGCGACCCAACCAGTCACCCGCCTCGAGGTGACGAGCGTCCAGAGCCGTGCCAGGCGGCGGCGGATATCGCCCGCCGCTCCAACAGATGTGGTGCACAACACTATTACGCGCTCGCACGCGCGACCCAACGACTACGAGCAGCGACGAGACGCCGTCCTCGCTACCCTGAAGCTGCGGGCACTTGTCTGGCTATTGTGACTGAATGAACTAATTCGAAGGAGAACAGTGGTCAATTTGCGCGTCGAGGTGCGGAAGGTGTTGTGGGGGAACGCCGGAAACCAGTGCGCATTTCCTGGATGCGCGCAGCGCCTCATAGGCAATCTCGCAAGACCGAACCAAGCATTCGGTAGCACCGGAGGAGTGATCGGAGAGGAAGCACACATCCGGTCATCGAGGCCAACAGGTCCCCGACACGAACCCCAATACCCACCTGAGACACTCAACGACTACGAGAACTTGGTCCTTCTTTGCCCCACTCATCACACAGTCATCGATAAGAACGACGGCCGCGCTTGGCCGGTGGCTGAGGTGGTGAAGATGAAAGGCGCGCACGAGGCGAGTGTCGATGCTGCAATGGACAGTGTCGATAAGGACCGGGTCCGCTTTGAAGTGGCGCTTGCGGCTCGGATCGACCGCTGGGAAGCCACGCTTGACCTCGCGGGATGGGAAGAACTCACTCGTTGTCTCAACTCCGTCTACCCGTATGTCAGCAACAATCAATGGCGATCACTCACGGAAACGGCTAGTTGGCTCGCAGGAATGCATTGGCCTCCGCGCTATCCGAAGCTTGCGGCTGCATTTGAAACGCATGGAGCGGTGCTAAATGTGCTAATCGGGCATTTGACGGACTCGTTCGTTCTGGATGGTGATCAACATTCGATCCGGCGCAGGCACAAGGAGACTTGGTTTGGCGGCAGCGATGGCGAGCAGAGATACACAGAGGCAATCTCCCAGTTCGGCGTCGACGATGCCGTCGCCAGCGTACTGATCACCGAGCTGACGCGATCGGTCAACCTCGTTGTGACTGCTGTCAACGATGAACTCCTCCCGCTCTATCGGTTCAACGACGGTTCTGTTCAGATGATCGAAGGGGATCTTTTTTGGGGGTTGTGGTCCTCGCACCCGAGGTATGACCCGCTCATCTGGGAGAGCTTTCCGAGGGCATACGCATTGAGCGACATCAGCTCACGCGTAAGGACTGAACTCCATGGCGGCGACCCTCGTACCGGTGTCACGCTGGCGGTTGGAGCATTTGACCCCAGCCTTCGCGTCGACGCGAAGGGCGGCACCGATGATTAGGCGACCGCCCGCGTTGGAGATGGCTAGTGCATTCGCCTACTCACGTCTTTTCTGACTATGCAATACTCACGTTCCCGGCTGCCCTATTCCTGAGTTCGGATCGGGATGGGTATGGAAGGCCGCGACTTCGCCTAGATGTCGAACCGTTTTTCATGTGTTCCAGGACTTCGCGCTAGGTCAGCGGCCAAGCGCGAAGCTGGCGTCGGTGGAGCCTCATGTGCTCCGCCGCGACTGGACGGTCTGTCGAGTGCAATGCAGCGACAGGTGGCCCTCTCTAGGGCTCCTTGAAGTATCTCGAACCGTGCCAGTAGTCGCCGCGCAATCGGCGCGATTCTCTATGCCTAGGCAACAGAGTTCCGCAACGAGATATACCAGGTTCAAGGATCCGGATCGAGTTTGCCGGTGCTCGCCAGCACATTGCGGACCTTCACCGACTCTCTTGTGCAGCACTCGTCAATGTCGCAGGTATGGGAGATGATCATTTTTACTTGCCGAAGGGAATATATTGCCAGCCACCGACCGATACACCTCCACGACCCTCGCCCACGCATGGACGGAGATGCCGTCCGCGGGCTCCGGGCTCTTTCCCTCGATCGTGGCCAGAATCGAGCAATTCCCGGCCGGCTGGCTGGTCGTTGAGCAGTCGGTCATAAATGGATCAGATTCTGACGGCGTCTCGACTACGCTCATCTCGCCCGAAGCGCGGGAATCGGCTATGGCTACCCCGGACGGCACGCACGACACCCTGGGCTCGTTCAGCATGCGGAATGGCGACGAAGTTCTGCTTGGGCTATCAGAACCGCTTGGTGCTGGGATTGCGGAGTTTTTCTGCCGTTTCCAAAAAGTGGACGGTGGCCGGAAGACGGCAACTGAGGTGTCGCAGCCGTTCATATGGTTTTGGGATGCCATTCGCGATGGCGACGACTGGTTCTACTACGACGGTGCTGGCATCGAACACCCTCTGGTTCGAACCACACTCAGTGACGATGGTGGCCACACCGTCGAGGTGAGGGCGCTCGAATTTCGCAGGTATCTCGGTCAACGCGACATGCTCGGACTCATCCACCGGAACCACATCCGATGGGTCGATACCGAATCGTTCGGACATGAACGTTCGGAACATCACTCCAGCTGGTGCAACATCGCGTGGAATGCCCGTTCGGACTCGCCCATAGGGCCCAAGACATCGCATTCGTTTCTGCACGGAAATCATATAGTCACAGGCTTCGTCGGCCAGCCCTCACCACCGACATTTGAAGAATTGCCCATTCCCTACCCCGAATTCATCTACGCGATCGACGCGGAGACGGGACAGCCGATGTCGTTCTCGTGCGATCCGACCAAGCTTGGAAACAGGTTCGAGTACACACCCGCGGTCCCCGACTACCTCACCAACGTTCACTTCGACGCTCGTCTACTCGACCGCTATCAGGACGACCCGGATCACTACGCAGTGTCAAGTACAAGCGTCGCCGGCCCGAACATGTGGTCTATCTCCATCGGCCGCACCTCTTCGGGAGACGTCGAGGCCTATTTGGGCGATATCGGACGCGATCTTCCCTGGCAGGAGCTCGCTCATTGGCGCTCCCACAACATCCAGCCGCGTAGTGAGGGCAATGAGGAGCGCTACAGACGCGATTTCCTCGGACATTGGGTGGGCAGACCTGACCCGCTAGACCGCCTCCGGGCTTCTTACTCGACAGTCGTAGAACAGTCCAACGTCACACTCGGATGGCCCCTATTTCGCCCACCGAAAGGTGAAGATGTGGCGACATTCAATCGTCTGCAGCCCCCCACTTCGAAAAGTATGCGTTCTCTGGACACGCCGGTCCTTGTCCTCACTAAAACGCTCGTCGATGGAATCGATATCGCGAGACTGAATGCCTTCCTGGGGCAAACCGATCTGCGATCCCTCGCTTCCCTAGAGCAGCTGATCACAAGTCATGGCGGAGACAAGCTGATGATGACGCCACTGCGAGACATCCAGCGACTCCGCTCCGGCGGGGGCATTGCCCATGCTGTGGGCGACAGCAAGTTCAAAGTCTTCGAGAGCGTCGGAATAGCCGGCATGTATCCCGCCGATGCAGTCGACTATCTAGCTTCCCGGCTCTCGGACACTCTCGACCACATCTCCGCCGTCCTGAAAGCTATCATCGGGGACGAACAATGACCGAACAGCTGGTTCTTCTAACAGCGACCTTGATTACGACAATTGCCGGGGCTTTCATCGGCGCCTTTGCCAGCAGTCGCTTCAGCTACAAACACCAAGCCCAGGCGGAACAGGACAAACGCAGATACGCGCTCGGCGAACGCGTCCTCGTCCCACTCCTTGAGCTCCGGAAAATGCTGCGCGCCGTCAAGCATTCGCGGTCTAAGGAGGGATGGGCCATCACGGCGAATGCCGCGTATGACGCGCTGGATGACGCACGCCATCTGATGCCACTTAGTCTGAGTCATCTGAAGCGCAGTGTCCGCTCGGCACTCGGCGAAGCAATTGGCGGCGTCGCCCTCTCAGACCAGACTCCAAAGCTTGCGGACTCCGAACTCGAGCCGTATAACTACCAGTGGGTCACTTATGCTGACGAATACATCGAGCATGCAATCGACACAATTCGGAGATGGCGAGACGCGCCCCCCTCGACCGCCGAGTCTGTCACCATGTTGGACTTCGACAAGTGGCTGTGGGCAACGGAACGATACCGACCCGGCGGGGCCTGACGTCGTGACAGCACTGCAAACGCGGCCGCTTGTGCTCTCGGGCGAGTCAGTGCGTGCGCGATCGAAGGCACGAGGATGGTCGTAAAGACCAAGTACTGCTCCGTGATTATGCCCGTGCTAGTAGCCACGCCTCTTGCAGATCGAGGAGTTCGCTGTTTCGTCGGAGACGAAACGGGGCTGATTGGCGCACCTTCGAAGCATGAGCGTCCGGCAGAAGACCACTTTCAGGCAGGTCCCTCAGACCCGGTGCTCCGATGCGGTGCGGCATTGCCGCCTGCCGCGACCACTGGGCGCCCGCGGGTCTACTGCGGCACCGGCTGCCGCAAGGCAGCGTACGACGACAGGCGGGCCCGGAAGCCAGAGGCTTTTCGAGTTCGCACCGTTGAGAGCCCAATCGTGGAGAGGGTGGAGAGCATCCGGACCCTCGACGAGGGCCACGACATCATCGAGTGCGTCCGACGGATCTGCGGATCGCCTCGTGCGGTCACCAACGTCCTGTCTGGTCTGACTGGCGCGGTCCAGTCGGGCACACTACGGCTGGACAGTTGAACCGGGCCATCTTGGATTCTTCCGAGCGCGATCGGTGGCGCCGAAAGCGCTGAGAACCGACGTCGTACAGGGAACCCGATCCGAACTGCACCCAGGCCGATTCCAATATAAGAGCTGAAGGATGTGGCCTGGCGCGGCGGAGTCCAAGCCTAGGGCCTGGTTCGCTACAATCCTGCCATGACGAAGCTCCGACACTTTGCGATCGCGATAACGCAAGCCGTGCGCTCAGAGTGGGGTGGTAACCGATCTCAATGACCGACGTCTAGCGCGACGCTCCCAATCTGGTTGACGAGGGAGCTGAGCAAAACACCGACGCCGTCCATTGGCTGCTCGAGCTGCGCTGGGAACTTGAACGGCGGTCGTCAACTGCAAAGTCGACCTAGAGAAGAGTCTCGGCCGCGGCATCTACTCGGCCTCGCCGGGTCCGCGGCACGGCATACCGAAGGAGTGCAATGGGAGTTTGGGCAGAGTTCGAAGAGAAGGAGTTTGAGACCCTCGCGAACGCCGCGCTCATTATCGAGCAGGCCCGCAGCGGTCGAGGGGTTCGGCTTTTCAGCCCCGGACAGGCTCTCGAGAAGATCCTCGGATACGACTTTGCTACACGAATTGACCCCCGCAGCTCCTTGTATCGGCGGTTGTTCGGGGCTGCGCCTGGGGCGGTCGGTGCGTCGGCCGCAGCCCAGGTCGCCAACCAGATTCCGGTATCGAAGGCGACGCGCTTGCTGAACGTCTTTCTGCAGTACAAACGGCCGCAATACTTCGCGGTAGGACATCGATCTAAGGTCTGGTCAAGCAATAGAGCACACCTCGCGTTTCAAGTGCGAGAACAGAATCCTGATCCCGCACTCCGGTTTGATCAGATTCGCGCGCTTCGCAAACTTCAAATAGACCTCGGTCGCGATGCGCGGATAAGTTACGCATGTCCGAGCACATGGCAGAAGCAGGAGCTATACGACCGCTTCTATCGCGGATCACTTCTGCGAAGTACGATCTTCGTTGGGCCCGATCAACTGATACAGGCGGGCGACCCCGGATTCCACATCCGATGGACGTTCGATCCTGCCAACATTCGACGAGGTATTCCGAATCCGGACGGCCAGGAGTCCGACGTGTTGGACGGCGAGGCGTTCCTGGATGAAGTTGCGACTGAAACGACGCAGTCGCAGGTGCCGCGTGCTACTGACGACGTGATGTTCGAAGCGGCCGAGCACACGAAAGATCTCCGAGACGACCTCGACGAGCTGCGCGCTTCCCGCCCCAGAAGAACGCGCGAAGCTTATGCGGCCGAGGATCGGGAAGTCGATCGTGAGCTCGCTGGCTTCTCGGGCCATGAACGCGAACTAATCAAAGCGACGACTGATGTCGCTTTGCTCGCGCGGGACATCCGCGCGACCTGGAGTGTGGCGATGGACGCGTGAGCTTCTTGCACGCCGCGGGCACGCGGTGGTTCAGACCTAGGGGACGATTGAAGTTGGTGCGTACGAGACGGGAGAACGAACGACCATGAGTAACCTGAGCGTGGCGGACAAGGTCATCCTTGAGGCCGTTCTCGGTATGTCCGGCGGATATGTGCTCGACTTCACTAACGACTCGTTCGCTGAGTTCTTCCGCGACCTGAGCATCGACGTGTACGACGACGAGCGATATCCGGGGTCTGGTGGCTCGAAGGCTCACCGCCTCCGGGCACTATGGCGAAACGGAACCGATGAGGAGGTCGCAATGACTTTGCGCGCGCTTATCGACTACATCGAGGCGAAGCGCCTAACAGGATTGTTGAGCTATGAGATCAACGAAGCGAGCATGGAACGAGTACGCGGTGTGGCCGCGGGACTGACGGTCGCTCAGCCGGCTGGCGCGGCGCCTGCGGGGGTGAGTTTCACGACGGAAGCTACCGTCACTGCCAACAAGATTCAGATTGAGATCCATGCGGACATTTATGCCCATATCAACCGATACCTTGCGACCGAGGACTACTTTCACGCGGTCGAGGAGTCGTACAAGGTTGTGCGGGAAGCGCTGCGAGAAAAGACCGGTAGCGAGAAGGCCACCGACGCGTTCAAGCCCGAGAATCAGCCGGCCATCTTTGGCCATGCGCCGACCAGCCCCGCGGAGAAGGACTTCTTCGAGGGAGTGAAGTACCTCAACATGGCCATCCAGTTCCTCCGCAACGAGAAATCTCACACGTTGGCCACCTCGCTCGAGCGCAACCTCGCGCTCCACTACATCTCGCTCGCGAGCCTCTCCTACGACCTGATCACGAGGTACGTGAGTGATGAGCTGATCGCGAAGATTGAGGACCTCATCGCCAAGGAGCGACAGTCGTACTCCGCGTCGCGATTCTACCGCGTTTTCGAAGGAGGGCGGTGGCTGAGCAGTGTTGAGCTTCCCGGCGAACTGGCCTCGCCCTCGGTGCGTCGAGTTCTTAAGGAGAAGTGGCTCATGGAAGCTGACTTTACGCGCAGCTTCGATCACAGCAACATTGTACTGATGCGCCTTGAGGTAGTCGCCGACGCGCTGAGCCTGGCCGACGTCGACTCCTTGCTTGATCTGCCGACTGTCGACGCCAATGGATACAGCCAAGAGGCCGGCACAGTCGCGTTCTTGGAGTACATGAAGGAGAAGTACCCCGAAACGATCTCGCCCAAGGCTGATGATCGGATCGGTTGCGACCGCTAGTGAGCTCTCGCCTTTGGACGAGAGGGATGTGCGTTTCGACTTAGCTCGGGATAGCGGTGAGGGCGGCCGACCCGCGACAGCGATCGTGTCGTTCCAACGGGCTGCCCTCGGTTAGTTGCCTGTAATACATACTTGACTACCAGCTGACGCGTGTATTCCCATCTCTTACCCATCAGATTGACCCGTGAGTGACCCCAACCGATCGGGGTGCAATTGGAACCAGCGAACCGCTCGGTTCCCTGTAAACACAAGGAATCCCGCGGGTTTTCGGAGATTTTCGGAGGCGACCGGCAGACATCTGGATCCTCCAGGGGGTCGCAGGTTCAAATCCTGTCAGCCCGACCAAAGGGCCGTTCGCGAAACTCTTCACGAAACGGTCGCAAAAAATCGCTCCTGATCAGAATCAGGAGCGATTTTTGGGTTCAGGGGCGTTGTGGCGCATCTCGTAGGCCCGCGCGGATGGGGAGACCATCTCCCGCAAGACTGTCGCCAGAACGATGAAACGGCTGGGTTTGGCGGGGATCTGCCCGGAGAAGTGAGTACCAGCATCATCGATCACGCTGATGCGTGCCCGGCGGACGCCGTGAAACGGCACGGTGGGCAGTTTGGCATGGCCGCTAACACGTCGGCGGTGACGAGACGTACCTGGGGATCACCGCCCACTCCCGCTGATCGCGTTCACCGAGCCAAATTTCGGTCGCTCTCGTCTGAAAAAATACCTACAGAACAGGAAGATACTAAATGCAATCAACCACACTTAAGACATGAAAAGCCGAACAAAGCGCGAACGCTTGCCTTCTCTTGGTGCAGGCGCTTCCATCTTCAATATCGCGTTCTGTGGCGTCCTACTGACCCTTGCTCTCGTACTCGCCCTCTCCGGGACGCCCAGTGCATTTGTAGGCGTCTTCTTCGGGGCTATCGTCGAAGTGGTCTTCGTCATTCGATACGTCCGCAGCAGGAAAGAAGCGAACAAACAAAGCCTCCGCCAAGATTCACACGTCTGACGTAGGGAGCGGTTTGTGGACCGCCCATCACCGTCAGAGGAGTTTCGAAAGGCTTGTTCCCAGGAGGAAAAGGCCTACAAATACGCTAATGAATCCGACAGCAGACATGTTTTTGGGTGTGGAGTTTCGAGCAACACTCTCCGCAGATCTCCCGAAGAATTCACGCTGCTTCTTCGCTATCCGCCGAGATATGGGTGTTCGGAACACGATCATCAGGATCCCCGCTGCGAGTATGGCGGCCCCTGAGATCGAACTCAGAATCGCTTCTCTCATTACATGACCAACCCGGTCGTCACCACGAGTAATTCACCATTGCAGCATATCCAAACTTTGCACCGGTCGATATTCCGCTCCCTGAGTACCAAGTGGGCCGTCTCCAATGCCACCGAGCTCCAATCGGGCTCATCGCCACAGTACAGTTGCCTCCCACGGACCAGCCTGGGGGGCTGATTGGAGATAGTGGCGTCGGCCGAAACGCCGAAGTCAGCACCAACACCAAACCCTACTGAGCTTGACCCAAGCGAAAGGCAAGCCGCCCAGCATCCAGTCAATGAAAACTCACCGCCTTGACGGTTATGGGGAGCAGAGAGTGATCGGGCACAAACGGTTTCTCAGCCTTCTGAGGCGACCCCCTGGGAGGTGCCATGCCAATAGGCCTATGCCTTGACCGTCAGGGAGTGCAGCTGGCGGTGGTTGCAGCGGTCTTTGAGCCACGTGGCGATTCCGCATATCGCGCGGGCCCGGCCGGGGCAGGCAAAACGCTGCGCGAAGATATACCGGTGTTTCTCGCCAAGGGCTGATCGGAAGATTTGGCTTGCGGGTCGCTTCACTCCGCGGGCGTCGTCATGTGAATCAGGCTTGGTGACTTCCCGCTACCATTCCGCCAGAGGTGAACCGCAGATCGGGTTGGCGACTCGATCGGCGTCTCCACCGGCAAGTGGCCGTCCGACAACTGTGGAGGAAAATGTCGCGGGATGCGGAGGAAAACATGTTTCGCGGCGGCCTGCGATCCGCGCCCTGACGGGTTTCGCGAACAGCCCACCGAAGGGCCGTTCGCGAAACTCTTCACGAAACGGTCGCAAAGAAATCGCTCCTGATGAGAATCAGGAGCGATTTTTGTTTTCCGGAGCGTTTTCGTCGGTTTTGGAGCTCGGCGTCATCTTCTGGGCGGTTTCGCAGTGCGCTTTCCCGCTCGTTAACGCCTTTCAGGCGCACCGATGTCTTCGGTGCGCCTGGGGTTTTGCCCTCTCGGGCTGTGTCCGTGAACCGCTGGGCGGCTAGGTCCTGACGGGTGGCCCGCAGGTCTCGTCGGATGGTGCCGGATTCACTTTGTCGGGTCGGAGGACACCCACAGGGTATGTATCGGTGTACGGGTTGTGCCATTCGCGGTCGCGGCTGCGGACTGTAGCGATGGTGGGTTCGCCGAATGAGTTCTTTCGGGCGGCGTCTTTGATTCGGGACTGCTGTAGCTTCGACGTTTGATTAATGCCCTTGCTGACCCGTCGGGTTAGTGCCGACGAACCGACAGTTCCAACCCGATCTGCTCTGTGACCGAGACGTTATACGCGCCAGTTGGACTAGTCGTTGTGCAAGCAGTCAACCTTGACTAGTATTTTGAAAACCAAGCCATCAATGACGAAAGGCGAAAGATCTTGATCAATCCGAAAGCGGGAGGGCGCCGCGCTGCGGCCCTTGTCAGTGTTCTTCTTGGAGCGACAGCGTTAGCCGGATGCAGCGCTGCAGCCGCTGGCTCTGCGCCCGACTACGACGAGGCTGTGATCAGCAAGGCGGCCTGTGATCGCAACTCTGAGGCCGGCCCCATCACCTACATCTCCGGCTACGGATACTCGGCCAGCGCCGGCCAGTTGGACGTGTTCATCGCTGACGAGCTCGGCTATTTCGACGACCTCTGCCTCGACGTGGAGATCAATGCTGCGGGCGGCAACGGCCAGCAACTCGTTTCGTCTGGCAAGGGGCAGTTCACGGAACTCGGCTCCGCAGAGGACGTGCTCATGGCAGCGGCGAACAGCAAGAACCTCACGGCCGTCGCCACCTACGGAACCACCTCGCCGTTCTGCATCTTCGCGAACAAGGACATCAAGAGCCTGAAAGATCTCGAGGGCGGGTCGCTCGGATACTTCATCAACCTGACGCCGACCGCGGGTGCGATGCTCGATGCCGCCGGCGCAGACGTCGATCAGATCGAGTTGATCAAGATGACCAACTACGACCCGACCGTCGTGCTCCGTGGCCAGGTCGACGCTGTCGTTGGATACGCGTCGAACCAATGCGCGACCCTCGAGGCAATGGGGGAGGAGTTCTCGCAGTTCTTGCCGTCGGACCTGGGTGTGACGGGCACCTACAACGTCATGGAGACCAACGCCCAGTTCTTGAAGGAGCACCCGGAGGCAGCATCCGCCTTCATGCGTGCAAGCCTCAAGGCCCTCGAGCACTGCCTCGAAGACGAGGATGACTGCGTGGACATCATCACCAAGTTGGCAGAGGAGGGCGGCCAGGGCAAAGCATTCCCGCGTGAGCAGCAAGCACGCACTTGGGCGATCGAATCGCAGTGGGTGCGCGACAGCCAGGCTGGTCCTCCCGGCGTGCAGACAATCAAGCAGTGGAACGGCGCTTCCGGCATCGTGAAGCAGTACGGCACCGTCAAGGAGATTCCGCCGGTCGAGGGCATCATTGACATCGACATCGTTGCCGACCTCTACGGCACGAACGGTGAGCTGATCTGGCCCGGAGACGCCAAGTGACCGCGCGTGTCGTCGAGAACGTGACCGCGACCGGGCACGGCGTCGAGATCTCCCATCTCGTGAAGAAGTTCGGCCGGCCTGGGCAGGAGATGCTCGCGCTGGATGACGTCAACCTGACCGTCGCAGCTGGTGAGTTCGTCTCGGTCATCGGCCCGAGCGGTTGCGGAAAGTCGACACTGCTTAAGGTGGTCGCCGGCCTCCTTGAAGCGGACGGTGGCTCTGTCACGATTGGGACGGACTCCGTCCGCGAGGCGACGAAGCGCAAGCTCATCGGACTGGTGCCGCAGGCGCCCGCGCTCCTGCCATGGCGTTCGGTTCGCGACAACGTCAGGCTTCCCCTTCAGATCAACCCGAACGCCAACGCCGGACGGGCACTGCGCGATCCGGACGAATTGTTGACGTCCTTCGGCCTCGGCCATGCCCTGGAGAAGTTTCCGAAGCAGCTCTCCGGAGGCATGCAGCAGCGGGTCGCGATCGCGCGTGCGTTCGCCTTCGATCCGGCGCTGCTGCTGATGGACGAACCGTTTTCCGCGCTGGACGAGATCAACCGCGACCAGCAGCGCCTCGGGCTGCTCGATTTCTGGCAGACGCACCGCAAGTCGGTCATGTTTGTCACGCACTCGGTGCCCGAAGCGATCGTGCTCTCGGACCGCATCGTGCTGATGGCGGCACGCCCTGGGCGCATCGCGGAGATCATCGACGTCAACCTTCCCCGTCCGCGCACCGAAGATGCCTACGCGAGTGACGCCTTCCGAGAGCTCGAGGGCTATGTGCGCAGTCGTCTCTCCGAAGTAATGCAGGAGGTCTCCAATGACTAGTCACACCGAAACGTCGGCAACCCGGGCAATCGCCACCCAGAGCGGGCGCAGCGCAAGTGCGTCAACGAGAAGCGTCGCCCGCTGGCTGAACCCGCGCGTGTGGGGGCCGACCGCGGTCGTGTTCGTGGTCGTAGCGGTGCTCTGGCAGGTCGTCGCCTTCACCAACCCGTACATCTTGCCCTCCCTCGGCGAGGTGGCTGTAAGTCTTCTCGAGGATCCGGGCATGTACTGGCAGAACTTCCTGATTACCTTGCAGGAGGTGGTTGTGGGCGCTGGAGCTGCGATTGTGCTCGGCTATCTGCTCGCGGTGATCATGAGCGAGTTCGAGATCGTCGAGCGGGCGATCATGCCGCTGATCATTCTCATCATGGTCACACCGGTCATTGCCATTGCGCCTGCGCTTGTCGTGGCCTTTGGCTTCGGCATGATGCCGAAGTACATCGTGACCGGAATCGTGGTGTTCTTCCCGGTGCTGGTGAACTCACTCGCCGGGCTCCGCAGCGTCGACCCACGAGCAATGGACGTGTTCCGCACCCTGCACGCCACCCGGTGGGAGACCTTCCGCAATCTGCGGTTCCCCGGTTCGATGCCGTACTTCTTCGCCGGATTGCGCATCAGCCTGCCGCTCGCCGTCGTCGGTGCGGCCGTCGCGGAGTTCGTTGCCGCGGGGACTGCGGCCGGTCTCGGATCACTGGTGACCACCTCAGCGGCGCAAGCTAACCTGCCGGTCACCTGGGCAGCCATCTTCATGCTCTGCCTGATGGGAATCCTGCTGATCGTCGTGCTCGCGATCGTACGCAAGCGTGTCCTGTGGTGGAGCGACGGAGAAGTCACCGCGCGATAACTCGCGGCCAACAATGTATTCGGCCCTCGGTGAGAGGGCCAGAGAAAGGAAAACACCGTGAAGAAGCTTCACTTCGGACTGTTCGAGAACGCACAGGCGAATGACACCGGCAGGGCAACTTGGCGCCACCCCGATAACGAGCGCGTCAACTACGACACGCTCGAGTACTGGACAAAGATTGCCGAGGTCTGCGAGAACGGCGGCCTGGACTTTCTGTTTCTCGCGGATGCCTGGGGGTGGGCCGAGGTAGACGGTGTCCGTCCAGACGTGGCCTCGATCGAGGGGCTGGATCTGCCTCGCCTCGATCCGTTCATCGTGGCCTCCGCGATCTTGGCGCGCACGAGTTCGCTCGGCGTGGTCATGACCGGGTCGACCCTGCTCGAGCAGCCGTACTCGTTTGCGCGACGAATGGCGACCCTCGACCAGCTGTCGGGCGGCCGGATCGGTTGGAACATTGTCACGACAGGCACGGCGGACACCGCGGTTAAGGCCTTCGGTGTTCCCATGGTCGCGCACGACGAACGATACGCGATGGCCGATGACTTTGCCGAGCTCGTGTACAAGCTGTGGGAAGGGGCCTGGGAACCGGACGCCCTGACGAAAGACAAGAACGGTAACTTCGCCGACCCAGAAAAAGTGCATGCCATCTCGCATGATGGCCCGTACTTCAAGAGTGAGGGGTACGGAAACTCCGCGTACTCACCCCAGGGCACACCTGTGCTGTTCCAGGCCGGGTCATCTCCCGCCGGGCGAACCTTCGGTGGCCGCCACGGCGAGTGCATGTTCGTCGGTGGTGGCTCGGTCGAACAGCTCGCCGAGCACAGCCGCGCCATCCGCGCCGCCGCCGTTGACGCCGGTCGAACCGCGGACTCTGTGAAGGTGATGGCCGAGTTCCGATGCGTCGTCGGCGAGACGAAGGAAGATGCACAGCGCCTGTACCAGGTGGTGCTCGACTCGCAGACTCCCGACGTGACCGTCGCGTCCTACGCCTGGTTCACCGGTCTGGACCTCTCGTCCTACGACCCGCGGACTCCGATGACGGATCTGCACACCGAACTCTCGCAATCTCAGGTTTCGCGCTTTGCCGGCAAGACCGTTGGCGATGTGCTGAAGGACTGGCACGAGCACGGAGCCGGGTCAAAGGCCTTCATCGGTAGCCCCGAGGAAATCGCCGACCGGATCATTGAGCTTGCCGAGGGCGCCGACCTCGACGGCTTCCTACTCGCACCGGTGATCCAGCCGGGGTCGACGATCGACTTCGTCGAGCGGGTCCTGCCCATCCTGCGCGAGCGTGGGGTCGTCGGTGAGAGCAACGGCGCCTCGTTGCGCGAGCGCCTCGTCGGCTCGGATCGCCCCACCCTGCCCGACAACCACCCGGCGGCACGCTACCGGGCAACGGTGGCCGTCGCGTAATGACTACAGCAACCGTCTGCGTCGTCGGCAGCATGAACGCGGACCGTTACCTTGGTCTCGCCCGCGTACCGCAACCGGGCGAGACCATGCTCGGCTCGAACCTCGGCCTGTACCCGGGCGGAAAGGGGCTCAACCAGGCGGTTGCTGCGGCGCGGTGCGGGGCCAGCGTGCGCTTCTGCGGAGCCGTTGGCTCCGATATCGAGGCGGCGTTCCTGCGCGACGCCCTTGCCGTCGTTGAGATCAGTGGCGAATATGTCGCGACCGCCGAGGGCCCGAGCGGCGCCGCATATGTGTTCTCACTGCCAGACGGCGAGAACAGCATCGTCGTGGCACAAGGAGCGAATGCACAGCTGGCCGCCTCGGATGTCGTCTCGGCGGTGCGCGGGGCGAGCGTCGTGCTGACGCAGCTCGAGACCAATCCAGACATCGCGGCGACCGCGCTCCGTGAGGCGAGAAAGTACAGCGCCATCACGGTGCTGAACGCTGCACCCGCCCACCCAGCCGCCTGGGAGATGCTTCCGGACGTTGACATCTTGATCGTTAATGAGACCGAGGCGGCGTCGCTGGGAGGGTTGGATGCGCTCCGGCAGCAGGTGACGGTCGTGTACACGCGCGGCGCTGCCGGCGTGGCCGTCTATGAGCGTGGCGGGCGCGTGATCGAGGTGCCCGCATTTGCGATCGATCCGATCGATACGACAGGGGCTGGCGATGCCTTTTGCGGCGGATTCGTCGCGGCTGTGGCCCGTGGCGTGAGTCTCGAGGAGGCTGCACGCGAGGGGGCAGCCGCCGGGGCGGTCGTTGCCGAGCACCGCGGCGCGCAGACCAGCGCGCTCAGCTACGAGGCCGTGCGTCGGCTGGTGGACCAGCGGGTCAGCGCGTAGCCGGGCTCTCCGCGTCTCTGGCGTCGGTATTCCCGCCGGCGCCAGCGTCGCCTGCGAATGCGTACTCTCCGGCCTTGACGCGCGAGACCAGCTGCTGAGCCCAGAGCTGTTCCGCGCGGAGCCTCGCCGAGGCCAGTTCGAAGACCTCGCGCACGTACTTCGGGGTCGTCTCCGAGCGCATCGTGTCCTCAATGTGGAAGCCGTTGCTGGTGACGAGTGCATCGATCTTGCTGATTCGGTGGGCCAGGCCAGCCACCACTTCTTCCCTGCTGAGGAAGAACATGAACGAGGTGAGCGCCAGGGCGGCCCTGGTGTCGAAGGTCTCGACTTCCCAGAGCGTGTCGCGCAGCATCCTGAGCAACTCCACCTCGCCCGTTGGGGAAATGCTGTATCGGGTGCGCGCCGGGTAACTGCCGTCGGATTCGGTGTCGACCTCGGTGATATAGCCGTCTCGAACGAGTGACTTCAGGGCGTTGTATATCGAACCAGGGCGCGTGTTGGCCCACTCGTCCGCATGCCAGGTAGCGAGCTCGCGCCGCAGGAAGTAGCCGTGGACGGGCTGAAACTGTTTGACCGCACCGAGGACCATCAACGTCGTATATGTGCGCATGGCTCCATGTTATGGACTGAGCGGCACTATCTGTTGATGAACCAGTTCGCGGCGTGTTAGTTTGCATCTAGACAAATTTGACTAATCATGAAGGGGGATCGACGATGATCCGGAATGACTCGATTGAAATCGCAATGGACGTGCTCCTGCGGCGCGCGTTCTCTACCTTCCCGACGGGTGTGGTGGCCGTGTGCGCACTGGATTCCGATGGTGTGACGCCCATCGGAATGGCGGTCAACTCCTTCACCTCGATCTCGCTCCAGCCCGCACTGGTTGCCATCAGCGTCGCGAACACCTCGCGAACCTGGCCGGGTCTCTCTCGGTCGCAATCGCTTGGCCTGAGCGTGCTCGGAAGTGGCCACGAACACGTGAGCCGTTCCCTGTCCGCCCGGGACGGCGATCGCTTCGGAGAGCTGTCTTGGTCGGCGAAGGAGGGCGGTGCGATTCACCTCGATGGCTCGGCACTCTGGCTCAGCTGCCACCTCGAGCAGACCATCGAGGCCGGCGACCACGCGATTGTGATTCTGGCGATCGACGATCTGACGCACTTCGACGACGTTGAGCCGCTCGTCTTCCACCAGAGCCGCTATCGCTCAATCAGCGCATGACAGCACACAACTCGTGGCTGTCCGGGCTCGTCATTCACGGAGACGGGCGCGGCAACGCGCTCGGGTTTCCGACGGCGAACCTTGATGTGCACGCGAGTGGATGCGCGGATGGCGTGTACGCGGCATGGGCCCGCATCGGAGATGAGCCGCGGTGGAGGCAGGCGACCGCCAGTATCGGCGACAATCCCACCTTCGGTGATGTCACGGAGACCAGGGTCGAGGCTCACATCCACGATTTCGCTGGCGACCTCTACGGGTTGCGGGTGGAGCTACAGCTCGTGGCTTTGATTCGTGGGATGACCGCCTTCGACGATGTCGAAATGCTGATCTCGCGGACCGCGGACGATCTGATCGTCTCAGAGCGCCTGCTCGCAACGATTGCACCTCAGGACGCGCCGCTACAATCGCTGACTCTGCGCACTGAGGAGTGATCGACCCGTGATGAAAGCGCCCGTGTTGGTCGCGACAGATCTGGACGGCACGCTGGTGCCCAACGCGAGCATGAGTGTGCCAGCGTTCACGGCGCGGGTATTGAGACGGTTGGATGATGCCGGAGTGCCGGTGGTGTTCGTAACCGGCCGGCCGCTGCGGTGGATGAGCCCGTTCTGGCCGCACGTGGGCAAGCACGGCCTCGCCATCGTCTCGAACGGTGCCATCACCTTCGATGCGCACGCCCAACGGGTGATCTCCATCACGGGAATTGACGCAGAGCCCGGGTTGGAACTCAGCCGCTCGATCGCCGCAGCAATCCCCGGTGCGAGCTTCGCGATCGAGTGCACTGATGGCATCCGCCTCGACCCGAACTATCCGGAGCTCGGCACGTCACGAGGGAGTGTCCGCCGAGGCGCGCTGGCTGCGATCTGGGATCAGCCGGCCGCAAAGCTGCTCGTTCGTCACTCCGCGGCGGACGCCGATATTTTTCAAGCGCGGGTTGCGGCTGTTGTCGGCGATCGGGCGACGGTAACGTGGTCTGTTCCAGGGCTCGCCGAGATCAGCGCGGCGGGAGTCTCCAAGGCCTCGGCTCTGGCACGGCTCTGTGAACGCCGCGGCATCGCTGCACGCGACGTCATCGCTTTTGGCGACATGCCGAACGACATCGCGATGCTCGGCTGGGCCGGCACAGCCTACGCGGTGGCGAATGCGCACGAGAGCGTTCGTGCGATCGCGCACGACGTTGTGCTCTGCTGCAAAGAGGAGGGCGTCGCGCACGCCCTCGACCGGCTGGTGCCCGTCGAGTTATAAGGCCGTCGGTGCGCTGGCACGTCGACAATCCGAGGTGAGCAGGTAGTTGAGCTTGCTCCGCCTCCGTGTTGCTTGCGGTTCATCGCGTCGGAACAACATGTGTGGAGGAACAGGTGTCATCCAGTCGCGGGTTAATGTGCTCCTGCAGGATCCAGGCTGCGCCGACCGTTGGCGTCGTGGCTTCGAAGATGCCGAGTCGAAGATGCCGAGTCGAAGGTGTTGAGGCGTTCCTGGCGCAACTACCGAGATATTTGAGTGACCGAGCGCTACGACGACTTCGATACCCGGAGGGTAGGGGTGCACCACGGCACCTGCTAGGGATCCGTACGAGCCCGCAAAGGACCGTCTCGCGGGCTCCGCACGAAGACCTCAGACGCAAGAATTTGAGGAGGCTGTATCTGGCGCTGCGCCGCTGCCGACGGACCAGTCGAGCGACGCCTGGCCGTCGATGATCGAAGCAAGCACCACGGCGTACCATTCGCTGTAGTCATTCTCCCCGGATAGCCGATTGCTCAGGACAAGGGCATCGCCGACGTCCAACAACGACTCGCATGGCCCGCTATCTGTGGACGCGCTAATTCGAGCGAAAGTGTCGAAGATGTAGCCAGTCGATACACGAAATCCCCGATCACCTACCAAGCTCGAGGACGCCTCCGATAGCGTCAACGTGCCCTGAGCTAGGTACTCTGTGGGGCGATCAGAAACGAGCATCTGTGAAACAGTAGGACTTGGCGTGGTAGCCAAAGGCGAGGGTAGGTTCGGAGACAATTGAACACTGGGGTCGCTAGAGCCGTCGTAAGAATCCTGCGGTGAAGCCACGCACCAGCGGAAGCCGTCGCAAAACGGCCGCCAGTCACCGATGCCCGTCCAGCCGACGACGACTGCGACAAGCGCGCCGGCTACAGAGATTCCCACCATGCTAACCAAGCCAGTAACGTGGCGCTTCGCGAATCCACCAGTCCTTCTCGTGTCGCGGCGTCTGCGGAGGTCTGAGGTCACAGGACCATGATCCCTTATGTGGCCAGCCGCGCGCGCATCACTGAGCCCTGAGACTCAATCCAGCTCATCGCGGGCCTTGGCCGTGGGCGAGCGTGAACAAGACACGATGAGTAGGACGGAACCGTCGGCGGGTCAAGCGCCCGCTGAGGGATCCCTATTCGGGCGCTGAACATTCAGCGGAGGGTTGTGGGCGTCGTGGATCCATAGCCCACCGAAGCTGGGTCGTCAGGACGGTGGTCGATCTCGGTCCACTCATACGGAGGATGGATCAACATGGTTCTAAATGGCCGGCGGACCGCGGTGACGGACATTAGCAAGGGTGGCAATCGCGTACTCGTGCGAAGTCACGTGTATCCCGCCCGTGAGTCGACCCATGTCCGAGCCACAATTTTGCGCACGCCTCCGCCGCGAAAACCTGGGGCTGGCTCAGCGACTCGGCGACTCTACCTCGGCGATGGCTAGGATCTCTCCTGCGAGCGTGTAGGTGCTGAGCGCGCAAAACTCTGCCTCAGCGACTGCGACCTCGGCGTGCACGCCCTTGCTTGAGAGGGAGTCGATCGAACTGAATCGAGTGAAGAGAGACTCTCCGTGCTTCTCAAGTGCACCGCGAAATGACCGTGAATCGACGTTGGCCTTAAGGAACTCGACCAAGCGGTTCTTGTAGCTCTCGTCCGTCAGCGAGTGACCGTGCTTGGTAGACGCGCGAGACGGATCAGCTGGATGAACGAGATCCACGATCGCCTTGAGAATCCTCCGGCAGGAAGCCAACGCTTGCGATAACTCTTCGCTGGCCTCAATTTGGGAGTCGCGATCTGCTGCCTCGCGCAATCGACGAAAGGCGACGTTGAATCGGTCTAGAACGTCGGGTGCACAGTTGGCCAAGGCTGATCCCACGCGCTGGCTTGCGGTGGCGAACGCGTCATCGCCATGGGACTCGAAGGTGAGTTGCCGCTCCCATGCACACAAGTACGTAAAGGTCTTGTGGCGGGCTCGGGAGATGAGCTCCACCCACGTCAGGCGGCGGCTCAGGTCTTCCTTGTGCTCATTAGGTGACAGCGCATCACTCGAGGTCTGCTCGCGTTGCCAGAACTCAATGAGCTCAATGCTGTGGGCGCTGATCAGGTCGTCCGACAGGCGGCGCTCCGCCATGTACTCCTCGAGTGCTCGCTCCGCCAATCCGTCCCTGTCTTCCCATGTGCCTGGATCAGCCATCAGGCGGCGGGTCATGTCGGCATTTGCTGGCGGGTGACCGCCTGATGGCTTGATCTCGAACGCGAGCCGAAGGGCGGCATACGTGTCGCCCATTAGATTGGCAATTCGGATCGCTCGACGGATCGAGGCTTCAAGCGAGACGTCCTCAAACTCGTCGAGCGCTCGCTGGACCAGTGCCAGGGTGTTCGCGGTGGTCGCTGACAGTCGGGACGCAGACATGATGTGAATGAGCCTATCTGGTCGCAAAAAATGTCTGACCTATGGACTCGGCACTCGCAGCACCCCGGCCGATCTGCTCAGCAAGCTAACCTCGAGGAAGGAATTAGCCCCTGTTGCTTCCACCGTTTGAATCCGCCCAAGGGTCTCCGGGACTTTTGGTTAAGAGATCTAATTAACCCATCACTACGCCATCACTTTCACCGCTCCACAGCCGCTGAGCTGGCCCTGTCGTCCGGGGTGCCTACGTCGTTCTCGGTCCCTCCCGATCGTCCGGGATCGTCATGCACACCTCCTGGAAGCTCGCAACGCTGTGCGAATCTAGCGGAACTCCCGCGTGGTCATCTCCCAACCCGTACGAACACTTCCTCTTCCTCGGTCAGGCGTGTAACGAAGTAGATCGCGAGAGCCCCGTCGCACCGTCATTTGGCGAACAAGGACACCAGAGTGTCGCTCGATAGCTCTTGATCACGATCCGCCTGTCCGTTGGTGATTCTGACTCCCTCGCCTCGCAACATTTCGATAGGCCGCCGTTGGTCAGACGGATCTGCCCAGACGAAGTTGGGCGCAATCGAGCCATCACTCTTGAGCACTCGATGCGCATTGGTGCACTGCGGACAATTCGTGATGTGCTGTCCAAGCGGTTGGGCCGCGGTTCCAATCGCGTTGGCGAGGTTTCCGTACGACGTCCAGTGCCCTTCGGGCAGGGACTCGAGGATTGTGTGGAGGGGAGACCAATCGTATGGTAGGTCGCCATTCAGTGATCCCTCGCCAAGGTATGCCGTGCGGACGTCTCTAAGGGTTCTGCCGTCTTCTAGCCGCCAGAAGTACCACCCATTCGTGGTGGATCCTTTGACATACTTGCCGGCTCCGGATGGCGAATCGAACGTCTTCTGGTCTATTTCCAGTAGTCCATCTCTGCGCACTATTGCTTCGGCAGACGCCCATTTCCCAGGACGAGGAACGAGGCGCGTGCCGGGTGTGAGAAGTCCGGCGATCAGCAGGTGTTTCACTTCAATCCCTTGCGCTTCCTTGGCCTCGGGGTTGACCACCACGCCGATGTGCCCGGGGGGAGCAGGCCAAATCTGCAGAAGTTCGTCGACTAGAGCCTCGGTGCGGGCGTCGATTGAGTCCTCGTCCCAGTCGCCGCCGTCCACTTTCCGCAATAATCGGCTCGTGAGCAGGAGCGTGTCATGTTCCTTGAACGCCTCCCGCTTGGCTGTCCAGGGCCCGTTCGAAACCTTTGAATTCAGGGGGCCCGTCAGGAGGGTGAGATTGCCGAGTCTGTGTACGTGGGTGGCTCGGGCCTGTTCGGCCTCTAGCCCGTCGACCGGCCAGTTCGCCTCCCATTTCTGGGGCAGGACGTGTTCGATGGGGAAGCCTCGCCGGGGGACCTGAGGTTGGTCTGTCTGCATCCGGAAGCGATTCTCAACGGCTTCTAGCATCATGCGTAGACGCCCGCGTTTGAAACGAATGTAGACCGCCTCTGTGGCGAGTGCCGTGCGGATCTCGTCGTCACCCGGCCAGTAGGTGCTTGACACGTTCAGGCGCGTCAAATGTGAACGTACGCGATTGGGGAGTTCCATAGCTGGAGCATCCCGATGGGTACGGATGATGTCGGCAACGATGCGACCAAGGTCAGATCCAGTAAGTCGCAACAATTGGCGGCGCACTACCCAGCTCTCGGCCACCGCTACGACCTCATTGATCTGGGCTTCAGGGATCGCGCGTTTTGGCGAACTGAGCCAGATGAGCAGGGGTTTGAGCACCTCAATGCTGTTGGCCTGCATCCGATAGATAGCCATTTCCACAGGAGTGAGCTGCCGGTCTTTGTCAGCCGCGGCAATTGTCCAGGCCTCGTACTGGTCTGCCTGCTGCTTCACCACGGGGAGCAGCTCGCTCATCCGTTGCTTGCTGTCTTGCTCAACGTATGACTTGAACCGCGTGAACGTCGATTGTGGGCCGATCTCATCGCCTGTTCGTGAGATTAACCATTGATTCAGGAATAGAGAGCTGCGACTGACAAAGTAGCGGCCGACGCTGATTTCGGTTTCCCAGAACTTGGTGTCGAATGGCCAGTCGCGCGCGTAGGCCAATTTCGT
The DNA here is from genome assembly GCF_047530025.1 of Leifsonia sp. A12D58. NCBI lineage: Bacteria > Bacillati > Actinomycetota > Actinomycetes > Micrococcales > Microbacteriaceae > Leifsonia > Leifsonia sp. A12D58. The sequence continues at coordinate 493,829 of NZ_JBLJAT010000002.1, read as the reverse complement.
GTCCACGCCATCGATTGCCAGTCGTTGGAAAACGAAATTCTTGATCAGGTCCGCGGCGGTGAGAGGGGTCCCGCGCGCATTCAGAGTTTCAAAAATCTCTTGAGAGTTTTCGCTCGCACCGAGGTTGATCACGACAAGCTGCAGGCAGCGCGTGAGCACAACGACTAGGGCGTCGGCGCGCTCAGCATGCCCGTCAGTTGTGGGGTCACCGAGCCATTCGGTGATGGAGCTTGCGAAGAACTTGTGGGCCCGGACGATCAAGGAACCCGAGTGATGGAGCGTGGAGTGATTCACCGGGGGCTCGGCGTTCATGACCTCAGCGAATGCGGCGAGATCCCGATTGGTGTGTCGCACCTTGAGCAGGCTTTCTCCGTCGGGCACGAAGTTTGCCTGATTGTGGGTGAGTACCACGAGCTGTCCAGCCAAAGCTTCCAGGCCAAGCTCATCCAGTACCGCCGCCGTGGCGTCCATCAGGATCTGGAGGGTTGTCAGGCGTTGTTGACCATCGATGATGTTGCTGACGGGGATGTGTCCCTGCTGAATTTCGTGTGCCTGAAGCACCACCGCACCTAGGAAGTGAGACACGACGCCGTTGGGCTCGCGTACGCGCAACTCCGCCATCCGCCGGATGTCTTGCCACAGCGGCGCCCATTGATCTTCCTCGTCCCACACATATGGGCGTTGAAACAGCGGTACCACCAAGTGCTGTGGGAGGTAGAAGACCTCCATGGGCGTCTGTACATCGGTCTTCATAAGACAATACTGGCGCTTGCTGCAGATACTTTGGCCAGGCGAGCCGCAACCCAGGTGCAATCGGCCGTGACCAACAAATTGGGGCTCGCCGGCCGTCGTGGCGGGCTGTTCCTAAAACTCACTGGCCGCTGAATCACTGGACGATTTTTCGGCACCTTCGCGCACATCCACTGCGCTCTGCCAAATAACCCTCTACCGGCCGAGCAAGGTGGCCAACTCGTCGAGCCGCTCCCCAATCGTGAACTACTGGGTGACACCCTCGAGTAGGATCGCGAGCTCGTCGAGTTCGACGTCCCAACCCTCTCGGTTCTGCTCAAGACGTGCGCGACGGTAGCGGGTGCCGCCGGGGAGCGTGTCGAAGCCCGATTCGATCACCGTGACATCCGTTCCGGTGCCAGCATCGGAGATGGTGAAGCGCACATGCGTCGAGTACTCGTCGAGCTGTTCGGCGGGGATTCCCGACCAGCGGAAGCCGAACGAGTCGTTGGGCACGACTTCGGTGATTTCGATCGGGAAGCTGCCGTAGCCCTCCCAGTCGATACTGCCCGTAGCGCCGGGCTCGAGCGCGGCGAACTCCACACTGTCTCCGAACCACTTGACCATCACCTCTGGATCGGTCAGCGCCGTCCAGACGCGCGCGCGCGAGGCCTCGATGCGCACGGTGCGGGTCACGGTGTGGCCTTTGATTCTTGCGTGATCAGACACGGTGTTTCCTTCTCGTTCGATCTGAGCGCGACGGAACATTGCCCGCCGAGCGGCACGTGAAATGCAACGCGCCTCAACGAGCGTACCCATCATTGCGACGAGCAACGCATCGGCGGTCGGCTCGTGGGATGTCGGAGCCGAGCGACTAGGTCTGGATCAGCGCTTCCTCATCGGCCGCAAGATTCTTCTGCACGGCGAACTGGGTCCGGTGCAATTCTTCGTACCGCCCACCCATAGCAAGCAGTTCCTCGTGCGTACCGCGCTCCACGATCGAGCCGTCCTCAACCACGAGGATCAGGTCTGCGCTGCGGATGGTGGAGAGGCGGTGTGCGATCACCATCGCCGTCCGTCCCTTGAGCGCCTCGCTGAGCGCCGCCTGCACGGCGGCCTCAGACGTCGAGTCCAGCGCCGCCGTCGCCTCGTCGAGAATGACGACGCGCGGCTGGGCGAGCAGCAGCCTCGCGATGGTCATCCGCTGGCGCTCACCCCCGGACAGCCGGTAGCCACGCTCTCCCACCATGGTGTTCAACTGGTCCGGCAGGGACCGGATGAGCGGCTCGAGCCGCGCACGGCGGACGGCGTCCCACACCTCGTCGTCGGACGCCTCTGGCCTCGCGAGGCGCAGATTGGAGAGGATGGTCTCGTGGAACAGGTGGCCGTCCTGCGTCACCATGCCCAGGGTGTGCCGCATGGAGGCGAAGGTGACATCGCGGACATCCGTTCCCGCGAGGCGCACGGCGCCGCTGTCGACGTCATACAGGCGCGAGAGGAGCTGCGCAATTGTGGACTTGCCGGCACCGGAGGTACCGACGAGGGCAACGGTCTGCCCCGGCTCGATCCTGAAGGACACGCCGTGCAGCACCTCTTCGCCGCCGCGGGTGTCTAGCGTGGAAACTTCCTCGAGAGAGGCGAGGGACACTTTGTCTGCTGACGGGTAGGCGAAGCGGACGTTGTCGAACTCGACGGCCACCGGGCCTTCGGGGATGGCGATGGCGTCGGGCTTCTCCTTGATGAGCGGGTCGAGGTCCAGTACCTCGAAGACGCGCTCGAAGCTGACCACCGCGCTCATGATCTCTACCCGTGCGTTTGCGAGGCCGGTGAGCGGCGCGTAGAGGCGGGTGAGGAGGAGCGCCAAGGTGACAACGTCACCGGTATTCAGCTGGCCGGCGAGTGCGAGGGAGCCGCCGAGCCCGTACACGAGCGCCAGGGCGAGAGCAGAGACGAGCATCAGTGCGGTGAAGAAGACGAACTGCAGCATCGCGGTGCGGACCCCGATGTCGCGGACGCGGGCGGCGCGGACGCGGAACTCCTCGGCCTCCTCGTCTGGCCGGCCGAACAGCTTGACGAGGGTGGCGCCGGGCGCCGAGAAGCGCTCGGTCATCTGCGTGCTCATGGCGGAATTGTGATCGGCGGCTTCGCGGCGCAGCGCGGCGAGGCGGCTGCCCATGCGGCGCGCGGGGACCAGGAAGATGGGGAGCATGATCACGGCGAGAACCGTCACGAGCCAGGACGTGCTGAGCATGACGATCAGGGTGAGGATCAGCGCCACGAGGTTCGTGACCACGCCGGACAGCGTGCCGCTGAAGGCCTGCTGAGCGCCGATCACATCGTTGTTGAGGCGGCTCACGAGGGCACCCGTCCGGGTGCGGGTGAAGAACGCGATCGGCATCTTCTGCACGTGGTTGAAGACGGCGGTGCGAAGGTCCAGGATCACACCTTCGCCGATCCGCGCCGAGTACCAGCGCGTCAGGAGTGACACGCCGGCGTCGGCCACGGCCACGAGGGCGATGACGACGGCGAGCCACACGATGGTGCTGACCGCGCCCTGGGCGACGATGACGTCGACCACCTGGCCGGCGAGTACCGGCGTCGCGACCGCGAGGAAAGCTCCCACGATTGAGAGGGTGATGAAGATCAGCAGCTTGGACCGGTATGGCACCGCGAACGTCAGGATCCGCCGAACGGACTCACGGGAGAAGCCGTGCTTGCCGTCCCTGGCGGAAGAGATCTTGTACAGCGAGCTCCAAGCCGCGCTTTCCATGCTCATTGGGGTTCCTTCCGTGGGCAGAAGGTCAAGCTTAGATGGCGCCACGAGTCGTGCCGGGCGGGCCCGCGAGCGAGAGGCCGGCTGCGAGGGAAACAAGCGAGCTCGGGTGAAGGGTACCGGGCTGTCCTCCACCGCGTGTCCTCCTCGACAACGCTGCCCGATGCGCAAAACTCAGAGGAGTCGGCGGCATCTCAGGCCCGCCGTGGAGACGCCCGGCGGCACCCCGACGGCCGGCGTCCGCAAGTCGGGGGTGCCCATTGTCCAGTCGCAACACACGTCAGCTCGCCCGCGGGCTCCTCGCCGCGATGACGGTGGCGGCCCTCGCGCTCGCTCTGCCACCGCCCGCGAGCGCCGACCCGTGGAAGCCGGGCGCACGCCAATACGCGGGGGTGGGCGCCGCATCCACATCCGTCCTCTGGGATGTGCTGACCAACGGGCGCGCGAACATCGCCGCCGGTGTGCCCCAGGCTCCGGATGTCGCATCCTTCGACCCCGTCGGAAGCCCCACGATCGTCACGAAGCCGGGCGCCACACCGATCTCGCGCCCGACGACAGAGGCCGCGGGATTTGCGGCGCTCCGTGACTCGCCGGAACAGGTGGACTTCGTGCGTTCCGCGAACCGTCCGGTGAACATCGCGGGCGTCGCCGACGACGCTGTGACGTACCTGCCGACCGGGCGCGATGCGGTGAGCGTCGCCGGCTTCCGCTTGGCGCCCGGGCTGGACAACCTCACACGGGAGGAGCTCACCGCGATCTACACCTGCACCTCGGCGGGCAATGTCCGCACCTCGGTCTTCGGCGCGAACGCTGTGGTGGTCTATGACGACGGGGCGTACATCCTCCAGCAGCTGCGCCCGCAGCTACCGGCAGAGGGGACTGACGTGCGGGCCTTCTTCCTCCGCGCCATCGGTGTGACGACACCGGGCGCATGCGTCCGCGGGGGCTCGGCGACGCCCGAGAACGACGCGAGAGTGCTGAGCGTGCAGGGGCAGATCATCCCGTTCCTCGCGTCGCAGTGGATCGCTCAGAAGAACAACATGGTGAACCGTACGATGACCGTCGACGTGCACACGCTGTTGAGTATCAACGGCGAACGTCCCATCGACGATCGGTACAACCCGGACCAACCTCCGCTCATGCCGGGACCGCTGTTCGGGCGCGGGGCGTACCCGCCGGGCACGCAGCGCGGTGTCTTCACACGCGACGTCTACGCCGTCATCCGCACCGCCGACCTCGCGTCACCGCTCACCGCTGCCCTCACCGCGCCACTCGCGACAGGCACCGGCCAGCTCGCGCTCAACCGGGCTGGCTACAAACGGGTCGACTACCTCGGCGACCCGCGTCAGTTTTTGGGGGCGGCATACCCAGAGTGACAGTCGCGGGCGGCGACAGCGGCGGGCGGCGACAGCAGGAGAAGTTCCGATCACGCTCTTCCCCGTAGTCGCAGTCGTAGTCACAGTCGCTGACCATGTTTTCGTCCCGAGAGCCGATCGATCAGGACAGATCGCATCAAGCCATAACTCGCCTGGGCCGGTATCGCACGGCGACTGTCCCCGACCGGAACTCATGGCGGTCCACGAGTTCGAGCTGGATGCGCTCACGCAGACCGGCAAGCAGGGTCGGCCCGTGTCCGGCAAGGACTGGCTGCACCAGGAACTCGTACTCGTCGATCAGTCCTAGATCTGCCAAGGCCAGGGGGAGCGTCACGCCTCCGACCCACAGGCCATCGCCTGGCTCCTGCTTGAGCCGCTGAACCGCTTGCCTCAGGTCGCCTTGCACCAGTTCCGCGTTCCAATTGACCTCGCTCAGCGTGCTCGACACGACGTACTTCTTCGCCCGGTCGATGGTCTCGGCGAACGGGATCTGCCAGTCATCCATCCAGTCAGGCCACGTGCCCGTGGCCGGCTTCTGCCACGCCGACGCCATCATTTCGTAGGTCACCCGGCCGAAGAGCAGGGCATCGGCTCGCTCCAGCTGAGCGGTCCAGTAGCGCATCGACTCGTCGTCAGGGGGGAGTCCTGCCTCGTGATGGCAGCAGCCGTCGAGCGTGACGTTGATCGAGTATCGAAGTGGTCTCATCTCGTTGCTCTCCTTACAACGGCTGCGCCGGAGTCGGCCAGGCCCGATGCTCCCGGGGGAGTGGTGCGGTTCGCGGCAAGGAACGGCAGGGCCAGGCCCGCAGCGAGTGCCCCGAGGGCATCGGCGGCGAGGTCGCCGATCGTGTCGCTGTAGCCGACATAAATAGGAGCGATTGCGAGAGTGTATCCGGCCCATTCGAGCCCCTCCCAGAGCGCCCCCGCCGCCACCCCGAATGCGACAGTGACCACGACCAGCCCGCCGCGATGGCCTGTCCCGGCCGGCAGCAGCCCGCTGCGCTGCGCGGTGATCGTAGCCAGAGCGGCCAGGAGCCCGGCGAGGAGGAAATGGATGAGCTTGTCCCAGCCGAAGACCTCGGTGTACAGGTGAAAGACGTTGCTCCACGCTGCGACGAGCACAACGAGCCCGGTGGCGACGTCGACCGCCGCACGCACACCGAGCGCCCGGGGCACCAACGCCCCCAGCAGCGCAAGCATGAAGATCGCGACCTGCACCGCGCCCCATCCCCATCCAGCCACGACGACGCTCAGTGCAATGAGAACGCGGATGCCGTCCGCGACGTATTCGCCGGGCCGCACGGGTGGTCGCAGAAACGTTGCGATCACGGCTGCTCCCTCCGAACGGCGCGCATCGACCTTCACGGGTTCGCCTCCCAGCGGATGAGCGCATGCACCGGTTCGTGATCGGAGACGGCCACGGAACCGAACCGAACGGGGTTCACCCCGGCAGCCTCCACTCGGGCGGTCGTACTCACGAGCACCCAGTCGACCCGGCGGCCGCCCTGCCGAGGAGGTCCGTAATTCGAGTAGGTGTCCCACGCCGGGCTCAGCCGCTGGGAGGCCGTGAGCCAGGTGTCGGCGAGAAGACGATCTGCACACAGCTCGCTGGCCACGCCAGACGAGGGTCCGGCGTTGAAGTCGCCCATCACGATGTGGGGCACGTCGAGGGCGCTCGCGACCCGGCGGATCTGGCGGGCCGACGCCAGCCTCGACCGCGCGGAGAGGTGGTCGAGGTGCGTCACGATGACGTGGAATCGCGTGCCCAGCTCGTTGTCCTCCAGCTCTGCCTGCACCGCGATCCGGGGCAACACATTGCCATAGGAGCGGGAGCCGGGCACATCGGGGCGATCAGAGAGCCACCATGTTCGCGAGCCGATAAGGCGTAAGCGGATGATGTCGAATCGGATCTCGCAGCGCTCGCCGTCGTGGTTCGCGCCTCGACCGCTGCCCACCATCGCGTACCGCCGCCCGAGCATCCGATCAATATCGTCCGACTGCGCAGGCATCACTTCTTGCAGGCCCAGGATGCTCGGTCGCTCGGCCTCCAGCACGCGGCGCAGGAGCGGGCGCCGAGTGCTCCATCGCTGTTCGGCACGGGTGGGCCACAGCGTTGGACGGCGCACATTGAGCGTCATCACGTGAAGCCACGGCGCGGCCACCGGGCCGATAAAGGGGACGCTGGCGGACATCACATCGCCTCAGCCCTCGCGGTGCCGGCGAAGAGATCGGGCCGCTGCGCCGACATGAATCGAGCCGACATGGATCACTGTGAGTGCTGTCGCGGTGTCGCGCCAAGCGCAGGGGTTCATGGCCGCCCTTCGACGAGGAACCGCGGTCGCGGTACCTCCGCCCACGCTACGCCGAGTGCGGCTCGGCGGCCACAGGTTTGACAGTGCGGAGCATGGTGGCTTCTGTCACGGTGGGGGTGTGTGTGGTCGTGTCGTAGACCCGAATCCAGGTGGGTTGTATGACGACGACGGAGAATCCAGTTGATCGTGCGCGGGATCCGGGGCGCTGACGGATGTACTCCGCACCATACGATTCTCGCTCGTCACCTTCGACGATCCGAGCGACACCTTCGATCTGAATTGTGACCGCACCTGCTGTGCCCACGACGACCGCGACGTGTTCACTCGCACGCAGATTTGCGATCTTTCGGGCATCTTCGTGTGTGTTGAAGATCAATGTGGCGTCGTCGAGGATGGCGAGTCCGACGAATGCTGCTTCAGGCCGCCCGACGGCCGTGACTGTGGCGACGATGCCGCTTCGAGCGGCGCTAATGAACTCGACGACGCTGGCAAGATCGTCGGCTTTTACAGATGCGGGCAGCATCGTCACCCCCAGATGGTCACGGCGATGGCGACCAGGTAGAGCAATTGGTAGAGGGTGCGGGGGAGAAGTCGTGTGTGGGGCGCATCGGGGTGCCGCTTGTCTGCCGCAGCGTAGATGTTCGCAGGGAACATCGCTATCAGCAGCAACCCGAGGCAGGCGGCAGAGAACGTCCTGAACTGTGGAAGCAGGAGAGCGATTGCTCCCGCGATCTCGAGCACCCCTGTCACGCTCACCACGATGGCCGGCGCGGGCACCCAGGGTGGGACGATTGCGACCAGTCCTGCGCGTCGACGGGACGTGAAGTGTGAGATTCCCGTCATGAGGAACATCGCGGCGAGTCCGAAGGCGGTCGCCGACGACCAGGAGTCGAACAGGCTGAGAGGCATGAGTAAGCCGATGAGCCGGGCGATGCCGGTGACAACGATCAGAACGATGAGCGGGGCCATGGGTTCAAACTTCCTTTTCGATAAGTGCGGAAAGTGTTCGTCGGTGAAGTTCCTCTGGAGCCGTGCGGCAGGACTGTGCCGTTTCTGTGGGTGCCAGGCAGGAGATCACGGCCACTCAGCGCATGGGGTAGTTCGGAATGTTGTCCTCTGTTGCGAATCTGTCCGTGATCCACATCATCGTGCTGAGCATCAGACGGTTTGTGAAAGTGAGGTTCCGCATTCGGATGCGCCAGGCGGATGGCGGGGCGAGGAAGGGGCCGGCGTGGCCGCTGCGGGCTATCCTGGTGAGTTTGCGCATCCGGCGGTCGTACGCCGCGAATGCCGCGGTGTGGTCTCCGTCGGCGGTGACCAGTTCGCCGGCGAGGATGTAGGCGCCGACGAGGGCGAGCCCGGTTCCGAACCCGCCGAGCGTGTTGGCGTATCCGGCGTCGCCGACGAGAGCGGTGCGGCCGCGGGTGAACGATGTCATGCGAGTGCGGGTGAGGGCATCAAGGTAGAAGTCCGATGCGCCTCGGGATGCCTCGAGCGCGGCGGGCACCCGCCAACCGATGCCTGTGAATGCGGACTCGAGGAGGGCGCGTTGTGACTCGAGGTTATGGCGGTTGTAGTCCTTCGAGTCGGCGCGGAAGACGAAGAGCTGAGGTGCTTTCTGGCCGCCGAGCAGCGCGAGTCGATCGGGTGTGTTGTATCCGTAGGCGATTCCTCGCCCGTCGGGGAGCTGGGTGGGCAGGTCGCCGAGCGGTGCCTCGCCACTCAGGACCGCGTAGTAGTAGCCGTATGACTCGACGAAATTCTTCTCCGGCCCGAATGCCAGCCGGCGCACGGCGGAGTGCACACCATCGGCGCCGATGACGAGATCGAAGGACTCGCGATCCCGGCGCGCGAAGGTGACCTCGACACCGGTGTCCGATTCCGTCATCCCGGTAATCTCGTCGCCGAACACGTACTCGGCGTCCGCGACTGAGTGCCGGTGCAGAATGCCGGCGAGGTCGCCGCGCAGGATCTCCACGTCGCCGCCGATGAACTCGCCCGGGATGACGGCGTTGACTTTGTCGTCTGCGTCGACCATGCGCCAATCTGTCTTGGTGGTCTGCTCGGCACGAACGTCATCCAGGATCCCCATTCGTGTGAGCACGTCGTGGTGAGTACGCCCCTTGAAGTCGACGGCTTGGCCACCGGGTCGTATCTCGGGCGCCTTCTCGACGATCGTCACGTCGAAGCCGTTGCGACCGAGCCAACCGGCGAGTGCGGGACCGGCGATGCTGGCACCCGAGATGAGGATCTTTGCTACGGCCATGGTCATTCCCTTCGCGAATTGCGTCCACTGGAAACAGTAACATTAGCGTACGATGGACGCAATTGTTTGACTGGAGGATCCACATGACCAGCTCGGTGCACGACGACGAGGCAGAGAGCCTCGTCGGCCTCGGCGACGAGACATCCGAATTCCTCTGGGCGCAGCCGGCGCAGGGGAGGCGCGGGCCCAAGCCGAAGTTCTCACTCGATGCCATCGCCGAGGTGGCGATCACCATCGCCGATGACGAGCGACTCGACGCCGTCACGATGCAACACGTCGCGGATCGTCTCGGTACCACCAAGATGGCGCTCTACCGATACGTCCCCGGTCGCGCCGAACTCGATGCGGTCATCCTCGACCGGGTTCTCGGCGAGCCTGAGGAACCGCGGGGCGAAGACTGGCGTGCCGTGCTGACGGCGTGGACCCACGGTATGCACAGCCGTGTGCTGTCGCACCCGTGGAGTGTCGAACTCGCCCAACGCCCGCACACTCCAGGGCCCAGAGAGCTCGCGTGGTTCGAGGCCGGGCTGGGAGCGATGTCGCCGCTCAAACTTCGCGGAAGCGAGAAGCTCGATCTGCTGGCCCTGCTCGTGGGGCACGTCATGTCGCTCGTGCGGCAGCTCGCAGCAACGGCGGCACCGGAAGAGGCTCTCGCCGCGGGTCTCGCCCCGATCCTCGCTGCCCGTGCCCAGGACTACCCCCACACGGCGGCTGCGTTCGCAGAGGCCGCGCAGGAGGGTGCCCAGGACGACGCTCTTTCGTTCGGCATCGAGCGAATACTCGCAGGCATCTCCGCACTGGTTGCGGCACGGTGAGGGAGAGGGAGCAACTCGTGGGCTAACCAGAGTCTCACAATGCAATAAGCGAAAAAGGCGATCCGCTCACCGCCCCCGAAATTCGGGCCGGCGGGCACCCGGCACCCGAAGGTGCCGGGCATCCGTCAGCGGCCCGTGGGCGCGTCGACGCCTTCGACGATCAGCACTCGGTAGTCGGCTGCTGCTTGTCGGTGCGGGAGTGCGGCCTGGTACGCCGGGCTGTTGTACCAGGCGAGCGCATCCGCCACTGTGGGGAACTCGTTGACGACAATCCCGTCCAGAGGCTCACCCTCGAGCGTTGTGATTTCGCCGTACCCGATCACCGGAGTGAGGGGATGTCCGGCTCTCGAGGGACGAGCGGCAGCGGCGTACACGTCAAATTCCGCAGGGTCAGTGACCCGCTCTCGGAGCATGACGACGTAGGCACTCACGCGCTCAGCGCCGCGAACTTCGCCAGCAGAGCGTCGGCGGCAGCAGCGGATGATGCCGGGTTCTGACCGGTGATCAGCAGGCCGTCCTCGACGACGTACGATTCCCAGTCGCCGCCGAGCTTGGTGAGCTCGTCCTCGACCAGGAATGGGACGATATCGGTGAGCTGAACGGCTTCCTCTTCGGAGTTGGTGAAGCCGGTCACCTTACGGCCGGCGACGAGAGGAGTGCCGTCCTCATTGCGGGTATGACGGAGGGCACCGGGAGCGTGGCAGACGAGGGCAATGGGCTTGCCGGTGCGGATGGACGTCTCGATCAGGGTGATGGAGTCCTGGTCTTCGGCGAGGTCCCAGAGGGGACCGTGTCCGCCGGGGTAGAAGACGGTGTCGAAGTCCGCGACGTCGACCGAGTCGAGACGAACCGTTGTCGCTAGCGCCTGCTGGGCCTCGGTGTCGGCTTCAAAACGGTGGGTTGCATCAGTCTGGTTTGCCGGCTCGTTGCTCGTCGGGTCAAGGGGAGGCTGGCCACCCTGTGGCGAGGCGATGGTGATGTCGGCGCCGGCTTCGACGAAGCGGTAGTAGGGGGCTGCGAACTCTTCGAGCCAGAACCCGGTCTTCTTGCCGGTGTCACCGAGCTCGTCGTGGGAGGTGAGGACCATGAGAACCTTCATTGTGTGAAAACTCCTTAGTAGACCGGTCGACTAGTTGGTGGTACGAACCTCAGGGTGCCGGTGGGCCCCGAGGAAGCTTTTAGTGGTGGAGCAAATATTCGGTCAGTGTCAAAGCGTTGTCCATCGGGGTGATGTCCCTCTGGATCTTGCACATGACGCTGGCACCGAGCCAGAGATCGTACAGCGTTTGCGCGGCGACGTCGGGGGCGGAGTCAATCGACAGCGAACCGTCAGTGAGGCCCAAATCGATCATTGACTGAATGCGATCAGTAATACCGGTCGTGCCATTCTTGAGGGCGACGCGGAGTGTTTCGGACAGGTCGGCGACCTCGGCGCCGAGCTTGACTGCCAGGCATTTGCCCTCGCAGTCGCTGAGACCCTGCGTTGCACGCCAGTTCTCCCAGTACTGCATCAGACGAGTGCGTGCATCGAGGTCGGCTTGCCCGAAGATCTCGTCCATCTCGGCGAAATATTCGGTGAAGTACTCCTGGAGCATTGCCTCGCCGAATGCGTCTTTGGAGCCGAAATAGTAGTAGAACGAGCCTTTCGGTACGCCAGCGACTGTGAGAATCTCGGTGAGGCCGACAGCGGCCCAGCCCTTGCGGGCAATCGTGCGCTGCCCCGCATCGAGGATGCTTCGGCGGCTGTCGGTTTCAGTGGGCATCCCAAAAACCTAACAGGTACTAGACCGGTCGTCTACTTCCGAATGTTTATCGGTTGACTGCCGCGGCACGCGACGCCTGAGCATCCATTGCAAGCCTGAAGGGCGCTGGCATCGGACAATCACACGCCTGGCTGTGAACCGTTTCGATGATCAGGAACTTTCATCAGAACCGGGGCGCAATACTACTGTTGCCGTATGCTCACAAACGATCCGCTGCCCAACCACCCCGCTCCGGATAACCCGTCAGGAAAGCTGATTCTCTTGCGTCACGGGGAGACAGAGTGGTCGAAGAGTGGCAAACATACCGGGCTCACGGATATTCCGCTCACGGCCAGGGGAGAGGAACTCGCCCGCGGCGCGGGCCGGTTAGTGGCCGGTTACGATTTCTCGCTCGTGCTGACCTCGCCGTTGCAGCGTGCGCGACGCACCTCCGAGCTCGCGGGTCTTCATGCCGAGGTTGATCCGTTTCTCGTTGAGTGGGACTACGGCGGATACGAGGGGCGCACGACACGTGACATCCGCAGCGAGCTTGGCTATAACTGGAGCGCATTCACCCACGGCGTGATTCGTGGTGACACGCCTGGTGAGACGGTCGAGGAGGTTGCCGCCCGCGCATCGAGGGTGCTCACGCGTGTGCTGCCCGTGTTGGAGCACGGCGATGTCGCCCTGATCGCACACGGCCATTTCCTGCGCATTTTGACAGCCGTGTACCTCAGGTTGGCCCCTCGATTCGGTGCTCAAATCACGTTGGATGCTGGGTCGGTCTCCGTGCTCAGCTACTACCGCGAGCAGCCGGCCATCTTGTCGTGGAACTACGGACCCGAATTGCCCAAGGTGCCCTCAGAGTCCTAAGGCGCAACCGAAGCTGAGGTCTGATTTCTTAGCGCACGCGCTGAGCGGTGAACGGTGTTGCGTTCGCGGTCAGCGCCGAATGGCTTCCTGATCACGTCACCGCTCGGGTCCTCCGACGGCGACTTCCGTTGAGGCGGGATTCGATTTTGTGGTTCACCGAGCCTGATAATTGACTAAGTGATATCTGAAGGGGAATTCGCGATGGAAAGCACCGATAGACGTTCGGGATGGGCACGTTTCTGGGAGAACGGGCGGTGGTGGAAGGCGCTGATCCTTACGGTCGGCTACCTCGCGCTCTATGAGCCGGCTTCTCTACTGATGGCGCCCTTCGTGCCTTTCATCGGCGATGCGGGATCAGCCAGCTATGTTCTAGTTCTCATCGCGATCCCGGTTCTGATCGGCTGCATCATTCTGGTCGGCTTCGGTGCGAGCCTCCGTTGGCTACGAAGCCTGTTCGCCAGGCAATCGATCCGCGGAGGCGGCTGGATGTGGATCGCCATCGCGGTCGTGCTGCTGTTCAACGTGCTGCGATTCGCCAGCATCGACTACTCCGCTGCGGGTTTCGACTGGGTTGCCGCATGGCTCCTCGCGGGCTTGTTCATCGGTTTCTCGGAGGAAGTGCTGACCCGCGGCTATGTCGTGCGGATCATGCGTTCGTCCGGCAAGTCCGAAATCGCGGTCGGTCTGGTCTCTGCGGGGCTGTTCGCCCTGCTGCATGGATTCAACTTCTTCACCGGCCAGCCGTTCGTGTCGACGTTGCTGCAGATGCTTTACACATTCTTCTTCGGCTTCTGCATGTACCTCGCCCTGCGGGTGACCGGAACGATCATCGCGCCGATCCTTCTGCACGCAAGCACGGATCCCAGCATCTTCATGCAGGGCACCTACCCCGCGACGGGCTCCCTCTCGTCGTTCGCCCAGCTCGGCAACATCGTCTTGATCCTCGTTGGGGTGGTGCTGTTGGTTGTGTTCATCATTACCGAGAGTCGTGCCGGTCATCGAAATCGTTCAGGGCTGGTCGATTCCGCGCGGATATCCGAAGGATAGGAAGCGCTTCGGCGCGAGCCTGGCACCAATTGACAAGCCCCTATCGCCGCGGTGTCGTAGCCGCCACGGTCGGAGCTTGTTGACCTCGTCCGTCGTTACCGCAGCAATTCACCTGCCACACATGATCATTCTTGAGCAGGCCGGGAGCGCGATGTGGCTCCCAATGGTTTCCGCCTTGACATCGCCCTCGCGGCCCGGTTCGCTGCAAGAAATGGCCATCGTGATGCTTTGCCGAGGAGTTAACGAAAGCTGGAGGAACCCGCGCTGAGATCGATGTCTCAGCGCACGCGCTGGGCGGTGAACTGCATGCGCGGATGGGCATAGAAGTCCTGAGCCTGCACGAGCTGCAGTTCTCGCTCACCCGATTGATGCGTTAGTTCGATGAGGTCGAACACGCTGGATGCTGTGCGTTCCAGCGCCGCAGCGGCGTCACCTGTCGCGCGGTAGTGCGCCGAGAAGAGCGCCGCGGTGACGTCACCCGATCCATTTGCTTTGAAAGGCAGATGGGGAGTCTGCACGATCCACGCTCCCGCAGCATCCACTGCGAGCATCTCGATGGTGCCATCCTCGCGGTCGGGGCGCTCCACACTCGTTACGAGAACGGTGCCAGGTCCCATGGCCCTGGCGAGATCGACGGATTCGAGTGTCGAGTCGAGCGTCGTTGGCTCGGTTCCGGTGAGGAATCCCAGCTCGAACTGGTTCGGAGTGATGATGTCGGCCACGGGAACCACGCGATCCCGCAGCAGGTGTGGGATCTCTGGCGCCACGAAGCACCCGGACTTCGCGTTGCCCATCACGGGGTCACACGCGTAGATGGCCGAGGGGTTCGCCGCTTTCACCCGCCGCACGGCATCCACGATGACGTCGCCGATTCCGGTGCCGCCCTGGTATCCCGAGAGCACCACGTCGATCTGGGGGAGCACGCCACGTTCCTCGATACCGAGGATCACATCGTGCACATCCTCGGGGGCGATGAGGGATCCGCGCCACGCGCCATACCCCGTGTGGTTGGAGAAGTTCACCGTGTTGACCGGCAGCACCTCGACTCCGATGCGCTGGAGGGGGAACACGGCCGCCGAGTTGCCAACGTGGCCGTAAGCGACGGCGGACTGAATTGAGAGAATCTTCACGACATCAATCTTCCTACTGTCGGAGGGTCAGTGCCGCCGAGGAGCGCCGGTATATGGGTGAATCAGAGGAGCGGATGCTTGTAACGGAACCGCGCGGTCTTCATGAAGCTTTCTGGATGTTCTCGAAGAACCTCAGTATTCTCGTCGAACCGCACCTCAGAGCTCGATTTGCGCCTTCCGGGCGGCGACGAGACGACGGACGGCGTCATCCGGCAGTGGATGCTCGGGCTGGAAACGGATCGTCCCTTTGTCCAGTCCGATTCCGGGATGACTCGCTAAATCATCGGCGATAGCCGCCACCGACTCGGGACTGAACGGGTATACGCCGATGTGTTTCTTCGCCCGCATCACCGACAGCAGCGGCTTGCCGTTGTGCACGAGCGCCGGCATCCCGTAGCCCTTTCCCTGCTCGGCGCTGGGCACCTCCTCCCAGGCGATCGCATAGAGCCGGGCGATCACGTCACGATCGGCCGGGTCGAGTGAGGAGAGGTAGTCATCGATGGTACCCATGGCTATACCTTGCCACCGCAGCCTGAGCCGCAACAGCCCAGCGCTCGCCGGGATCGACCTCGACAATGAAGTGCGCGACCCCGGCATCGTGGATGCTGAAGGTGGGCGCTGGCTGGGTTGGCGCCGATCACGCGTTCTCGAGCTCGGCGATCACTATCTTCTTTTGCTGCATCATCACCTGGATCTGCTCCGGGCGACGCATCAACTCGCCCATGTTCGCGGGGATGATCTGCCAGCTGAGGCCGAACCGGTCCTTGCACCACCCGCACTGCTCCGACTCGGGCACGTGTGAGAGCCGTGACCAGTAGTGGTCGATTTCTTCCTGGTCTTTGCAGGACACGACGAATGAGATGGATTCGCTGAAGGTGAAGTCCGGCCCGCCGTCGAGGCAGACGAAGTCCACACCGTTCAGACGGAACTGGCCGTTCAGCACCTTGCCGGTCATGCCGACGAAATGCTCATCGAGCGACTCGTTGGGATACTCGTCGATCGACAGGATTCGGGAATTCGGGAACACGTCGACGTAGTATTCCATCGCCTCGCGGGCCTGATCGTCAAACCACAGACACGGTTGGATGGGTGAGAGCTCGGCCATGGGAAACCTCCTCGTTCGCACTGTTGCGGTGCGTCCACGCTACGCGGATGCAGCGGCGCTGGCGAGGGCACACCGGTGCCCCATCGCGGTTTTACTGAAGCCCGGTGCCGTTGTCGCGATATCGGGGGCGCTTATTGCAGTGCTGTTGCCCAGCCGATGAAGTTCCATGGGCGCACATAGTGCACGACGCCGTCTCGGAAACTGTAGGAGCCATCGAGGTCCGGCGTCTCGCGGCTGATAGATGAGGGCTCCGTCTCGACGTAGCCCTCAGTCAAGAGTTGTGTTTTCAGTGCTTCCCATGCCGTCGCATCCCGCTCCCAGTTTGCATATCTGACCACGGCATCGGTGCCCGGCCTGGTCCACTGGCATCGCAAGCCGTCAGCTCCGACGAACTCATCGATGTCTCCGGTCGACCCTGCACCGCGAAAGGTCAGACCGTCATCGAGGATCATTTCCATGCGTTCAGCAGTGAATGCAGTGTCGCAGGTGATGGGCTGGACTTCCTCCTCCGGCTCAGGCGCCAGCGTGTTGGTGGCAGTCGCCGTTGGCGTTGGGGCAGCGGCCGCGGTCTCGGGCGGCGGCGTTGCTACGCATCCGGCCATCGTGGTCGCCAGCCACATTGTTATGACAACCGCACTTGCCTGCCGAATTCCCCTGGAGCTCATGGTCTGAACTTACTAGTACCGGATTACGCCACTCAGGCTTCGCTGCACCCAGATCAGCGGCCAGGTAGAAATTGATGAAGGCGGCGATCTTGCGCAAGCTGAGCTCTCTCGAGCCTGTTAGTGTCGCGGACTCCCGCAAGATCTGCGCGCAGTCAGAACTGGACGCCGCCGAACGGAATCGTGGGCAGGAAGGGGACTACCGACGGCGCGCGCCCCCACCCGAAGATGTACGAGACTACAACCGCAACCACGACCGCCATGATCAGTCGCGCCCACCACGGGCGGAACCATGGTGGGACCATGATCGCGGCGAACACGAGCAGCGCGCACAGACTCGCCAGAATGACTCCAGAGGCATACTCGACCTGCTGAGAATTTGCGTCCGTTCCCCAGCAGCCACCGTAACCGCACCATCCCAGCCGGGCCGCAAACCAGAGCGGATATCCGATCAGAAGCGCTAGCGGCACAGTCCAGAACAGGTGTCTGACTGATTTGCTGAAACCCGTTGGTTCCTTGTGGCGTGTTCCCCTGTTAGCCAATATCCGATGCTCCCGAAGTGGTGAACCTTCCGGATTGGATCGACGCGTCCCCGGGCGTAGCAGCACGAGGCAGGTTTGCTGCCACATTTCCTTGCCATCGGCTCACAACGACTGCAAACGCTTCGTTGTTGAGCGGCCTGAGTCGCACGGGATGGCGTGCTTGCGGTGAAATTGGGACCGTGGTGGCGACAACGACACTGGTCCCTGAGCACCACGTGCAAGAGGAATGAGCGTCGGGCTGGCTGTTGCTAGCAAGACGGCGATTATCAGGACGTGAACATTGCGTCGCTTTTTGCGTGCTGGAGGAAGCCGAGTTGATTGCAATTTTCCATCGTCCAATGTCTTCATTAGTCGCCTCTCACCCATGGTCCTTCGCCTCGTCTCCTGACGATCAACTCTCCGGAGGGCTCTTGAATCCCGCCCCCGCTTCCCAGAGGGTGACGCCTGTTTTTGAAGCAACTCCCGTGGCCGGGTGATGACCGGCCCGCGTTGATGCTCTGAAGGTACCCATCGTGGCATCAAACAACTGTTCGGGCGGCAGTTTTCGGGGTCAGATTTGGGCAGATCCGTCCGGACTCGGAGGTTGGCAGACGCAACCCGAACCGGTAAATTCATCAGTGAACGTGACACGATTCGAG
Organism: Leifsonia sp. A12D58; assembly: GCF_047530025.1. Classification (NCBI taxonomy): domain Bacteria; kingdom Bacillati; phylum Actinomycetota; class Actinomycetes; order Micrococcales; family Microbacteriaceae; genus Leifsonia; species Leifsonia sp. A12D58. The sequence goes on along the minus strand of NZ_JBLJAT010000002.1, from coordinate 475,819 downwards.
GAGGTGAGCCCGATGCACACACTGTCCACTCTGGGCGCTCCTTCGAGTTCACGATCACGCGACTGACATAGCCGTCGCGAGGGAGCGCCACACGCACTCTCAGAAAGCTACGACTATGAATCAATCAACTCAGACCTCGTTGGAAACGACCTCTCACGACGCCTCGGAACCCCGGGCCCGCACAGCACTGGTGCTGGGCGGTGGCGGATCGACGGGCAATGCCTGGCTCATCGGCGTGATTGCCGGTCTGTGTGAGGCCGGCCTGGATGCGACCGCGGCCGATCTACTCATCGGAACGTCGGCCGGATCGACGGCCGCTGCGCAAATAACCAGTACGACCCCGGCCCACCTGCTCGCCGACATCCTCGCCGCTGCAACTGCGCCACTAGCTGGAGCGGGCGGATCCGCTCGTGGCCCTGCGCCGATTCGGTCGGTCGGCAACCAGCTTGAGACAACGGGCGCGATCATCGCTGCCGCCGTTGATGCCGCCGACATGCGTCGCCGGATGGGTGCGTGGGCACTCGAAACGGATGCGGCGTCCCCTCGGTCGGCGCAGTGGCGCGCGACCGTCGCCGCTCGGCTGCCTCATCAGTTTTGGCCTGAGCGGCGGCTGCTCATCACGGCGGTAAATGCCGATACCGGTGAACCGGTCGTATTCGACCGTCACAGCGGGGTGGATTTGGTGGACGCGGTGGCCGCGAGCTGTGCGAGTGGCTTCGCGTACAGAATCGGTGACAACCGATACATCGACGGCGGATACCGGCGAAACGAAAATGCCGATCTGGCAGGCGGATCCGCACGAGTGCTGGCGCTGGTGCTGTCGCCATTCGGCGGCAGGTCACGGCATCCGTTGAAGTGGGGGATGGGCCTGGCAACACAAGTCGACGAGCTCCGCGCAGGCGGCAGCAGAGTCGAAACGATCTGTCCGGATAGCGACTCCGAGAACTTGTTTGGCACCAATGCGATGGATCTGTCGTTGCGTCCGCCTGCTGCCCGCGCTGGTTATGACCAGGGCAGAGATCGGGCCGCGCAGCTCACTGAATTTTGGCGCTGACGCTGACAGAACCCAACCGTTCTCATCGGCGACAACGACAGCGACGGGGCCAGCAGGATGAAGGGAGCACTGTCTATCTGGGGATCCGGTGAAACCTCTTTCGGTTACGCTCCCGCACGCGTAGGTTGAGATATATCGCGTTTGCAGTAGTGAGGCTGCGGCGGAGAATCACGGAGGTGCATTTTCATGGACTCGAAGCATTCGACTCGAAACGGGAGGCGTCGGCTATGGACGCCCTGATCTGGGTTCTGCTTTCGCTCCTGGCATTCGCGGTCATCTCGTGGGCCGCTGTGTTCCTGATCGTGCGGGCGTTGTATCGCCGTGTCCGGCGCAGTCGTGCGGTGAACAGTGCAGTTTTGAAGAGTCGTGCGCAGCTCAGCTGGGGTTTGCGCCGCAAGGTGCTCGCGCTGCAATTGCAACTCGATCAGGCCCTCGACAGCGGACGGGCTGCCATCGACCTCGCCGTTCGCAGCGATGGACGTCGTGGCGACCTTCCCCGGCTGTTCCGGCGCATCGAGGACGAAGCGGCAATTCTTCGGGCGCAGTTGCGCCTAATGGAGAGCGAGACGGATTCCGCCGCGCTGGCCGATGCGCTTGCTGCAGCGAGCCTGTCGGTCGACCAGATTTCCGACATGATCCGCGAGCTGAGGGCATCCGTCTCTGCCGGTCTCGGCGACCCAACCGGAGACGCGCTCTCGGCCCTCCATGCCGAGGTCGACCTGGAGGTGGCTTCGTTGCACGCGGGACTGGTGGAACTGGCAAACCTTAACCGTTACGACCGCGTCGAAAACGCCGCCACTCAATACCTACCAACCAAGCCCCAGCCCAAAGGAGTCCAGTCATGAGTGACAACACCCAACGGATGCGCACTATCTTTCGCACCAAGACATCCAAGGCGCTCACTCGGATGGAGGACCCACGCGATGCCCTCGACGACAGCTACGAGCAGCAGGTGAAGCTGCTGCACCAGGTACGCCTGGCTGTCGCCGAGGTTGCAACGGCAAAGAAGCGCATTGAATTGCAGGGCGAGGAGATGGGTGCGCGCCACCGCCGTCTCGGTGAGCAGGCAGCTGAAGCGATGGCGCAGGGGCGCGAAGACCTCGCGCGCGCTGCCCTCCAACGCCGCGCCGCGCTCGAAAGCCAGGTGACGAAGCTGCAGGAGCAGCACGCCTCGCTGCAGAAGCAGACGTCTCAGCTGCAAGAGCGGGAGCGTCGTCTGGCAGAGCAGATCGCCGCGTTCCGCATTGAGAAGGAGACGATGAAGGCGACGTACAGCGCATCCGAGGCGCAGGTGCGGGCGAATGAATCGGTTGCGGGCATTGGCGCCAACATGTACGATGTCGGCGCCAGTCTCGATCGCGCGCGCGATCGCGTCGCCCAGATGCAGGCTCGCGCGCAGGCGACAGACGAATTGCTCTCGAGCGGTGCCCTGCAGGATCTGACCGGGGCACCGGACGCCGACATCGAGCGCCAGCTGGCCGAGCTCGCGTCACGAGCCGACATCGAACGCCAGCTCAACGCGATGAAGAAGGCTGACGAAAGCCGCAGCTCCGGCATGAATGTGCACGCCCCCGACGGATGGCTCAGCATCGGGCAGGCGCCGCCGACGCCCTAGTGGCAGGGCGCTCGCCCGCGAGCTTCGATCCCAGCGCTGATACGTTGACCGAATGAATAACTTGTCAGTCAGCGCTGAGATTGCAGCCTTCGTTGCCGAGCGCGACTGGGCGCAATTTCACTCACCCGAGAACCTCGCGAAGAGCATCGCCATCGAAGCCGGCGAGTTACTTGAGTGCTTCCAATGGAACGCTGACGCCAACGATGCGCGTGTGCGAGAAGAACTCGCTGACGTGCTCACCTACTGCCTCATGCTTGCAGACCGAATCGGGGCCGACCCGAACCAGATCATCCTCGACAAACTCGCCGTGACGCGTCAGAAGTATCCGGTCGAGAAGGCACGGGGGAGCAGCGCGAAGTATGACGCCCTCTGAGATAAGGCGGTTGGACTTCATGCGAGAAGCCGTCGATGATTGGGCGCCGCGCGACAATCGCAACATCAGCTAACCGGCGTACGTAACGCTGTTCCTGCCGCGCCACTCGTAATTCCTGCGGGAGCGCGAGGCTAAATCAACGGAGCGCGCGCAGGTATCGCTTTCGCACGACGTGCTGCGCGATTCGCAGCAGCGGGTAGAGAACACGCCAGGGCTGCTGTGGCGCGGCCCGAGTCAATGAACGAACAGTGAGGTGAATCTCATCGCCGAGGCGGTGAACGACAAATGCCTCTTCACCGCTAACGGGATGCCCTGGCAGCGTGCGGTACGCGAACCCCACTCGATTCGGCTGCTCAACGACGGAGACGACTTCCACCGGTTCGATGATGGTCGTTCCGAGCAGCTGGGCGGTGACGTCCACGCGGTCACCACGCGACACTGGACCAGTTGAGTTCACCGCAAACCCGCTGGCCGTCTTCACCCGCCACCGGAGTACGTCGTGGGCAACGCGCTCCCATGTGGTGTCTCCAGCTCCCACGACCGCGGACACCGCTGAGCGGCGGTACTTGCGTTCGCTCGGCGGCCAGCTTTCAAGCTCTGGATGGGTCATACCTCTGATCGCCTTCCTCAATGATGGTCGGCGTGCTGCGCGGTTCTCCGCCCTGGCAAACGCCCGTGAGGCAAGGCACGTCCGTCGGTCAGACTACCCGCAGCGCACGTCGAGCGCTCGAGTGCGACACGCTCCCGGAGGACCCATCCGCGGAGCCCGACCCTCGGCGCGTTGCTGAATTCCCGTCCCATATTCAGGAGTACCATCGAGGCGAACGTGACACGATTCGAGGAGGTGAGCCCGATGCACACATTGTCCACTCTGGGCGCTCCTTTGAGTTCACGATCGCGCGACTGACATAGCCGTCGCGGGGAGCGCAGCACGCACTCTCAGAAAGCTACGACTATGAATTCTTCAGTTCAGCACAACCCTGAAACCACCTCCAACGGCCTCCCGGAGCATCCCTCCCGCACTGCGTTGGTGCTCGGCGGTGGCGGGTCGACAGGCAACGCATGGCTGATCGGCGTCATCGCCGGTCTGTGCGATGCAGGAATGGACGTGACTGCGGCCGACCTCGTTGTCGGGACGTCGGCCGGATCCACCGCCGCGGCCCAGCTCGCGGGCGCGACCCCGACCGAACTTTTCGCCGGCACCCTATCCGCTGTGATCCCGCAACGGACGAGCCCGGTCCGTTCCGGCGGGGGAGGCGGTGCTATCGCGGCGGTGACCGACCACTTGGAGCGATCGAGGCGAATGATCGCTGCGTCTGCGAATGCTGCCGATATGCGCCGTAGATTCGGTGCGGCGGCGCTTGAGATGGCCGCGATCTCGGACAACTCCGAAAGATGGCGCGCCATTGTGGGAGAGCGGCTTCCCAGTCAGCTCTGGCCGCAACGGCGCATGCTCATCACGGCAGTCGATGCCCAGACAGGTGAACCAGTCGTGTTCGACCGTCACAGCGGGATCGATTTGGTGGACGCGGTGGCCGCCAGCTGCTCTAGCGGACCTGCCTACAGCATCGGCGACAACCGGTACATTGACGGTGGCTACCGCTCGAGCGCCGAGAATGCCGATCTGGCAACCGGATACGAGCGGGTGCTGGTGTTGTCACCCTTCGGCGGTCAATCGCTCACTCCGCCGGACTGGGGCATGAATCTTGCGGCACAGGTCGAGACGCTTCGTGCAGGCGGCAGCAGGGTCGAACTGATCTTCCCGGAGAGCGACGCGGAATATTTCTTTGGCGCCAATGCCATGGATCTGTCGCTGCGCCCACCCGCAGCGCGAGCTGGATACGACCAAGGCAGAGGGCTTGTCGACCATCTCGCCCAGTTCTGGAGCTGACGGCAGCGGTGCCCGTGACGGTCCTGACGCGGGCCTGTCGCCTCCTCTAGGGTGGGGCGCGGGCGCTGCGCCAGCATCCGCTCTCCCGTCTGACGATGGATGTTCATGTCTTCTCGACTAGCCAGGCTCTCGATGGTGGCATTTGTCGAGTTGGCGCTCGGTGCCGACCTCGCCGCACTCCCCGCGCTGCCCGTCGGGAGTAAAATCTCGCCATGGACAGCACCGAGAACGGTAAGAGCGACGTCCAAAAACCGGGCACCGGCACGGAGGCACACGGCGATGCCGCCTGGACGCTGCCGGACGCCATGACCGGCAGGGCAAGCCCCGCGAAAGCGGCAGTCGGCGACAAACCGGTCTTCGCCTACATCGCCAGCCTGCCGCAGCCGCAGCGCGGCATCGCCGAAGCCGTCGATGCGCTCGCGGCTAAGACGCTGCCGGGTCTCCAGCGCTCTGTGAAGTGGGGCATGGCGTACTACGGCGTCGGCGACGGATGGTGCTTCAGCAGCGGCGGATTCGCCGGCCACGTCAAGCTCATGTTCATCAATGGTGCGGACCTCAAACCGGTACCGCCGGTGACACCGGTAGGGATGGGCAAGTCGACGCGGGGCGTGGAACTCGAGTCGGTGAGAGACATCGACGAAGACCAGATCGCGGCATGGATGACACAGGTCGCATCCGTGCCGGGTGTCGGGGGTAAGAAGCACAAGTGACCGCCGAGGATGCGGCAGCCGCATCGGCACCTCACCACTGGATTTGAGAGATGCGCCTTGGTAGCTTTCAGCGCATGACCATCAAACTGGAGAACGTCGGCATCGCCGTGCGCGACCTCGAAGCAACAATCGCCTTCTTCACCGACCTCGGCCTCACGGTCGTCGGCCGTGACACGGTCAGCGGCGAGTGGACCGACACCGCCGTCGGGCTGGATGGCAACCACGCCAACATCGCGATGCTCCAGACCCCAGACGGTCGCGGTCGCATTGAGCTCTTCGAGTACATCCATCCGGAAGCGATCGAGTCGGAGCCCACTCGCCCCAACGACATCGGCATGCACCGCATCGCTTTCTCGGTCGACGACATCGACACGGCTCTTGAGATAGCCGCGAACCACGGATGCTATCCATTGCGCGGCGTGGCGACCTATCAGGATGTCTACAAGCTGACGTACGTCCGCGGCCCTAGCGGAATCATTGTGATGCTGGCCCAGGAACTGACCAAAGGCTGACACTTAAGTTGGCCCACATTTGCCGCGTTCGTGCCGGCTCGTACCGATGATCTTCTGCTGGGCGATGCGATTGTCTCCGGAGGAGCCGGCCCCGGTGGCCGCAATCGTTATGCTCGCTGTATGACGTGGCCTCCGAATCAACCTTGCCCCCCCGGGCGGGAGTTGTACCGGAAGGACCACATCATGGTCGAACACCCTTGGCCGCTGAAGAACCGGCTTCCTGCTGGTCACCAGCACTTCACGAAGTCGGAGCTCCTCGTAATACTCGAGGAGGTCACGGATCCGGACTCGCCGATCTGGATCGACAACTACTGGCAGATTTGTCGTCAGATTACCCAGCGTCCGGTCGACGTGATGTACACCGATGAGGATGGATTTCACATCGGCTAGCGAGTAGCCGCGCCCTGAACGGGTAGTCCGCTAAAACGCGAGCTGCCCCATCACCAGGACGGTGGCGGGGCAGCTTTATGGGGCCTTTGATCAGACGAGAGCTGGCTGCGCCACTCCGGGTTCCCACGACTGCAATGGTGCGACTGGCTTAGCGAACTCCGTGTTTACCGTCTTCCACTGCTGGAGCTTCGGACCAACCCAGAACAGGTAAATGCCAATCGTGATTACGGACAGCAGAAACCACTTGATCCAGTGGCCGAATAGCCCCGTTGCAGAGCCGGTGAAAACCAGCTGCTGTCCATCGATAAAGGTGTGCTTGGCGCGCCAGCGCTCGGTCAGGACAAGCGCGAACGGATAGCAGATGCCGAGCGTAACCATCGTGATCAGTGCACCGAGGATTGCGGTGCCAAGGTAGGTACCTGCACCGCCGTCGAACGTGAATCGAGACTGTTTAGCCAAAGGGGTGGTCCTGTCTATCGAGGGTGCGGTCAGGGTGGAACTGTTGAAGGCTAGTGGAGGCCCCCACGAATCCCAGGGACCCTGACCCGCAGCTGACGACCCCAGTTCGGGAGACGTCGGATGCTCTCGGGTGTGCGGAGTCGACAGGTTGGTACAGCCGCACTCCGAAGAGGTGCCGAGAGCGGCCGAGGTCGCATCCGCTTCTGCGCCCCGGCCCGTCCGCCCGGGCTACGAGCGAGTTGCCGTCTGTGAGTCTTCCGGTGTTTCCGTCACCTCTGGCCGGGTTTTCTGCGTGTTGGGAATGAGCGCTGTCGCGATCACTCCGAGAACCAGGAATCCCGCAGCGAGGAACGAACCCAGGGCCAGGCCGTGAGTCATGGCCTCACGCGCCGCATCCGCTACAAAGGCCGTCGCAGGGTTGGCTGCGAGCGGTTCGATGGCGGCACCCGCGCTGTCGGTGACGGCATCACCGAACGAGGCCACCTGATCGGCGGGAAGTCCGGCATTGGTGAGTCGCTCGCGCAGGTTCGAACTCAGCGTGGAGAAGAACACCGTGGTGAGAGCGGCGATACCCAGTGCGGAACCGAGCTGGCGGAAGGTGCTCTGGATGCCAGAGCTCTGGCCGTCTTCGTCTTCAGGCACATCTGCCAGCACAACGTTCGTGACCTGGGAGGTAGCGAAGCCGACCCCGACACCGTAGAAGAACAGAACGAGCGAGATGAGCCACCACTCGGCATCCGTGACTGCGGCCACGACACCGAGACCGGCGAGACCGACACCTTCGAGCACCAGCCCGATGCGCACCAAACCGAGTGGCGAGATCTTCGCCATCAGCGGGAAGCTGATGCCGCTGGCGACAAAGCTTCCGATGGCGATCGGAACGAGAGCGAGGCCGGCTTCAAGCGCGGTGTAGTTCATGGTGAAGACGAGCCACAGCGGAATGACCGCGATGATTCCGTATTCGCCCAGCCCGATGATCGTGGTTGCGATGTTGCCGTTGCGGAACGAAGCGATGGAGAACAGCTTCGTATTCATGAATGGCTCACGCGTGTTGCTGGAGCGGCTCGACACGATCTGACGCCACACGAACACGGCCATGAAAAGCACCGAGAGCACGAGGGCAACGAACGCTGGCGACAAGCCAGAGTCCCAGGTGAAGCCGGGAAGCTCGAAGGCACGCTCGCTGAGAATCCAGCCGTAGGTGCGGCCCTCGATCAGTCCGAAGGCGAGATGCCCGAGCCCGAGTACCGACATGATCGCACTGAACACGTCGACGCGGCCCTGCTTGCGAGGCGTGGGAACCAAGAAGAACGCCGACAGGATGAGGATCACGATGGTGAGCGGGATGTTGATGCCGAACGCCCAGCGCCAGGAGAGGTGCTCGGAGAGCCATCCGCCGATGACCGGTCCGAGAGCTGTTGCCGCACCGATGGTGGAACCCCAGATCGCGAAGGCCTGACCGCGTGCCTTGCCCGTGAACATCCGGTTCAACAGTGCGAGCGAGGTCGGCAGGATCAGCGCGGCCGCAGCACCCTGCAGGAATCGAGCGAGGATCAGGACCTCGCCATTGGGCGCCAAACCGGCCAGCAGGCTGGTGAGGCCAAACGCGACGACACCCGAGATGAACACGGTGCGTGCTCCCAGGAGGTCAGAAACGCGCCCGACGAGCAGGAGCAGGGCGGCGAAAATGATCGCATAGGACTCCTGGATCCATTGCGCCTGAGTCGAGTCGATGCCGATGTCTTCGATCACCGACGGGGTGATCACATTCACGATCGTGGTATCCACGACGATCAACGCCACGCCCAGCGCGATCGCGATCAAGCCCAACCAACGACGGGCAGTTACCGATAGTGGTGACATCCAAGAACCTCCGGAATACCTTCATGCTTAAATAGTTACACGGTGAAGATACTTTGCTATCTGATAGCTTGTCAAATGTCGTATTCGCTGGAGGAACCACGGAGGAAGCCGAGTGGGCCACGATCTGCATGACGAGACTGCACCGGACACACAACGCCATCGTGAAAGACTGATGGACGGACTTCGTGGGTACGAGGCGGTGTCCGTCGAGCTCAGCAGACGGTTCGCTGCGAGCCTGGGACTGCACTCAACGGATGCGTCCGCCCTGCTTGCGATTCTTGATGCAGAAGAGCGCGGTGAGTCGCTCTCTCCCGCACGGTTGAGCGAGAGAATCGGACTGACGTCTGGCGCGACGTCCTCACTGTTGAACCGGCTGGAGGAAGCCGGGCACATTGAGCGCAGTCGGGTGCACTCGGACAGGCGCGTCGTTACCCTTCACTCCACCCCCGACGTGCAGAAAATCGCGGGCGCGTTCTTCGAACCGCTGCAGGGTCACGTGGATGCGATGATGAACGCGTATCCCGATGAACTGCTGCAGCAATTTGAAGCGTTCTTGGGCGACCTGCGGTCCACGATGGACGCCTATATGCAGGATCTTTCGGCTGCCGATCGCGTCTGAGGGCGACGCTGGCGGGCCGCGGTCAGATCTCGTACGTGTCTGCGAGCTGCGGCGGCTCGCCGGTATCGGCGAGAATTTCTCGCTCAGTACGTGCCTCACGTCGGCGCCCGCCGTTGACGCCAAACAGGTAGATGGCGTCGAGGAGGCCCAGCGTGTTGGTGACGAGGAGCACGCCGAACCACGGCTTGCTGTCGTTCTTCGCAGCGCGCCACAGCGAGGCAGACTTCCAGGCCAGGGTCCACACCACGGCGAGGCCCACGGCGGCACGTACGGTGGGGGCTGGTGCGGGGTGCCGCTTGTGCGATTTCGAGTGGGTTGTCATCGGAAATCCAATCGGTCGGATGTGGTCAACCTACCGCCGAAGTCGTGCCGTGGCATCCGTCGAGAGTCGCCGAATGTGCCGAGAGTCGCTGTTGTAGCGGCGACGCTCGGTGGAACGGGCGATTCTCGCCGGTGCCGGTGCCGGTGCCGGTGCCGGTGCCGGTGCCGGTGCCGGAGAGCGGATGCCGGTGAGCGGATGCCGCCGTCGTCGATCTGGTCGTCACGCCTCCCGGTCGGGCTCGGCCGGAGGCGAGGGTGGGCGATTCGCCTCGTCGGTGACGTGCGTATCGGTGGCATGCGCGTCTACGTGCGCGTCAGCGGCGTGCGAATCATTGATGTGCTGCTCAGCGTCGTGCTGCTCGTGCGCGTGCTTGATGCGTTCGTTCAGGTACGACACGATGGTGGCGCTCGCCGTGCCGATAATTGCGAGGCCGCCCGCCATCAGCACCACCGCCAGGATCCTGCCGACCACGGTGACGGGAGTGAAGTCACCGTAACCAACCGTGGCCACGGTCACGACTGCCCACCATGTCGCCTCCCCGAACGTGAGGATTGTTGCACCGGGGGCGCCGCGCTCAGCGGCAAGCACACCGAGCGAGATCACGTAGACGAACAGCGCCGTGTAGGCCAGGGCTGTGACGACAACTCTTCCGCGGATCGATCCGCCGCTGGCATTGCTAAACCACGGGATGCGCGACAGATGTCTCAGTAGCTGGAATGGCCGCACCCACGGGATCACCGCCGAAGCCGTTTCTGCAGGGTGTGTGCGCATGAACTCAAACCGGTGGCCGGGCGCCGTGAGGGCCACACGCACAATGAGATCAACAATGAAAGCGGCCCACACCACGCTGAGCGTGAGAATCACGGCTACGCGCCACACCGTGCCCAGCTGCGGCACGAGGATCAGCACGGAATAGGCGAACAGAAACAACGCCGACCCAATTAGCAGCGGAGTCTGGGTCGTATTCTCCCAACGCCGCCGTCGGGGCGAATTCTCAGCGTTGGTTGCCACCATCTCACCTCCAAGCCGTGGTTCGCTCTTGGCTCGCGCAGTGGAAGCGGCAGGGGCGGGCTGGCCTGTCGAACGCCACCGTCAGCCTTATCCTGCCGACCGTGGTTGGCAACACATTTGTGCGCTCGCCAGCTCGTGCGCGGCATCCGCTCATCGGCACTCTGCTGACCAGGCCTGTGCGGGATCACGCATTGCCCGCTCATGGTTCGGGGGCCACACTCAGGTCGTTGGGCACCGGCCGCCATCGTCGGTGGCGGGTCGCGTGTGTCCACGGAGAGAAGATTCGTCATGGCTGAGAACACCCCTGTACTCGACACCCTCGCAGCGATCACTGCAGTGTCCGTGGAAGAAGGCACCCTGGAGGCGCGCGAGCACATGATTGCCCGCCTGGCGGCGCTCATCGCAGTCGGCGCACCCGGAGCCTCCTATCTCCTGAACCTCGGAACGGCTTCCGATGCAGGTGTGACGCTGGAGGACGTGCAAGGCGTACTGATCGCAGTTGCCCCCGTCGTCGGCACAGCGCGCGTCGTGTCAGCGGCGGGGAGCATCGCCGACGCATTCGACATCGTGATCGACGTGGTCGAGGCGGAATACGACGAGGTCTAGCCGCCCTGGTTGCTCGACGTTGCCCGCGGATCTACTCGATCATCAGGGACAGCCCGTCGAGCAGCCGCTGCAGGCCGAACTCGAAAAGCTCGTTCAGGTTGACGTGGAATTCAGTCGCATCGACGCGCTCGAAGGTCGGGAATTCCTCGGTCACCACCGCGGTATGCACGGCATCCTCCTGATTCGCCATCCTGTCCGTGGAACTCAGCCCTGACTCGGCAATGGCCTCCGTCCTCTGATCGCATCCGCGGCAATCGCAGCGGACGCAAGAAAAAAACGAGGGGCCCGAACGGCGTAAACCGTTCGGGCCCCTCGTATCTGTCGTGTTACAGCGAGGCGAGGGCCTCGGCGAACGTCGTCGACGGACGCATGATCGCGTCTGTCTTCGTCTCGTCGACCTTGTAGTAGCCGCCGATGTCGACGGGCGATCCCTGCACGGCGATCAGTTCGTCGACGATCTTCTGCTCGTTCTCGCGCAGCGTCGCAGCCAGTGGCGCGAATGCGGCGGCCAGCTCGGCGTCATCCGTCTGCTTCGCCAGCTCCTCTGCCCAGTAGCGGCTGAGGAAGTAGTGCGAGCCGCGGTTGTCGATCGTGCCGAGAGCACGGCCGGGCGACTTGTTCTCGAGCAGGAAGGTGCCGGTGGCGCGGTCGAGGGTCGCGCCGAGCACGCGTGCCTTCTCGTTGTTGTTCGCGTCGGCGAAGTGCTCGAGGCTTGCTGACAGTGCGAGGAACTCGCCGAGGCTGTCCCAGCGCAGGTAGTTCTCTTCAACGAGCTGCTGTACGTGCTTCGGGGCTGAGCCGCCTGCACCGGTCTCGAAGAGACCGCCGCCGTTCAGCAGCGGCACGATTGACAACATCTTGGCGCTCGTGCCGACCTCCAGGATCGGGAACAGGTCGGTGTTGTAATCGCGCAGCACGTTGCCCGTCACCGAGATGGTGTCTTCGCCGCGACGGATGCGCTCGACCGACAGCGTGGTTGCCTCTGCGGGTGCGAGCACCCGGATGTCGAGGCCGGTGGTGTCGTGCTCTGGCAGGTACTCGTTGACCTTCGCGATGAGGTTGGCGTCGTGGGCGCGGTGCTCGTCGAGCCAGAACACAGTCGTCGTCCCGGTGGCGCGGGCGCGGTTGACCGCGAGCTTCACCCAGTCGCGGATGGCGACATCCTTGGTCTGGCAGGCGCGCCAGATGTCGCCGGCCTGCACGGTGTGCTCCATGAGAGCGTCGCCGGCCGAGTTCACGACGCGGACGGTACCGGCCTCCGCGATCTCGAACGTCTTGTCGTGCGAGCCATACTCTTCGGCCTTCTGGGCCATGAGGCCGACGTTGGGGACAGTGCCCATCGTGGTCGGGTCATATGCGCCGTTCGCGCGGCAGTCCTCAATCACGGCCTGGTAGATGCCGGCGTAGCTTGAGTCGGGGATGACCGCGATGGTGTCGTGCTCTGCGCCATCCGCTCCCCACATGTGGCCAGAGGCGCGGATCATGGCTGGCATCGATGCGTCGACGATCACATCGCTCGGCACGTGCAGGTTTGTGATTCCCTTGTCGGAGTTCACCATGGCGAGGCGAGGGCCGTCTTTCAGGCCCTGTTCGAACGCGGCACGGATCTCTGCGCCGTTTTCCAGGGCGTCAAGACCGTCGAGGATGCCGCCCAGGCCGTTGTTGGGGTTGAGACCGGCGGCCTCGAGGTCTGCGCCGTACGTCTCGAACACGGTGGGGAAGAAGGCGCGCACGACGTGGCCGAAGATGATCGGGTCTGAGACCTTCATCATCGTTGCCTTCAGGTGCACGGAGAACAGGACGTCTTCATCCTTGGCGCGCTTGATGGCTTCTGCGAGGAACTCGTGCAGCTTCGCGACGTCAAGGAAGGTTGCGTCGATGACCTCCCCGGCCAGAACCTTCAGGCCGGGGCGCAGCGTGGTGACCTCGCCAGCCGTGTTCACGTGCTCAATACGGAGAACGTCGTCCGCGTCGATGATGACCGACTTCTCGTTGGAGAAGAAGTCGTCGTGGCCCATGGTGGCAACGTTGGTCTTCGAGTCCGTGGTCCACGCACCCATGCGGTGCGGGTGCTTGCGCGCGTACGCCTTGACGGATGCCGGTGCGCGGCGATCAGAGTTACCCTCGCGGAGAACCGGGTTCACCGCTGATCCCTTGATCTTGTCGTAGCGGGAGCGGATGTCCTTCTCGGCGTCGGTCTGCGGGTCATCGGGGTGGTCCGGCAGGCCGTAGCCCTTGGCCTGGAGCTCCGCGATGGCGGCCTTGAGCTGCGGCTCAGATGCCGAGACGTTCGGCAGCTTGATGATGTTTGCCTCAGGTGTGGTGGCGAGGGCGCCGAGCTCGGCGAGCGCGTCGCTGACCCGCTGCTCCTCGCTCAGGAACTCGGGGAACGCAGCAAGGATGCGAGCGGCGAGGGAGATATCGCGCGTCTCAAGCTCGACACCAGCGGTGCCCGCGAACGCGCTGATAACGGGGAAGAACGAGTGTGTCGCCAGCATTGGCGCCTCGTCGGTGTACGTGTAGATGATTTTGGCCATCGTGGGGCAGCTCCTTGGCGTTGCGTGTGGCGAACTTGTCTCGATATCAAGATAACAGGGGTTGGCGGGAAGGGGTGGCGACGGGCTGGGGATTATGCCTCGGCGAGCGCCACTTCACGTGGCAGTTTGAGGACTACGCGTGAGCGACACCCTTGAGGCCGAAATCCTCAAGGCGCTCACCGTAAGCGGGGCACCCAGGGCTGTGGCCACCCTCCGCTGCCGGCGCCGTCCTGACGTGGAGGCCTCGGGCGAACGTTCGCGGTGTACACGCCAGCGCGAAAACCCAGGTCACGCGGCCGCCTCTCGGTAGTATCACGCGGTGAACACTTTTCATCCCTTTCTGCCGCCCTTGACCTGGACTGGCGAACCAGGAATCGCGACGCTCGACACCGAAAGCGGCGCGATCGAACTGACGGCCGCCGCGGGCGTTGACTGGTCGAATGATGCGTTGGGTGGCGAAGGGCAGCACCGGGCAACGGCGCTCGCGTTCGACGCACCGGCCCAATTCGCCCTCTCCGCACGCGTGACCATCGACCACGAACGCACCACGTTCGATGCCGGCGCCCTCGCCATCTGGGCGGATGCCGACCACTGGGCAAAGCTCTGCTTCGAGTACTCCCCACAGGGCGAGCGGATGATCGTCAGCGTCGTCACAAACGGATACTCCGACGACTGCAATTCATCCGTTGTGGCAGCGGATTCCGCCTACCTGCGGGTGACGCGGACCGGGGACGGGTGGGTCTTCCACGACTCCGCCGACGGCGAAACCTGGCGCTTTGTGCGGCTGTTCCGGCTCACGAGTGACAACCCATTCTCGGTGGGATTCCTCGCCCAGGCCCCATTCGGCGATCGCTGCATCGCCACGTTTGACCACGTGACGTTGTCGGAACAGATCGTGGCGGATTTCCGCGACGGAAGCTAGTTCAGCTCAGGGCCTGGTGCGTCAGCGCCGGTCAGTGATGTCGCGTTGGCGATTCACCAGCCCCACGTTCCGGCTGCCCCTTTGAACGGGCCAACGATCCGCGAGGTGATCCAGCCTCCATAGAAGTCGCCTTCCTGGGCCGTGACTGTTTCGCCGTCCACGGTGCAACGGTCCATGGCACCCGGGTACACCGCGACCCGGTCAGCGAGGTGCTCGTACCCCGGTGTCGGCTTCGGATAGAACCACGCAGCGCCGTCGACGCTGCCCACGGAGAGATAGTGCGCCTCGCCCTTGAACTCGCAGAACGTCTGCCCTGGTGCCGGCTGCAGCACGCCAGGCGCAAATGCACTGCGCGGCAGGTAGTAGACCGGCGGATGGCTCGTCTCGAGAACGCGCACAACGTCGCTCGTGTCGACAACGCGCTGGCCGTCGACATCAATCGTGACCCGCTGGTTCACCCGTTCGACGCGCGGCGGCCGGGGGTAGTCCCAGACGGATTCCTGTCCCGGCCCTGGCTCGATCCTGCTGTGCTTCATACGTGGCGGATTCATGGCCTCAGGCTAGCCGCGGATTCTGGGAGGGTCTGCGAGTACCTGATACGACAGTGACTCCCGCCGAATCCCAGAAGCACGTCTGACGGATAGGGGAGCGGATGACACCGCCGCCCCGAGACATCCGACACAGAGGATTTTATGAAAGCCACCTTCATGTATGGCGCCGGCGATGTTCGCGTTGAGAGCGTTGCCGACCCCGTCATCCAGCAGCCCACCGATGCGATTGTGCGCGTGACGCGCGCCTGCATCTGCGGCTCCGACCTGCATCCGTTCCACAGCATGCCAAACAGCACCGGCGGCATCCCGATGGGCCACGAGTTCATCGGTGTCGTCGAAGAGATCGGCTCCGACGTGTCAACGCTGGAGAAGGGCGACTTCGTGATCGCGCCCTTCGCCTTCCAGGACAACACCTGCGTATTCTGCCGCGAAGGCCTGCAGACCTCCTGCATCCACGGCGGCTGGTACGGCAGCAACGGCATCGGTGGTGGCCAGGCCGAAGCGGTCAGGGTATCTCAGGCAGACGGCTCACTGGTGAAGGTGCCCGGCCCTGTTGACGAAGCGCTGTATCCGTCGCTGCTGGCACTTTCCGATGTGTACCTTACCGGTTATCACGCAGCCCACATGGGCCGTGTTGAAGCCGGTAAAACGGTGACGGTGATCGGCGACGGCGCCGTAGGGCTCTCCGCTGTCCTGGCATCCCGCCAGCTCGGCGCTGAACGCATCATCCTGATGGGCCGCCACCAGTCCCGCACTGACCTCGGCATTGAGTTCGGGGCAACGGATGTCGTCGCCGAGCGCGGCGAAGAAGGCATCGCCAAGGTCAGAGACCTCACCAATGGCGAAGGCAGCCACATCGTGCTCGAGGCTGTCGGTCACATGCCGGCGTACGAGCAGGCCTACGGTGTGGTCCGCCCCGGCGGAGTGATCTCCCGCGTCGGGGTGCCGCAGTACGAAGAGGCCCCCATCGGGTTCGGCTCCCTGTTCGGCAAGAACGTGACCCTCACCGGCGGCCCCGCCCCGGTGCGCGCGTACATGGAAGACGCCCTCCGTGACGTGCTTGACGGTCGCCTCAACCCTGGCAAGGTTTTCGACCGCACCGTCGGGATCGACGACGTGCCGGCCGGCTACCGTGCGATGGATGAGCGCGAAGCCCTCAAGGTGCTTGTGAGCTTCTGATGACGACGCAGCAGGCCATCCAACAGGGCGCAGGACAGGGTGCCGGCGTCGCCCGCCATAAGGGCGCGATCCTCGCGATCATCCTGCTCAGCTACTTCATGATCCTGCTGGACAACTCGGTGATCTTCACCGCGCTGCCCAGCCTCGAAGCCGATCTCGGCTTGAGCCAGGGAGAGCTGTCATGGGTGCAGGATGCTTACACGCTCGTGTTCGGCGGCCTGCTGCTGCTCGGCGCCCGCGCCGGAGACCTCCTCGGCCGCAGAACCGTGTTCGTGGCCGGGCTCATCATCTTCTCCGTTGCATCCCTGCTCGTCGGCTTGGCCGATTCGGCGTGGTGGCTCATCGGCGCCCGCGCCCTGCAGGGAATCGGCGCGGCCATCGTTGCCCCCACCTCACTCTCGCTGATCACCGCAACGTTCCCCGCCGGCCGGGAGCGGGCCCGCGCGATCGCGCTCTATGGCGCGACCGCGGGGATCGGAGCGAGCCTCGGCCTGGTCGTCGGAGGGGCATTCGCCCAACTCATCTCCTGGCGAGCGGGGTTCTTCATCAACGTGCCGATCGGCCTCGCGATGATCCTGCTCGCCCCGCGTTTTCTTCCAGAGACGATCCGAGTGAGGGGCCGCTTTGACATCGTCGGTGCGCTCACGGCCACCCTCGGCGTTGGGGCGATCGTTTTCGCGATCATCCATGCTGCTGAAGCAAGCTGGACCTCGCCTCTCACCCTGGTTTTCGGCATCATCGGCCTGCTGTTGCTGGTGGCGTTGATCATCAACGAGTCACGAGTGGCGCAGCCGATTCTGCCCCTGCGGCTGTTCGCCAGCCGGCTCCGAACCGGAGGCTATCTGGGGCGGATGCTCTACATGGGCGCGATGATCGGTTTCTTCTTTTTCACCACGCAGTACCTGCAGAACGTACTCGGGTTCACTCCCTTGCAGGCCGGGGTCGGGTTCCTGCCGATGACCGTCGTGAACTTCGCCGTCGCGATGCTGATCCCGCGCATCGTGGCACGCGTCGGCCAGGCAGCACCGCTCGTGACGGGCATCGCACTCACCTTGATAGGCATGATCTGGCTGAGCCGCATCACCCCCGACGCCAACTATCTTCTCGGGGTGGCCCTGCCGATGGTTGTGGTCGGTGCCGGACAGGGGTTGGTCTTCGCCCCGCTGACGTCTGCCGGCATCGCGGGAGTGTCTACGCGCGATGCCGGTGCCGCATCCGGGCTGGTGAACACTTTCCATCAGATTGGCATGTCGCTGGGTCTTGGCATCCTGGTGGCCGTCTCGGCGAACGCCGGTACCGCGACAGCGGATGCCCCGGCCGCGACCCAGATGACCGAGCAGGTGTCGGCTGCGCTCACCGCGGGTAGCGTGCTTCTTGGCCTCTGTCTTGTGGTGTCGCTTGTCTTGATCGTTCCTGCTGAGCGCGCCCGCACACGGCAGTCCAACCCCAGCCCGGCGCTCGCCGGAGAAGGAGAATCCTCATGAGCACCAAAAAGCAGCCCGTAACACCCACGGTCAAGGGACCGCAGGAATGGTTCACCGGTGACGTCTATTTCAACTCCTACTACGCCGGCCAGGAGCCGTCTCATGCCCGACTCAACCTCGTGCGATTCACGCCAGGCGCCCACACTGCCTGGCACACACACGCTGTCGGCCAGACGCTGCATGTCACCGAAGGGCGGGGCTACGTGCAATCTCGTGGCGAGGAACTGATCGAACTGCACCCAGGAGACACCGTCTACACGCCGGCCGGGGAATGGCACTGGCACGGTGCGACCGCCGACAACTTCATGTGTCATCTCGCGCTCTGGGAGGCACCGCTCGACAGCAGCGAGCCGGAAACCGTGTGGGGCGACAAGCTCAGCGACGACGAATACCCAACCAGATAGGAGAACACCATGGCACAGTGGACGACGGACGAGCTCCGCCGAATTAACGCAAGTACTGAGCTGCGAGTCACGTCAGAGCGCGCAGATGGGTCGTTGCGGCCGTACACGACGATCTGGCACAGCACCCTAGGTGATGCCCTCTACATCAGGTCGGCGCACGGGCCCCAGAACGGCTGGTTCCGCCGCGCCCTGCACTCCGGAAAAGGGCGGATCAGTGCCGGGGGCGTCGAGAAGGATGTCACCTTCGAGCTGGCCGATCCGGCGGTGCGCAGCGACCTCGACCGGGCGTTGCATCAGAAGTATGACCAATATGGCCCCGGCCCCGTTGGGGCGATCACCGGCCCCGATGTGCTGGAGACCACGCTCAAGGTGATGCCGCGCGATTAGCCGTTGGCGCCGTTTCCGAAATGCACAGCGACTCTGCGTGCAAAGAAAACAGGCGTGGTGCTATGGCCCTTGTAGGTCGGTACTAGAGCGGGCGACGACGTCAGCGCCGCGAGCGGCAGTGGCGTCCTGCGAAGCAGCCCAAGAGGCCAACAAACGCAGGGCGTCCGCTGTCGGGGATCCTGCCGGTGCCGTGTAGACGTTCATGACCAAGCCAGGCTCGCTGGGCAGCTCCATCGATTCGTAGTTCAGGTCGAGGTCGCCGACGATCGGATGGTGCAGACGCTTGAGGCCGCTGCGGTGGAAGACGACGTCGCGCGACGCCCAGCGCTCGCGGAACAACTCGCTCTGTGTTGACAGCTCTCCGACCAGCTGGATGAGATCGGCGTCGTGAGGGTTCCGGCCTGCTTCCAAGCGAAGCATTGAGGCAGCGTCGTTCGCGATCTGGTCGTAGTCGCGCCAGAACGTGCGGGCTGCCGGATTCAGGTACGTGAACCGGGTGGTGTTCACCGGTTGGCGCTGATCATCGAACACGGGGGAGTAGAGCGCCCTGCCCATTCGGTTTGCGGCAAGGATGTCGTGGCGACCGTTGCGAACCCACGCCGGCGCATCCGCCATGGCGTCCAGGACCTGTTGCACTGCAGGCCGGACTGCGCCCACAGGCTTGCGTGGTGCTGCACGCGTGGGTCCCGCTGCCCGGGCAAGGTCAAACAGATATTCGCGTTCCGCCTCGTCGAGTTGCAGTGTGTTGGCAAGGGAGTCGAGCACGCTCTCTGACGCGCCAGCGAGGTTGCCGCGTTCCAGACGCACGTAGTAGTCGACAGAGACGCCCGTCAGCATGGCAACTTCTTCGCGACGCAGGCCAGCGACTCGCCGGTTGCCACCATAGGCGGGCAGACCGGCCTGATCCGGCGTGATTCGGGCGCGCCGAGAACTCAAGAACTCCCGGATGTCACTGCGTACGTCTCCCATACTTCAACGATAGGCCGCGACCACCGGCCTCGGGAGGCACTGCTATTACCTGCCAGCGCAGCCGAGGCGGCACGGTGATGGCGTGCGTCGAGGGCTTATGCCTGATCTGGCACCGAAGCCCGAGTATAAGCATTGTCGGCGGGTCGGTATCCCGACCGCTGGGCAACGACGCGCGCGATTACAGCAGCGGCGAGAACGACAACGGCTGCCAGCGCTGCGCTGATACCGACCGCTTGCGACTCCGGCTCACCGGAGAGTCGAGCGACGGCGAGCCACGCCAATCCCCACGACAGCGAGATGGCTGGGGTGAGGCGTCCTCGGCCAGCAATTGCCGTTGCGACGCCGACGACCGCAGCAACGGCGACGACGATCACGCCCCACACATCCGGGTTGATGCCCCAGCCGGTGAAGCCGAGGTCGGTCAGCCAGGCCGCGACATTCGCCGCCGTGGCGATGGTGACCCAGCCGAGATAGAGGCCGATTGTGCCGTCGAGCACGACGGCTTCCGTGACGCGCGCGGCTGTGGTGTCGACATCCCTCGGGGTGCGCTGCAGCAGAGCAAAGGTGAAGCCCAGGATGAAGAGCAATACAACGATTACCAGGACGGATAACCCCACCCGACCGAGCTGCACGCTCCCGATCCACGCTGCGTTGAGCAGCATGGACAGCGCAATGAGGTAGCCGACCCGGCGATGTACCGTGCGCGCGCCCTGGCTCGGGAAGAGCTGCCACACCGCATAGGCGAACAGTCCCAGATAGATCACAGACCAGATGCCGAACGCCGGACCGGCCGGGGCGATCAGGGTGGCGTCAGCCGAGAGTGCACCGCCCGCAGCATCCTGGATCGGCGTGCCGCCGAAGGCACCGGAACCGAATGTCGCGCCGGCGATCGCTAGCAGCGAGAGGATGAAAACGGTGATTTGTCTGACTCTGTCAGCTGTCTGGGGAGTGGCTGTCATGTTTTCACCATACGGGAGCGATGCTCGTGGCAACAGTGTTGCTGACGGCGATCCGGTACCCGTCCAGGTGCACCCGCTGGCCAGAACCATCTCTTGCGGTGCACTCCAAACTGGCGTAGCTTTCGACGAAGTGAGACATATCGTCTCGGTTTTGTTTGGTCAAGGGAGATCACATTGCCTGCTTCTGCTCACGATCCAGCCGCACACAATACGACAGCCCGTCATTCAGCCGACGGCTGGGACGACACCGTCGACTACCTCGTGGCAGGCACGGGCGCCGCTGGCCTGTCCGCGGCGATCACGGCGAAGGTCAATGGACTCGACACCCTCGTCGTCGAGAGCGAAGCCCTCTGGGGCGGCACGACGTGTATCTCGGGCGGCGGGCTCTGGGTGCCGAACAACCCGCTGATGAATCGGGATGGCGCGCAGGACTCGATCGACGAGGCCCTCGCCTACATGGATGCCACGATCGGCGACGTCGGTCCGTGGACCAGCAGAAAACGAAAGCTGGCCTTCCTCACCGCCATCCCCAACTACATCAACCTGCTCGCTGACGAGGGCGTGAAATGGTCGAGGGCGAAGGACTATCCCGACTACTACCCCGACCTCCCCGGCGGCAAAATCGGCCGCAGTATCGAGGTCACCTCGTTCAACATGCGGAAGCTGAAGGGTTACCAGTACCTGTCGCGCATGAAGCAGGGTATCCCGATGCCCGTCCGCAACGACGATGTCTGGCTGCTGGGTCGGGCGTGGTCGTCTCCGCACGGATTCCTTCGTGGCGCGCAACTCGTGCTGCGGGTGCTCGGACGAAGGATCATCGGCCAGCAGGCTCGCGGGATGGGTCCGGCCCTGGCTGGAGCTCTGATGCACATTGCACGCAAACATGAGATTCCCGTCTGGCTGGAGTCGCCGATCGCCGAGGTGCTCGTCGAGGACGGTCGTGTCGTGGGGGCGGTGGTGCGGCACGATGGCCGTGATCTCCGTATCCGCACGCGCCGCGGCATCATGCTCGGGGCCGGAGGGTTTGCCCGCAACACGGCCTGGCGACAGAAGTACCAGGGCATACCCGGCTGGTCTGCGGCTCCTGATGGGCAGATGGGCACGGGCATCCAGGTAGGAATGGATGTCGGCGGCGAGATCGCGATGATGGAAGACGCCTGGTGGGGCGCCGGCGTGATTCTGAAGCCGGGCAGTAACAGCTTCATCCTCGGCGAGCGGTCGTTCCCGTTCAGCATGGTCGTCGACCAAAAGGGCAACCGCTACCTCAACGAGTCTGAATCGTACGTCGACTTCGGCCACCACATGCTCGAGCACGACAAGGTCAGTCCCGCCATCCACTCCTGGCTCGTGACGGATGCCAGGCACACGCGCCGTTATCTCAATACCTTCACGCTCGTCGGCAAGAAGGAAATGATCGAGGCCGGGGAGATCGTGATGGCCGACACCATTGAGGAGCTCGCCCGGAAGATCGGCGTCGAACCCGCAACATTCGCGGAGACCATCGCCCGCTTCAATCGCTTTGCGTCGGCCGGGGTTGACAGGGACTTCCAGCGTGGGCGCACAGCCTACGACCGCTACTACGGCGACCCTGGCATCAAGCCCAACCCGAACCTCGGGCCGGTTGAGCGCGGACCGTTCCACGCTTTCAAGGTGTACCCGGGCGATCTCGGCACCAAGGGTGGCCTGGTCACCGATGAGTTCGCCCGAGTGCTGCGTCCTGACGGAACGGTGATCGAGGGCCTCTATGCCGCCGGCAACAACACGGCATCCGTGATGGGACACACTTATCCGGGGCCAGGGGCCAGCATCGCGCCGGCCGGCGTCTTCGGCTATCTCGGGGCACTGCACGCGGCGCAGCAGGCCCAAAATCCGGTTGCGCAGGCCGCAGCTGAGGCCGCTGCTGAGGTCGCTGCGCAGCCCGTCGGGGAAGTCGCAGAGCCGGAGATCGCGCCCGAAGCGCAGCCCAACACGACCCCTGACCGGATGCCTGTGGGGTAGATGCTGAATGCGCTGCAGGGGCATTATGACTGCATGCCGAGCATCCTGCGCATCGTCCGGATAGCCATCGCGTCGATCACCCACACGCGTCTGTTTCGCCTCACTGCTCCGATAGTGCTGCCGCCTCTTGAGCTATTGGTTACTCGCCTCACCGGTGGTCGGGTGCAGTTGAGCGGGCTGCTCGTGCCGTCGCTGGTGTTGTATTCGACCGGGGCGAAGTCAGGCATGCTGCGCGAGACCAAGCTGATGTACACCCCGGATGGGCACGGTCGTGCGATCGTGGCCGGCAGTAGCTTCGGCCGGGAACGGCATCCGGCCTGGACATACAACCTGCTCGCCCATCCGGATGCCGAAATCAGTGTGCGCGGACGCCGACTGCCGGTGTACGCCACCCTCGTTTCAGACGCCGAACGTGATGTGGTCTGGCGTCGGATTGAACGACAATGGCCGGGCTATCGCTCCTACGAACGGGAATCCGGCAGGACTGTGCGTCTGTTCCGGTTGCAGCCTGTGTCGGTGCCAGCGGGCTAGAAGAGCGATTCTCACGTCAGCGTTGTGCAGCGGCTGTGCGGATCTGCTGGACGGCGTCGACGATCGAGCCGGACCAGGCCGGACCGTGACCGGGGACGATGCGGTGCGCCCCGATAGACGAGAGCGCATCGAGGGAGCGCAGTGCTTCGGCCGGGTCGTCGGTGAAGGGGGCTGGCTGTAAGCCCGTCACCCCGGTGAGCACATTGCGGGTGGTGAGTGCATCTCCGACGAAAACCGTGTCGACGGTGGGCATGAAGACCGCGACGCTGCCCGGCGAGTGTCCGGGCAGTCCGATGATCTGCGGCGAGCCGGGGAGGGCGAGTGTCTCGCCGTCGTTCATCTCAACCACGGCAGTCAGATGCTTGGTCTTCACCCCGCCCTTGCGCAGGGCGTACGCGGCGAAACCCAGTACTGCGCCGAGTCGCTTGGGTCCGCCTGGTGCGTGCGCCGTGACTTCTCCGCGCGCCCTGGCGGCATCCGCTGAGTGCACGTACACGGGGATTCCGTGGTCGCTGCGGAGACGTTCTGCGATGCCGATGTGGTCACTGTCGCCGTGCGTGAGCACCACGCCGCGGATGTCGCTGATGCTGCGGCCCATGGCGCCAAGCTCTGCACGAAGATCGGGCATGTGGCCGGGGAGCCCCGCGTCGATCATGGTGATCCCGGCGGGAGTCTCAATGAGGTGGAACGCCACGATGTCGCTACCGACGCGATGGAGGCCTGGTGTGAGTTGCATTGTCTGAAACCTTTCCTGTTGCTACGCTGACTACATGGCTACGATACATAGCCATCATGGCTATGGTCAATAGCTATCGAATAATGTCGACCTGCAGGGGAGCACCGTGCCAACACCTGAACGCACATCTCGCGAGGCGATCCTCGCTGCAGGGAGGAAGCTCCTTGAGGTGGACGGGCTTGCCGGTCTAACCATGCAGGCGGTTGCCGATCGCGTTGGTGTCAAAGCTCCGTCGCTCTATAAGCGAGTTCGCAATCGCGACGAGCTCGTACGGCTCATCGCTGAGTCGACGATCAATGATCTCGGCGAACAGCTGCGGATGGCTGCGGAGGAGCAATCGGATGCCCCAGCGCGAGTCGCTGCACTCGCGGTGGCGTTCCGCGCCTTCGCGCATCGTTTTCCCGCTGGCTTTCACCTCATTTTCGCGCCAGGATCGGCGAATACCCGGCCGTCCCATGAGGCGATCGTCGCGTCGAGTGCGCCGATGCTTGAGGTGGCGGCCGCACTTGCAGGCCCCGAACGTGCGCTCGATGCGGCGCGCACTCTGACGGCGTGGGCCAATGGTTTCATCAGCATGGAGCTTGCCGGTGCGTTCAACCTGGGCGGGGATGTCGACGAAGCGTTCACCTTCGGCATTCGAACACTGACATCCGCTCTCCACGCTCGAGAGGGCGCACCGATGTGATTCGTTGGGGATCTTACGAGCTCAGCTGCGTCGCGCGCCGTCTGGCGAGTGCACGCAGCACGATCTTGCGGATCTCGTCGTACCAGAGCACGACGGACGCGAGGGCGATGCAGGTGGCCCAGTGCGCCAGGTCCAGGGATGCAGTCCCGAAGGCGACCTGCAGAAACGGCACCTCAACGACAGTGACCTGCAACAGCACGCCCAGCGCGATCGATCCCCACAGCCACTTATTCGAGAACAATTTGCGGAACGCACTACTCGTCTCAGAACGGGCATTCAGCGCGTTGAACAGCTGAGCCAGCACGAGAGTGGTGAACCCGGCCGTGCGTGCGACGTCAAGGGTGTCGCTGCCGTCGACGAAACCTCCGGGGAGGAACGCATCGACAGCGAACAGCGTCACCAGCGCCATCACCAGACCGATCGAGAGGATGCCGCCCCACATGCGGCCATCGATCGCGCGGTCGATCAGTTTGCGGGGTCGCCTGGCCATCACGTCGTCAACCTCGGGGTCGACGCCCATCGCCAGCGCCGGAGTGGAGTCGGTGATCAGGTTGATCCACAGGATCTGGGTGGCGAGCAACGGCAGCACAAGCTCGCCGTCGGCGCTCGCGTCGGTGAGCCCGATCACGCCGGCGAACACGACGCCGAGAAACACGGTGAGCACTTCACCGACGTTCGATGACAGCAGGTAGCGCAGAAACTTCTTGATGTTGTCGAAGATCACCCTGCCCTGCCGGACAGCCGCGATGATGGTTGCGAAGTTGTCGTCGGCGAGGATCATGCGCGCCGCCTCCTTCGTCACCTCGGTGCCGGTGATTCCCATCGCAACGCCGATATCGGCGGACTTGAGCGCCGGAGCATCGTTCACCCCATCGCCGGTCATTGCCACGATCTGCCCGTCGGCCTGCAACGCATCGACGAGGCGCAGTTTGTGCTCGGGCGACACACGCGCATAGACCGACACCTCGCGGGTCACGCTGCGCAGGCCGTCGGCGTCCAGGGTGTCGAGCTCTGTCCCGGTGACCGCCCGTGCTGGCAGCTCGACGATGCCGAGATCGGCAGCAATCCGTACGGCTGTGGCCGGGTGGTCACCGGTGATCATGATGACGCGGATGCTGGCGCGGTGCGCTTCGGCGATCGCGTCGCCGGCCTCGCGACGCGGGGGATCGATGATGCCGACGACCCCGGCGTAGATCAGGTTCTGCTCGAGCGATGCATCAATACCTGTTGAGGCATCCACGGCGTCGAAGTCGACAGGGCGATAAGCCACACCGAGCGTCCGGAACGCCTGGGCCGACAGGGCTTCGACGTCATCCTGAGCCTGCTGGCGGCGCTCGTCGGTGAGCGGAACGATGCTCTCGCCCAGCTGGAGGCGCGTGCAGTGGTCGAGAAGCACGTCGGGAGCGCCCTTGCTGAACAGCACGAGGGGACCGTCTTTCCCGTCCTGCTCGAGCGTCGACATCATCTTGCGTTCAGAGGTGAACGGGATCTCATCCCGCCGTTCGAATCGGTCGACGTGAGCCTCGGTGCCATCGAGCTTGCGGGCCGCCACGAGGAACGCAGCCTCGGTTGGGTCGCCCTGGATCTGCCACTCGCCATCCCGTTCGGTGAGCTGGGCGTCGTTCGCGAGAGTGCCAGCGCCCAGCACCAGCTGCACCTCGAAGCGCAGATCACCGGTGATCTCACCACCGTCGCTCTGCACCGAGCCATCCGGCCGATAACCGACACCTGTCACATTCGCGTGCCCTGAGGCGGTGATCACGCGTTCGATGGTCATCTCGTTGCGCGTCAGCGTGCCGGTCTTGTCGGTGCAGATCACCGAGGCTGAGCCGAGTGCCTCCACCGAGCTGAGCTTCTTCACGACGGCGTTGCGCTTGGCCATCCGCTGCACGCCGATCGCGAGAATCACCGAGAGGATCGTAGGGAGACCTTCTGGCACGGCGGCCACCGCGAGCGAGACACCGAGCAGCAGCACGACAACCAGATCGCTTGGTTCGGTGACGCCCTGCACCAGGATGAAGGTGATCATCACCACCAGCGCGATGATCACCACAATGATGCCGAGTGCCTTGCTGATGAGTTTGATCTCGTTCTGCAGCGGCGTGGGATCCTCGACCGTCGCGTCGAGCATCTCGGCGATCGCGCCCATCTCGGTCGACATGCCAACGGCGGTGACGATGGCGCGACCGACGCCCTGGGACACCGATGTGCCCTTGAAAACCATGTTCACCCGGTCGCCGAGCGGCACCTGGTCCGTCAACGTGTCCGAGCTCTTGACGACCGCCGCACTCTCGCCGGTGAGCGATGCTTCCTGCACCCGCAGCGCGCTCGCAAAGATGAGTCGGGCATCCGCACCGACGGCGTCGCCCTCGCCCAGTACCAATACATCGCCACGCACCAGTTCGCTGGACGGCACCGTTTTGAGCTCACCGCCACGCAACACGGTGGATGTCGCGGCGGTCATCGCACCGAGGGCGGCGACGGCATCCGCTGCCTTTGCCTCCTGCGTGTATCCGAGAATCGCATTGAGGATGATGATGGCCGCGATCACGATCGCATCGACCGGTGCGCCGTGGGCGCCCTCGACGAGCCAGGCAACGAGGGAGACCGCGACGGCGGCGAGCAGCAGGTAGATCAACGGATCCTGGAACTGTGCCAGGATTTTGCGCCAGGTCGGTACCGGTGGGGTGCCGCGCAACTCATTCGGGCCGTCGGTGGCCAGCCGCCTCGCGGCCTCCGCATCGGACAAACCGGTCGATGTGTCGACACCCAGCCGAGCTTCAACCGTTTCAGGGGCGAGCAGGAAGGCGTCGCCGACAATCGGTGCTTTGGGTGTGGTCATGTCGATTTCGGTAACTCACTCATCCGGATTGGGCGCGGGTGTTGCATCGGAGTGCTTGCCGACGTGGACGGCGGCGAGTCCGCTGCGGGCCGGTCCCTCGATCCGCGTGCCGTCCGGAGCGAAACGCGAGCCGTGCAGCGGGCAATCCCAACTGGCCTCCGCTGAATTCCAGGTGACGACACCGCCGAGATGCGGACAGATCGCAGACACCCGGTGGGTGACTCCGTTGACGGTGCACTGGGCGACCGGTTTCAATCCATCAAGGGCGACGCCCGCGTCATCTTTGCCGGCGGGGTCGTGCTCGATCGCCACCAGCCGAGCGGCGCCACGGGCCGTCTCGACCGCGACGTGGGCGTTGGTGTCGATCATCTGCGCAATGTTGGGTGCCGGCCAGCCCCGTCGCCGGTACAGCGTGTGCGCCCAGGCGAGCCCCTGTCCGTTCACGAGTGCCGTCAACGCAATTCCGGCGGCAGCAGCATTGGCGAGCCCCCACTTTGCGTAGCCCGTCGCCACCAGGATGCCGTGCTCGCCCGGGTGTAGCGGGCCCACATATGGAGCGTTGTCGAGAGTGGTGTAGTCCTGTGCCCACCAGCGGCGGAACAATGTCGCTCCCGGAAAACGTGCGCTTGTCCACTCGTCCACATCCGCGGGGCTTTCGGTAAACGTGCGCGGTCGCCCAACGACCCCCGCCGCGCCGCCGACCAGGAGCATCCGGTTGTCACTGGCGACGTCGCCACTGACGAAGTTGGTATGCGTGAGGTCGGTGCTGAGCAACGAACGTCGCGGCTCATCGACCGAGAGGTACATGCCCCGCAACCACTCACCGGCACCGCTGTACGCGGCGACGGACGAGCGCTTGGCCTCAATGCGGGCGAAGTGTCCGCCGCGCGAGAGGAAGGGGATGCCTGTGGCGGCGATCACCCGGCCTGCGTCGATTTCGCCCTGTGTGGTCTGTACCCGATAGCCGTCGTGGGTTGCCGTCACAGCCGTTGCGGTGCAGCTACCGACGACCCGAACGCCAAGTGCCCGTACCTCAGCGACCAGCACGTCAATGAGCAACATGGTGTTGATGTGCAGCTGGTTGTTGAGCCGGAGGGCGAGTCCGACCTTCCACGGCAGCTCGGTGTCACGTGAACGCTCAAGCGGTAGTCCGGCGGAGCGGCCGAGATCGTATTCCCGTTCGAGACGCACCATCCCGGCGCTGGAATCGGCATAACTGTATGCGGGGCGCTCCTCAAACGGTACGTCGTGGCTGCCCATGAAATCGAGTAACCAGCGTTGTCCAGCCTGATTCGCGGTGACGTAGGCGTTCACGACCTCATCAGGCAGGTGCTCGGCAATGGCGCTGAGCGTTGCGCCCTGCAACAAGCTGACCTTGCCGGTTGACCCGCCAGTCGTCAACGACCCAGGATCGTACGCATCGAGCACGATGACGTGGTGACCTGACCGGGCCAGCAGGTACGCCGTGACGAGGCCGGTGAGCCCAGCGCCGACCACGACCACGCCCATCCGTTCGCCGACCGGCAACTGATCGCTGTCAAAGCGGCGCCGACCGTGCCGCCATAGCGACTCGTCCATCGGGGGCATCGTGCTGTCTTCAGGGTCAGCCATATCGGGCTCCTTCGCTGTTGCCTGCCACGGTAGTCCGAGTGGCGCTGCGGGGAGAGGCTTGGCTCAGGTAGCCCTACGGATAGTCCCCGCTCGTCTTGGCCTGCGGGCCCGTCAGACGGTGCTGGCGCGCTTCTTCCCGGCCAGCTCGTACGAGCCAGCAACGAGGTCATCCACGATGTCGGCGGTGATGCCAGTCCCTGACCCGATCGATATCCAGTGCCGCTTGTTGAGATACCGGCCCGGCTGGATGCTCTCGAACGAGCGGCGCAGCGACTCAGCGCGGTGAGGGTCGGCCTTCACAGTGATGATGAGTTCATCCGGATCTTCGGTGACGATGAGAAAGACCTTGTCGACCACCTTGTAGACGTTGAGACTCTTGGTAAACGGATACCCGTGCGTGACATCGGGCAGGTTTTCGGCGGTCTGCCGTGCGATCTGCTGGATCTGCTCACCTGAGAGCTGTGCCTGCATGAGTTTTCCCCTCCATACACGTGCGTACGTACGATGGTACGCACCACGAAAGGAACTGACCGTGACGAACACCATGCGAGCGATTGTGCTGGCTGGGCCAGGGGAGCCCGACACCCTTATCCCGAGCGACGTTCCGGTTCCCCAGGTGAAACCAGGGTGGGTTCGCATCAGAGTCAAGGCGTTCGGCGTGAACGAATCCGAGGTCACCAGTCGGCACGGGGGATCGTCCAGCGACTTCAGTTTTCCGCGCATCCTCGGCATTGAAGCCGTTGGAATCATCGACGCCGCCGACCCTGAAACCGGCTTCAGCCCTGGGCAGAAGGTGGCGACGATGATGGGCGGCATGGGGCGCTCATTCGACGGCAGCTACGCCGAGTACACCGTCGTGCCAGCGGATCAGGTGATCCCGCTCGAATCCGAGTTGCCGTGGGAGACACTCGGGGCGCTGCCCGAGATGTTCCAGACCGCATACGGGTCGCTGACCACGGGGCTCGATGTGCAGGCCGGACAGACAGTCCTCATTCGCGGCGGTACCTCCACCGTTGGCCTCGCCGCCGCAGACCTCGCTGCCGACATGGGCGCCACCGTGATAGCCACCACTCGCGATCCCGCCAGGTTCACCCTGCTGAGTGACCACGGCGTCACCCATCCGCTTCTCGATCAGCGCGACCTCGCCACGGCCGTACGCCAGCTTGTGCCGGCGGGGGTGGATGCGGCGCTTGAACTTGTCGGAACAACCACACTTCCCGATACTCTGCGCAGCGTCCGCCGAGGCGGAACCGGGTGTTTCACCGGAGCGCTCTCGGGTGCATGGACGATTGAAAACTTCTCGCCGTTCGCTGTCATCCCGAAAGGGGTGCGTCTCACCACCTACGGGGGCGACGCCTCCGACCTGCCCGCCGACGCGTTCGCGCACCAACTCGACGCCATCGCAGCCGGTCGCATCCACCCGGCGATCGCCGCCGTCTATAACGGTCTTGAGCAGGTAGCGGATGCTCACATCGCACTCGAGTCCGGGTCGACTCCAGGTAAACACGTCGTCGTGCTCTGAGGTGATGTGAGCGTCCACTGACCTGATTGTTCTTGAGGCGCTCGAGCCGCTCACTGATCTCGTCAAACGTGATCATCAGTAGCTCCTTCGGTTGCGTCGGGTCACGGTGCCCGGCTCGCTCCCATGGTGGGTCGCGGCGCCGTTTGGCGTTTCGATCATGCGCCGTGCAGGTCGCGAGTTCACCCGCTCGACCGACGAGTTACGCTGGAAACAACGACTCTGGATGCATCCGAGGCACCTATTTCTGTGCCCCTAGTAAAGGTGACCACATGGCCGAAATGGCAGACAAAAAGAAGCGACACGACCAGCTGACGACGGCGCCCAAAGCATCGGAAGAAGACGCGGCACCTCGAATCACGACGACCAAGCGACCCAACGGCGCCACGCGTATCGACGTCGCTGACACAGCCGCCGTGCGTCCGGGCAAACCGCCGAAATCGGTCGAGTCGGCCACGCAGGACTAGCGTCTGCCGCAAATAGAGCAGCGAGACTGCTGCACGGCCGCACTTGCGGGTGGATACGCGCACGCTGAATTTGGCAAATAGCTTAATAAGCATGCAATCTTTATTAATTATTCTCTCCAGGTTGGTGAGAGTGGCGAAGGGATGCACGTGCTCACAAATTTGGTTCCCCGCCCGCGGTCTCTCCAGGTTGGCTCCGGCGCCTGGCGCCCGGCAGGTGCGGCTGGAACAGTGTCGATATACGCAGCCGATGCAGCGGTGCCCGCGTCGGTGCTGTTGCGCTCCCTGCTCTGGTCTGGCCTGCGTCTGCACGGGCGCGAGGTGGCGACCGCTGCGACCGCCGACATCCGTCTCGTTCTCGACGACGCGTTTGCGGACGGTGCCCTCGAAAGCGAGGCGTATCAACTCACCGTCGATGAGACCGGTGTGCTTATCACCGCGTCGGGTGCCGCCGGGTTCGTCGCCGCCGTTCACACGCTGCTGCAGCTCTGCGGCGACGACGTGTGGCGATCCGGTGCCGCTTTGCCACGGACACTGTCAATTCCTTACGTGTGCATCGACGACGCTCCGCGCTATTCATGGCGTGGATTGATGATCGATGTCGCCCGCCATTTTCTGCCGCTGCGCGAATTGCGTCGCATCATCGAACTGATGGCGATGCACAAGCTCAACACGTTGCACTTGCACCTCACCGACGACCAGGGCTGGCGCCTCGAAGTGCTGGCCTTTCCGCGGCTGACCGAGGTCGGTTCGTGGCGGGCATCGACGCAGGTCGGAGGCGATGACGCGACGGCGGGGGAGTACAAACGCCCGCACGGCGGTTTCTACACGCAGGATGAACTGCGCGACCTGGTGGCCTTCGCCGCCGACCACGGCGTGACGATCGTGCCAGAGATTGACGTTCCCGGACATTCCCAGGCGGCCATCGCGGCATACCCGCAGCTTGGAATCAGCACATCGCCCGGCTTCCCGCCCGCTGTCTGGCCGCGCTTCGGGGTGTCTGATTTTCCGCTGAACATGGAACAGGGCACCGTCGAGTTTTTCCGCACAGTGCTCGATGAACTGCTCGACATCTTCCCGTCTCGAGTCATCGGGCTCGGCGGCGACGAATGCCCGTCCGGCCCGTGGGAGGCAGATCCGCGCTCGGTCGAGCTCGCCGCCGAACGCGAGTTGTCGCATCCGCGCGAGTTGCAGGCATGGTTCCTGAGCCAGCTCGCTGCGCACCTGGACGCGCACGGCCGGACTCTGCTTGCCTGGGATGACCTGCTCGAACATGAATCCCGACCGGATGCCCTCGTGCTGGGCTGGCGCGGAGAGGCCGGAGTTCGCGCAGCTCTGCGTGCGGGCCTCGAGGTCATCGCCTGCCCTGATCATTTGGTCTATCTTGACTACCGCCAGTCTGAGGATCCCCGCGAGCCAGTGCCAGTGGGAGTCGTGGTGACCGCGGCCGACATCGCCCGGTTCGACCCGATGCCGACCGGAGTCGAGGAGGGCGCGCGTGCACTCATTCGAGGTGGACAGGGCAACCTCTGGGCCGAACACCTCGACAATCCGCGCTCGGTCGACTACATGCTGTGGCCACGGGCGTGTGCGCTTGCTGAAGCGCTGTGGGCTGGTCCTGTAGACGATGACGCCGAGTTCGCGGCGCGGTTGCACTCGCATCTGGGTCGGCTTGACGCGTTCGGAGTGGAATACCGGCAGGCTGATGGACCCAAGCCGTGGCAGGCGCGCCCCGGTGTGCGCGGGCGCGAACAGACTCTTGAAGAACGGGCGGCAGCCGTTGCAGAGCTGACTGAGGCGTTCGGCACAGTGGAGGTCGGGTAGTGCGAGGAAATGACACCTTGTCGCTGACGTCGGCAGAATTGTGGGCTGTGAAACGCACGCCGTCGACCCCGCGAGCCGCTGTCGCTCAGGACGCCAGAGCTCACAATCAATCCTTGATCCTTGGTCTGCTCCACGCGAGCGGTCCCATGACGCGGCCGCAACTGGCGGCAGCGATGAAACTGTCGCAACCGACGGTGACAGCGCTCGTTGCCGATCTGCTCGACGAAGGAATGCTCCGCGACATGGGCGTGGTGGCAGAAGCCCGCGTGGGTAAACCCGCTGCACGGGTAGAGATCGACCTTGACGGAAATGCGGCGGCCGTCATCGACCTGAGCGGCGGCCATCTCTTCACCGGAGCCATCGTGAATCTGCGTGGCGACATCACAGCCCGTACGAGCGTCGAGGTGGGCGGTGTTACCGGTGACGCGGCGATCGAACTTGCCGCTCGCATCCTCAGCGATCTGGTCCAATCGACTCCTGCACAGGTATTGGGCGTTGGCGTCGCTTCGCCGGGGCTCGTAGATGACGTCGGAAATATTCGCGTCTCCGACCGCCTCGGCCTGCGCCATGTCGATGTAGCCCATGCGATCTCGTCGGCGACAGGACTCGACGTCACCGTCGGCAACGACGTGAACTGGATGGCGCTCGGCATCCGTCGCTTCCGGGATCGCGAGACGCGGGACTTGCTGACAGTGACGATTGAGAACGGCGTCGGCGGAGCTGTCATCCTCGACAGCGACCTGGTGCCGGGCGAACAATTCGCTGCCGGCGAGATCGGTCACGTGATCGTGGATCCCAACGGCGAGGAATGCGTGTGTGGACGCCGTGGATGCCTCGAGCAGGTGACAGGGGCATCTCACCTGCTGCGACGGATCGAGAGTCGCCCTGCTGATGAACATGACGCTCTGGTGTCGGGCGCGGGTGGAAAGCTCGGCGGTTTTCTCGCGCCGATTGTAAGCATGCTCAACCTCACCGATATCGCATTGATCGGTCCAGAGGGTCTCGTTCAGGGGCTGTATGCCGACGCGGTGCTCGACGTCATCCGTGAGCGGTTATTGCCCGCCCACGGCGCGAGCATCCGGGTGAATGTGTACGAGCAGGATGCCGATCTCGTCATCCTTGGCGCGGCTAGCGCGGTCATCGAGGCGCAGCTCGGCGTGCGTTAGCCCGTCGCGAACTTAACAACTAGCGGGCGGTAGAGGCACCATGCGCTCGCTGTTGCGCCTCAAGGGTGTGCACCGCCTGCGCATTGAGCCCCTTGAATCTGGCAGCCGCAACCCCTATCGCTCGCTTGCCGTCCGACATATCGTTGAGTATCGTTCGCGATTTATCGAGGAGGTCATTATGGCTAGTTCGTTCCCCACTGGCGGGTTCGGCGGCGGCAACCCCGCCGAGGGAGTGTGGCAGTTCATGGATCAGCTGCGCTCAGGTTTCGAGAAGCGCGCTGGAAGCCGCATGGGTCGAGGGGATGTGCGCGCGGCAGTGCTCGCGCTGCTCGCCGAGCAACCGATGCACGGCTACCAAATCATCCGCGAGATCGAGGAGCGCAGTGGTGGCAGCTGGAAACCCAGTGCCGGCTCGGTTTACCCGACACTGCAGCTGTTGGCCGATGAGGGGCTCATTAGCGCGGAGGAATCGAATGGCCGCAAGACCTACGCGCTGACAGAAGCGGGGCGCGAAGTCGCCGACGAGTCCGGCAATTCAGCGCCGTGGGACACCACGAGCTCAACGGATGGCGTCGGGCACGGTGCTTTGCCCAAGTCAGGCATGGAGCTCGCACAGGCCGTTGCCCAGGTGAATCGCACCGGCTCGCCCGCGCAGGTGCAGGAAGCGGTGGCCGTGCTCGATGAGGCGCGTCGCCGACTCTATTCGATCCTCTCGCAGGACTGACGCGGGTGCCATCGGTCCGTCAGGGTCGATCAGCTTCGATGACCGGCGCTGGAGACACCCGTGCCCGCTACCGTCGCATCCTGCGGTTCGCCGGCTGGCAGTTGACCGTCGCGTGGTGGTACGAACTGTTCCTGCCACGCATCGGGCTGTCTAAGCTCGCTGCGCGCACACGAGCGAAGCGGATGCGACGCTTCGCGCAACGCTTCCACGTGCTCGCTGTCGACCTCGGCGGGTTGATGATCAAGGTCGGTCAGTTCATGTCGTCGCGCCTCGACGTGCTGCCGCCCGAAATTACCAGTGAGCTGGAGGGGCTGCAAGACGAGGTGCCGCCCGTGCCATTCCCGGCCATCCGCGCGCTCGCGGAGGCCGAGTTAGGCGTGCCACTTGAGCGGGCATTCGTGGCGATCGATGAGACGCCGGTCGCAGCGGCATCCCTCGGTCAGGCGCACAGGGCCAGGCTCGGCCCGCTCGATGCTGCAGATACCGGTCTGGATGGGGTGGTAATCAAGGTGCAACGGCCGGGCATCGACGAGATCATTGACGTCGACCTGGCTGCCCTGCGCAAAGTCGGCGGCTGGCTCAGCCGGGTGCGGCTGGTGTACGACAGGGTCGACATGCCAGCGCTCGTTGAGGAGTTTGCTGCCACAAGCCTCGAAGAGATTGACTACATGCACGAGGCCACGAGTTCTGAGCGCTTCGCCCAGGACTTCGCCGGCGACGACCGGGTGGCGGTGCCCGAGGTCGTATGGGAGCGCACAACCAGACGCGTGCTGACGCTCGAGGATGTCACGGCCATCAAGATCACCGATGTTGAAGCGCTGCGCGCGGCTGGCATCGATCCGGCCGAGGTAGCCCCGGTCTTCGCGGCTGTCATGTTCGACCAATTGTTCACGAACGGCTTCTTCCACGCCGATCCGCATCCGGGCAACATCTTCGTGACGCCGGTCGCCCCGAGTGCAAGCGACGTCGGCGAGCGGCCGTGGAAGCTGACATTCATCGACTTCGGCATGATGGGGGAGGTTTCCCCCAACGTCCGCAGCGGCCTGCGCAAGCTACTGATCGCGGCGGCCTCGCGCGACGGCAAGGGCCTGGTGGATGCGATCCGCGACCTGGGCGTGCTGCTGCCCTCGGCCGAGACCGCCGAGCTCGAGCGCGCGATGATTCAGCTCTTCGCCCGGTTTGGCGGCATGGGTTTCGCCGAGCTGCGCGACGTCGACCCCCGGGAGTTTCGCGAGTTCGCCGTGCAGTTCGGTGACGTCATCCGCTCGCTGCCGTTCCAGCTGCCCGAGAACTTTCTGCTCATCATCCGGGCGATGTCGCTCACCTCAGGAGTGTGCAGCGCCCTCGATCCCGAGTTCAACCTCTGGGACTCCGTCGAGCCGTATGCCGCGCAGCTGCTGCGCGACGAGCGTGGCAATTTTGTGCGGGACATCGGGCAACAGGCTGTGGAAGTCGCCGGGATCACCATGGGACTGCCGAAACGGCTGGATGCAATGCTCACTCGCATCGAGGAGGGCTCCCTGACCGTGCAGAACCCGCACCTTGAGCACCGGGTTGCCCGACTGGAGCGCGCGGCCCGGCGAGTTATTTCTGCTCTGCTGTTCGCTGCTCTACTCATTGCCGGTGCGGTGATCCATGCCGATGATGTGGTGCTCGGCACGGTGTTCATGGTCGCGTCAATCGTTCCGCTGTTGCACGCACTATTCGCAGGCCGCGCCCGCCAACAATCCAACTGAGTACGTCGCTACACCGATGACGCCAGATGTCAGGAGAATGAATATGCACATCCGAACACTCGGCCAAGGACTCCAAGTCTCGGCCGTCGGCCTGGGCTGCATGGGCATGTCGCAGAGCTACGGGCCCAACCCGGGCAATCGTGACGAGATGATCGGCGTCATCCGCTCTGCCGTCGACGTCGGCGTCGCGTTCTTCGACACCGCAGAGGTCTACGGTCCGTACATCAACGAAGAGCTTGTCGGCGAGGCGCTCGAACCGATCCGCGACCAGGTCGTCATCGCCACTAAGTTCGGCTTTGACATCGAGAGTGGCTCCGGCGGGCTCAACAGTCGGCCCGAACAGATCCGTCGCGTTGCTGAGGCTTCGCTCATGCGGCTGCGTACCGATGTAATCGACCTGTTTTATCAGCACCGAGTCGACCCGGATGTTCCGATCGAGGATGTCGCCGGCGCGGTGGGCGAGCTGGTGAAAGAGGGCAAGGTCAAGCACTTCGGGCTCTCCGAGGCTGGCGTGCAGACCATTCGGCGTGCCCACGCGGTGTTTCCCGTCACCGCGTTGCAGAGCGAGTACTCCCTGTGGACGCGTGATCCAGAGGCTGAGGTGCTTCCGACGCTCGCCGAATTGGGCATCGGTTTAGTGCCGTTCAGCCCGCTCGGCAAGGGATTTCTCACCGGAACCGTCAACGCCAACACGACATTTACTGACAACGACATCCGCAAGACGATTCCGCGCTTCTCGGAGGACAACCGGGCTGCCAACCAGGCCATCGTCGATCATGTGGCACAGCTCGCGGCGAGCAAGGACGCCAGCCCCGGCCAGGTCGCTCTCGCCTGGTTGCTCGCACAGCAAGCGTGGATCGTGCCGATCCCCGGTACCCGGCGAACTGCGCGCATCGAGGAGAACGCCGGGAGTACTGCGGTTGCGCTCTCGGCCGATGAGCTGGCCGACCTCGACGCGCTCACCCAACGCATCGAGGTGCATGGTGCCCGCTACAACGCGCATCACCTGGGGATGGTGGGCCGCTAGCGCTAGCCTGCCCACAGGGCAGCTACGCGCTGATCGCGAAGCACATCTGGTTTTGGCGACTTCGGCAAACGCCAGCCAGTAGAAGATCTCGATCCCCGTTTGATGAGGGGCGGGACGCAGCCATGCTCGGTTGCGGTTGTTAGCCTGAGCGCATGGAGAACTTCGACACTGTCGTGATCGGCGCTGGCGTCTCCGGGCTTACCGCCGCGCGGCTGCTCGCACAGGCCGGGCAGCGCGTGGTCGTGCTTGAAGCGCGCGATCGCATCGGCGGCCGCACCTGGACCGAGCGCTCAGACGGGCTGATCAGCGACAGGGGCGCCTCGTGGATTCACGGCATCGATGGCAATCCGCTGGCCGACGTCGTCAGGGACTTCGGCATGCGAACCGTCGAGTTCACGGTCGGCAGCTACCAGCCAGACAGTCGTCCCATTGCGTATTACGGACCGTCAGGTGAACGCCTGAGTGATGCTGCCGTTCAGGCTTTCGTCGACGACGTGCGTGAGTTCGACCGGCACTTGGCCGCGGCGATCGCGGCATCCGCTCTCGGCAGTTCGTACGAGGATGCCATTGAGACAACGCTCACCACGCTTGACTGGAACCCAGATCGCGCCGAGCGGGTGCGGGAATTCGTGCGGCACCGTTCCGAAGAGCAGTACGGGGTCTGGGCGGCAAACCTGGATGCACACGGCCTCGACGACGACACAGTTGAGGGCGACGAGGTCGTCTTTCCTGATGGCTTCGACCGGCTTGCGGCGCATCTCGCCGAGGGGCTCGACGTCAGGCTCGAGCATGTAGTCACGCGCATCGAGTGGTCGACCGGGGGAGTGACAGTCAGCTCGACTGCAGGCGAGTTCGCCGCGGCTCGGGCGGTCATCACGGTGCCCATCGGCATCCTGAAGTCGGGTGAGCTGAGCTTTGACCCTGTGCTGCCCGACTGGCTCGCCGACACCATCGCCGGATTTGAGATGAACAACTTCGAAAAGGTGTTCTTGCGCTTCCCCATCAAGTTCTGGGACGACGACGTCTACGCGGTTCGGCAGCAGGGCGAGGGCGGAACGTGGTGGCACTCCTGGTACGACCTGACCGACCTCCACGGGGTGCCGACACTGCTCACGTTTGCCGCAGGCCCGAGCGCCATCGCCACGCGCGAGTGGGACGACGAGCGAATCGTCGAGTCAGTGCTTGATGCCCTGCGCAAGCTCTACGGAGCACGGCTCGAACGGCCGAATCACGCGCTCGTCACGCGCTGGCAAGACGAACCGTATTCACGAGGCTCGTACGCGTACATGACGCCGGGTTCGACGCCGGACGACCACGACCGGATGGCCACGCCGATCAATGGTGTGCTGCACTTCGCGGGTGAGGCGACCTGGACGGATGATCCGGCTACGGTCACGGCGGCATTGCGCTCTGGCCATCGTGCGGCCCAGAACATCCTCGGTCGCGAGCTGTCGTATGGCGGGCTGTCCGAGTCTCTCTGATTGGTTCGAAGCTCGCGTGAGCGGACGGACTCGAACCGAGTTGATATTCCGTCTGGAGTCCCTGCCCGCGTTGGTCCCTTGCTCCTCTCCTGACGTCGGAATAAGTTCAGGAGCACCAGCACCAGCAACAGCACTCGGCATCCGCTCGACTTGATTGGACACACAGTGACCGCAGCGACCGCAGCCCCCACAGTGCCAGCCGCATCTACCCCCGTACCGGGTTCCGAGGTGCCAGTGCCCTCCGCGAGCACCGCCACGTCAGTGAACGGCAGTATCTTTCGATTCACCGGTTCAACCGACGCTCCATTGGTCCCTGGGAGCTTCATCGTCACGACGGATGGTGTGACTGGTCTGCAGAAGATCGGTATCGTCGACAGTCTTGAGTTCACTGACGACGGCGTACTAGTCGGTGCTGGCCGCATCCTCGGGACGATCACTGACGATGGTCTCCTCGACCCATCACGGCCCACTGCATTCTTCGAGGCCGCAATCGTGGCGGCGGATTCCGATGCGATCGAGCTCGTTTACTCTTCTGCGGGGGCCACGCTGAATGTCGGATCGCTCGTTGAGTCCGACGGGATCGGCGCCCGGCTGATTCCTGGCAGATTCAACCGGCATACCTTTTGGTGTGGTCAGAGCGGTTCGGGCAAGACGTACGCACTCGGCGTAGTGCTTGAACAGCTGCTGGTGCATACGGGGCTCCCGATGGTCATCTTCGACCCGAACGCCGACTTCGTGCGGCTGCATGAACTGATCTCCGACAGCGACGTGCCTGAGCATCGCGCCCTGCAGGAACGAGACATCCGCATCCTGCGACCCAGCGGCACCGGAAACGAGCCGCTTCTGGCGCGCTTCACCGACTTCTCGATTCGGTCGAAGGCAGCGATACTGCGCCTTGACCCTGTTGTTGATCGCGATGAGTACAACTTGCTCATGCACTTCGAGGCGAACGGTCTCACCACTGGCAATCACGAAGACCTTGTGCCGCGGTTGCGCGCAAGCACAGAGGTGGCCGCGCAGGCGCTGGCGCAACGTATCGAGAACCTTCGGCTAGTCGATTGGGAGGTATGGGCATACGACGGTAAAGAGGCGAACCTCATCGTGGACGAGCGTCCAGACGCGACAGTTCTCGACCTCGGCGGATTCGCCTTTCCCGGCGAGAACCTTGTCGTTGCGTTGTCGGTGCTCGATGACCTGTGGGCCAAGCGCGAGTCACGGAGACCCATCCTCATCGTGATCGACGAGGCGCACAATCTCTGTTCGCCCGACAACGACTCCCCGTTGCACCGAGCAGTGTTGGAACGCATCATCCAGATTGCCGCAGAGGGGCGCAAATTCGGCCTCTGGCTGCTCCTCTCGACCCAGCGCCCGTCGAAGATTCACCCGAGCATCATCTCCCAATGCGACAACCTGGCCCTGATGCGGATGAGCTCGCCGGTCGACCTCGACGAGCTCGCGACGATCTTCGGGTTCGCACCGCCCGAGCTGCTCGCGAGCTCTCCTCAATTTCAACAGGGCGAGGCGCTCTTTGCCGGTGGATTCGTGCCAGCCCCGACGTTGCTCAAGATTCGAACTCGGCTCACGCCAGAGGGTGGCTCCGACGTGCGGGTGCCCATCCGCTGAGGGAGCTGGCTACTCCACCAGCTTGCCGACGGTCGAAACCTCCGCCATGAGCGCCGCGATCTCGGCGGGTACCGGTGGGATCTCCTCACGGGTCACACCCGTCGAGGGCGACCAGACCAGGTTCACCTGCAGCGCCGGGTCGGTGTCGGGGTAGTCGCTGCGGTTGTGGCATCCGCGGGTTTCACGACGTTCGACGGCAGCCTCGAGGGTTGCCCGAGCCGCCAAGGCCGAGGCCTTGAGATCGAAGGCGTGCGCGAGGTCTTGGTACCCGGCAATGTCGGGGTGGATCCCGACCTGACCCATGCGCTGCTCGATCTCGTCGAGCTTGGCGAGGCCGGCTTTGAGGCCCTCCTCATCGCGCACGACGCCGGCATGTTCGGTCATCATGTTGCGGATGGCCCGCTGCAGGGCACGCACATTCTCGTGGCCGTCGGCGGTGAGCAGATTGTCGATCTCAGTTCTGGCCTGGGCAAGCGCCTCCGCTGAGCGCGGCTGCGACTCCAGTGAAGCGGAATATGCGGCGGCGGCACGTGCCACGATCCGGCCGAAGACGAGCAGCTCGATGAGCGAGTTGCCGCCCAGACGGTTCGCGCCGTGCAGCCCGCTGGAGGCCTCACCGATCGCATAAAGGCCGTCGACATCCGTGCTGTGATCGTCGGGGCGCACCCAGACACCACCCATCGAATAGTGCGCTGTCGGCGCGATCTCGATCGGCTCCTGGGTGATGTCGAGCATCTGAAGTTCCATCATTGTTTGGTACACGCGGGGGAGGCGATCCATGATCACCTCGCGCGGCAGATGCGAGACGTCAAGCCAAATGCCCCCGTTCTCAGTGCCGCGGCCCTCCTTGATCTCGGTGTACGCGGCCAGCGCCACGCGGTCGCGAGTCGAGAGCTCCATCCGCACCGGGTCGTAGCGCTCCATGAAGCGCTCGCCGAGGGCATTGCGCAGGATGCCGCCTTCGCCGCGGGCTGCCTCAGAAATCAGGGTTCCGGCAGCACTCTCCGGCTCGATGATCCCTGACGGGTGGAACTGCACGAGCTCCGGGTCCCGCAGGCGGGCACCGGCATCGACGGCCAGGCGGAACGAGTCGCCGGTGTTCTCGTCGCGACGTGACGACGTGCGGCGCCAAATCCGGTTGTGTCCGCCGGCGGCGAGGATGACGGCATCCGCGTGGATGAGGTAGCGGGTGCCGGTGTTGATATCGAAGCCGTACGCACCGAACACCTGGTTGTCGCGCACGAGCAGGCGAGTGATGTAGACCTCGTCGAGGATGGGGACGTTCAGCTGCGCGGCGCGATTCACCAGGCTGCGCTGGATTTCGAGGCCCGTGTAGTCGCCGGCGAACGCGGTGCGGCGAAAGGTGTGGGCGCCGAAGAAGCGCTGCGAGATGCGGCCGTCTTCTTCGCGGGCGAATGACATGCCGTAACGCTCAAGATCGCGGATGCCCTGCTCGGCACCGCGGGCGACAATCTCGACGGTATGAGGGTTGGCGAGGTTGTAGCTCTCCTTGATGGTGTCGGCCGCGTGCTGCTGCCAGGAGTCGTCTTCATCCATCGTGCCGAGTGCTGCGTTGATGCCGCCGGCGGCGAGCGAGGTGTGTGCGTCGTTGCGTGGGCGCTTGCCGACGGCAAGCACGTCGGTGTCCATTTCGGCCAGCTCGATGGCCGCCCGCAGGCCCGATCCGCCGGTGCCGATCACGAGCACAGTCGTGGAGATCTGCTTTTCATTGCGTGTTGCTGAAGTCATGAGCTCAACGCTAAGAATCGCCTGTTGATTAGTCCAATGAATCATTCGAGTTGGTTCAATGTGCTTAGGCTATCGATATGAACCTGGAACAGTTGCAGAGCTTCGTCGAAGTCGCCCGCACCGGGCATTTCACCCGAGCCGCGGCGCAACTGCACCTCGCGCAACCCTCACTCAGCCGACAGATCGCAACGCTTGAATCCGACCTCGGTGCCGAGCTGTTTCACAGGGTTCGAGGCAACATCACCCTCACGGCAGCGGGCGAATCGCTGCTGCCGCTGGCAAAGCGGATGCTGGCAGATGCCGAAGCCGTCCGTCACGAGATGCACGAGCTCGCGGGCCTGAAACAGGGACGGGTGCGTCTCGGTGCCACGCCAACGCTCTGTATCAGCCTGGTCGCCGAGGTGCTGGCCTCCTTCCACACGGCGTACCCAGGCATCGATCTGCACCTGACCGAAGGCGGCTCGCGCGGACTGCTCGACGACCTGGCCGGCGGAGCGCTCGATCTCGCGCTGATCACCACCTCTGACGAAGGGGGCAGCAGCAGGGGCGGTGGGAGCAGCTCGTCCGCGAGCCTGCAACGGATCCCGCTGCTCACCGAAGAACTCGTGATCATTTCCGCAGCGCAGAGCCCGCTGTTTGGAAACCGGAAGTCGCTCACTCTCGCAGGGCTCGCTGTACTCCCACAGATCACCTTCCACGAGAACTACGACCTCCGTGCCGCCACGATGCAGGCCTTCCGCGACGCGTCATTGACGCCGCAGATCGTGCTCGAAGGGGGCGAAATGGATGCGGTGCTGCGCTGCGTCGAGCGTGGGCTCGGCGTTGCCGTCGTTCCCGCCATGGTCCTGACCGATCGACCGGGCTTACGCTCCGTCAGGCTCAGCGCGCCGCGCCTGACCCGCGAGGTCAGCCTCGCTCATCGCAGCGATGTCACGCTGACCCGCGCCGCCCGGGCCATGCACGACATGATCATCGACACCGCCGACATCCTCTCGTCGGTCAACACCACGGCCGAGGGACTGATTGTGCGAGCGTTGTAGCGTTTCTGCGCTTGCCCGACCATCACCGGATACACGCTGGTTCGGTATTCATCGATCAAGCCCAGTTGCCGTCCGGGCCGACGATGTAGCCATCAAGTGAGACACCCATTGGATAGGTCACTTTGTGTATAAGACGTCACCTTCCGCTCGTAATCGCTGTGATCTCACTGGCCGCGTCGTTCTATGACGGCTGCCCAGGCGGGCAGAGTCAGTCCGATGGCGAACATAACTATTCCCACAATCTTGACCGGAAGCGTTTCTCCAAATATGAGCAGGGCTGTACCGGCTAACCAGATGACAATGCCGACAACCGAGGCCCACACCGCTGTTTTCGAGATCTTTCGCATGTGATCCCTTCCCACTCTTCAGCATGCTGAAGAGGGATGGCGAACGTCAAGCGTCCACCTGTGCCAACAGGGGGTGCTAGCCAGGCAACCCGAGTGCTTGCTCAGTGGCTTGCTGCATGCTCAGTAGTGTGCTGCCGACCCACCATCTCGGTGATCCAGATGGGAGCGAAGGGCGACGTGCAGTTCGGGGGAGCCGGGTAGTCCTTGAGCACCTCGAGACGCTCCCCGATGTCGATGGCGCGATCGCGATACTCCGGGTGCGTGATCCCAATCTGAGCCAGACACGTGTTCATCGCCCATTGCAAACGCTCGGGGGCATCCTTCATTTCTGCCTCGATGGTGTCGAGCAGTCCAGGAATGTCGAGGCCGTCGGGATCTTTCACCACCCGATCGGACGTCAGGGCCCAGCCTGCACTCGCGACAACCGGGTCTGGATCGGCGAACCAGACAACCCGCAACTCCCCGGCGTGCTTACTCTTCTTCACCACGTAGTTCACCAGCCAGTCGTGCACTTTGGGGATGCGCGCCTCGCGCAACATGGCATCCAGTTCGTCACGCTCGAGTGCTTGTGGCTGGTAGATCAGGATAGCCACGAGGCGGGCAGCGGTA
Source organism: Leifsonia sp. A12D58 (assembly GCF_047530025.1). Taxonomy (NCBI): domain Bacteria; kingdom Bacillati; phylum Actinomycetota; class Actinomycetes; order Micrococcales; family Microbacteriaceae; genus Leifsonia; species Leifsonia sp. A12D58. Next base: position 431,290 of record NZ_JBLJAT010000002.1, on the reverse strand, counting down.
TCGCCCGTCTGCCACAGCTCGGGCGCAAGATCCTGCTGGGCCTTGAGCCGCTTGGCCACTGCGCGCAGCTTGCTGAGGTTCACTCCGTGGTCATCGCCGTGTCTGGCATTGATCGCGCGGGCCTTCGGGTCTTCAAGCGCGGCGAGCTCGGCCATCACCTCGGCCACTGTCGATCCGGCTACCGTCGTCGTCTGAGCCATCGCTGCCTCCCATCGTCTGTGAGATTCAGCCTACGGCGAGAGCTGAGACACACCTGGCAGTGGCCTAGAACGTGTGAGCGGGGCCAGGGAATTCGCTCGCGCTGACTTCGGCGGCGAAGTCCGTCGCGGCTCCGTGGAGGGTGGTCCGCATGTCAGCGTACTGCTTGACGAATCGGGGGAGGTTGCCCGAACGCAGGCCGGCCATGTCTTGCCACACCAATACCTGAGCGTCACAACCGACGCCTGCACCGATGCCGACAGTGGGGATGTCAACTGATGCGGTGATCGCAGTGGCCAGCTCACCGGGAATCATTTCAATGAGGATGCCGAATGCACCGGCTCTTTCAAGCGCCTTGGCCTCTGCCATGAGTCGGTCGGCGTCTGGCCCGCGGCCCTGGATTCGGTACCCGCCCAGCTGATGCTCTGCCTGGGGAGTGAATCCGATGTGCGCCATGACCGGGATTCCGTTTGCGGCAAGCTTCTCAACCTGAGGCACGACCTCAAGCCCACCCTCGATCTTGACGGCGTGTGCGCCGGCCTCTTTCATGAATCGAGCTGCCGTGCGAAAACACTGCTCGGGAGACTCCTGATATGAGCCGAACGGCAGATCAGCGATCACGATGGGGCGCCACGTTGCACGGCTGACGGCCCGTACCAGCGGCAGAAGCTCGTCGACGGTGACCGGCAACGTCGTGTCGTTGCCGAAAATGTTGTTGGAGGCGGAGTCGCCAACAAGCAGGACGGGGATGCCGGCATCCTCGAAGATCGTGGCGGTGAGCTGATCGTAGCTCGTGAGCATCGCCCACTTGTGCCCCTCACGCTTCCACTGTCGGAGCTGGGGAATGCGCACTCGCTTGCCCGACGGGCCTGTGGCGAGTGGCGTGGATCCGTAAGGCGCGGGCGCGTCCGTCATGCAATCGTCCCTTTGTTCGTGAGTTGCGGCCCCCAAGATTACCAGCGACCTGCGCCCGGCCGGTCGAGTCATGCAGCTCCGTCATCAGCTGCCGCTTGCGCCGAACCACCTGTGCAGATGGTCGTCCAGAGCCTGCTGGTCGTCACCCACCCAGACGATGTGGCTGTCGGGCCGCAACAGCACGGCAGACACATCCAGTTCCTCCCTGACGTCGACGACGTGATCGACCCGGTCAGCCCAGCCGTCGATCGAAAGCTCGCCGGTCTGGTCGAGCAGTAGCCCGCGACCGGCGTGCATCAGCTCGTACAGCCGCCCGCGCGTCAGACGGATATCTCGCAGGCGCCGACCGAGCAGCTCATGCCCGGGCTCATCGCCGAAGTCGTAGCGGATGCCGATCCCACTGACTTTCTCGACCAGGTGCCTGTTCACATCCTCGAAGTTGATCAGCTCGGTGATCAGGCGCCTGACGGCTTGTGGCCCCGGCTCTTGCAGCAGTAATTCGCCCAGCACGCGGGTGATGTCCAGTACGTCGGCGGCGACCGGATGCCGCTCGGCGTGGTAGCTATCGAGGAGCCAGGTCGGCGCCCAGCCAGCGACTTCGGCTGCCAGTTTCCAGCCTAGATTGAAGGCATCCTGGATGCCGAGGTTGAGGCCCTGACCGCCGTACGGCGGGTGGATGTGGGCGGCGTCACCCGCCAGAAACACCCGGCCAATGCGGTATCGATCCGCCAGCCGGGTCGCATCCCCAAAGCGGGACAGCCACCGCGGGGAGTGTGCACCAAAGTCAGTGCCGGCGAACACGCGCAGCTGATCACTGAGCTCCGCCAGCGTCGGCGGGGCTGCGCGGTCTTCGGCCACTCCATCGGCGGGCGTGACGACGCGGTACAGTCCGTCGCCAACGGGCCCCGCGCCGAAGTTCTTGTGGGTCTGACGAACCTCGGTCACTATACGGTCGATCTCATCCGCCGGCATTGCCAACTCCACTACCCCCAGCAGCATCTCTTGCCGGCTGGGCTCACCGGGAAAGCCAACACCGAGCAACTTGCGCACCGCACTGCGACCGCCGTCACAGCCGACGAGAAAGCGCGAGAGCAGCTGCGTTCCATCAGTCAGCTCGACCGTAACGCCGAGCTCGTCCTGACTCACTCCGACAACCTCGCACTCGCGCCGGATCTTGACGCCGAGCTCGGCTGCATGTTCGAGCAGCAGTCGCTCGGTGAGGATCTGCGGAATACCGAGAAGGTACGGGTGCGCAGTGTCCAGATGGGCCGGCGGCGGTGCGGGGATGCCGGCGAAACCGCCGAGCGGATACGTCTGGCCGAGCGCGAGGAAGGGATCGAGTAGTCCGCGCTGGTCAAGGATTTCAACGCTGCGCGTGTGGAGACCGAGTGCGCGGGCAATTTTGGTCGGCTCCGCATCCTTCTCAAGCACCAGCACATCGATGCCCCGCAAACGCAACTCGCTGGCCAGCATCACGCCGGTCGGGCCCGCGCCGACAATGATCACGTCGTACACGACAGCCCCCTCATCACTCCGTCTGTGTGGCGGTCGACGTCTGTGTGGCGGTCGACGCGACAAGCGCTTCACCGTGCGCAATGTCACTGATCATTTCAGAGCGGCGCCGGTTACCCCTACAGGTTGATCATGTGGCCAGTGAGTCCATGGAACGCCTCTTGCAGCGCTTCGCTCAGCGTCGGATGAGTGTGCACGTTGCGTGCGAGCTCGAGCGCAGTGAGGTCCCATTTCTGAGCGAGGGTGAGCTCGGGCAGCAGCTCGGCCACATCGGCCCCGATCAGGTGGCCGCCGAGCAGTTCACCGTACTTCGCGTCGGCGACGAGCTTGACGAAGCCGCCCGGTTCGCCCAGGCCCTGCGCCTTGCCGTTTGCGGTGAACGGGAACTTCGCCACGCGCACGTCATACCCTTCGTCGCGCGCCTGCTGCTCGGTGAGTCCGAACGAGGCGACCTGCGGCTGGCAGAACGTCGCGCGCGGCATCATCCGGTAGTCGCCGAGCGCCATGGTTTCCGCTACCCCAATTGTCTCGGCCGCCACGACCCCCTGAGCCTCGGCGACGTGTGCGAGCATCAGCTTCGCGGTGACATCACCGATGGCGTAGATGTGCGGCACGGTGGTGCGCATGTAGTCGTTGATCTCAATCGCTCCCCGGTCGGTCAGAGCCGCACCGGTGGTTTCGAGTCCGAAGCCGTTCACACGCGGTGCAAAGCCCACCGACATCAGCACCTTGTCGGCCTGGAGACTGAAACGCTCACCGGATGCCGCGGCGTAGGTGACGGTGACCGCACTGCCGTCATCGACGACGGTTTCGACCTTCGTGGACGTGAGGATCTCGATGCCCAGCTTCTTGTATTGCCGCGTGATCTCTTTCGACACGTCGATGTCTTCGTTGGGCAGGGCGCGATCCAGATACTCGACGATCGTGACGTCGACACCGTAGCTCTTCAGTACGTAGGCGAATTCCATACCGATGGCTCCTGCGCCAACGATCACCATTGAGCGTGGCAGCGCCCGCGTGAGGATCTGCGTTTCGTAGGTCACCACATTCTCGCTGAGCTCGACGCCCGGAAGCAGGCGCACCGTCGAACCGGTGGCGATGATCACATCACCGAAAGTGACGGTTTCAGTGCCGCCGCCGGTGAGGGCAACCTCGATCGTCTGGGCATCGGTGAATGAACCGTGCCCGTCGATCTCGGTGATGCCATTCTTCTTCATCAGAAAGTGCACCCCCTTCACCCGGCCGTCGGCCACCGTGCGGCTGCGGTCATACGCGACGCCGTAGTCGAACGCGATGTCGCCCGAGATTCCGAACAGCTCGGCCTGGTGAGTGAAGATATGGGCGAGTTCAGCGTTGCGCAGCAGTGCCTTCGACGGAATGCAGCCCACGTTCAGGCACACTCCACCCCAGTATTGCTGCTCGATTACTGCAATTTTCAGGCCGAGCTGGGCGGCGCGGATCGCGGCTACGTACCCGCCGGGACCGGCACCGAGAACAACGACGTCGAAGTGGATGCTCATGGGTTACTCCTTCTGTAGGAGGTTCTATCTCTGTCCAGCATGCCAGCGGGTATTGAAATCGTCACGGGTCTCACCGACATTGCCGGGTTCAGGGCGCAGCGGTTGGTCTGGCGCGACCACAGTGGATGCATAACTCCTGCTGGATGGCGCGTGGGCCGACAGCCGCCGCAGGATTCCGGGGACGTTACCGACGCAGGTGGCAAATTGCAGGAGTTATGCAGATGCAATGGGCGCAAAAACCTCCTGGCCAGTGACGACGTTGTCATCACTGCAACCCAGGAGGCTCTCGGCGATCAGGCGATCAGGCGATCAGGCGATCAGATGGTTAGGCGACCAAGCTCGGGTAGTCGGTGTAGCCCTCGGCGCCTGAGCCGTAGAAGGTCGACTGGTTCGGCTCGTTCTCCAACAGAGATCCCTGCCAGCGCTCGACCAGGTCGGGGTTGGCGATCACCAGACGACCGACGGCGACAGCGTCGGCGTGGGAGGCCTCAACGAGCGCGATCGCCTCGGCGCGAGTGGTGATGCGGCTGAATCCGCTGTTGGCGATGAATCCGCCGCCGAAGCGCGTGCGCAGATCCTGCACCAGATCGCCGGCCGGGTCGCTGTGCAAGACGCTCAGGTATGCCAGGCCCAGCGGTGCAATGCCATCGACGACGGCATCGTAGGTTGCCTTCGACTCCTCAAGGTCGGTCTCGAACACATCCTGGATGTTGTGCATCGGCGACAGGCGGATGCCGACGCGCGCGGCGCCGACGGCCTCGGCCACGGCTTCGGTCACTTCGATGACGAATCGAGCTCGGTTCGTCGGAGTCTGGCCGTAGCCGTCCTCGCGCACGTTCGAGACGGGTGATAGAAACTCGTGCAGCAGGTATCCGTTTGCGCCGTGGATTTCCACGCCGTCGAATCCGGCGCGCATGGCGTTCTTCGCTCCACTGACGAATTCGTCGCGCACTGTCGCAAGCTCGTCGGTCGTCAGCGCATGGGGAACCGGGTATGCGACCTTTCCGGTCGCGGTGTGGGTCTCACCGGCGATGGCGATGGCGCTCGGAGCGACAATGCGCTCGGTGCCGGTGATCTCAGTGTGTGAGACGCGACCGGAGTGCATGAGCTGCATCACGATGCGTCCGCCCTTGGCATGAACGGCGTCGGTGACCGCGCGCCATCCGTCAACCTGCTCGTCGGTGACGATGCCGGGCTGCCCTGGGTACGCACGGGACTCGTGGCTGGGGTAGGTGCCCTCTGTGATGATCAGGCCGACGGATGCGCGCTGCGCGTAGTGCTCGGCCACCAATGCGCCGGGCACGCCGGCTTCGCCGGAGCGCGTCCGTGTCAGGGGTGCCATGACGACGCGGTTCGACAGCTGCAGGTCGCCGAGTGCGAGCGGGGAGAACAAATCCATTGATAGTGCCTTTCAATTTGTGGGGCGCCGTTCAGAGCTCTTCCGCAGCTCAGCGCAGCTGAGCGCGGGGCGGCCGCTGGCCGGCGCATCCCTTCCGCGGACGGAGGAATGCTGCATCGCGGCCAAATCGCGCGTGGGAACAAAAACAGGCGCGTCACCCATTGTTGCTCACGAATGTAATGCGCGCAAACAACTAATTCCGCGCATGGCGAACCCGGTGTTGGCCTAGCGGTAGTCGAGCATAACTCCTGCAACGCGCGCCTAGCTGACTTCAGCAGTTGCTACGAATCGGTTCCGCGTTGCTACGAGTTAGCTCCGCGATTACTGCGACGGATTTCTTTCGGAGCACGCCCGCCGAGGAACGACTTGCCCGAATCCACGAGGAATCCCTGGCGCAACGCCTCTCGGCCGATGAGCATTCGGAAACCCATTTGGTCGCGGTTCGTCAGCGTCGTCTCAGTCGTGATCGTGCGCCCGAAAAGCTCGACTTTCAGCAGCACGACGATGCGTTCAGCGCTATGGCCAGAAGAGCTGCGTACCGAGCGGCGGTCGTGAACCGGGCATTCGACCAGCACGGCATCCGCTTCAGAGCGCTGCCACGGTTTCACGCGAAAACGCACGCGGTCGCTGCCGTCTTCGCCGGTAAATTCTTCGATGTCAAAGGCGTGCAGAGCTGAACTGCGTGCACCCGTGTCGAGCTTTGCCTTGATCCAGGGCACGCCGATACTCGGCAGGCCGATCCACTCGCGCCAGCCCGCGATGGTGGTTGAATAGACGGGTTCTCTCACTCCTTTATCTTGGCAGGCTCAACCGATGAAACTGGCTATCCTCTCGCGCGCCCCACAGGCCTATTCAACTCAGAGGCTCAAAGCAGCCGGCTTACAACGCGGTCATCAGGTGAAGGTACTGAACACACTGCGCTTCGCCATTGATCTGTCTGGCCCTGAGCCCGATCTGCAGTATCGCGGTCGGCTTTTGTCGGACTACGACGCGATTCTGCCGCGCATCGGCAACTCGATCACCTACTTCGGCACAGCCGTCGTTCGTCAGTTCGAGCAGATGGATGTCTACACGCCCAACACCGCGAATGGCATCTCCAATGCCCGCGACAAGCTGCGTGCCAGCCAGATCCTGTCCCGCCACGACATCGCCATGCCCGCGACGGCGTTCGTGCACAGCCGGGCAGATGTGCGTCTGGCCATCGAGCGAGTCGGTGGAGCTCCCGTCGTCATCAAGCTTCTCGAGGGAACTCAGGGCATCGGCGTCATCCTGGCGCCCGAGGTGAAAGTCGCCGAGGCGATCATCGAGACACTGCATTCGACCAAACAGAACGTGCTGATCCAGAGCTTCATCTCGGAGAGCCGTGGCCGTGACATCCGCGCACTCGTCGTCGGCGACCGCGTGGTTGCGGCGATGCGCCGAGTCGCCAGCGGCGATGAGTTCCGCTCGAACGTGCACCGTGGTGGCACAGTCGAGCCTGTCGAGCTGAGCCCCGAGTACACCCGAGCAGCCGTGCGGGCCGCTCAGATCATGGGCCTGCGCGTGGCCGGTGTTGACATGCTCGAGGGCAACGACGGCCCCCTGATCATGGAGGTCAACTCGTCACCGGGCCTCGAAGGCATCGAGCGCGCAACAGGACTGGATGTCGCCGGTGCGATCATCGACTACATCGCCGACCAGGTCGGGTTCCCCGAGATTGACGTTCGACAGCGCCTCAGCGTCTCGACGGGTTATGGCGTTGCAGAGATCGTTGTCTACAGCAACGCTGATTTCGTCGGCAAGCGACTGATGGATTCCGGACTGGGCGAGCGCGACATCACCGTGCTCACGCTGCACAGGGGCACTACAGTCATGCCCAACCCCAAGGGCGATCTGGTGCTCGAAGCCAGCGACAGGCTGCTCTGTTTTGGCAAGCTCGACGAGATGCGCTCGATGGTGCCCGAACGCCGTCGCCGACGCGCCAAGGTGCGCAAGCTTCCCAAGGAGCCGATCCCGGCACCCGGATCTGCTCTCGGTCCTGTGTCAGCACCCGCGGTCTAGCCGCCAGTCTGCGGTACTCAGCTGACAGTAATCAACTCGCGGCATTTACGCGGGTTCTGTGGCGGCAAAAGATCGAAGGAAGTGGCGCACGAGGCGTCGTGCTGCGGCCTCGGCGTCGGTGGTTGCCAAGCTTGCGGCACCGGCATTTGCCTCGATCAGCAGCACGACGTCATCCCAGCCAATATCCGCTGCGACAGCGCCTTGCTGCTGAGCTCGAGAAATGATCCGCTCGAGTATCGCCCTGGCGGTGGCTCGTTGGGCCTCGAACGAGCTTCCGCGCAGGAATGCGTGGACGACAAGCTCGGCACAGACCTGATCGTGGGCCTGCTGCACGCAGGCATTTTCGAGAAGTGTTGTCAATGCCAGCCAGGCGTCGTCGGCCTGCTCTGCCTGGTGGATGGCGTTCATCCATCCGCCTAGCTGGCGTTCGAAGACGGCGTCGACGAGAGCGTCTTTCGACGGGAACCGACGCGAGAGCGTCGCTGCGCCCACGCCGGCACGCCTGGCGATCTCTGACATGGGGATCGCCAAACCATCGGTCGCATACAGCTCTGCGGCAGCGTCGATGATTCGCTCACGATTATCGCGGGCGTCGGCTCGAAGGGTCATGGTGACAGCCTACCCAAATGGTTGACCGCTTTCACTTAGTGCTAGCGTGACCAAGTGGAAGAGCACTTTCACTTCGGACCCACCTCACTCAGGAGCCGCCATGCGCGCCGCACAGATCATCCGTTTCGGCGATTGGCGCGCTGTCGCCGTCACCACGACCGCTGTGCCTGAACCAGGCGACGGTGAAGTTCTCGTTCGCGTAAGCGCATCGAGCCTGAACACCGTTGACGTGGTGCGCCGCGATGGTCGGCTCAGGATGCTGACGGGTCGCCGGTTGCCGCAGGGGCTGGGGATCGACATGGTCGGCACCGTCGAGCGCACCGGAGCAGGAGTGCAGGGCTTCGGCCCAGGCGATCGGGTCTGGGGAATCCGGTCAGACACCGCCGGCATGAAGAATCCGACAGGACTGACCGCCGACTATGCCGTCGCCCACGCGCACCAGATAGCGAGTGCTCCACACACTCTTGACGACGTGCAGGCCGCAGCCTTCGCCGTCGGCGGATACACCGCGCTGCGGGCACTGCGGGATGTCGCACGCCTTCAGCCGGGTGAACGCGTTCTGATCCGCGGCGGTACAGGGGGAGTCGGCAGCGCCGCCGTGCAGATCGCTGCCGCGCTCGGCGGACGAGTGGCCGTCTTGGCCTCTGCTCGCAACGAGCAGATCGCACGAGACCTCGGCGCGCAGGAATTCTTCGACTACGCGACGGCCAGCCCGGCATTGGTCGGGCCGACGGATGTGATCCTCGACACCGTCGGCACCGACCTGCTGCGGTGGCGACGGCTGCTCACCCCGCAGGGGCGAATGGTGGGAGTGGCGTTCAACTCGGCGGCGGGCCTAGCCACCATCGCGGCGTCGATTGTCTTTGGCCCGCGTCGCATCCGCACCTTCGCTGGAGAACCACCGCCAGGTTCTCTCGCCTGCGTGACCAGTTTTGCCGAGACCCATGGTCTCCGGGCGCTCGTTCACGGAACGTTCCCCCTCGAAGATCTTCAGGACGCCCACCGCACCTTCGACGCTCAGGCGCTGCGGGGGAAAATCGTCATCACCGTCGCATCCTGACTGGTCGAGGGTTCGCGGACGCCTCGCGTCACGCCGCCCGGCCCCAAACTGCCCTCGCGTCGTAGTCTGGAGACAGATCGCATCAGCGCAAGATGCAATCCAACAGGTAGCAAAAGATCAAGTGAGAAGCACTCCATGGGAACGACCAACCACGATCTGACAAGTCCAGAGATCAACGTCCAGCGGGTCATGCACACGGGAACCGCCTGGTTCGCCGTCACCGTGGGGGCAGTAGCGGTCGTGTCAGGTCTGCTGCTCGCCAGCGGATGGCGCCCTGCCGTACTCTCAACGGTACTCAGAGTTCTCTGGTGGATCGGCTCAGGACTCGTCGCACTCAGTATCGGGCTGATCGGGTGGTCTGGCTGTCCGATCCTCGAGGTGTCGGTGCCTGTCGCCGACCGCAACAAGTCACGAACCATGCAACTCGGGACCTTGCTCTTCATCGTCGGGGGAGCCGCGGCACTCCTCGCCGTGCTGCTCGGTCCCGGCCAATAACGCCCGGCCAATAGCACACCGGGCCAATAACGCCGGGGCAGTAGCGCCCGGCAACTCACGAGAAGGGCCGACGATGCCTGAACTGATGCGGGCCTGGGCGACGGGAGAGACCGCCGGAATTATCGAGCAGGTCGAACGTGCCATCCCTGTACCCGGTGACGACGAAGTGCTGGTTGCCGTGCTCGTCTGCGGCATTTGTCGCACCGATCTGCACGTGATCGACCACGACATCCCGGTGCATCACCCCGCTGTCATACCGGGTCACCAGGTGATCGGACGCGTTGTAGGCACCGGCCCGCGCGTATCGACATTGCAGGAGGGCGACCTGATCGGCATCGCCTGGCTGCGCCGCACCTGCGGAGTCTGCGAGTGGTGCAGGTCGGGAGCGGAGAACCTCTGCCCCTTCTCCGAATACACGGGGTGGGATGCCGACGGTGGGTACGCCGAGTACGCCACGGTACCCGAGGCATATGCGTACCGGCTGCCCGCGGACACCGACCCATACGAAACGGCGCCATTGCTCTGCGCCGGAATCATCGGCTTTCGGGCGCTGCGCAGGGCCAACCTGCCGCCGGGCGGAGTGCTCGGCATTTATGGATTCGGTTCGAGCGCCCACATCACGGCGCAGCTGGCGATGGCCAGTGGTGCGCGCGTATTCGCGATGACGCGCGGGGAGCGCAACAGGGCGCTGGCGGCCGAACTCGGTGTCGCCTTCGTCGCTGAGGCGACAGCGCAGCCGCCCGAGCCGCTTGACTCCGCCATCATCTTCGCCCCGGCCGGAGAGCTGGTACCCGTGGCGCTGGCCGCAACGAAGGCCGGCGGGACAGTCGCGCTGGCTGGCATCCACATGTCGGACATTCCGCAGATGGACTATTCGTCGACACTCTTTCACGAGCGTGACCTGCGCACGGTCACGGCGAATACCCGGGAAGACGGCATCCGCTTTTTAGAAATTGCACGCAATCTTCAGCTGTCACCAACAGTCTCCCGGGTGCAGTTCGACGGTCTCGGCGAGGCGCTCTCGGCGCTCCGAGATGGCCATGCTTCGGGATCGCTGGTGCTCACCGTCGGTCTCTAGCGATGCAGCCGCCACGTCTCGTGCGAACGTCAAAGCGAGACAGATTGTTCTGGATACGAGTTCGCCGAACATGGTAGAAATGTCGGGCGGTAGACGGATGCGCGGACAATCACCCGATTGTCGAAGCGGATGCCGCGCCCGGCATATATGTCGGGGAGATTGAAAGGATCAGTAATGGGTATCGGTACAGGTATTGCACTGTTCGTCATTGGAGCGATTCTGGCATTCGCCGTCAACGTTGACCTCGGGGGAGTCATCGACCTGGCCCTCATCGGCTACATCCTGATGGGTGCTGGCGTTGTGGTCTTCATCATCAGCCTCGTCCTGGTATCGCGTCGTCGTGAGTCGGTGTCCACCGTGCGCTCAGCGGTCGATCCGGCCAGCGGCGAACAGGTCACTCAGCGCAAGACCGACACTAACGACCCGCTGGTGTAACGCGGTCGCCCAGAGAATCGACGCGCCCTCAGGCAGCTTCTCCCCGCGCGGGAGGGGCTGCCTGAGGGCTTTGATCTTTTCACGGCGGCCACTTCGGCCCGTAAAGTAGGCCGATGTGCCCTTTGCCGACGAACTCATCAGCGACCAGACAGCGCACACACTTGTGCGCATCATCCACAGTGTGACCCCCGACCGTGAGCTGACTGCTCTAAGGGAAGCCCCAGGTATGCTCGGTCCGCTCGGGCTCCGTGAACGTGCGGATCTGCTGCGCGACGCCCTGCTGGCTGATCTGCCCGGGGAGTACACGGACCTTGCGCGCGTGCTGCGCGCAGCGGCACACCAGTCATCCGACTTCACGGGCTGGCTGATCTGGCCCGTGACATCGGCTATCGCGACGAAGGCGGTGGCGGATGGCGTGCCAGCAGCCACGGATGACGCGCTTGCCCTCTTGGCCGAACTGACCGGCCGGCTCACCTCAGAGTTCGCCATCCGTACGCTGCTGCGTCACGACCTCGATCGTGCACTCGAACACGTGCTGGAGTGGACGTCGTCTAAAGACGTGGATGTGCGTCGTCTCGCGTCCGAAGGCACTCGCCCCTATCTGCCCTGGTCGACGCGCGTGCCCCAGATTCAGGCGAATCCCGGCGTCACGCTGCCGATCCTGAATGCGCTGTATCGAGACGAGTCCGAGTACGTGCGCCGCTCGGTAGCCAACCATCTCAACGACATCAGTCGGGATCATCCCGACCTGGTCGTCGAAACTGCCGCACGCTGGATGGCCGCGCCAGACGCGAACACCGAGCGGCTCGTCAAGACTGCACTGCGCACCCTCATCAAAAAGGGTGACGCCGGTGCGCTCGGACTGCTCGGTTTCGCTCCGGCTGCCGTCGAGATCGACGGTCCGATGCTCGACCGCACGACAGTGGGCTTCGGGGAGAGCGTCCGGTTCAGCGCGCTCGTGCGCAACGTGGGCGACGAGCCCGCCAGGCTAGCGATCGACTACATCGTCTATCACCAGAAGGCCAACGGCACCCTGAGTGGCAAGACATTCAAGCTGACAACACAGACGCTCGCGCCCGGTGCCAGCCTCGAGGTTGGCCGCGAGCACTCATTCCGAGCGATCACGACCCGTCGGTATCACCCAGGCGCGCACGCCATCACGCTCCAGATCAACGGGGTGGAGACGCCGCGGGCGGAGTTCAGGTTACGGGCTGCTGACGCCGATGCCGGCGAGTAAGGAAGAGGTGTGCTGCCCGGGCCCGGCGTGCTGGAAGATAGCCCTCCAGCTCACCAGGCCCGTGCAGTATCCGCTCCGTTAAGCCAAGGAGTTTCAGAGCAGCGGGCGCACGCTCGCGTATCCGTCGGTGACCACGCTGGACGGAGTGTCGTAGACACGGGTCTGGCGTGAGCCTTCGGTGTAGCGAGGCCAGCCAGGTTCGCCTGTTTCGATGAACGAGACGACACCGCCGTGCACTTCGTCGGCGAGTCGTTGCGGTGGGTTCGGTCCGGCCAGCGGCTCTATCGCGACCCCGTCGAGGCAATCGAAGAAGAACGGCACGTCGAGGCAGTGCTCGGCAAAGCCGAACGTGCCGGATGGCCACGAGAAGCGGTACACCCAGGTGGGCGCGTCGCCGCGCAGGGCGACAAGTCGTGGCACCGAGGTGCGGAACATCTTGTCTGTGAGGTACCGGCCGGCGATGCGCGCGGTGCCCTTGCGAGCCACGTCGGCGTTCGCCGCAAGATACGGCTTCATGTTCTGCTTCTGCATCCCCAGTTTTTTGAGCATGATCGACTTCGGAATCCAGCGCAGCTTCTTCTGGGCTTCAAAGAAGATCATCGAGAATTCGTCGTCGGTGGCGCCGATGACGAGCGGCTTGTCGGCTCCGATACCGGCCCTGAGCGACTCCTGCGTTGAGCGCCGGATGAGGTCGCCGTCGATGGCCGGGCCCAGTGGCAGCCCCTCGTCGATGACGGCGAGCATCGACTCTGGGCCGAGTTCGGTGGCCTTCTTCTGCAGTTCGAGAATGCGGTCCTCGTCGAGTGCCGAGAAGCCAGCGCGCGTCGGAGCGACTCCGGCAGCGGCGGCGAGGTCACGACCAAACTTTTCGCTCCGATCTGTGGCGATATCGGCGAGTGCGCCAGAGATTGCGTAGACCCCGTGGAAGAGGTGCTGGGCAGCTTCCATGCCGAGCAGGGTGAGAACGGCGCCACCGCCAGCGGACTGGCCCGCGATGGTGACGCGAGCCGGGTCGCCGCCGAATTCGGCGATGTTGTTCTGCACCCATTCCAGGGCGAGAAGCCAGTCCCGCACGCCACGGTTGCTCGGGGCATCCGAGATCCAGCCGAAACCGTCGAACCCGAGTCGGTACGAAAGGGAGACGGTGACCACACCATCGCGGTTGAAGTTGCGGCCGTCGTACCAGGGGCTCGCCGGGGAGCCGGCGAAGTAGCCGCCGCCGTGGATCCAGACGAGTACTGGCAGGCCTTCGCCGGCTGCTGCACGTTCGGGCGATGGCGTAAAGACATTCACATTGAGCGTCGATTCGCCGGGCACACTCGGCTCGGGGATGAGGGTAACTCCGGGGTCGCCGCGCTGGGCGGTCGGCGCGAACTCAAGTGCGTCGAGCACCCCTTCCCACGGACGGCGTGCCACCGGTGCGGCGAACCGCAGCTCGCCAACCGGCGCCTCGGCGAATGGGATCCCGAGGAAGCCGGCTGACCTGGCACGGCCACGGCCGCCGGTCGTCGGACGCCAGCAGCCGCGGACGCGTCCGGCCTGCGTGTCGACTTCGACGAACTCGGCGGTGGCTGATTCGGCTGACGCTGGTTGTTCGGTGGAATGAGGGGAGGGGATGTTCGACATTCGTGGTGCTCCTAACGCACGCTCTTAATGGGGATGGTAGCCAATGCGGCAAGGATCATGAAGACGATTCCGAAGACAAACAGCATCGGATATCAGCCCAACCAGATGATGAGACCGGCGACTGCGGCGCTCATCGCCTGGGGCTGGTGGTGGCGATGTTCAGGAGGCCGAGGTCTTTTGCTGCGGCCACGCCGCCGTTGCTGAGATTGTTCCGGTGGGGATGAACTCGGATACGGGGTAGGGAAATGGGGGTTGCGGGGACATGGGGCTCCTCATCGTCGAGACTGCCGTTAAAGTTGGCCGAGCACCACAAAAACCGAGTGGTGCTCGGTAATGAGTATGCGCTAAAAGCGGCGACACTTCAACGGCGTTTGCGCCTGTCAATCAGCAGCTGCACGACCGGGCGACGCGGCCATAGCGCTGCGCCCCGCTCTTATCTCGCCGATTCCATAGTTAGCGGCGGGCGGTCAACCGAGTGGGGTGCCGAGAAAATAGAATGGGTGCATGACTGATCTGAGCTTGCGCCTGCCGAACCGACGGCTTCGTGCAGTGCTGAACCTGGGAACGAAGAACGCAGCTACAGTGACTCTGCCGCCTCGATTCGCCAAGCCGGTGCTGTTCGCCGACTGGGATGACACCGATGAGTTCTGCGCGCTCTACGTCGAGTTCACCGACGGTCAGCTGCACCTCGAAACGTCTGAGGGCAGGCTTGAGCACCATTTCCACGGCCTCGATGGTGGGCACAAGAACAGCAGCCCGTGGCCGATCGCAGACACCGAGCGTCTGATCGTCTGGGCGAAGCTGCTGCTTACCGATTTCAAAGCACTCATGCCAGAACTTCTTGACGACATCGCGCAGGCTGCAGCCTGGCACGACGAGGGCTACGACCTCTACGTTTGCGAAGTTGAAGAACCCACTCAGCTCGACCTGCTTGAGGTAGAAGTCGAGGGCGAGCTGATGACGCTTCCCTGGCTCGGCGCCGGCAGCGTCGCACACGACCACATCGACGGTGACAACCACCCGATCGCACTGCTCTGGACTCCGGACGGTGCCGAGCCGGATCGTCCCATCGCTCAGGCCTGGCTCGATCCGCGCTCAGGCGCTCCGTTGACCAAGGCGGGTCCAGGGGTGGACTGGACGCTCGTCGGCATGCCCGCAGACGAGGTACTCTCGTGGCTGGAGGGTATTTACCTCAACCACCACGTCATCCCGGATGCCGAGGGCACACTGCTTGCCGCCGTCCTGTCGCGCCTGGGTGGTCTCGACGCCGACTAGGCTCCCGGCCTGCTCGCGCAGGCGGGCGCGACAGCTGCCGCATCGAGTGCGGCATTCCTGTGCCACGCTTGTTGTATGGATCTTGAGGTTTCGAGCGCGCTCACGATTCCCGCACGGGAACTCGGATGGCGATTCTCGCGGTCGAGCGGCCCGGGCGGCCAGCACGTCAATACCTCCGATAGCCGCGTCGAGCTCTCGTGGAACATCGCCGAGTCCGCCGTGCTCTCAGACGACCAGCGCCAGCGGCTGCTCCTGCGCCTCGGGCACCGTCTCGTTGCTGGCGTCATCACCGTGACGGCGTCTGAACAACGCTCGCAGCTGCGCAATCGCGAAACTGCACTGGCCAAGCTCGCGGAGCTCGTGGCCGTAGGGCTTGCACCCGATGCCCCTCATCGCCGGCCGACGAAACCTACCACAGGATCGAAAAGACGGCGGCTGGCCGCGAAAGGGCAGCGCTCGGCGACGAAGCAGCAACGGCAGCGCCCCTCGGGTGACTACTGAGTGCTGATTGCTGGCCGCTGACCGCTGACCGCTGAGTGCTGAGTGCCGAGGGCTGAGTGCTGTCGAGGAGCGCTGGGTCCTGAACGCGAAGGCACGTTCCTAACTGCGGAGATTCTCGCAAATCTGGGCTGATTTGAGTCGACGAGGTGCGATCTGCGCACATTCTCCGTAATGAGGGACAGCCCCGTGGCTGTGGTGGTCTAAGGGTCGCCCAATTTCGCTAGTCCTACACCGCGCGCACTAGCAAAATCGGGCGACCCCTGGAATGTCGTGCGACCGGATCTTGGGGTGAGCGATTGGATGTGGAAAGCGGCTGAGCTCGCGCATCGCTCGGCTACTCGCAGGCGACGCCGTCGCCGTCACGGTCGAGTTTGCGCGAGTATCCGGGGTCGCCGGCATAGATCGGAGCTGCTCCGGCCGCGCGCACTGCGGTGCAGTTCTCGTAGTACGCGCTCGGTGCTGCTGGCGCGGGTGCGGGGGCAGGCTCAGGAGCGGGCGCGGGTGCTGGCTCAGGTGCCGGTGCCACTGGTTCGGGCTCGACGGGCGCGGGCGCTGGTGCGGGCTCGACGATGACCGGGGCCGCATCCGGAGTGAAATCTGAGGCCTGAGCGCGCTGGTCGCCACAGGCGGACAACACCTTCACCATGGCGTCGTGCTCGGCAGCGGTTACCCAGAGTCCGTAGGTGGCCTTCACCGAAACCTGGCGGGCCACGTATTCGCAGCGGAACGACTTGGCCGCCGGCAGCCACGTTGCTGAATCGCCATCACTCTTCTGTGCGTTGGCGGCGCCGTCGACGGCAAGCAGGTTGAGCGGATCGTTGGCGAGCGAGACGCGCTGCGCCTGGCTGAGCTGCTGTGCACCGGTCTGCCACGCGTTCGAGAGCGACACGAGGTGATCAATCTGCACCAGAGAAGACGTACTCGCTCCGCGGACGAAGCTGACGGTTTTGCCGGTATATGGCTCATCGAGGTTGCCGCTCAGAACCTTACATGGGCCGGAGCGCACGATCTCGACGAGGTCGCGGGCCAGGATGTCGTTGCGGGTGTCACAGCCGTTCCTATCGACATCCAGCCAGGCAGTACCGAACACGGCTGATCGGTCATAGCCGGTCTTCGGCGCGCGGCCCTTGACGGGGATCGTCTCCAGCACGGCCAAGGCGGTGGCATCCGTTGCGGTCTTGTCGGCGATCGCGACAGACGCGAGATCGCTGGCCTCTGTCGGAGTCTCCGGGTCGACGGCCGCTTCGTCGGTGAATTCGACGGTGACCCGTGTGGTCGCACTCGGACTCGGGGCCACGACTGTGGGGGCGGATGCCGCGGCCGGGCGGGTGTCGCCACTCGCCGAATCGACGGCATTGCGGCTACCCGCAATCACTGTGCTGAACAAGCCGACAACCAGGCACAGGGCCAGCGTGAGGCTCGCTGCCTTCTTCGAGGCCATGCGGGTCCAGACGATCCGGCCGGTTTTGAGCGTGTACACGGCGGCGATGGCCCCAATGAGGGCAACCATGGCGATGAGTCCTGCCGCGCCACCATTCTCAGCGGCGATCAGCACGAGGATGACGGCGCCGATGATCCAGATCCACTTGTATCGGGAGTTCCAGAATGGCCCTTCGGCCTTTTTTGCGCGGGCCTGCTTGTTCGGGGTGGTCATGGAGCTCTCCTCGGGTAAGACAACCTTCCGAACTTAGTGGGGCGGCACGCATTTTCCGGGAGCGCGGCCGCGTGGCCGTGTCGACGTGACCACTTCGGGGTGTTCGGGTGAGTGATCGCTCACGGCCGTGACCTCGTCTTAGATCCAGCCCTGCTGCCACGCCTTCTCGGCCGCCTCATGGCGCGACGACGCATCAAGTTTTGTCATGGTCGATGACAGGTAGTTGCGCACGGTTCCCGATGCGAGGTGAAGCTGGTCGGCGATCTGTTGAACGCCGACGGTCGCCCGACTCACCCGCAGCACATCGAGCTCCCGGTCGGTGAGCGGGCAGCGCGCGGCTGTCAGAGCGGATGCCGCTATCTCGTGGTCGATGTAGCGCTTGCCAGCAGCGACATCCCGAATCACCACCGCCAGTTCCTCGGCGGGCGTCGATTTCGGAACGAATCCAGACACGCGCGCTTCGAGCGCCCGCCGCAGTACTCCAGGCCTGGCATGCCGCGTCACGATGATAATGCGGGTGTTCACGGTCGAGAGGATGCGCGCGGCCGCCTCGATGCCGTCGGCCTGCGGCATCTCGAGGTCGAGCAGACAGATGTCTGGCTTGGTGTGCTGGGCGAGTTCGACGGCAGTGACACCGTTGTCGGCACTCGCAACCACCTCGATGTCGGGTTCAAGCCCGAGCAGCGCCTCGAGCGCACCCCGAATGAGGTGTTCATCGTCGGCGATGAGCAGGCGAATTGTGCGCTGTTGTTGGATGGTCTCGCTCATGCGTCTGTACCCACCTGTACCTGCACCGATGCCGATGCCGATGCCGATGCCGAAACTACTGATGCAGGCACCTGCCCGACCAGAGTGAACCGACCCCCAGCAGCGGCAGTCGTCAGCGTCCCGCCCACGGCTGTGACTCGATCGCGAAGCCCGACGAGGCCAGAGCCGGCGACCCTGGAGCCATCACGCGGAGAGCCATCACGCGCAAAGTCATCACCCGTAGAAGGGGCGTGCACCACACCATCGTTGCTGATTTCCAGCGTGTGCCTGTCGGCCGTTGACCGAAACTCGATTGTGGCGTGTGTTGCATCGCTGTGGCGCAGGATGTTTGTTGTCGCCTCGCGCACGGTCATTCCGAGTGCGCGGCGGAGGTCAACGTCGGTGGGCAAGGGATCCACGGTGAGCTCGCAGTGGGTACCGGCCGCAGTGAGCACTTCGCGCGCGTTCTCCAACTCGTCATCGAGTGCGACGTCGCGGTAACCCGCCACCAGCAGCCGGGTTTCTTCGAGGGCTTCTTTTGCGATGAGGCGGGTCTCATGGATGTGCACCCTGGCGGCTTCGACGTCGATGGTCAGCATCCGCTCGGCCAGTTCGGATTTGAGTGCAATCACTTGCAGGTGGTGCCCCTGGATGTCGTGCAGATCTGCCGCAAACCGCAGGCGCTCCTGGGTCACCGCGAGTTCCGCAGCCGTGCTGCGATGGCGGTCAAGCTTCACGACGATCTCCCACCACCACAGGCTGCTCAACAACATGGCGGGCAAAACCAGTCCGTAGAACGCCAGCATCCACGAGCCGCGATCGGAGAACACGGTGGTTGTCGTGCCCGAGATGACATAGCTCATGGCAGGGTGGCCCAACAGCAGCACGAACCCAATGCTCAGCAGCACCCGCCGCCGGGGTCTGGGTATGAGACACGCGATCAGGCACAGCGACAACCAGAGCGGAATTCCCAACAACATCGCGCTCGACGGCCTGAACAGGCCGAGAATCCAGATGGATGCTGCGGGCGTGACGAGGGCAACGGTCCACGCGATGTGGGGCAGGCCGCCGCCCCTGCCCACTCGCAGAAACCAGCAATACCGAACGTGGATGCCGGCGGTGATGAGAACAAGCACCATCAGCAGTGCATCGAGTGCGCTTCGTGTGAGCACGAACTCCTGGACCGCGACGATGATGGGCCAGATGTCGAGCACGACGAAGAAAAAGACGATCGAGCTGAGCGTGTATGCCCAGGTGGTGTGCACGCTGCGCACCGGCGCACGGGGGTCGGAACGGGTCATGATCCCCAGAGTAGAGCAGTGACATTTGTCATGGATTTGCCTGCAGATTCGGCACATTACCCGTGACAGCCGGCACTATCTCGCCGCGGCGATTGTCGAAATGATTGATTCTTCGCCGCCGTGTTCTGCGGTTCACTCACTTCCGAAAGGTCCTCATGATTCAGACGCTGCAAGACTTCACCTCCTCGCTGCCCGAGATGCTGCAGTGGGTCGGTGTCATGCTCGCCGCGGCTATCCCGTTCATCGAGTCGTACTTCGGGTCGGTGCTCGGTGTGCTCGCCGGAGTCAACCCGGCTATCGCGATCGCCGCGGCCATCGTGGGCAATGTGCTGTCGATGCTGGTCTTCGTGCTCAGCGCACACGGGATGCGATCGGGAATCGTTCGTGGAAAGGCGACCAGGGAATTGTCGCCGCGGCGGGAGCGCCTGCGTGAAAAGTTCGACAAATATGGGGTTGCCGGCGTGAGCCTGCTGGGCCAGGCGATTCTGCCGAGCCAGATCACGTCAGCAGCAATGGTGTCGTTTGGTGCATCGAAGAACGTCGTCATCTTCTGGCAGATCATTTCGATCATTCTCTGGGGTGTCGCGTTCGGTGTGCTCGCCACGCTCGGCGTCTCGCTCGTGCGCTGACGGGAGGTCCGCGCCTCCGGGCCAGCTTTCCTGCGCCCGCGTCAACCCGCGGGGAGCGGGGAGCTGGCCTGCCTGGCCTGGCTCCATTGCACCAGTGGATGCAGCACACCGATCAGCTGGTCGCCGAACTCGGTGAGGGTGTAGCTGACCATCACCGGTGTGCTGGGTTGTACGTGCCGCTCGATCAGGCCCTCGCGTTCGAGCTCCTGCAGACGAGACGCGAGCAAGCGGTCGGAGATGCCGTCGACCAGTGTGCGGTACTCGGAGAACCGCCGGGCGCCGCGTGCGCTGGCGAGCAGGATCGCGCCGTTCCATTTGCGGCCTACGAGCTCAAGTGACGACTGGAACTCTCGGCACTCATCGTCGTTGATGTGTTCAATCGCATTGTGCTGATTCAAATCTGCCTCGCTTACTATTAGTAAGTAGCTTACCGTCGATTCGTGCGCTCACGAATCTGACTGAACAATAGGGATGTGGAATTGAACTACGGACACCCTCTTCGCTTCGGACTTGCACTTGAGTCGAGCGCACATGACTCGAGTGCAGTCACGACCCTTGTTGAGCGCGGTGTGCTCGCTGACACGCTGGGCTACGACTTCGTCTCGCTCGATGACTCTGCAGCGTTCGACGCCTGGAGCACGCTTTCCTGGATTGCCGGTCGCACCGATCGCATCCAGTTGCTGCCGATCGTCAACCTGGCCCTGCATTCCCCTGCAGTGCTCGGTCGCGCCGCAGCGAGCCTCGACTTGCTCTCTCTCGGGCGTCTGCAGCTCGGGCTCACTCACGATGATGCTGGCGCCATCGGTGAGGCCATCGAGATTATTCGCGGCATCTGGGCCGTCGGCGAAGGGAATCGTCTGCACCAGAGCGGTGCCCACTACCAGATTGATGGTGCCGACCGCGGCCCGGAACCCGCGCATGACGTCCCCATTTTCGTACAGGGAATGGGCGAGCGGATGCTGGGACTGATCGGCTTCATCGCCGACGGCTGGCTGGTGCGGTACCCGGCAGCGCTTGACTCCGGGAACGACGTCATCGACGACGCCGCGAGAGATTATGGCCGCGACCCGCGCGAGATCCGCCGCACACTCGACATCGACCCGGTCGCTGGCTCAACGATCGAGTGGGTTAAACAACTGCTTCCGCTGGTGACAGGTCACGGCGTCGGCGGATTCCGGCTGAAGAGCACCGACCCGGCCACTATCGAGCGCTTCATCACCGAGGTGGCTCCAGCGCTGCGCGAGGCCGCCGACGGTGAGATTCCGGGACTGTCGACGCTGACACCAATCCGTTCTGCTGCGGCACTGGCCCAGCGTGTGGCCGGAATCGACTATGACGCAGTGCCAGCATCGCTCACCGCTGTCGAGCCCGGTGACACCCGATACTCCCGCGTGCGGTCGACGTACATGCGTGGTGGCGCCCCCGGCATCGTGCTGCAACCGAAGTCGGTTCAGGACGTGGCGGATGCCCTTACCTTCGCGCGCGACCACGCCCACCTGCCACTCGGCATCCGCAGCGGTGGACATGGCATCAGCGGTCGCTCGACCAACCAGGGCGGCCTGGTCATTGACGTGTCCGCCCTCAACGCTGTCGAGATCATCGATACCGTTACCCGCCGCGTGCGCGTGGGCCCCGGCGCGACGTGGAGCGATGTCGCTGCAGCAATTGAACCGCACGGCTGGGCGATCAGCTCCGGCGACTATGGCGGGGTCGGGGTTGGTGGCCTCGCTACCGCGGGCGGCATCGGTTTTCTCGGGCGCGCACACGGCCTCACCATCGACCATCTGCGCGCGGTCGACGTGGTGGTTGCCGACGGCCGGATTCTGCGAGCCAGCGAGACCGAAAACCCCGACCTGTTCTGGGCAATGCGCGGGGCTGGCGGCAACTTCGGTATCGCAGTCTCGTTCGAGTTCGAGGCCGCAGAGGTGCCGGGCGTCGGTTGGGCGCAGCTGGTATTCGAAGCTGACGACATCGCAGGGTTCCTGGAGAAATGGGGTGCAACGCTTGAAGCCGCTCCCCGCGACACCACGAGCTTCATTCTGCTCGGTGGCCCTCGCCCAGGTCAGCCGGCATACGCCCAGTTCTTCGGAATGGTCGATTCGACTGACCCCGACACGATCATCAACCGGCTGCAACCCTTCGCAGCGATCGCGCCGATGGTCCAGCAGTCGGTGCAGGTATTGCCATACAGCTCTGCGCTGATGGCGGCGCAGGGTGAGGCGAACGGTGGTCGCGGAGAGCCGGTCAGCCGATCTGGGCTGCTCGCCCACATCACACCGGAATTTGCGGTAGCCGCCGCCCACCTGATTGAGAGCGGTGCCACCTACTTTTTCCAAATCAGGGCGACCGGAGGTGCGGCATCCGATATTGCACCGGATGCCACGGCATACGCGCACCGCACGGCCAACTTCTCCGTCACGGCAATGGGGTCCAATCGTGAACACCTCGATCGTGCGTGGGAATCGCTGTACCCGTTCTTCGATGGCACGTACCTGAGTTTCGAGACCGACCCGCGGCCTGAGCGCCTGCACGACGCATTCCCGCCGGCCACGCTGGATCGGCTGCGCAGGCTCAAACAGGAATACGACCCAGGGCACCTGTTTAAAGACAATTTTCCGGTCGGTGCGCTGCAACCGACTGATACCGACGAAATGAGGATGACTTCATGACCGACTACGGCCACGACCTGCAGTTCGGCGTGTTCATCACGCCCAAGAACAAGCCGGTGATGCACGCTGTCGATCTCGCTGTCATAGCTGACCGGGCAGGACTCGACCTGGCGACGTTCCAGGACCACCCATATCAGCCACGGTTTCACGACACGTGGACTCTGCTGTCGTTCGTGGCGGCGCGCACCGAACATATCCACCTGGGCGGCAACGTGATCAACTTGCCGTTGCGGCATCCCGCGACACTTGCCCGCAGCGCGGCCAGCCTCGATCTGCTGAGCGGAGGCCGTATCGAGCTCGGCCTTGGCGCCGGTGGTTTCTGGGACGCCATCGATGCCATGGGCGGCGGACGCAAGACCCCCGGGGAGTCGATCGAAGCCCTCGAGGAGGGCATCCGCATCATCAAGGACATTTGGGACGTCGAGCAACCGGGCGGCGTGCACTTCAGAGGCAAGCACTACACCGTTGATGGGGCGAAGCGCGGGCCGGCGCCTGCTCACGACGTCGGTATCTGGGTGGGCGCATACAAGCCGCGTATCCTGCGCATGACCGGACGGGTCGGCGACGGCTGGCTGCCGTCGCTCGGCTACCTCAAGGGTGGCCCCGCCGAACTCATTGAAATGAACGCGTTGATTGACGAGGGAGCGGATGCCGTGGGCCGTGATCCACGCGCCATCCGCCGCCTGCTCAACATCGGTGGTGCATTCAGCCAGGCCAATGGTGGGCTGTTGCAGGGTCCGCCCGACCAGTGGGTTGACGAACTGACCGAGATTTCTCTGACCTATGGCATTTCCGGGTTTGTACTTGCTGCCGACGATGCGCAAACGATTGAGCTGTTTGCCCACGAAGTGGCACCCGGTGTTCGCGAGGCTGTTGCAGCAGAGCGCGGCACTCGCTAAGCGATTGTGGCTAGGTGTCTACTGCTCTCGGCTGGGTGCTCCGGGTGAGTTTCGAACGCTAGCTGCACTGCTGGTGGGCGCCACCCGTGTGGCATATCCGTGACTGTTGTGAACTTCCTGTTGACCCGCGGTGTAATGGGTGGACTTAATCAGGATGCAGTTCATGCTCTGCCGAACGACTTTGCTGAATGACTTCGCCGAATGACCCTGCCGAACGACTTCGCTGAACGACTTCGGCTGCGTCGTCCGAGGGCCGGCGTCGAGGCATCAAACGGAAAGTTGGTGGAACCATGAGTACAGCCAAACAAGGCAGTACCAAGACGACTGGTTGGGTCGCCTGGGGCTGGTTTGCAGCAATCATCCTTCTGGTGGCCGGCGCCTTCAGCGTCATCCAGGGACTTGTCGCCATTATCGGGCCGAGCACCTATTACCTCGCAACTGAAGGCGACCTCCTTGTCTTCGACGTGACGGGATGGGGTTGGTGGAACGTCATCGTAGGGGCCCTTCTCATCCTCACTGGCATCGCGCTTTTCGCCGGTCAGACGTGGGCGCGAGTGGTCGCCATCATCCTCGCTGTGCTCAGCGCAATCGGGCAGATGCTCCTCATTCCGGCGCAGCCGTGGTGGACTATCATCGTCATCGCGATCGACGTGCTGGTCATCTACGCCCTGACGGCGCACGGACGTGAACTCAGAGAATAGCCCGTGCTTTGCCGGCACCCGGGAATGTCCGGGACCAGACTGGCCAGACGAGGGGCGCGCCCGGCGACCCTCGTCTAGCCATGTCCCGGGTGGGCAGTCTGGTCGCCGCTCGGCGGGAGAGGATCCACACCTTCAGCACGTACGATCGACACGTGCCTCCCCGTTCTCCTTTACCGCAGCGACTCGGGCTAGACCCCGCGTGGATCCGTACCCCTGACTTTGACCGATTGCATCCGCTGCCGTGGCCGACGATGGGGGAGTGGCTGCACCACAAGCTGTCCGAGTTCATCGATGTTCCCGCCTTCCTAGCCGAGGGACGGTTCGTTTACGAGGCCGGGATCGCTGCCGCGGGCAGTGATCCGTACCGGCCGCACACCTTCGTCTGGTTTCATCGTGACCTTTCCGACGAAACATTCGTGCCGGGGCATATTCACGTGGTCCATCGTGATGAGCGGATTATCGTGATCGACAAACCAGCTTTTCTCTCGTCTATACCGCGTGGCCGTCATGTGCAGCAGAGTGTCGTCGTGCGGCTGCGCGCCGAGCTCGGTCTACCCGAACTCTCGCCACTTCACCGTCTCGACAGGGTGACATCCGGTCTGCTGATCATGGCGACCGAGAAACGGTGGCGTGGGGCGTACCAAACCATGTTCATGCGTGGCGAGGTCGGAAAGACCTACCGTGCCCTCGCCCCGCTGCGGCCGGAGCTTGAGCTGCCTGTCACGGTGCGCAATCACCTCGTCAAGGAGCGCGGTCGGATGCAGGCTGAGGTTGTGCCCGGTGCGCCGGCCAACTCGGAGTCTATGATCGAGCTCGAAACCGTGCAGGATGACGCGGGCATCTATCGCCTGTCACCGGCAACCGGGCGAACACACCAGTTGCGGATGCACATGCTGGGCCTTGGGATTCCCATCAGCGGCGACCCGCTCTATCCGGTCGTGCAGGATGTTGCTGTCGACAACTTCGAGACCCCGCTGCAGCTGTTGGCGAGCGAGATGAGATTCACCGATCCGGTCGACGGGGCGCCGCGTCACTTTGAGAGTGTGCGGTCGCTTCCGTTGCAGAGTGAGGCTGTTGTCGGTTCGGGCTGAGGTACTCCAGCACGAGTCAGTGGGTTCGAGCGCTTCGTTGGCTGTAGGCCCAGGCCCAGAGTATTCCGGCCACGAGAATGATGAGGCCAAGGCCGGCGGACGCTTGACTGTTGACAAACCCAGCGGGGTACAGGAGCCAACAAACGGCAACCATGGTCGTGGTCATCACAAGGGGAGCAATCGCCCGACGATGGATTGATCGCCAGGCCCGACGTGACCGGAGAGAGGTATTCGTTCGGAGCCCGATTACCCCGTTAGGCGGAATCGCGCCCAATGCGCAGAGCACAACGACAAGCAGCACGAATGCTGACACAAATACGCCGATGAGACTCTCAATCACATCCGCATCCTTTCACGAATCACGAATCACGAATCACGAATCACGAATCACGAATCACGAATCACGAATCACGAATCACGAATCACGAATCACGAATCACGAATCACGAATCACGAATCACGAATCACGAATCACGAATCACGAATCACGAATCATGAATCACGAATCATGAATCACGATTGCGAACAGGCGAACCGCGATGCGGGCGCTAGAAGGGTTGATTCTCAGGCACGGGCTTCAATCCCGGCTTCAGCTGTGGGACCTGTATCGGCCGTGCGCTCTGCATCGTCTGTGTGCCCGGGAATTCGATCCGGTTGGCCGGCTCGGTGCTGTACCTTCGGCCGGTTGGTGATGTCCAGTGTAGGGTGCCGTCACCGGATGGATCTTGGGTGACTTTCCATCCTGTTTGGTGTTTGTCTTTGTGGTGTTTGGGGCAGAGATGGGCGAGATTGTTGAGGCTGGTTTCGCCTTCTTCACCGTTTTCATTGAAAGCCACCGTGTGGTCGATGTCGCAGGTTCTCGCTGACCGGTTGCAGCCGGGATCTCGGCAGGTTTCGTCGCGCAGCTGCAGCACCCGACGCAGATCGGACGGGGCCTTGTATTTGTCTCGTCCGACCGAGAGCCAGGCGCCGGTCTCGGGGTGAGTGAGGATGCGGATGAAGCTCGTCGCGTTACCAACCAGTTTGCGGGCGGAATCCATGTCGATGGGTCCGTAGCCCTCGAGGGTGGCGGGTTGCTCGCTCTGGCCCAGCAGGCTGAGCACGGGCATAAGGAGGGCAACATCGGGCTTGATCCCGGACCAGCCGCCGACGCCAGGGCGCCCGCCGGGATCTGACGCGTCGCCGCGGGCGAGGATCAGTTCGGCTGCCACATCGGCCCGTAACTGAGTGAGCGTGCGATCCTCGGTCGGACCCTGCAGGCTCATGCTCACGTCGGTGATCCGGTTAAAGATCGCATAGGCCTGCACCGCCGGCAGATGAATTGCGCGGCAGTCAGTTCGACAGCTTTCGGCAGCATCTTCTCTTCAAGAGCCGCCCGGTTCTCGGCGCTCAACCCAGAGACCTGGTCGATCATGATCGTCGCGTGCCGATAGCTCATTCGGCCCGACTGCAGCACAGCCAACGTCGCGGGAAGTTCATGCACGAGCACCCGCGAGTACTCGACCAGCGTCTCGGTCGTGCGCTCGGGCAACCGGAGTGCTGCGGCGACCTCGGTGACCAGAATCCGCCGCGCCTTGTGCTGTTGGTCGACCGTGTCATCCGCTGCCAACGCAAGCGAACCAAGACGCGCCGCATCGATCGCGACGGCGCGGCTACCTGCAACAGATCCGAGTTGAGAGTCGATGTCGACGACCAAATCTATCTGTTCACTGAAGTGTTCCAGGGGCTGGTTCATACCCCATATTCTCCTCGGCACCACCGACATTCCTGCGGGCAGAAACATCCGCTGACCGGCCCTTGTGCATAACTTTCACAGGCGATCTCTGTGGAGGAGCTGGTGCAACGATTGAGGTGGTGAGGGCGCCAACGATGGCGCGCTGGGAGTATCTGAGACGAACAAGGGTCGGCAATTCTGGCAAAGCGTGACGGGCGCCTTTATCCCCAATCGGGAGCGGATCCGGTCGCAGCAGACGCCTGTCGCTAGTGAACCGAAACCGACTCGTTCGCCGCGTCCGTACTCGGTGCTGCACCCCGGGGACTTGCCACCGAAATGCCGTGCCCGATCCGCCGGAAGAGCAGTGCAGCGACCACCGCGCCGAATGCGAAGAATCCGGCACCCCACCAATAGGCGGTGGCGTAGCTGTGAATCGCGGCCTGGGCGGCGACTTCTGCCGTTGGTGGCAGGTGCGAAGCGACATAGTCTGCTGCCGCTGTGGCGGCCAGCGTGTTCAGCAAAGCCGTTCCAATCGATCCACCCACCTGCTGGCTGGTGTTGACCATGGCAGAGGCCACCCCGGCAAAGGGTCCGTTGACGCCCAGCGTTGCGGTCTGGATCGAGGCAGGCATGATCGACCCCATGGCGAAGCCGAGGATAAGCAGGGGCGGCAGGATGTCGGCGGCGTATGTGCTGTCCAGATTGAGATGAGTGAGGTAGATCATTCCGGCGGTGCCCAAGGCCATGCCGAACGGCACCATCACCTTGGGGCCGAAGCGGGGCACGAAGATGTTCGTCGACAGCTGCGCCGCGAGCACCAGCATGAGGATCATTGGCAGGAACGCGAGGCCGGTCTGCACCGGTGTGAAGTGCAGTGAGGTTTGCATGTAGTAGGTGACGAACAGGAAGATCCCGAACATGCCGGCCCCGGCGATCAGAACCGAGATATAGGCGGCACCCCGGTTGCGGTCGAGCACGATCGACAGGGGGAGCAGCGGATGCTTGGCCCGACGCTGCCAGAGCACGAAGGCGATCAACAGCACTCCGGAGGCCGTCAGCATTCCCCAACTCCACGGTGAGTCCCAACCGTCGGTCTCGGCGTTCGAGAAGCCCAAGACCAGGGCAAAGAGAGCAGCGGATGCCAGGATGGTGCCGGGAATGTCGAGCTTCGGCCTGGGGCCGGTGCGCTTCAGGCTCGTCACGAAGATCGACGCGCCGATGATGCCAATGATGGCAATGAAGACGTTGATGTAGAGGTTCCAGCGCCAATCGAAGTACTCGGTCAGGTAGCCGCCCAAGAGCAGGCCAATGGCGCCACCTGCACCGGCGATCGCGCCGAATACACCGAACGCGCGGGCGCGTTCCTTCGGAATGGTGAACGTCGTGGTCAGCACGGCTAGTGCTGTCGGCGCGAGCAGTGCGCCGAAGGCGCCCTGGATTGCACGCGCCGTGACGAGTACTTCGAAGCTGCCTGCTGCGCCTCCGAGCGCCGACGCGAGGGCGAAGCCGACCAGGCCGATGATGAACGTCTTCTTGCGACCGATCAGATCGGACAGTCGGCCACCGAGCAGAAGCAGGCTGCCGAAGGCGAGCGAATACGCCGTGATGATCCACTGGCGCTGGCCGTCTGAGAAGCCGAGATCGGCCTGGGCGGATGGCAATGCGATATTGACGACGGTCGAGTCGAGAACAACCATGAGCTGGGCAAGAGCGACGACCGACAGCGTCCACCAGCGCCGGGAAGAGGCAACTGTGACAGCGGATGCGTTCGAAGAAGCTGGAGAAGTCTCAGACATGAACGAGACTCTATACGATACTCTGGAGTTCCGGATATAAGCAGTTCCTGATTTAACGCCCCATAAACATTTCAATCCTCACAGAAACGGAGATCGGCGCAATGACGCAGCTCGACCTCGCAGGCGATGCCATTGAACAGTCGCCGAAACTCGGTCGCAAGCGCGACCATACCCGTGATCCCGAGATCCTGGACGCAGCACTCGATGTGCTCGCTGAAACTGGATACGAGGGCATGACGATTGACATGGTGGCCGCACGCGCCAAGGCGGGCAAGGCCACGCTCTACCGTCGTTGGTCGTCCAAGGCTGAACTCGTCATCGACGCCGTCGCCTGCATGAAGAAGAGCGATCTCGACCACTCGGAGCTACCCGATACCGGCACCCTGCGCGGTGACCTCGTTGCGATGATCAAGCCGCACTCGATCGAAGACGGGGAGAAGAAGCTCCAGATCATGGCCGGGCTGATGTCGATGCTGTCTCGCGAGCCCGAGCTCGCCGAGGCAGCGAACGCGGCGATCGTCGAGCCGAGAGCTGCGGTCAATCGTGTTCTGATGAATCGCGCTGTCGATCGGGGCGAGATTTCGGCCGATTGCGACATCGATGCCCTTGCGCACATCTCACCGTCAATGGCGGCCTACCGGGTTCTCATCCTGCGGAAGCCCGTCGATCGGGCGTTCCTGATCTCCCTCATCGACGGCGTCGTGCTGCCGGCGGTCGGTCTGGGAAACCACGGCCAGGCGACCAGGTAGGGCGCGGCTCGTCGCGCGTCAGGCCGATTCATACACGCAGTAAAAGAGTGACCGATCGCATCAGATGCTGATCGGTCACTCTTTAGATCTGTCGGTTACTCGCCGAGCGTGATCGCCGTGGCTTCGAATTCTGCCGACTCGGCGACCGCGTGGTCGGCGTGCACGAGACTGCGACGGAAAATCCAGATGATGAGCGCGCCGACAACAGCGGTGCCCGCCGCGAAGATGAACGGTGCACCGGCACCGAGCACGGCAAGACCGGTGCCGACGGGAGCGCCGATGGCACCACCGATGAAGCGGATGCCCGAGTATGCGGACGACGCGACGGCCCTGGGCAGATCGCTGGCTTCCATCACGGCTTCCGTGAGAACCGTGTTGATTGCACCGATCTCAAAGCCGAGGAGCACGACGCAGACGATCAGCCACGCGGTGTTGTCGGTGAGCAGGCCGGCTGCGACGTGGGTTGCAGCGAACACGACAAGTACTGCGGCCAGCACTCGGATGGGGGAGAAGCGTCGGGTCAGGCGCGGCGCGATGAACACACTGGTGAGTGCCAGGCCGGCACCGAAGCCGGTCATGACGAGCCCGATGCCGATGGCCGGCATCCCGAGGGGATACGGCACATAGGCGAGGGTAACGAAGAACGAGGAGTTGTAGAAGAACGCGACAATGCTCAATACCAGGATCGAGCGGATGCCGAGCGCCTTGAACGGTGCAGAAACGTGAGTCTTCGTGGCTGCCCTGCCCGCACCACGCACGATCGAGATGATCGCGACGAAGCCAACGGCCATGAGTGAGGCTGTGCCCCAGAACGGTGCCATCCAGGACATTTCGCCGAGCAGGCCGCCGAGCAGTGGGCCGACAGCCAGGCCCATTCCCAGGGCGGCTTCATAGAGCACGATGGCGCCGCCGGCGGGTCCATTGCTGGCCGAAATGATCGACGCCAGTGCGGTTGAAAGGAACAGGGCATTGCCGAGGCCCCACAGGGCACGGAAAAGGATCAGGCCGTTGATGTCACCGGCCAGGGCGCAGCCGATCGCCGCCACAACGATGACGAGCAGTCCGATCAGCATGGTGTTGCGCGTACCGATCCGCGACGAGAGCCAGCTAGTGAAGAACATGGCAAGAGCGGTGACGGCCAGGTAGCTGGTGAACAGGAGTGACGTCTGCGTCGGGGTCGCATTCATTGCCTCGGAGATCGTCGGCAGAATCGGCCCGACGAGCCCGATACCCATGAATGCAACCATCGATGCGAATGCGACTGCCCAGACAGCGGGCGGCTGGCGGAACAACGACGGTTTTGCCTCCGCTGAGGTTGGCGGGCTGGCGTGCATTCGGGATGAGGTCATGAGTACTCCGGAATTCGGTTCTACGTGGGGGAGCGCCGTGGCGGAGGGATGACATCACCTCTGGAGCACATCGAGCCGAGCACTGAACGGGCATGGCAGGCGCTGTAAATAACTTACACAGATAGTATACCAGTAAACTACTTATGAAACACTGATCGTCATAGAATGAACGAATGATCGCTCCAGAGTCCTCGAACACTGACTTCATCTCCCGTCTGCGGAGGAGCTGGAAGCAGGCGTTGCCTGAGCTCGATACGACTCCGGTCGAACTAATGGGTCGCATCAATCGCATCAGCGCGCTCTCGACGCAGCAGCTGGACCGCGTGCTCGCATCCAGTGGGGTGTCGCGCTCCGAGTTCGACGTGCTGTGCGCTCTGGCACGCAGCGACCGCCCTCTGCGCGCCAGTGAAGTGACCGCCCAGACCATGCTCAGTGGGGCGGCGACGACCAAGCTCACCGCCAGGCTGGATGACGCAGGCTTGCTTCGTCGGCAGCGGCTCGAACGCGATGGCCGCGTGGTGCTGCTTGAGCTCACCGATGCCGGGCGGACCCTCGTAGAGACGCAATTTCCTCGCTGTCTCGATCAGGAACGCCAGCTCCTCGCTGGGCTCGATGACACAGAGCAGGCCGACCTGGCCCGGCTCCTGCGCAAGGTCTCCGGCGCCGCCGAGCGCACACTGCTTGATCAGGGGTTCTAGCTGCGCGTGACATATCGCACGCCCGACGCATAACCCCGTGCCCGGAGGTATCTCTTCCAATGCAGAAGGGTGTGCACGGCCGCCGCGCGGCTGTGCACACCCTTCTGCGTTCGGTGCGTTTACAGAGATGCGCTGAGCGCGGAGACTTCCGTGAGGGTTCCGTCGATCATTTCGAGAACCCGGTCTGGGTACTCAAGCACATCGCGATCGTGAGTGACCATGACGACCGCAACATGCGAGAGTTGTGCGCGCTCGGCAAGGAGCTGCACTACGTCGTGGCTGCGGGCGCGGTCAAGCGCCGCCGTCGGTTCGTCGACGAGAAGCAGCGACGGATTGTTCACCAGTGCACGGGCGATACCCACACGCTGGCGTTCGCCACCCGACAACTGACCGGGACGGTTGTTGGCCCGATGGGACATGCCCACCGCATCGAGAAGCCCGAGCACGTCGGCATTCTTGTTGCCGGCGAGCCGCGCGCTCAGTCGCAGCTGGTCGGCTGCGGTGAGTGCCGGCAGCAGGTTGCCCGACTGGAAGACAAAGCCGATCGTCTTCAGCCGAAACCGTGCTGCGGCGTTCTTGCCTAGCGCGCCCAGGTCGGTGCCGTGGATGCGCACGGATCCGGAGTCGGGCTTCGCCAGCGCGCCGGCGATAGCCAGGAGCGATGACTTTCCAGAGCCTGATGGCCCGACGATTGCAACGAATTCACCCGGGTTTACCGTGAGTGAAACGTTGTTGAGAGCCGTGACGCGGGCGTCACCGTCTCCGAGTTCGAGTCGGGCATCGAGGATGTCGAGTGCGGGTGTCATTGACGTCGTGGTCGTCATCGGGTACCTCCCAGAGCGCTGTTCGGGTCGATTCTGGCAATGCGAAGGATCGCCACTGCCGCGCCCAACATTCCCAGGACGATGGTGATTGCCGACGCGATGATGATCGGTGTTGCTTCGAGAGAGAATGGCATGGCATCGGGCATCAGTGCGCCCATGCCAACGCCGGCTGCAACACCTATGGCGGTGAATCCGACAAGCAGGATGGCTGCCTGGGCAAGGCTGTCGCGAAGCAGATAGCCGGTGGATGCGCCGACCGCACGCAGGACAGCCACCTCGTGGGTGCGCTGGATCGTCCAGACGAGGAAGAATGCGCCGACGACGAGAGCGCAGATCGCGTAGAGGAAGACCTGGATCATCGTCAGAGTCATTGTCTCTGCCTCGTATCCTGGCGACGCGTTGAACGCTTCGGTTCGGGGCATCGTTGTGGTTCCGGCTGCCGTATCGGTAGCCGCGAAGTCAGCCACATCCTTGTCGGCTGCGATGGCGACGACGCTGGAATACGGGTAGTCCACGTTGTCGATCTGCTCCTGGGTTGGGGCGCCGGGCTGGGTGGTGTTCGAGGCGATCAGGCGCCAGGTGTCGATCGGGAGGTAGGCGACATCCACGTGTCCGAACGTTGCCTGCCCGTCGGTGAAGCCGACGACAGTCAGCTCAACGTCGATGCGATCGAGCGTGACAACGGTGCCGATGGCGAGGCCTTCTGACTTCGCGGTCTCAGAGACAACGATGCCCTTCGGCGTCGACAGGCCGCTGCCGCTTGATACCTCGGGGGAGAGGAGCCCCGTTGGCTCGACGCCGAACAGGGTCAGGTCGACCTGGGTCGCGTCGTCGGTGGTGCTGTTGACGATACTGACGCCCATCGGCTCTGCATCAGTCACGCCTGGAGCATCCTGCCAGGCAGAGAGCTGCTCTTCGTCAACCGTCGAGCGACTGAACGCGTTGTCGGTCATCGTGCCTTCGTCGAACGCGAACGCAGTGGCCTTCATGGATTTCAGGCCGGATACGCCATCGTTGACAAGACCGGAGGATAAGCCGGAGAGCAGCACGACGAGCACGGCGATCAAAGCGATCACGATGCCCATCAGTGTGAACCGGCCTCTGGCGAACCGAAGTTCGCGGAGGGCAAGAAACATTTCACTTCCAAGTGGTGAATCGAGCGGGGGCTCGACAAGCCGACACGCTGTCGGTAACTTACCGACAGTATGTCAGGAACATGTGCGGTGGCTCAAATCACCCGCGGCGCGAGACCTTATTCATAGCCAGGGCTGAGCCGGTATGGGCAGCCCACTGGTGAGCAGATCGTAGACCTGCTGGGATGCGGTGGCGGGGAGAACGCCGTGAGCCACAAGCTGCATCCCTGCGTTGAGCAGGCCTTGCACGAGTGCCGCATACGCGGTCAGCTCTGCTATTCCCAGCTGGGCAAGCACGGCCTTCACCGGGCTCATCAACTTGTCGTGTAGGGCCATGATGTCGTCGAAGCTACTGGGTTCGAGGTCGGCCTGCTGGAGAACGGATGCGAGCTCATGCTTGCCATCGGCGGTCATCCGCATCGTCGTGTCGATGTAGGCCTTCAGTCGGGGCATGCCGGGCTCGACCTCTTCGAGGGCTTCGTCGATTTCTGCCGCCCACTGGTCGAACGCCTCGATGGCGATGGCTGTCAGCAGGTCATCCTTCGACGGGAAGTACTCGTAGAAACTTGACCGGGCGAGACCGGCACGTTCGCCGACAGCGCGCGGCGTGACGCCAGCCACTCCTCCCTCAATGAGCAGAGCCTCCGCGGCTCGGAGTATGGCGGCGCGCTGCGCTGCGCGGTGCTGCACAACTGTCGGGGCGGAGATTTTGGGCATCCGTCAATTATGCTCCTGAGCTGCCCGGGGTCGGGGGAGTTTTCCGACAACGTGTCGGGTTACCTCCCTCATGCGTGGTGTCGCCGACAACCCGGTATCGCCTATAAGTTGAGGTCCGCCAGGGCGACGACGACCCGTTCCGGCTCTTCAGCGATGCGGTTCAGCACGTAGAGCCACCATTCACCACCGAAGATGACGTACTCGCGGGTGCGGTAGCCGTCGTCATGCAGACCGTCGAGAAGATCGGTGCCGAGGCCACGCAGCATCTCGAATTCAACGTGTGGCGCCTTTAGCGCCTGACCATGCTCGGCGATGAGCTTCGCCACCAGGCGCTCATCGTGCGTCGCAAGCGCCGTCGGGTGACCGGCGGCAACCAGCCGGCGCGCGAGCCCGAGGTAGGCCTGCTCCAGGTCGTCGCTGCCACGCGGGTATGCAACATCCGTGGCTTCGAGGAACGCGCCCTTCACCAGCCGAATGCGACCCGGATGCGTGAGCACGCGCTCCAGGTCGGCTGGCGTCCGGTGCAGCCTGGCCTGCAGTGTGACGCCCACATGCGGGTAGTCGGCGGCGAGGGCGTCGTAGAGGTCGAGCACGAGATCAGTACGATCTGAAGCTTCGGCGGAAATCATCAGTGCGGTGTTCAGCGGCACCGTAGCCGCAGCCATCTCCCGGGCGTGGGCCAGGGCCAGATCCCGATCGATGATGGCGCCGACATGGGACAGGTCGAAGGAGACGGTACCAGGCAGGCCCGCGTCAGCGATGGCGGATGCCAGATCCACAAACACATCGGTCTCTGCACGTGCCACGCCCGCATCTCGAATGCTCTCTCCGGCGTATTCGATGCTGGGGGCATGGCCGCGGGCGAGTCCTGCGTGCGCTGCGGCGATCGCATCCTGAATCGTCTCTCCCGCTGTGTAGCGACTGGCCACTCGGCCGGCCAGGGCAGACAAGGTGGGATCGGACATCACCCTGGCTTTGAGCTTCTCGTCGAGCGCCCACGCTCGCAGGGTGTTCGCGGCCTGTTCGCGGTGCATATTCGTGGCAGTCACGTGCTCACACTATCGATACAGCGCAGGCGGCCACGGCCACAGTCGCACTGCGCTAGCTGGAGAGCGCCACCGCCTCGTTGACGAGAGCGCCGCTCTGCTTGCGCCGAGTCACGAATACGCCGAGCGTCGTGACGAGGAGCGCGCCGACGCACCAGATCACGAGTGCGGTGACTCCCGCTCCCGTTCCGAGGCCGCTTCCGGCAATCTGACCACGAAGCGCCTGCACAGTGAAGGTGAGGGGCAGGACGTCATGCATCGTCTGGAAGAACGGTGCCGAGGTCTGAATGGGATATGTCCCTCCCGCCGAACTCAGCTGCAGCACGATCAGGAGAAGCCCGACGAAGCGTCCGGGCGCACCGAGCAGGGCGATGAGAGCCTGGTTGATCGCCATGAAAGTGAGCGAGGCAAGCGCGGCTATTCCGAGTGCGCCGGGCAGATTCGCCATCTCAATTCCGACGGCATAACGCACGATGAGCACGGCCGCGATGGCCTGGATAACGGCCAGGATTGCATTCGGCAGATAGGAGCGCAGCGCCACCCGGATTGCAGGGGCTTTCGAGTCGAGGGCACGGATGTTGAGGGCCGGCCTCATAAAGAAGGTGGCCAGGGTTCCGATCCACAGCCCGAGCGCCATGAAGTACGGGGTGAGCCCCGCACCGTTGTTTGCAACGGCGTTGGCGTGCTCGGCGTCGAGCACGATAGGCGTGGCCGCAGCGCTGCTCAATGCCTGTGCTTGCTGGTCGGTGTATGCGGGAACCTCGTCGACGCCAGCAGATAGCCCGTCGGCCAGGCTTACCGTGCCGGTGAGGAGGCGGTCGACGCCGCTCTCCAGGGTGGTGCTCCCTGCCGCAGCCTGATCAATACCCTCCACGAGGGCCGGAACCTGGCCGGACAGCGTGCCGAGGCCGTCGGCGAGTGTGCCGAGCCCACTACTCAGGGCCATCGAGCCGTCGTGTGCGCTGACTACCCCGTCTCGCACGGTCTCAGCGCCGGCGGCGAGTGCCGACAGTCCGGTGCCGGTGCTGGCCGAACCGACCAGCGAGTGAGCCCCGGTATCCAGAGTGCCCACTGCGGTGCCAGCCGCCGCGGCGCCGCTGCTCACGTTCTGGGCCGCGGCGGCGAGCTGGGTGATCGCTGCCGTGCGCTGCGCATCAGTCATTGCGCTGTAGTTCGTCGAGAGCTGGGAGAGGCCAGTGGCGACCTGCGAGCTCCCCGACGCCAGCTTCGGAGTGGATGTCGCGAGCTGATCGAGACCGCCAGCCAGCGCGTTCGCGCCACCGACAGCGGTACCCAGGCCGTCGGCGAGAGTCGAGCTACCCGATTCAAGTTGGGTGAGACCGTCGGTGAGTGTGACGGAGCCTGCGGCAGCGCTCTCGGCGCCGGCACTCAATTGGGCCACACCGTCAGGCAGCGCCGAAACCGAGTCAGCAATGGTGCCGAGTCCGGTGCGGAGGCTCGTCGCGCCCTGTCGCAGCGACGTGGTGCCGTCGACGATGTCGGCTGCGCCATCCGACGCCGTGAGCATGCTGTTGTGGATGGTGGTGAAGCCGAGATAGATGTTCTCGAGGTAGGTGGCTGAGACCTCGCTCGAGAGCTTCTCGGCCAACGTCGTGCCGAGGGCTTTCGCGACATTGCCGGTGATGTAGTTCGATGCGTCGTTGGTCATCATCGTGAGGCTGCCCTCTGTGGCCGAGTCGGCATCCGCTGGGTCGGCACTCGCGGCCGAGGTTGCGTCGGCAGAGAACCCGTCGGGAACCGTCAGCACGGCGAGGTAGGTGCCGGCGGCGAGGCCATCGGCAGCATCAGCCGCATCGGTGAGGGTCCAGTCGAAGCCGGTGTTCTCTGTTCCGTCTTCTCCCATCAGCGCCGCAACCACGTCGTCGCCGAGGCTCACATCCTGACCCGGCTCACCGTCGGCGCCGGATTCCAGCGTCACACCGGTGTCGTTGTTGACGATCGCGGCCGGAACATGGTCAAAATTGCCCGTCGGGTCATCGTTGGACCAGATGAGAGCCGATGCATAAATGAGCGGAATGATGCACAACGCGAAGAGAACGACGATCGTGAATGGCGCAGGGATCCGCGAACGTAAGCGGCGGGGAGATGGAGTCAACGACATGACGGCTTTCGAACAAGAAGAGTGGATAGGGGAGCGGGGTGAATCAAGCGCCGGCGTCTTCACCGGGAATCCCGGTGAGTGCGGCGACGAGGCCGGTCAATCGACGGGTCATCTCCGGCGGGGCGTTTCGGCCTTCGAAGTCGGAGCCGAGCCAGCTGATGATGAGCCAGGTTGCTCCAGCGGCGATCGCCATGAATTGATCGTCGATGTCGGCTGCGGTGCCGAGGTGGGTGCCGACTACATGGTCACGCATCCGTTTCTCGACATAGCGGATGGCACTTGCCGACACAGCGCGGCTGCTCGCCCCCTGCAGGGTCTGCCGGTAGAACGTGCGTCGTGCATACAGTTCGTCGACGAGCATCTCGACGCTGCCGCGCAAGAATGGGACCCCTGCGACGCCGGCGAACCGGGCGTCACTGCGAGCGAAAGAGGCCTCAAGCCCGGTGATTGCCGCGACTGCAACCAGGTCGGGAAGATCGGTGAAGTGTTGGTAGAACGTCGGTCGGCTGACGCCGGCCGCACCCACGACATCGGTGATGGAGATCTCGGATGCTTCCCGGGTCTCCAGAAGATCGGTAATGGCAGAGACCAGTGCGACGCGAGAGCGTATCGCGCGAGGGTCATCTCGGTGCACAGGGTCTCCTTGTCGGCGTGGGTTGGATCCAAACTACTTTACAAACGTAAAATAGCGAAATGCCAGGTGCCGTGTGCGCTGACTGCGTCTGGGAGTGCGGTCGGCCGCCGCGGGATGCCACGCGCTGTGCGGTCGAGGTCCCTCTTGCGCATTTTCGCGCCATCACTACTATCGAATTATGTTCATTTCGCAGATTGTGGTCACGACCACGCCGGACACTCTCCGGCGTGGTGACTGAGCACAGCTGCACACTCACGAAGCCCCGGGGATTCCCTCGGGGCTTCGTTGTTTCGTGGGGACCACCCGGGCACGATGAAAGGCCCGCACATGGAACACAATCACCGCAGTCTCGGCCGCGAACTGCGCCTATTTGACACCAAGCCGATCGTCGGTGCCGGCCTGCCCCTGTGGTATCCCGCAGGTGCCGTCATCCGCTCTGAGCTTGAGCAACTCGCTCTTGAACAGGCGCTGGCCTCTGGCTGCTCGCGCATCTACACCCCGGTGCTCGCAAAGCGAGAACTCTTCGAGAAATCCGGCCATTGGGACAAGTTCTCAGCGGATATGTTCCCCGAGATGCTGATCGGCGAGGAGAGCTTTGTGCTGCGCCCTGCGAACTGCCCGCACCACACCCAGGTCTACGCGGCGGAGGGTCGTAGCTACCGCGATCTTCCGATCCGACTTGCGGAGCTGGGATCGATGTTCCGGAGCGAACTCTCCGGCAACCTCGGTGGGCTGAGCCGGGTGCGGCAGATCAATCTCGATGACGCGCACAGCTTCTGTCGCGAAGACCAGGTGGGAGCTGAGGTGCTGCTCGCGTTGCGGGCTATCCGCCGCAGCTACGACATCCTGGGCATCGAGATTGCCTACTATCGGCTCTCCCTGCGCGGAGCGGAGAGCGACGCTGGCGACGGCGGATTTGTGGGGAGCGACGGGCAGTGGCAGCGAGCGGAGTTCCACCTCCGAGAGGCGCTGGCGGAGTTCGGCGCGCCCTATGTGGACGCGCCGGGCGAAGCGGCCTTTTACGGGCCGAAGATCGATGTGCAGGTCATTGATGCAAACGGCAAAGAGGAAACCCTCTCCACCGTGCAGATCGACTACAACCAGCCGGAGCGTTTCGACCTGCAGTACACCGACGAACGGGGCAAGAAGGTACGCCCCGTGATGATCCACCGGGGCTTGCTCAGCTCTATGGAGCGGATGACTGCACTGCTGATTGAGAGATATGACGGTCGGCTACCGACCTGGCTCGCGCCTGTGCAGGTGCGGGTGTTGCCGGTCAGCGCCGTGCGCCATGGCCAGGCCGCGCACGCCGCCTGGGAGGAGTTGCGTGCCGCAGGAATCCGCGCCGAGATCTCTGACCGGGGCAGCCTGGGGTCGAGAATCAGGGATTCGCGGGCATCGCGTGACCCGTATCAGGCGATCATCGGCGATGAGGAGACCATGGATCGCAGCGTGAGCGTGAACGCTCCAGGCATCGGGGCGACCGAGAAACTACCGCTCGCCGAGTTCACCCAGCGGATGAGGGTCGAGATCCACGATCGCCGTATCGAGCCGTCAGTCGTCGGCTGACAGAATGGGCACCATGAGCCGTTTCGTCGACAGGACCAAGACCGCAGTGCTCGTCATCGATCTGCAGGTCGACGTGATCGCGGGGTGCTTTGATGGCCAGGGCGTGCTGGAACGTACGGAGGCCCTGATTGCGCGAGCGCGGGCATCCGCTGTTCCGGTGATCTTCGTGCAGCACGAAGAACCGGGACTTGAGCGGGGCAGCGATGCCTGGCAGCTCGCCGCCCCCCTGGTGCCGCAGGGCGGCGAGGCGCTGGTGTTCAAGAAGTACCGGGATTCGTTCGTCGACACCACCCTGGCTGCTGTGCTCGCTGAGGCGAAAGTGTCGAGGCTCGTAATTGCCGGGGCCCAGTCCGACTATTGCGTGCGGACGACGGCGCAGCGAGCGGCCGCGGAGGGATACGACATCG
This sequence comes from Leifsonia sp. A12D58, assembly GCF_047530025.1. NCBI lineage: Bacteria > Bacillati > Actinomycetota > Actinomycetes > Micrococcales > Microbacteriaceae > Leifsonia > Leifsonia sp. A12D58. The sequence continues at coordinate 390,941 of NZ_JBLJAT010000002.1, read as the reverse complement.
TTCTCGTGGGCGATTGCCACACGACGACCGATTCCGTCTTCAACGGCGTACCGCTCAGCGGCGAGCAGATTGTGGCGCACACCGCGCAGTACTTTGCGGGGCTGGCCTACCCGGGGCAGGCATCCGGACTCGAAATGCACGACAGGGTCGCGCTCAGCTAGCTGTACTGCCCAGGGACGTCGGTGCATCGCTCTGCTGGTGCCGGCTGTATGACGCGCATCGTTCCGTCGCCACTGCGTGGCCGCCACTGCTATTTCTGCACCGGCGCAAAGCGCTGAACGACTTCACCGCCCACGGTGACGGTCTCGGTGAACATCTGCAGCGGCCGCACCCACAGCCCACCTTCGCCGTAGAGCGGTTTATAGACGACAAGTTGCTCCTCGGTTTCGGAGTGTCTGGCCACGCCGATGACCTCGTAGAGATTGCCTTTGTAGTGCCGATAGGTGCCAGTCGCGAGTTCATTCATCCTGGCGCCGACTCTATAAGAATTTGACCATTGCACTATCGCTATTCAGTACTACTATCTAGCAGTAGATAGTAATGCCGAGTACCCGAGAGAGAGCGTCCAATGGGCAAGCAGATCACCGAGATGCTCAAGGGCACGCTTGAAGGAATCGTCCTGTCGATCCTCGCCGTGCAGCCGGCATACGGCTACGAAATCACGGCGCGACTGCGCGATCAGGGGTTCTCCGACATCGTCGAGGGCACCGTTTATGCGCTGCTGGTCAGGATTGAGCAGCGCGGCTTTGTAGACGTGGCGAAGGTCCCATCCGAGAAGGGTCCGCCGCGCAAGGTTTACTCGCTGAATGCACAGGGCAGCGAGTACCTCGACGAGTTCTGGAAGACCTGGACTTTTCTCGCCGAACGGATCGAACACCTCCGTCAGCACGTCGAACTATCGCACGCAGAACAACAAACGGAAGAAGGAGAGCAATCATGACCGCAAAGTGGATCGAGACCCTCACGGGTTCGCTCGAACAAAAGAAGCAATACAAGCAGTACAGGGCGCGGATTGAGGCTCTTCCCGAGCCATACCGCAGTTCGGCGAAGGCATTTGAGCGGTACTTCATGTATTACGGGGGCATCACAGACGGCGACACCCTCGTCACGATGGTCAGCGACTTCGCCGACCTGTGGGAGCGAGCTTCCGTCGACGGAACCCCGATACGCGCAATTGTGGGCGATGACCCCGTCGAATTCGCCGAGGACTTCGCCCGTGCATATGACGGCAAGCAGTGGATCGACAAGGAGCGGAAGCGCCTGACGGATGCCATCGATCAGGCCGCCGCGAACCAGATGTAATAGCGACGGAACGGAGAAATGTAATGACCATCAATCCGGCCGTGCAACCCGCGATCCGGGTGCAGGGCATCACGAAGTCATTCAAAGACGTGCATGTGTTGCGTGGCGTCGATTTTGACGTGAAGGCTGGCAGCATCTTTGCGCTGCTCGGGTCAAACGGTGCAGGGAAGACCACGCTGGTGAGGATCCTGTCGACGCTGTTGAAGGCCGACGGAGGTATCGCAACTGTCCGCGGAATCGACGTGTCGGCGAAACCCAGTGAGGTGCGCGAGTCGATCAGTCTGACCGGCCAGTTCGCCGCTGTCGACGGCGTGCTCTCCGGTCGAGAGAACCTCGTGCTGATCGCCAAGCTGCGTCACCTGAAGAAGCCAGGTGCGATCGCTGACGACCTGCTTGCCCGCTTCGCTCTCACCGAAGCGGCCGGGCGCAAGGCATCGGCATATTCGGGAGGTATGCGCCGACGACTCGACATTGCGATGAGTCTCATCGGCGGCCCGCCGATCATCTTCCTCGATGAGCCGACGACCGGACTCGACCCTCAGGCGCGTATCGAGGTGTGGCAGACAATTAAGCAATTGGCCGCAGAAGGCACGACGGTGCTGCTCACTACGCAGTACCTCGATGAGGCCGAGCATCTCGCCGATCAGATCGCGATCTTGCATGAAGGCACGATCATTCAGAGCGGTACCCTCACCGAACTCAAGCAACTCCTCCCGGCCGCCACTGTCGAGTACGTCGAGAAGCAGCCGTCGTTGGAAGACGTTTTTCTCGCACTCGTCGGAGACACCCCGGCACGAAAGGAACTCTGATGACTACTGTGACTACCCACGTCCTCAGCGATACCGGTGCTCTCACCGGCCGCTCATTGCGCCACATCCTCCGCAGTCCAGACACGATCATCACCACGGCGGTCACCCCGATCGCTCTGATGCTGCTCTTCGTCTATGTGTTGGGCGGCGCCATCAACACTGGGTCCGACGAGTCGTACATCAACTACATGCTTCCCGGCATCCTGCTCATCACGATCGCGTCCGGGGTTGCATACACGGCATACCGGCTGTTCCTCGATCTGCAGGGTGGCATCTTTGAACGCTTCCAGTCGATGCCAATCGCGCGATCGAGCGTGCTCTGGGCTCATGTGCTTACCTCCCTGGTCGCGAATCTGGTGTCGATTGCAGTCGTGATCGGTGTCGCGCTGATCATGGGCTTCCGGACCGGAGCATCGGTGGGCGCGTGGCTCGCGGTCGCAGTCATCCTGGTTCTGTTCACCCTCGCCCTGACCTGGCTGGCAGTGATCGCCGGGCTTTCGGCGAAGACCGTCGACGGTGCGAGCGCGTTCAGCTACCCATTGATCTTTCTTCCGTTCATCAGCTCGGCGTTCGTGCCCACCGACACCATGCCGGCGCCGGTCGCATGGTTCGCCGAAAATCAGCCCGTGACCTCCATCGTCAACAGCATCCGAGCACTGTTCGCTCAGGAGCCTGTCGGCAACGACATCTGGGTCGCCCTCGCCTGGATCGTCGGCATTCTCGTCGTCGCATACGCCGGGGCGATATCGATCTACCGCCGCAAGATCAGCTGACGGTGAGGTCGTCGTCCTCCGGGAGCGTAGCCAACCGCATCCCGGAGGCCGATGATTGCTGATGTGAGGATACGGGGCGTGCAGATCGGTCACGGGTCATGAACCCGGCGGCACGACGCGTGCAGCGCATCTACCTGACGCTCATCCTCGGCAATACCCTGGCAGCGTCGTTCATCTGGGGAATCAACACGCTCTTCCTGCTCGACGCCGGGTTGTCGAACTTCGAGGCGTTCGCCGCTAACGCGTTCTTCACCGCTGGCATGGTGATCTTCGAGATTCCAACCGGCGTCGTTGCCGACACCGTGGGCAGGAAGGCCTCGTATCTGCTCGGCACAGTCACGCTGTCAGTCACTACCTGGCTCTACTGGATGCTCTGGCTCTGGCACGCACCCTTCATCTGGTGGGCGATCGTCTCTGTATTGCTTGGTCTTGGTTTCACGTTCTTCTCCGGCGCGGTCGAGGCCTGGCTCGTCGACGCGTTGACCTCGACGGGGTACACCGGCAGCCTCGAAGCCGTGTTCGGACGCGGACTCGTGGTGACCGGCATCGCCATGTTCGCCGGTTCGGTGCTTGGCGGCGTGATCGCGCAGCTGACCAACCTGGGCGTGCCTTTCCTGCTGCGCGCCGGCATCCTCGTTGCCATGTTCATCTTCGCCTTCGTTGTGATGAAGGATCTCGGTTTCACGCCTGATCGCTCGATGGGGCCGCTGAAGGCGACCAGGAACGTGCTGACGCAATCGATCGATCACGGGCTCAAGAAGCGGTCGGTGCGTTACGTGATCCTCTCGGCGCCGTTCGCATCCGGAGTCGGCATCTATGCCTTTTATGCGCTGCAGCCCTATCTGCTTGAACTCTATGGAGACCCAACGGCGTACTCGATCGCTGGATTGGCAGCTGCAGTACTCTCGCTGGCACAGGTGGCAGGGGGAATACTCGCCTCCCGCGTGCGCGGCCTCTTCGCCAAGCGCACCACAACAGTGATCGGGGCATCGCTCACCAGCATCGTGATTCTGGTGCTACTCGGCCTGAACAGCATCTTCTGGCTGGCGATCGTCTTGTTGGTGGTGTGGGGGTTCGTGTTCGCCATTGCAGGGCCTGTACGGCAGGCCTACCTCAACGACATGATTCCGTCGAAGCAGCGTGCAACTGTGCTGTCGTTCGATTCGTTGTTCGGCAGCCTCGGTGGTGTGTTCATCCAACCCGCGCTCGGCCGTTCGGCAGACCTCTGGGGTTATGGCGCGTCGCTGGTGATCGGTGGTGTCGTCGAATTGATCGGCATCCCGTTCCTGTTCGCAAGTCGCAGGCAGCGCGACGCTGCCGATACACGTACGTTGCTCGAGCCATCCACTGCGCCAGAGCCAGAGAAGCCGTGATTGTGTTGCGCCGTTAATGCAGTGTGGGGCGTGCCGGCTAATGTCGGCACGCCCCACACGTCAGTCTCTAATTCAATTCACTGCCTTGAGCGCATCGACAAGTCCTTCGCCGAAGAAGCCGTTGTCGGCGGTGGTACCAGTGCACTGTGCCACTCCGACCGGGCATGGCACGTCGGTTGCCTGGCTGTAGAGCACCTCGGTCAACTTTTGACCTGAGTACTTCGGGTGCGCGGACTTCAGCAGCGCGGCAACGCCGGCCACGTGCGGGGATGCCATTGACGTTCCTGACGAGGTGCCGTATCCGCTGTTCAACACCGTGGAGAGAATCGACGAACCAGGAGCTGCGATGTCGATGACATCACGGCCGTAGTTCGAGAAGCTCGAGCGGGCGCCGGTTGACGTCGTTGATGAAACGGTGACGACGCCGTCGAGCTCGGCCGGGATATCGGCGCAGCCAACCGAGATGTCCCGGGTCACGGGCACCGTGTCATTGGGGCTCGAGGACGAGACAGTCTTGTTGGCTAGGTCGAGGTTCGAGTTGCCCGCAGCAGCGACGTTCACGACGCCCTTCTTCTGCGAGTACTGCACCGCGCGGTCGACTGCCGTCTTCACTGCCGACTGGTCAGCGTCGTTGTCACACCAGAACTCCCACGGGTCGATGTAGTAGCTGTTGTTCGTGACATCGGCACCGGTGGCCGTGGCGTGCATGAAGCCACAGATGGCGGCCTCCGGGTAGATGAACCCGTCGTCGTTCACAACCTTGACTGCCGACACGCGAACGTTCGGAGCGACGCCGACAATGCCGATGCCGTTACGAGCTGCCGCGATGGTGCCGGCAACGTGGGTTCCGTGTGAACTGTTGGTGGGCTGCCAGGAGTCGTAGCTGCTGTCGGCAACGCCGCTCAGGCAGCTTGCGGATGCAGCGACGTCAACGTTCGCAACCAGGTCGGGGTGGTCACCCTGAATACCGGAGTCAATGACAGCGACAAGCACGTTGCGGCTGCCATCGGTGATCTCGTGCGCCTTGTCTGCTCCGATGGCGGCCATGTCCCACTGGCGATTCTCTGAGGGATCCGGAACGACATCGACAAGTGCTTCTACGCCGGCATCCTTAGTCTCTGTCTCGGCGCCGGTTGCGCGGAGACGACCTGGATCGCTCGGTGCGAGCGACTCGCTGACTCCGAACGTTGCATCGGTTTCGCTCACGGGAGCTGTGCGCGTTGCACCCACAGACTCCACTGCCTTCTCCGAGGCGAGCATCTGCGAGAAGACAGCGTTGCTCGACTGCGCGATGACCACGCCGATCTCGTCATACGACTCGATCACAGCACCACCGGCGGCCTCGATGGCCCGCTCGACCTTCTTCGTCTGGCCGTGATTGGCCTTGGTGACGTTGACCGTATAGTTCATGAGGGGTCCGGGAACCGGCTGGATCACCGGAGGCTTGCCCGGCTTACCCTTCGTGTCGGGCGCCGCGAATGCAACGCTGGGAACAAGGAGTGTTGCACCGAGTGCGGCTGTCAACGCGATACCGGCGGCAAGGCCGCGCCTACTGCGCGGGTGTGAAGTGCTGCGATTGAACATCGTGCTCCTGATTCTGTGCGGCCTGGACCGGCGTATCAGGCAGGCCAGGGACGGGTAGTTAGGAGGCTATGGAGATTCAGCGGATGCAACCAGTCGACATTTAAGAGGACACACAGAAAACACATTGGAAAATCTCAGAAAATTCGTCACACCAAACCGCTGAATAATGGAGGTATGACTGATGACACAGCAGGACTACCTGGCGAAAACCTCAGCGCCCCGGTCATCGAGGGCGTCTTCGACCTTGCACGTGAAGGCCAAACCGGCCAGCTCGCCGAGATGATCGATGCCGGCGTACCGATCGACGTCCGCAACGGCCGTGGCGACACGCTGTTGATCGTTGCCGCATACCAGGAGCAGCTCGATACCGTTGCCGAGTTGCTGCGTCGTGGTGCAGACACCTCTGTCGTGAACGCGATGGGCCAGACGGCGATCTCGTGCGCAGTGTTTCGCAACAACGAACAGATCCTCGAAGCGTTGCTCGACGCCGGTGCCGATCCGCGTCTCGGTGGGCACTCCGGCCTACAGATTGCCGACCAATTCGGGTTGCCTCGCATGCGCGAGATCATCGAGGCGCACGGGGCTTAGCAACATCCACCGCGCTACGGCCACCGCGCTACGGCCACCGCGCTACGGCCACGGCAGCTACGGCCACGGCAGTGCGAGTGCCCAGCCATAATTACCGGCGACCAGCCCCTGCTCTGTGACTTCGATCACCCCGTGCGCGTCGGCGAGGCCGCGCATCATCGCTGACCCGCGCCAGACGCTCGGATGCGCCCGTGAATCGATCTCGGTGTACGGAATCAGAAGTGTCGTTCCCGGTCGGCCGGCCAGATCGGTGTCGACGATGACCTCGTGCAGTTCGCGCTGGGGTCGGCCAGACGCCGCGCGCACCATCGGCTCCACCGCGGTCATCAGACCGATCATGGCGGCGAGCGGGTTGCCAGGCAGACAGGCCACGAGGCATCCATTGGGCGCTTCGGCGAGCAGGGTTGGCCCTCCCGGACGCATCCTGATGCCGTCGAATATAACGCGCGCACCGATCGCGTGAAGCGCACCGCGCAGATGGTCGGCAGACGAATGCCCTGTGCCTCCCGTGGTGATGACAACCTGCGCGTCGGTAATGCTCGCGCGCAACACGCTGGTTGTACTTGCAAGCGTGTCGGCGGCCCGCTGATGCCCGAGGACGTCGGCGCCCATCAGGCGTAACAGCCAGGGAAGCTGCGGCCCGAACGCGTCTCGCACCCTGCCGGCCGCAGGAATCCCCGACTCGTCGACCTCGTCGCCGGTGAACATGAATCTCACCCTCGCTCGCCCGGTCACGCTCAGGTCGTCATACCCGGCCATTGCAGCGGTCGCAATGTGCGCGGGGTTCAGCGTGGTGCCTGCAGCGATGAGCGTCTCACCCTGTCGCGTCTCCTCGCCGGCCGCTCGAATGTGTTGACCGATGAACGGTTCTCCCGGACGGGCATCCCGGCTCACTCGCAGGCGACTATCGATAACGAGGTCGAACGTGACGAGCTCGCTTCGCAGCACAGCCGTGGCGCCGCGCGGCATGAGGCCGCCCGTCACGATCGGCACAGCGGTGCCAGACTCCAGCTCCCGGGTATCGAAGTCGCTCGCGCTGACGACGCGCCACGGACCAGCGTCAGCCACTGCCCAGCCATCCATCGCGGCCGACGGGTAGTGCGGCACATCCTGCTGCGCATAGAGGTCCGTGGCGAGCACCCGACCCGCAGCGTCGGATAACTGAACGGATTCTGCGTCGTTCGGCCCGAGGGCTTCTGCGGCCTGGCTCCTGGCGTCCCGCCAACCTATCGGTCCAGCTTTGCGTGCGGGCACACGGTGTGACGGCGCTGTGATTCCATGCGCTGTCGCCTGCTCCCAGGTGTCGATGTCGGCGGTGGCATCCGCCCCAACGAGCACGTCGGTGAGAGTAAGCGAGTCGAGCAGCCGCTTGACCGAGAGGTTCTCGATCGACCCAGAGGCCCTGACGCGTTCAACCGCACGCCTGAGAGCCGCCACGCGGTAAATACCCGCGAGAAACTGGCGTTGTCCGTCTTCATCGACAGCGATGGCACCAGAGCTGTCTTGTGCGAGATCACCGGTCGCCGCGGCAAGCAGCGCGATGACGGCATCCGCTACACAGGGCATGTCACAGGCGAGCACCAATACAAAATCAGGATCCCCGTCGCCTGTCGCCTGCAGCGCATCGAGCCCCGCGGCGATTGCCGCTGCCGGTCCCGAGAACGGCGGGTCTTCGCGCGTGACGAGCACGGATGCCGGGGTGTCAGCAGACCTGCGGCCCCTGGATACGTCGCGGGGTACCGCCACGTCCCCAACGATGATGACCTGCCGTGCCTGGGGCACCGCGTCGAGAGTGCGTCCGAGGAGGGTCTGACCGTTCATGAGCAAGCCCGATTTGGCCACTCCGCCCAAACGGCTGGAACGGCCACCCGCGAGCACAATGGCAGCTAGGTACATGCGAGCAACCTTAGTGAACGCTCGGCCCCCGGTGACTCATTGTGCCCGCCCACTCCGAATGCTAAGCATGAGCCATGGGCAGAGTAACCGTACGGCGCCGCGTCACTCGAATCACTGTGGGGTCGCCACCGTCGCGTCGCGAAGACGTGCTCGCGGCAGAAGAGCCGCTTGAAATACGCGTCGGCGGCAGGGCCATGGCCATCACCATGCGCACACCTGGGCATGATTTCGAGCTTGCTGCCGGCTTTCTCGTCTCCGAAGGAGTGATCTCTCAGCAGGACGACTTTGCGACGGCCCGCTATTGCGCCGGCGCGACGGTCGACGGGGAGAACACCTACAACGTGCTCGACGTGACGCTTGGCCAGGGAGTTCCTGCACCTGATCCCAGCCTTGAACGCAATTTCTACACCACAAGTTCGTGTGGATTGTGCGGCAAGGCAAGCATCGACGCCGTGCGCACTCTTTCTGCTTTTTCCGTTGCCGACGATCCGGTGCGGGTATCGGCTGCGCTCCTGGTGACTTTTCCTGACACGCTGCGCGCCGGGCAGGACGTCTTCGAGAAGACCGGGGGATTGCACGCGGCAGCCCTCTTCGACGCAGCGACCGGCGAGATGCTGGTGCTTCGTGAAGACGTCGGCCGCCACAACGCCGTCGACAAGGTCATCGGCTGGGCCGTCACGAATGATCGCTTGCCCCTGCGCAAAACGGTGCTGATGGTGTCTGGCCGTGCAAGCTTCGAGCTGGCCCAAAAGGCATCGATGGCGGGAATCCCGATACTTGCCGCGGTGTCAGCACCGTCGTCGCTGGCGGTCGATCTCGGCAGAGAGATCGGCCTGACGATCGTCGGCTTTCTGCGTGGAACGTCGATGGTCGTCTATAGCGCAGACGAGCGGATCCAGGCAGAGTCGTCGTCAGGCAGCGAACCGGTCGCCGCGAATGCCGAGACGATCTCGGCGCCGTAAAGTGCCAACGCAGATTCTTACTTGGTGCGGAACAACGGAAGATTCGATGTCGGCAGCGCAGAACCTGTAGCGAAGTTGCGGCTGTCAGTCACGTTCTGAACGTTCCACCCTCGAAGGTTGCGGTCGAACGCGGTGGCGCCGGCGAACATCTCCCGCATCGAGATGACGCGTGAGACATTCCACGTGGCCAGCCCCTGGTTCTGCAGCTTCGCTCCCGCGAACATCCGTGACATGTCGGCGACCCGCGATACGTCCCAGGCGACGATCGGCTGGTTGAACGTCGTCGCGCCGTCGAACATCGACGCCATCGTGGTGACAGCTGAGGTGTTCCAGGTGCTGAGCGTCTGGGTGAACGTGCTCGCGCCTGCAAACATCCGTTCCATGCTGGTGACAGCGGATGTCTGCCAGGTCTTCAGCGGATGGTTGAAGCGGGTCGCGCCCTCGAACATGCCAGCAAATGTTGTCGCTGCGCTGGTGTTCCACGAGCTGAGTGGCTGGTGGAAAGCCACGGCACCACGGAACATGTCCGAGAAGTTGCGCACCTGCCCTGTGTTCCAGCTGTTGATCGGTTGGTTGAAAGCAGTTGCGCCCGCGAACATGCCCGACATGTCGGTGACCTGGCTGACATCCCACGCCGCGACATGACGGTTGAAGGCCGTCGCGCCATCGAACATATGACTGGTGTTCGTCACGCCGCCGAGTCGCCAGGAACTGACCTCCGCTGTAAACGTGGTGTTGCCGGCCAGCAGCCAACTCATGTCGGTGATTGTCGGGGCGAATTCTGCAATATCGGTGAGTCGGGTGGCGCCGGCGAACCCGTGTGCCGCGCTCGTCGTTTCGGTTGCGCCCCAGCGCGTCACGCTGGTGATGCACTCTGCACTCCAGTCGGAGGCTCCACCCCAGTCAGAGAACTGGCCATCGATGGTGATGGTGCGCTGGCCGGACGGGGCGGCGTACGTGTGGGACGGAAACTCATCGCTGACCGCTTCAGTCGAACCATCGCCCCAATCGATGGTGGCGTTGATCGTGCCGTGTACCGGAACCGTGATGGTCCCGCATCCGTCGGCGCCCACGTTCCACTCGCTGATCATCGCTGTCGGAGACGTGCTCGTGGCGGGGATCGCCGAGTTGCGCGCGAGTTCCAGCGCTATCTCTTCCCACCACAGACCAGCAGCAGGGCCATTGCCGCAGGTGCCGTCTGAGGTGCCAACTGTCTTGATCCACAGGCTCGCGTCCTGGTTGTGCCAGTCAGCAGCGCCGGGGGTTGCCCCGAGAGCGCGGTCGCGGCTGTTGCACCAGTCGCCGCCCTCTGAACCTGCCCCATTCCTTGACGTGTCGATGACGTAGTGCGCGCCGCCCAGCAATCGGGAGATCTCATCGGCGTACGCCTGGGACTCCTCATCCCATTTGTGGTTGGCGACGTTGACGGCGAAGCCTCGGGTGCTGTCGACTCCCACTTCTCGAAGTCGATCGGCCATCACCTGGGCAGTTCCGGGAAAGTTCGACGACGCAGCATCGATGTACACCGTGGCGCCGGCAGCAGAGAGGGCTTCAGAGGCATACTTCAGGTGCCCAAGCCGGTCGCCCTCCAAGTCGGGGCAGCGGCCCAGCTGCAGGAGCGCATCCGGTTCGAGGATGACGGCCAGGCGTCGGCCGTCGATGCCCGCCGCTACCTCGTCTATCCATGGTTCGTACTCAGCAGCGGAGTATCCGCCCGCGGAATGTCCGGTGCAGTTGCGCCCCGGGATCGCATACACGACGAGCACGCCGGTCTGCCCGGTGTCGATGGCGGACTGCGCGAAATTGGCGACGACCTCAGTGGTGTGCCCGGCCAAGTCCCACTCTCCGATCCACTTGGCCCCGGCGTACGCGCTGATCTTGTCGAGTTGGGCCGCATCGTCGTAGCGACCGTCGGCACGAGCCGCCTTCGCTGCGGCTACTGACGGATACGCCGGGTCCTGATACGGCGGGTAGTCGACGAACACGTTGTCGTGCGGCGCTGTCCCTGGGACGTGCTCACCCGGCGGACGTGCTTCGCCCGTCGCAGACGGTGACTGCACGCTCGCGCCGATGGCCAGAGCTGAGAGCACGAGTACCGGCAGCAGGATGGCCACCGCTACGGTGACTCCGGTACTACGTTTCATTCACATCACTTCCAGTTTGCGCATCTGTCGCGTCGGCGTCGCGAGCTTGCTTTCCCTCATGTCTATCGGACTCTGCGGCGGGAATGGTAAGTGAGCGGCAGCGACGGGGCCGAGGTGACCCGGTAGTTTGAATGCTGGATCGCTTGCTGCACCACACAACGTGGGGCACGGCGCGATCGCGAACGGAGGGGACCGTGCCACAGACGTCACGACTCACCGGTCTTGACGACATCGCGGTCGCAGACAGGGTGAGCCAGGGGCTCACGAACGCGTTCACGCAGGAAACGAGTCGGAGTCTCTGGAGCATCGTCCGTGAGAACCTCTTCACCCTGTTCAACGCCATCATCCTGTCGTGCTTCGTACTGCTCCTCGTGCTCGGGCGATGGCAGGACGCCCAATTCGGGCTCAGTGCCCTTGCCAATACCGTCATCGGCACCACCCAGGAGTACCGGGCGAAGCGCACACTCGATCGCATCTCAGTGCTCAGCGCGCCGCATGCTCGTGTGCTTCGCAACTCGGAAGAGCGCACTGTGGCCCTGGCCGAGGTGGTCATGGACGACGTGATCATCCTGCGTGCAGGCGATCAGGTGCCCGCGGATGCCGTGGTGTTCAGCGCCCGTGACCTCGAAGTCGACGAGTCGATGCTGACGGGCGAATCCGAGCCCGTCGACAAAACTGATGGCGACAGCGTGCTTTCTGGATCTGTCGTCGTGGCCGGAGAGGCACGCGCGCTGGTTGATCGGGTCGGTGCGCAGTCGTACGCGAACACCCTGGCCACCGAAGCGAAGCGGTTCTCTCTGGTGACGTCGGAATTGCGCTCGTCGATCGACCGCGTACTGACCTGGGTCACCTGGATCATCGGCCCCGTCACGCTCCTGGTTTTCAACGCCCAGGTCATGGTGCTCGGCGGGTGGTCGTACGTCATGTCCACCGGCGTCTGGGTGGATGTCGCCGTATCGACGATCGCTGCCGTGGTCGCGATGGTGCCGCTCGGCCTTGTGCTGATGACGAGCATCGCTTTCGCTGTCGGGTCAGTCAAGCTCGCCAGGCAACAGGTGCTCGTTCAGGAGCTACCCGCTGTTGAAGGCCTGGCCAGGGTCGACATGATCTGCCTGGACAAGACGGGCACGCTCACCGAAGGCACCATCACTTTTGACGCGGCATGGCCGGTGGCTGAGCGCCCCGGCTGGCAGCAGGCACTCGCGTGGTTCGGTGCCCAGCCCGACGCGAATATGACCGCTCGCAGCCTGCGGGCCGCGTTCAGCGAGCTGCCGGCATCCGCTCCCGTCAGTACTGTTCAGTTCAGCTCGGCGCGCAAATGGAGCGCCGTCACCTTCGATGACGGCATGTGGATATTGGGCGGCCCCGAGATGGTCTTTCCCGGCCGCGCGCAGTCCTCGATGACCGACGATGAGCAGCGTCTCATGCGGCGTGCGACCGAGCTGGCGGCGACAGGCAGTCGGACTCTCGTGCTGGCTCACGGCAGCCCGACGAACGATGACACGCTTCCCGCAGATGTTGTTCCCATTGCCCTGCTGACGTTTCGGGAGAGCATCCGGTCGTCGGCTGCAGATACGTTGCGCTATTTCGCCGATCAGGGTGTCGGCGTTCGCATTCTGTCTGGAGACAATCCGAGCACGGTGGCGGCGATCGCTCGTGATGTGGGACTCACTGTCGCTGACGGGTTCGACGCCAGAGACCTGCCCACCGATCAGGACGAACTCGCCCGCGTTCTTGAGGAGAACATCGTCTTCGGCCGGGTGACGCCCGACCAGAAGAAGCTCATGGTGCGTGCGCTGAAATCGGCCGGTCACACCGTGGCCATGACGGGCGACGGTGTCAACGACGCCCTGGCCATCAAAGAAGCAGACATTGGTATTGCAATGAATTCTGCAGCGGATGCGACCAAAGCCGTCGCCCGCCTGGTGCTGCTCGACGGACAGTTCTCGCATCTGCCTGCCGTTGTCGCTGAGGGGCGACAGGTCATTGCCAATATCGAGCGCGTATCAATGCTGTTCCTGACGAAAACTGCATACGCAACCTTGCTCGCTGTTGTCTTCGGTCTCCTCGTGCTGCCGTTCCCCTTTTTACCGCGGCAGCTCTCCGTGACCGACGGGCTCACCATCGGCATCCCCGCGTTCTTCCTTGCGCTGTTGCCGAACGCTCGGCGGTATGAGCCTGGCTTCCTCCGGCGGTCGCTGACCTTTGCCATTCCCGCTGGCATCGTGGTGACGATTGCCCTGACCGCTGTAGCGGTGATCTCGGTTCAAGCCGGAATCTCAACCGTCGAACTCCGGACCGGGTCGACGCTGTTGCTCACCATCATCGGGCTGTGGATTCTGGTGGTGCTCTCTCGGCCGTTCTCGCTGCTCAAAGTTGTCATCATTGTCGCGATGGTCATCGGGCTGGTGCTCGTATTTGCCGTGCCGATCGTTGCCGACTTCCTCCAGCTCGTTGAACTGTCGACCCCGATGCAGTACCTCGTGCTGATCGTGGCCGCGATTGCCATTGGCTTGATCGAAATCGTGAGAGTCGTGCATCGCCGCGTCGCGCGCCCTCGACGGCGATAGGGTGAGCACCATCATCGAGAAATGGGGCGGATGACATGGTGATGACCCGACCAGACGGTAAATCCGGTAGCGCTGACGTGCCCGCGAAGAGATCGCTCAGTCCGTTTCTCTGGGGCTATGTCGTCACACTCGGTGCGGTTGGTGGGATTATCACCGGCCTCGCCCTGTACGGGCTGCGCACGATCATCTTCTCGGTGTTCCTGGCAATGTTCGCCACCGTAGGGCTCGATCCGCTTGTGCGTTTCTTTGAGCGCCGGGGAATGACACGTAGCTGGGCCGTCGTCGCCGTCATCGTCTTGATCGTCGCCGTGCTCGTCGCGATCATCTGGGTTGTCTTGCCGTTCATCTTCGAACAGCTCCGCACCCTCGCGGTCTCGATCCCGAAGGAGATCAAGCTCCTGCAGGCGCAGGGCTGGTTCGATCCCGCCAACGCCTCAAGCAACGGCATCCTGGGCACGTTGCTCAGGTTCATCGCTGACAGCGCGGCCGACCCGAAACTGTGGGCGGCACTGGGCACCGGCGCAGTTGGGCTGGGTTTCAGCGTTGTCAACGGGATAGCATCCGGATTCTTCATCGCGGTACTCACCATCTACTTCGTTGGCACGTACGACGCCACCAAAGCCACCCTGTATCGACTCGTGTCGGCGTCGCGCCGCACAACGTTCGCGAGCTACACCGAGCGCATCCTGGAGAACTTCGGCAAGTACCTCAGCGGAATGGTGATCCTGGCGTTCTTCAATGCCACATACAGCGTGATCCTCTTGCTTCTGGCCGGAGTTCCCAGTGCATTCTTCATCGGCATCATCGCCTTCTTCATCACGCTGATTCCGCTGATCGGCACCATCTTGACGACGGCGCTGATGACGATCATCGCGTTCATCCACTCTCCGGTATCCGGACTCGTGGTGCTGATCTTCATGCTCATTTACATGCAGGTCGAGGCATACGTGCTCACCCCGAAGGTGATGAGCAAGGCAGTGCACGTGCCTGGATCGGTCGTGCTCATCTCGGCCTTGGCCGGGGCGACTCTCTTCGGGTTGCCTGGCGCCCTTGTCGCCATCCCGATCTCAGCCGGCATCATCCTGATCCTCAAAGAACTGGTCATGCCGCGGAAGGACGCGACCTAGGGCTCAGATGCCCACCCGGCGAATGCTGGCCCGGCTTCCAGCTGTGTTCATTCGTCAGGCCGACAGGCTTCAGCTCGGCGTTGCGCGGCGGGCAACGACGATGGTGTCGAGAATGTCCCGTGTCTCTCCATCCGGGCTGGTCCATGTTCTGGGGCGATTCTCACACACTGTCACTGCCCATTCCGGCTCGACCAGGCCGAGCTGGTCAACGGTTTCAGGGGCCGTCGGAAAACTCACTACGTGCGGGTGACTTGAGGTGATTCCTGCCGGAACTTCGGCATGTCCGACGATCAAGAGCGTGCCGCCAGGAGCCACGGCGCTGGCGGCACTCTGGAGAATGCGTTCGCGCGGCAATTCGACGGGGGAGTGCAGGAAGTGAGCGGAGACCAGGTCGTACAGTTCGGTGGGCTCCCACGTCGACAGGTCCTGCTGCAGCCAGGTGGTCGCTTCAGCAACACCACGGGATTCGGCCTCACGACGAGCACGCTCGAGTGCAGTCGTCGAGATGTCGAGACCAGTGACCTGCCAGCCGCGCTCGGCGAGCCAGATGCTGTCTGCGCCTTCGCCGCAGCCCAGGTCGAGCGCGCGGCCGGCCGGGAGTGAGCTGGCTTCGGTGACGAGCGCTGCGTTGGGATTGCCGCTCCAGATCGAGTCACGCTCACTGTAGCGGTGTTCCCAGAAGTCGGCTGCAGACTGTTGTGGTTCCATATCCCAACTCTGAGTGATGAAGTACGATAGAGCAAATCAGTTTGCAAAAATGGCAAACTGGAAGGGGATCCCCATGGAAGCCGTACTCGAGCAGATCGGTCCGCGTCTACGCGCTGCACGACTCAAGCAGGGCTTGACGCTCGAGGAGTTGGCGACCAGAGCCGGCATGTCGAGCAGTTCGCTCTCCCGCCTCGAAAGTGGAAAGCGGCAGGCGAATCTTGAGCTCCTGCTGCCGTTGACGCGAGAACTGCGCATAGGAATCGACGAGCTGATTTCGGCTGCGGTGCCTGATCCGCGTGTCAGGCAGAATCCTGTCCGGCGTGACGGTGTGAGCATCACCGCCCTCTCGCCACAGAACGCTCCCGTGCGCACGTACAAAATGGCGTACCCGCCGCGGGCGACCATGCCGCAACCGAGGGTGCACGACGGGTACGAGTGGCTCTATGTCATCTCCGGCCAGCTTCGCCTGAAGCTCGGCGAACACGATCTCGTTCTGGAGCCAGGCGAGGCAGCGGAGTTCGACACCCGGGTGCCGCACTCGATGAACGGCGTGGGGCCCGGCCCCGCCGAGATTCTCAGTATCTTCAGCGAGGACGGTGCTCGCATCCATACCCGAGCGCAGCCGGGCGACGCGAGCGCTCCTTAGCGTTGGCTCAATGGGTTCGCGGGTCAGCCCAGTCGCGGATCACGCCAGCAGGCTGGCGATGGTCCCGTCGACGAGTGCTTCGACTGCGGATGCCGGTTGCGCGTCATAGAGAAGCTGAGCTGCCAGGCCGCCGGCGAATGCCAGTACGGCGCGCGCCAGAGCATCGTCGTCGAGCTGCGCCGTGAGTTCGCCCTCGGCCCTGCGCCACGAGAACAGGCGCACGAGGAGTGCCCTGATCGCCGCATCCGATGCGCTCAGGCGCGTGGCGATCGCTGGGTCGAATGGGGCCCGGTCGGCGAACGCGGTACCGACGACGACTGCAGCCCGGCGGTCGTCGTCAAGCGGGAGCGTCGCCATGACGAGGCCGACGAGCCATATCTCAAGTGTCGGCTGTGCCGGTTCGGCCGACGAGCCGGCGATGACCTGAGATTGAGCTCGTTCAAGCGTGGCAAGCAAGAGCGCTTCCTTGCTGGTGAATGCCTTCTGCACGGCGCCGAGAGACCAGCCTGATTCACTCGCAACCGCACGAAACGACAGCGCGGCCAGGCCATCACGGGCGACAATTCGCAGCGCGGCATCAGCGAATTCTGGCTGGCGTGCGCTGCTGTTCATGCTGTCCTCCTCGGATGAAATCTATTGTGCGATCTCACTTGCGTTCGATCTGAATACAACTGTATCCTTTCGACACATGGAATACACCCGTATTCTGCAATTCGGTCGGCACGAACCAAGGAGTCCCACGTTGTCTCACGCACCACGCGCTGCACATCCCTACCTCACCCTCGTCGGAATTACCGTCGGGCTCGTTGTTCTCCTTGGCATCGTGGGGACCATCTGCTTCATGGTGGGGCTGAGCGGCTACGCCCCACTCGCATTCGGATACATCCCGATCGCTATCGTCATCACAGTGCTGGTGACAAAGCGTCACGCCTGGGGCTCGATCGGTTTTCGCCGAGCGCGACTGGATCGCACAGCGGTCTGGGCGATCGTGTTGGCGTGCACCCTGCCGCTTGGGGTCATTCTCGGGGCTGAAGGTATCTCGGCCTCCGGTGCTGCACTCCTGATGTTTGCCGGCTTCGCTCTGCTCGTTGCCTTCGTTGAAGAGGTGCTGTTTCGCGGTGTGCTTTTCAACGCCTTCATAAGACGCGGCCCTATCGTCTCGATCCTTGTTCCCTCCATCGGCTTCGCCCTTGCGCACACCGTGACCGCCCTCTCGCCGGAGCAGGACGCGCTGGCGATGCTCCGCACCGTTGCCTTTGCCTTTGCCTTCGGCGTGATCGCAGCGCTTCTGGTGCGCCTGACCTCGAGTATCTGGCTGGCCATCGCCCTGCACGCCGTCTTCGACTTCGTCGGTTTCATCGTTGTGCCGCGCTCAAACGCCATCAGCGATCTCATCAGCATCGTTCTTGCATTCGGGGTTGCCGCAGCGCTCGTCGTCATGAGCACTCGGGTCGCTCAGCGTCGCACCGAGACGCTTGTCGCAGTCGTCTAGCCGAAACGACAGCCCGCGCGCTGTCCGCCCAGCAGGCTCAGATCGTCGTGATCAGGCCGCCATCGACGGTGACATTCGCTCCGGTGACGTTGGCTGCTCGGTCGCTGGCGAGAAAAAGCACCAGGTCGGCGATTTCAGACGGATGGCTGAACCGGCCGGTTGCTGCGCCGGCGGCGGCCGCTGCCGCGACATCCGCTGGGCTGATGCCCGTCGCTCGCGAGACAGTCTCAGCGACGCCGGTCTTGCCCAGCCAGAGATCGGTCTCGACCGGCCCGGGGCTCACGCTGTTGACGCGGATGCCACGGCCACCGAACTCCTTGGAGACAGACTTGCCGAAGTTCAGCAGTGCAGCTTTGGCCGCGCTGTAATCGATCACGGCCGGATCGGGCAACAAAGCGTTGACCGAGACCACGTTCACGATGACGCCACCACCGGCAGCGAGAAATACGGGGATGGCCGCCCGGGTGGTGCGAACAGCGGCCAGGAGGTTGAGGTTTAGTGAGGTGACCCAATCCTCGTCTGTCACCGAGAGAAACCCGCCGGTGCGCGAGGAGGCAAGCCCCA
Source organism: Leifsonia sp. A12D58 (assembly GCF_047530025.1). Taxonomy (NCBI): domain Bacteria; kingdom Bacillati; phylum Actinomycetota; class Actinomycetes; order Micrococcales; family Microbacteriaceae; genus Leifsonia; species Leifsonia sp. A12D58. The sequence continues at coordinate 372,403 of NZ_JBLJAT010000002.1, read as the reverse complement.
CATTGTTGACCAGGATGTCGATTGAATCGCCGGCCTGCTCGATCAGTGTCGCTGCGGCATCGGGCTGCGCCAGGTCGACGGCAACGAAACGCACCTGACCCGCTCCGACGAGGTTGTGCAGCTCGTCTGACACGGCGCGGGCGCCGGCGACGACGCTGACGCCCTCGGCGACGAGTGCTCGTACGATTGCAAGCCCGATGCCCTTGCTGGCACCCGTGACCACGGCTGTTCTGCCCTGCAGATTGAGGTTCATGACGCTCCCGTCCACCAACACACGTCGTACGCGGATGTCGAAGGCCACGATCGTGCCTCTCGATATCTACAAGTTATGCCGCTGGATCCAGGCAGGGCAAGCATCCAGCGCACTCGCGACGTTCCCGTGCCGGCAACAGATCGCGATTCAGGCGTACTCTCAAAAGATGAGACGTGCGCTTGCGTTCGGTCTGGTTGTCGTGCAGATTTTGCTGCTCGTCGGGCTGGTCCTTCTGCCGCACGGGTCGATCTGGCCGACCAACGCATTCGTGGTCGCGGCGGCGCTCGTGCTTATCGTTGTCGGCGTGAGTCTGCTCATCGCCGGATCTGGGCAGCTCGGTTCAGCCCTGACAGCGAGTCCGATTCCTCAGAAGGATGCGCCGCTCGTCACCAGCGGAATCTATGGCTTCATTCGGAGCCCGATTTATACAGGCCTCATCACGGGCGGTCTCGGCCTCACCCTGCTGAGCGGTTCGCTGCTGCACGTGTTCATCTGGATCGCGCTGATTGGTCTGCTCGCGATCAAGGCGCGGTGGGAAGAGCGGATGCTCATTGCTCAGCACCCGGAATATCGACTCTATGGTGAGCGGGTCGGCCGCTTCATCCCTGGAATCGGCAGGCTGCGGCCATATCGGTGATCGACGCGGGGCCAGCTGCTTGCCGCCTTGGCTGCATAACTCCTGCAGTTTGTCGCCGATAGCTGTCTTGGTTGCATAACTCCTGCTTATTGCCGCGCCCTGTGGCTTCGCTGCCGTGTTTCCGGCGGAGTTGGGGAGCACGGCAGCGATTCTGCAGGAGTTATGCATGGCGGAGTGCCGGAGGGGATCGCTCGTGGCGTCAATTCTTGGGATCGCTGTGGCGGAGCTGCGAGGCCAGATTTTGGCTGGGTCCAGCCGACTTAATGCATAACTCCTGCTGGTTGCGACCCGAGAATATTTCTCCCCAGTGTTTCCGGGCCGGGTGCACCTCCCGAGCTTGATTCTGCAGGAGTTATGCTCGCTGAGGCGGGGAGATCGGATTGCAGGGGCTGCGACTCAGGCGACGAGGCGACTCAGCCGACGCATCGACTCACCCCAGCACCCCTCAGACGCAAAATCGCCCCTGAGAACTGAATCTCAGGGGCGATTTCTACGTACAAGCGTGAGCTAGTAGCGCGGCCTGCGCTCTGCACGGTCGGCACGCTCTTCGCGACGCGGTCCGCCGGTCGTGTCCGGCTGCATTTCAATGAGCTTGCCACTGATGCGGGTGTTCTCCAGCTTGGAGAAGACATCCTTGGGCAGGTCAGCGGGCAGTTCGACCAGCGAGAAGTCGGGCAGGATCTGGATAGCACCGAAGTCTTCGCGGCTCAGGCCACCTTCGTTGGCGAGGGCTCCGACGATCTGGCGGGGCTCCACCTTCTGGCGCTTGCCGACCTCGAGGCGGTATGACGCCATCGCACGGTCGGGGTTGCGCGGGCGACGCTCCGGACGCTCGCTGCGTACAGCGCGGTCGCCGCGGTCCCAACGGTCGTCACTGCGACGGTCGTCGCGGCCACGCGGTGCGCGGTCGCCACGATCTGAACGGTCACCGCGGTCGTTGCGGTCGGCACGCTCGCGGTCACGATCGTCGCGGTCGAAGCGCTGCTGATTGCGCACATCCTGCGCATTGAGCAGCAACGGGGTGTCGCCCTGGCCGACGACAGCGATAGCCGCGGCCACGTCGGCCTCCGGCACGTCGTGGTGCTGGATGTAGTGGTTGATGATGTCGCGGAATGTGCTGATGCGCTCGGTCTGGTTGAGTGCCTCAGTGATGGCGTCATCGAAGCGCGCCAGACGCGTGACGTTGACGTCTTCGACGCTCGGGAGCTGCATCTGCGTAATCGACTGGCGGGTGGCCTTCTCGATCGCGCCGAGCATGCGGCGTTCGCGAGGGGTTACGAAGCTGATCGCGTCGCCGGTGCGTCCTGCACGGCCGGTGCGGCCGATGCGGTGCACGTACGACTCGGTGTCGATCGGCAGGTCGTAGTTGACGACGTGGCTGATGCGCTCCACGTCGAGACCGCGAGCCGCGACATCCGTTGCAACCAGGATGTCGAGCTTGCCCGACTTGAGCTGGTTGACGGTGCGCTCACGCTGAACCTGGGCAACGTCACCGTTGATGGCTGCAGCTGAGTAGCCACGTGCACGCAGTTTCTCGGCGAGAGTCTCTGTTTCGTTCTTGGTACGAGTGAAGACGATCATGCCCTCGAAGTTCTCGACCTCGAGGATGCGCGTGAGTGCGTCGACCTTCTGCGGGTACGACACCATCAGGTAGCGCTGCGTGATGGTCGACGAGGTCGTGGTCTTGTTCTTGACCGTGATCTCTTCTGGGTCGTTCAGGTACTGCTTGGAGATGCGACGGATCTGTGCCGGCATCGTGGCAGAGAACAGTGCGACCTGCTTGTCGGATGGAGTGTCGGCAAGGATCGTTTCGACGTCTTCGGCAAAGCCCATCTTGAGCATCTCGTCAGCCTCGTCAAGCACGAGGTACTTGAGCTCGGTGAGATCGAGGGTGCCCTTGGCGAGGTGGTCCATGATGCGGCCGGGCGTACCGACGACAATGTGAACGCCACGGCGCAGCGCGGACAGCTGGACGCCGTAACCCTGGCCACCGTAGATGGGAAGAACGTGAACACCCTTGAGATGTGAGGCGTACTTTTCAAACGCTTCACAGACCTGCAGGGCGAGCTCGCGGGTCGGCGCGAGAACGAGGGCCTGCGGCGACTTCTGCGAGAGGTCGAGGCGGGAGAGGATGGGCAGCGCGAAAGCTGCAGTCTTGCCGGTACCGGTCTGGGCGAGGCCCACGACGTCACGACCTTCAAGAAGCAAAGGGATAGTTGCGGCCTGGATGGCCGACGGGGTTTCATAGCCGACGTCTTTAAGCGCCTTCAGTACGGAATCGGAGAGCCCAAGTTCGGAGAAGGGCTTTGTGTTGCTGGCAGTTTCTGCCTCGCTTGTCGCGGATGTTTCAGACGTCATTCTCTCTAGGCTAGTGCGTCAGCATGTGTATATACCGCGTGAAAGCGTGGATATCAAAGTGTTTGGCGAGAAAGTGGCCGAATTGACGCGTGATTGTGAGCAAATCGTGAGTCGGTAGCGCTACTCGATGAGTGCGATGACGAACAAGATGATGGCCCGGATGACTGCGGACGGACCGCTTCTCGACCCTGAACGAGTGCGATCTGCGTTCTGGATTCGCCGTGCGCTCCCACAGGGTAATTCTGACCACGACCGAATAACTGCGGCGATCAGCATCTCCGTTATTCTCTCTCGCCATGGAACACTCGACGCGGTAGCGTCGGCTCCATCAGCTTTTCCGGCCGAACAATTGGAGGAGTGCCATGCGCGCACTCGTGGTCTTTGAATCGCTCTGGGGTAACGTCGAAAATATCGCCAGGGTGATCGCAGACGTGCTCGACGAAACGATGATCGTGGAGCTTGTGATCACCGATTCAGCACCCTCCGATATCGACGGATTCGACCTGGTCGTGGTTGGCGCTCCGACCCACCGACAGTCGATGTCGCGTCCGGCAACCCGCGAGGAAGCCCAGGGCGCTTATGGTGCTCCATACGTGCCGGCCCGCGGCGTCCGCGAATGGCTGTACGACCTGCAGGAGCCGCACACGAAGGCGATCGGTCTGGCATTCGACACACGGATGAATGAACCTCGGCTGCCCGGGTCTGCCGGGAAAGCCATCAGGTACGAGTTGCGAAGCCTTGGGCTCGACACCCCGGTCAAGGCAGAGACCTTCAGGGTCGCCACATACGGTGGCCCGTTGCTCGACGGTGAGCTCGAACGGGCAGTAGCCTGGATCAGGGCAGTGGTCGCCGGACCGTCCGCTCAGATCGGGAGAACCGAATCGTGACAAACCATACGCGCCACAAGCCCGCGCAAGCCTCCTCCGTGCTGCGCACCATCGGCCGCATCATCCTTGGGCTCTTTCTGGTGTTCGCCGGAATCAGTCACCTCACCTTCGCCAGGCAGGAGTTCGCCGCTCAGGTTCCTGACTGGGTGCCGGCCGATACCGATGCTGTGGTGCTGGCCTCGGGTGTCGTCGAGATCTCGCTCGGGGGAGCGCTGCTGCTTCTGCGGCAGCGTCGTGTCACCGTCGGCTGGCTGGTTGCCGCATTCTTCGTCGCGGTCTTCCCCGGCAATATCTCGCAGTTCGCCACCCATAGCGATGCATTCGGACTGGACTCGGACCGCGCGCGCGGCATCCGTTTGCTGTTCCAACCGCTTCTGGTGCTCTGGGCGCTGTGGAGCACCGGCGCATGGAAGGCATGGCGTAACCGCACACGCTGACTCCGGCGCGACGAGCAGATCTAGCGAGGTGTCATCCTGAACCCTGTCGCCGCTGAGATCCTGTCCGTTGCGCTCCTGTTTGCCGTACTGGTGGCCGCCGTCGTACGGCCGTGGGGCTTACCGGAGGCCGTCATCGCAGTGCCTGCAGCGCTGGTGCTCGTGGTTGTCGGTGCAGTGGCGCCAGCGGATGCCTGGCAGCAGACGGCGACGTTACTGCCGGTCGTCGGGTTTCTGGCCGCGATCCTCGTGATCGCTCAGCTGTGCGCAGATGACGGACTCTTCACTGCGGCGGGGGACGTGATGGCTCGCCTGTCTGGCGGCAGCCCCGTTCGTCTACTCGGCGGAGTGTTTGTGATCGCCGCCTTGACGACTGCTGTGTTGAGTCTGGACGCGACAGTCGTGCTGCTCACCCCGGTGGTCTTTGCAACGACGGCGCGGGTCGGCGCTCGCCCGCGGCCGCACGTGTTTGCGACGGCCCACCTTGCCAACTCTGCATCACTGCTGCTTCCTGTTTCGAACCTGACCAACCTGCTCGCGTTCGCGGCCAGTGGGCTTGCGTTCATCCACTTCGCCGCCCTGATGGCTCCGAGCTGGCTGCTGGTGATCGGCATCGAATACCTGGTTTTCCGGCGCTACTTCCGGGCTGATCTGGGTGCCGTGGCGATCCAGACGGTGCAGCCGGCCGCACCGAAGGTGCCCGCGTTCACTCTCTGCGTGCTCGTTGCGACGCTCGCCGGATTCGTCGTGTGTTCTTTCGTCGGGCTCGACCCCGTTTGGGCCGCACTGGCCGGTGCCAGCATCCTGGCTGCTCGGGCGCTCGGTCGGCGACAGACAAGCATCCGTGCGGTGCTGCTGGCGATCAACCCGCTGTTCTGCCTCTTTGTACTTGCCCTCGGCATTGTCGTCACGGCCGTCGTCGACAACGGTCTCGGCCAGGCCGCCAGCGCTGTCTTGCCTGCCGGCTCAAGCCTGTGGGCGTTGCTGGCTGTGGCGGGCATCGCGGCGGTGCTGGCCAATCTCATCAATAACCTGCCGGCAATTCTGGTGCTGTTGCCGATTCTGGCGCCGGGCGGTGCTGGTCCGCTGCTGGCTGCGTTGATCGGCGTGAACCTCGGCCCCAATCTCACCTATGTCGGCTCCCTGGCCACGCTGCTCTGGCGCCGCATCCTGCGTGAGTATGACGCTGATGCCAACCTGGCCGATTTCACCAGGCTCGGTTTCATCACTGTTCCCGCTAGCGTGATCGTCGGCGTGCTGGCACTGTGGGGAATGCTGCAGTTGACCGGAGGGTGAAGCATCGTGGCAGTTGTCGTCTGGATCACCGAGAACACCTGGCGGGCCGCCGTCGACGCGGCGAGCAGCTACGCAGAGTCCGGCAGCGACATCATCCTCGTTCACGTGCGAGCGGACGACGTCGCGCAGTCGGTGCACGGAGCATTCGCCGGCCTGCTCGGGCGTGGCCGGCCCGACCGGGATCCGGGTCGGCAGGTCGAAACATTGTCAGTTGAGGCCGCGCGTGCCCTGCTCGAGCGTGCCGCAGAACGGTTGGGCTATCCGGCTGCCCGGCGCGAGCTGCACGGCCGAGTCGAACGTGAAGTGGTGCAGGCAGCGGATGGCGCCGAACTGCTCATCTGCGTGCGCGACGGCGACCGCTCGCGGCTGGGTCCGCACAGCCTCGGCCCAGCGACCCGCTTCGTCGTCGATCATGCGCCGTGCCCGGTGTTGCTGGTCTGGCCAGAACCGGCTCCCGGCCTGACCTCGATTCCGGCGCCGCCGCCGGATTGAGCTGCGTGCGGACGCCTCAGATGTGATCGCTGCGCTCGCGGCGAGCGGCACGGTTCAGTACGCCCCGCGTGTTGAAGAAACAGCAGGTCAGAGCGCCATGACGGGCGCATGACGAATTGCAGCGCGACGTCAGGATGTCGTCACTCGCGCGTTCGGCATTGACGTCCGAGATCGCATGAGAGCATGGAGAGATGGAATCCGTGCTCGCCCAGCTCTCGCACACCGTCACGGCAGCGGACTCGTTCGAAGAGCTCACTCGCCCGATGCTTGAGATGCTTGCAGCGGTCACCGGACTCGAGTCCACCTATCTGACCACGATCGATCGATCGGCAGACAATCAGCACGTACTGTTCGCGCGCAACGTCGGTGGAATTCAGGTTACTGAAGGGCTCGACGTGCCGTTTTCTCAGAGCGTCTGCAAGCGAGCCCTCGATGAAGAGGTCGTCTATGCATCAGATGTCGCGACCCGTTGGGCCGACAATGAGCTGGCAGCGCAGATCGGCATCCAGACCTACTTCAGCGTGCCGATCACCACAGTGAGCGGCGGTCTGTACGGAACGCTGTGTGGCATCAGCGGCACCCCCGTGGCAGAGAAGCCGAATGCTGAGTCAGTACTGCGGCTCTTTGCCCAGCTGCTCGCCCAGAACATCGAGCGTGAGCTGATGTACGCGCAGCTGCAGGGCATGAATGCCGAGCTCGAATCGCACGCCTCGACCGATGCGCTCACCGGGCTGCCCAACAGACGCACGCTGATCGACGCCCTGCGACGGATGCTGGCCACCGGCGAGCGTGACGACCGCGGCGTGCTTGTCGGGTTCATTGACCTCGACGGCTTCAAGGTCATCAACGACGAGCATGGCCACGACATCGGAGACGAGTTTCTGGTCGCGATGGCCCGGCAGCTAGGCAGAGAGCTGCGCGAAGGTGACATGCTGGCCAGAATCGGTGGCGATGAGTTCATCGTGATCGGGTGGGGGCCGGTGACCACGGCATCCGCGGTGTCAGCCGATTCGGCTGGGGCCAGGTCCGCCGATGCAGATGCGTCAACGTCGGCGCTGGCCGCGCGGCTGGGCGAGCGCACAATCGGTCGATTCGAACTGTCGAACCACCTGATCGACTACGCCGGCGCCAGTGTCGGCGTTGTGTCGATCGCTCCGGGATCGGCGACCGCCGAAGAGGCGCTCCGCCAGGCCGACGCACGGATGTATGCCGTGAAGCGGGAACGCAAGGCGCTGCATGCCTCGATGGGGCTCTAGCGAGGGTTTACCCAACTTCTCGTGACCGTGCCGAGTGGTGCCGGCACGCGGAAGGCGGGAAGATGAATCATGGCAACTACTGAACGACCCTGGCTGAAGAACTACCAACCGGGGGTTCCCGCCGACATCGAGCTGCCCACCGAATCACTCGTTGCGATGCTTGAGCGGTCTGTGGCAGAGGCTGGCGACCACCCCGCAATGGAATTCTTCGGTCGCCGCACCAGCTATACAGAGCTCGGCGAGCAGATCGATCAGGCGGCAGAAGGCCTGCGTACGCTCGGCGTGCGTGCCGGTGACCGAGTCGCGCTTGTGCTACCGAACTGCCCGCAACACGTTGTCGCCTTTTATGCCGTGCTGCGCCTGGGCGCCGTTGTGGTTGAACACAACCCGCTCTACACCGCGCGCGAGCTTCGTCACCAGTTTGAAGACCACCAGGCCAGAGTCGTGATCGTCTGGGACAAGGCGGCAGCGGCCATCCGTTCGTTCCCCGCCGACATCAAGATTGATCATGTCGTCAGGGTGAACCTGCTCGAAGCCTTCCCCACGGTGAAGCGCCTCGCTCTCAACCTGCCGGTCAAAAGTCTCCGGGAGTCGAAGGCGGCACTCACGGGTGCGGCACCCGGAACTATCGCGTGGAAAGACCTGCTGAGCCACGGGCGCATCGACCCTGAGCACCCGCGTCCGAGTGTCGATGACCTCGCTGCGATCCAGTACACCTCTGGCACCACGGGGCAGCCCAAGGGTGCGATGCTCACGCACTTCAACCTGTACTCCAATGCGCTGCAGGGGGAGGCGTGGATGCATGGTGCCGAGTATCGCAAGGAGATCTTCTATGCGATCCTGCCGATGTTCCACGCATTCGGGATGACGCTGTACCTGACCTATGGCGTCCGTAAGCAGGGCATGCTCGTGCTGTTCCCGAAGTTCGATCCCAAGCTCATCCTCGACGCAATGAAGAAGTCGCCGGCCACGGTGTACTGCGCGGTGCCGCCGATCTACGAGCGCACAGCGCGGGCCGCACAGGAGCGAGGAATCTCGCTCAAGTCGTGTAAGTACTGCATCTCCGGTGCGATGAACCTGCCGGACCACGTCGTGGAGCTGTGGGAGTCAGTCGCCGGCGGTCTGCTCGTCGAGGGATACGGCATGACGGAGTCATCGCCTGTCGCGATGGGTAACCCGTTCTATCCGACGCGGCGCACCGGCACGATCGGCGTGCCATTCCCGTCGACCCAGATGATGGTCGTCTCGCTCAACGATCCCACTGTCGAGGTCCCGCAGGGCGAGCCGGGCGAATTGCTGCTCAAGGGCCCGCAGGTCTTCCAGGGCTACTGGAACAGGCCGGATGAGACGGCGAAGACATTGTTGCCCGGCGGCTGGCTGCGTACCGGCGACATCGTGACCGTCGACGAAGACGGCTTCACCACCATCGTCGATCGTGCCAAGGAGCTCATCATCACCGGCGGATTCAACGTCTCGCCGTCCGAAGTTGAGGCCGCTTTGCGCACGCATCCGGATATCGTCGACGCCGCGGTGTTCGGTAAGCCGCTTGAACGCGGCGGAGAGATGGTTGTCGCGGCGGTCGAGCTGAAGCCCGGTGCCGCGTTTGACGAGAACGCGTTGCGAGACCACTGCCGTGATCTCGTTGCCGCATACAAGGTGCCGCGTCGAATCGTGCAGATCCCCGACCTGCCGCGCTCGATGCTCGGCAAGGTGCTGCGCAAGAACGTGCGCGACGAGGTGCTGCCGCAGCTGTAGGGCAGGGCGTTGGGAGCGTACACCTGTCAGCGCTCCGCGCGACTGCAGCGCTGTTAAGCTGTGCACGTGGCCACTGATCAATTTGTTGAGTCGTTCGTTGAGAGATTCGCGAACTACTGGCAGACGCGTGGGGCGCCACGGATCGAGGGCCTGATCGCCGGGTATCTGTTGATTAACGACTCGCCGGGCGTCAGCGCCGCCGAGTTGGCTGAAGCGCTTGATGTGAGCCGGGGAGCGGTGTCGAACTACACTCGCAGGCTTGTCGACCTGGGCTTCGTGCGTCGGGTGCGAAAGCCGGGCGATCGCGCGCACTATTTTGTGATGGATGCTGACGTGTGGGGAGGCTTCCTCGAGAGCGAACACAGTTACCTCGAGAGCCAGCGAGGCCTGGCGACCGAGGCGTTGTCCCACGTCGAACCGGGCAGCCCCGCCTATCAGCGCGTGCTGAACATGCGCGACTACATGGGCTGGATCATCGACAACAGGATGCTGCGCAGCGAGTGGACCCGATTCAAGACCGAACGGGATGCCGCGCAGCCGGACCAGCTGTAACCCTAGCCAGCGGTACGACCATCGGCGACCCACTCTGGGCATCCGTCACGATCTCGCACCTGAGCGAGAACACGTCGTGCACCAATTGGGCGGTCAGGATGTCGTGCGGCTTGCCCTCAGCGACGATGCTGCCTGCGTCCATCACGACCAGACGCGACGCGTAGCGTGCTGCCTGATTGAGATCGTGCAGCACCGCAACAACTGTGCGGCCGCTGGCCTGCATGTCCTGACAGAGGTGCAGTAGCTCTATCTGGTGAGCGATGTCGAGGAACGACGTCGGTTCGTCGAGCAGCACGTACTCGGTGTCCTGGCTGAGAACCATGGCCAGCCACACGCGCTGGCGCTGCCCGCCAGACAGCTCAGAGACAAACTGGTCGGTGAGGTCAGACACCCCGGTCGACGCCATCGCCCTGTCGATGATCTCTGAATCACCGGGCAACCACTGGCGGAGGAGCGAGTGGTACGGATACCGCCCCCTGGCCACGAGATCTCGCACCTTCAGAGTGTCGGGTGCGATCGGCTCCTGCGGCAGTAGTGCTAGTCGACGAGCCAGTTCCTTCGGCCGGTAGCTGTCGAACGGGCGCCCATCCAGGCTGAGCGTGCCTGAAGTCGGACGCAGCGTGCGAGACAGGGCGCGCAACAGGGTCGATTTGCCGCACCCGTTCGGCCCGATGATTGCGGTGAACTCGCCATCGGGCACGGTGAACGAGAGACCGGTCGAGACCACGCGCTTGTCGTAGCCCAGGGTGAGGTTCGAGGCCCGTAGCCCCGAATTGCTTGTGGGATGGCTCATACGCGCCCCTTCTTCCATTCGTGGATGAGCAGGTAGCCGAGGTAGAGGCCACCGACACCGGCGGTGAGCACGCCGACCGGCAGACCATCGGCCCAGTCGAGCTGCTGCACGGACAGGTCGGCAACGACCATGATCAGTGCGCCGGTCAGAGCGGATGCGACGAGATTGGCGCCGGGGGAGCGGGTGGCTCGTTTGGCAATCTGCGGGGCAGTGAGCGCTACGAATGCGATCGGTCCTGCGGCGGTGACGGCACCGGCGGCGGCCACAACCGAGAGCAGGATGGCGATCGTGCGCGTGCGACCGCTCCGGGCCCCGAGAGAATCGGAGAGCGAGTCTCCCATCTCCATCAGCCGAAGATCACCGGAGAGCGCTGCTGATGCCGGCACGACGACGAGCAGCGTCGCACCGAGAACCAGCGCGTCATTCCAGTTAGCCGCGTTGAGCGAACCGGCCAGGTATGCAGCCAGCTGTGAGGCCTGGTCGCGAAGTCCGATGCTCACCACGTACTGGGTGATGGCGAATGCGATGGCAGAGACACCAATGCCGGCAATGATGACTCTGGCCGGGGACGCAAAGCCACGCCCGGTCGACAGGTGAACGATGACGATCGCCAGTGCCGCGCCGGCCAATGCACCGATCGGGGTAGGGATCAGGCCGTTCAAGAACAGGGTGCTCACTGCGACACCGGCACCTGCACCGGCGCCGAGCCCGATGATATCCGGGCTACCGAGCGGATTGCGCGTCACCGTCTGGAACAGGGTTCCGGCCAGGCCGAGGGCTGCGCCGACCCCGATCGCGGTGACCAGACGTGGGCCGCGCAGTCGTTCGAGCACAAAACCGGTTTTGCCGGTCGGTGTGTGCAGAAGGGACGCGAAGAGATCGGGCAGGGCGATGCCGAGGGATCCGAGCGTGAGCGTGGCGATGGATGCCCCGACAATGAGGATCAGGATCGCGCAGCAGTAGCCGAGCGCGCGGGACTGTACAGGCAGCGCGATGCCGGTACCGAGCTTCAGAATGCGGGCCGTCATCTGGCGACCCAACCTCGGCGCACGGCGACGAGCAGGAAGGGAGCGCCGACGATAGCGGTGACCACGCCGACCATCAATTCCTCGGGGCGCGCGATCACTCGGCCGATGACATCCGCGAACAACAGCAGGGAACCGCCGAGCAGGACGGAGACCGGCAACTGCCAGCGATGGTCGACACCCACGAGGGAACGCACTATGTGCGGAACAGCAAGGCCGACGAAAGCGATCGGGCCGACGGCAGCGGTGGCAGCAGCGCTCAACAACGCAGCCGCCAAAATGCCACCGCCACGCACCAGCGGCACGCGCACGCCGAGCGCCGTTGCAACGTCGTCGCCGAGCGCGAGGGCGTTGAGGCCAGAGGCGAGAACCGCGGCGAGGATGAAGCCCACAATGAGAACCGGGGCAACGGCCGCTATCGTGTCGAAGCCGCGGCCCGACAACGCGCCGATTACCCAGTGTCTGAATGAGTCGAATACCTCTGGCCGGGTGAGCGTCATCGCTTGGATGTATGCGCCGAGAACCGCGGCAACCACCGCACCGGTCAGGATGAGGGGTACGACGCTGCCTCCCGTGCCGCGACCACCGATCGCATAGACGAGGAACACGGTCAGCAGTGCACCTGGCAGTGCGATCCAGACGGTGCTTGCGCCGCCGACGAAGCCGAAGAACGCGGTGGCTGTCACGATCGCTGCTGAGGCTCCGACGGTGATGCCAAGCAGGCCGGGGTCGCCGAGGGGATTGCGGGTGATGCCCTGGATGAGCATCCCGGCTACAGCGAGTGCAGCGCCGACGAGCACGCCGAGGATGGTGCGGGGGATCCGGCTCGCCACTACGGAACGCAGATAGTCGTCGCCGGTGCCCGAGAGAGCAGAGGCGACGTCACTCACGCTGGTCGCCTTGCTTCCGGCAACCAGACTGATCGCCGAGAGGGCTAACAGGGCAAGGGCGGCGAGTGTGATGACAACGATGGGGCGAAGCGCTGATGCACGGACGGCGGGTGTTGGTCGACCGACCGGTGAGGGCACGGCGAGCACCGGGACGGGAGACAGAATCATCCCAGCCTCGTCGGTGTCGCCGTGCCCTGCGCTCACTTGGCGAGCGTCGCTATGGCGGTGTTGATCAGTGGGACGTAGCGCTCGAGCGCCCAGGGCACGGTAAGCGGGTTGATGATCGAAGAACCGGTGACGAACGGCTGGTCGGTCGGCGCAACGATAGAACCGCGTGCAATGGCCGGGATGTTCTGGTAGAGCTCCTGCGATTCGATCTCACTGCGATTGTCGGCATCCGAGTAGAAGGTGAAGAGCAGATCGGAACCCTTGAGCAGGTCGGCATTTTCGAGACCGATCACTGACGAGTCGGTGCCCTCGGTTTCGTCGAGGGTGTCGACGACCGGATCGACCTGGAGCCCAAGTGCCCGAACCATTGCCACCCGCTGTTCATCGGCAAGGAAGACACCGAGGGTGCCCGGGCCGGTGTTGTAGATGAACGAGAAGGTCACGTCGGTGAACTCAGGGTGCGCGGCTGTTGTCTCGGTGAACTGCGTCTTGATGTCGTCAATCAGCGTCGCAGTCTCAGCACTCTTGCCCAGAGCCGTACCGATGACGTTCATCTGTTCTTCCCAGGTGATGGTCCACGGCTTCTCTTCGTATGCGACAGTCGGTGCGATGTCGGCCAGGACGTCGTACTGTTCCTGCGTCACTCCAGACCAGGGAGCGAGGATGAGATCGGGCGCCAGCTCGACGATGGCTTCGATGTCGAGCTCTGTGCCGCCGGTGAACTGGGTCGGCAGTTCTGCGCCCTGCTCGGTGACCTCGTCGTAGATCCACGGCAGGTAGCCGGTGTCGTCGCTACCCCAGGTGTATTCCTCGATCCCGACCGGAATCGAGCCGAGGGCAATCGCGGTCTCCGCCGATCCCATGCCGAGGGTGACGATGCGTTCTGGCTGTTCAGTGATAACCGCGGTGCCCAACGCATGGGTGATGGTCACCGTTTCGAAATCGCTGGGTGAACTGCTGCTTACATTTGTCGTGGATGCGCAGGCGGACAGGGCCAGTGCGCCTGCCAACACGCTGGCGACGACGGGAGTGCGGCGCAGGGAACGCGCGAGTGCGGTGTGCATAAATGCCTCTCAGAAAAAGATGATGACGGGTAGGGCAGGAGCGAAAGAACTGCTCTGTGTCGGAGTCAGGCGAGCGATCAGCTCTAAGATCTAATAAGGCAAGCCTAACCTGACTTCAGGGTATAGTTTCACACAGGTTGAAAGTTCAGGAAATCGCTCGGCGACTCCTGGCACCCGCCTTCTGCGCCCCTGATCGCTCATCACACCGCACGATCTCCACGAATCGCCCCACCCGAATTTCCCCCGCTGTGCGCCACCGTGCTCGCTGCACTCCCGCTCTGCCCGTTGCTGACGAAAGGCTTCATCGTGACTACGACGCTGCAATCCGCGCCACCCATGCGCAGTGATCGACCCGCTTATCGTCCGTACAGGGCGCAGGTCGAATCCATAGTCAGGCTCAGCCCGCACTTCACCCGAGTAACGTTCTTCGCCGAGGAGTTCAGCATTTTCGGTACCGACAGACTTGATCAGCGCGTCAAACTCGTCTTCCCACTCCCCGGTCATGGCCTGCCCGATGTCGGAGCGGATGACCCTGAGTGCATCGAGCGGGGCAACTGGTACGAGCGTTGGAGGGGGTTGCCTGACGCAAGCAGGAGCCCGTTCCGCACCTACACCGTGCGCACGATCGATCAGGATGCTCGTCTCGTAGCGATCGACTTCGTCGTGCACGACGACGCCACTGATGCCACGAACCCTGCGGATTTCCCAGCTCACGCGATTGCGAGTGGCCCGGCCGCGGCCTGGCTGCGCGGCGCGATGGTCGGCGACGAGGTGGTCGTCGTCGGCCCCGATGCTCGGAGCATCCACTCAGGCATCGGGATCGACTGGCATCCGGGCAGCGCGACGCAGCTGCTGCTGGCCGGTGACGAGACTGCAGCTCCGGCGATCTGCGCCATCCTTGAATCGTTGTCGTCTGAGTGCACGGGGCACGTGTTCATCGAGATTCCGACCGAGGCCGATCAGCTGCCGGTGACCGCGCCGATTGGCGTCACTGTCACCTGGCTCAGCCGTGGGCATGATCGCGTCGGCGAACTGCTCATTCCGGCGCTCGCAGAGTGGGCTTCAACGAACTCCGCCATCGTCGCGGCGGCGAAATCACCCCGTCCACAAGAGATCGCCGAGATCGACGTGGATGTCGAAACGCTGTGGGATTCTCCTGAGGCTCTGCAGCAGGCGGGGTTCTATGCCTGGCTGGCTGGCGAATCCGCCGCCATCAAGACGATTCGCCGACTGCTCGTCACTCAGAACGGCATCGATCGTAAGCGTGTCGCGTTCATGGGCTACTGGCGTTTAGGGCAGTCAGAGAAGCAAGGCTGAGTCCCGGACGACAGCGGATGCGTGCCTTCTTCGGCCCGACTGGCTAGGTTGAGGTCATGGACAGCTCGTGGATTCTTGCCGGTGGCGCCCCGGCAGGGGATTAGGGCAGGCGAATGGCTGGCGAGGGGGCATCCGTTGGCGTGATGATCGGCAGCACGCGACCCAACCGCATCTGTCCCGATATCGCCGACTGGTTTCTACGCACGGTGCGTCCTGCCAGTGCCCTCAGCTACGACCTGATTGATCTGGCCGTGGTGGACCTGCCGTTTCTTGATGAGCCGCAGATGGCCTCGACCGGCATCTATAACCATGAGCACACCCGGCTGTGGAGCGAACGGGTGCTGTCGTATGACGCGTTCGTGTTCGTCTTTCCGCAGTACAACTGGGCGTATCCGGCTGTACTGAAGAACGCCATCGACTTTCTCTACGCCGAGTGGGCAGGCAAGCCGGCCGGCATCGTGACGTATGGCACGCACGGCGGAGGCAAGGGCGCGGCTCAGTGGGGCAGCGTGTTGCAGGGCATCCACATGAATCGTGCCGAGGCGGCGGTGTTGCTGTCGATTCCGTCCAACGCCAAGGACGAGCCGGACTGGATGCGCGACCTTGACGGCAAGCTGGCGCAGTTCGTGCCGGATGTACTCCGGCTGGATGCGGAACTGACCGCGCTGCTGGTTGCCCCCTAGCGACCGGCATCCGTAGCGCCACCGCACAGCTAGAGTCCGCGCGCGGCCTGTACGAAGTCGCGGATCAGCCCGAGGTCTTTGACTCCTCGGCTGGACTCCACGCCGCTCGAGACGTCGACGCCGCCAGGGCGCACGCCATCCACGAGCTCGCGCACGTTACCGGCGGTGAGTCCGCCGGCCAGAATCCAGAATCCCTGTGGCGGCGTGCTCTCCAGCTCTGAGGTGTCGAAGAGCGTGCCGCCGCCGGGCGAGACGGCGTCGATGAGTAGACGGTCGGTGCTGTCGGCGGCGAGGCCGCGGTACGTCTCGATCGATACCGCCCGGATCGTGCGGAATCCCTCACGGCGCAAACGCTCGAAGTCGCTCTCCGGTTCATCACCGTGAAGCTGCACCGTCGTGAGATCCGCGGCGGCTGCGATCCTCAACACCGCATCCAGGGGTTGGTTGCGAAAGACACCGACGGTCTCAATCTCGGGGGAGACGGCGGCAGCGAGCGACCTGGCCACCTCGGCAGAAATGGTGCGCGGGCTGCCGGGTGCAAAGACGAACCCGATGGCATCCGCACCGCTTTCTGAGACGGCGCCTGCGGCATCCGCTGTCGTGATGCCGCAGATCTTCACGAATGTCTGGCTCATGTCTTCCACTTTATGCAGTCGGGGAGCGCTGCCCTGCCCATTTTCGCCACCTCGGCAGGCCGCCCGGCCATACTGAAGGAGCGTCGCCCCCTGCAGCGACGTGGGGGTGGGGTGCAGTGGAATTCCTGATCGTTGCCGTGCTCGGGCTATTGGGCATCGCGGGTGCCTCAATGCTGGGCTCGCGCTTCGGCGTGGCCCCACCGCTGCTTCTCGTAGTAGCCGGCCTTGGCATCAGCCTGCTGCCGTTCGTTCCTCAGGTGACAGTCGATCCCGAATGGATCCTGGCCGGCATCATTCCGCCCCTGCTCTATTCGGCGTCGGTCTCCATGCCGACAATGGACTTTCGCCGCGAGTTCGGCGCGATCAGCGGCCTCTCGATCGTTCTAGTCGTGGTCAGTGCCGTGATACTTGGCGTGTTTTTCGCACTGGTGATCCCCGGGCTCGGCATCTGGTGGGGCATCGCGCTCGGCGCAATCGTCAGCCCGACGGATGCCGTTGCCACCTCCATCGTCAAGAAGATCGGTCTGTCGGGGCGTGTAGTCGCGATTCTCGAAGGCGAGAGCATGTTGAACGACGCGACAGCCCTGGTGCTGCTGCGTACCGCGGTCGCCGCGGCGGCAGCATCCGTTTCGTTCGGCGGCGTCGTCGGCGGCTTCGCCTACGCGGTGATCGTGGCGGTGGTCATCGGATACGCGGTCGGCAAACTCAACCTGTTTATGCGACAGCGGGTAGCGGATGCCACCGTCAACACCGTCATCTCGTTCACCGTGCCGTTCCTCGCGTCGATCCCCGCCGATGCGCTGGGCGCGTCCGGACTTGTCGCGGCGGTAGTCGCCGGCCTCGTCACCGGACACAATGCCCCGCGAATGCTCGCGGTGCGGCATCGCTTGTCTGATCGCCAGAACTGGCAAGCGGTCGAGCTGGTCTTGGAAGGCACCGTCTTTTTACTGATGGGTCTCGAACTCACGGCGATTGTCGGCGATGTTCGGGAGGCGCATACCGGTCTCAGCCGGTCTGCGCTGATTGCGGCCGGGGCGCTGATGCTCACCGTCGTCGTGCGCGCTGCCTTCGTCGCACCGCTGTTGCTGGGCCTCAGATCACGAGCGAAGCGGGGCGCACAGCTGAAACCGACGCTCGCGAAGGTGCAGGATCAGTTGCAGCACGTCGAGCACAGTAGTGAAGCGGCTGCCGAGGTCGAGGAGCTCGCTGATGCCGCCGGGCTGCGGGGCGGCCCCCTGACACCGAATGTCGCGGGCCAGATGCGACCGGATGCGCACGGGAAGCCCTCGCTCGGTCGTATCACGCGCGTGCGGACTCGTGTGCGCCGCACTCTTGCCGACATCGACTACTTTCTGGCGGCCCCGCTTGGCTGGCGAGAGGGGAGCGTTGTGGTGTGGGCAGGCATGCGCGGCGCGATTACCGTGGCCGCCGCTCAGACCCTGCCGGCAGATACCCCCGATCGTTCGCTTCTGGTCTTCATCGCATTCCTCGTCGCTGGCGGGTCGTTGCTGATTCAGGGAGGCACGCTGAAGAGCGTGGTGAAGCTTGTCAAACCGAAGACTGGGAACAATTCAGACATCGAGGCCGACGAACGCAGCCGCATCTTCGAACTGCTTGACAGCGCAGCGGCGTCGGTGCCGGCTCACGTGGGGGCGACGGGCGCGGATGCTGAAGCCCCTGAGGCCCCTGAGGCCCCTGAGGCCCCTGAGGCCCCTGAGGCCCCTGAGGCCCCTGAGGCCCCTGAAGCCGCTGAGGCCCCTGAAGCCGCTGAGGCCCCTGACACGCCTGCCCCTGACTCGCCTGCCCAAACGCCGGAAGGGACGTTCCGGGAGCAGGAGTTTATCGAGTTGGCATCCGCTGATCTTCCGGCGGGGAGTCCCTCAAAGCGACACGCGCTTGCTGTCATCAAAGCCCAGCGAGAGGCACTGCTCGACGCCCGTGATGACGGGCTCTTCAGCTCAGATGCGCTCGGTAGTGCACTCGCTGTGCTTGACGCCGATCAGATGAGCCTGGAGCTCAGGGGAGTCCCGAACAGTTGAGTCGGCGACCCGCGCCAGGGTCGTGGTCGCTGCCTACCATCGCCACGCCGTCACGCGGCAGCGTGAGAACGCCGCACGGTCATCCCAGCCCCTGGCCTGCCAATACAGTGGGATTCGGCTCGCCCCGAGCCGCGACTCATCCCGGGCCGCGACTGATCCTGGTCCGCGACTCATCTCGAGCCGCGACTCATCCCGTGTCGCGACCAACCCTGGTCCGCGACTCATCTCGAGCCATCCGGCCCGCATCCCCACACCCTCCGAGGAGTTCTTATGACCGAATACGCCCGCCGCAACATCTCCTCAGGCTCGGTCTGGGAGCCGGTCGTCGGCTATTCCCGCGCGGTCCGCGCGGGCGACTTTGTATTCGTGTCTGGCACGACCGCCAGCGCACCAGAGGGCGTCGTCGGGGGAGCGGATGCCGCAGCCCAGGCCCGCGAGATCTTCGTGCGCATCGCTGCAGCACTCGAGCAGGCCGGTGCCAGCTTCGACGAGGTTGTGCGCACGCGCATCTACCTGAAGAGCATCGCTGACTTTGATGCAGTCGGCGCAGTGCACGGTGAGATCTTCGGACGGATCCTGCCGTCGATCGTCGCGGTTGAGGTGTCGGCGCTTGCTGCGCCCGACCTGCTGGTCGAGATCGAACTGGATGCCATCATCGGAGCTGCACTCGCGAGCTGATGCTGACGTGGGCACACGGTTGCGGGGTCCGGTACGCGGGCCCTGGGTCGCGCCGCGTTCGCCGCGCCCGCTGTGGCGCACCGCTACCGCTGTAGCGGGCGCGGTTCGCCACAACTGGCGCGGTGATGCCCGCGGTCAGCCTCAGATCACCAGCACGAGCTTGCCCGCAACGTGACCGGCATGCTGGCGATCGATGGCCTCGGCAGCCTCGCTCAGCGGATACGTTCGCTCGATGGCTGGGGTGACCGAACCGGCCTCGATGAGCGCCGCGACGACGGCGAGGTCGACTGCGTGCTCTGATGACAGGTAGCTGCGCATCCGCTGCGGGATGAAGATCGACCAGAGCGAGGCGCGCAGCTGGCGTCTGAGTCCGCCAAATATTCGCCCGCCACCTTCGCCGCCGACGATGACCAGCATGCCTCGGTGCGCCAGAACACCGCGCAAGCGCGAGAGCGAATCCTGGCTGGCGATATCGAGGATGAGGTCGTAGCGCCGCCCACCCGCGGCGAAGTCGTCGCGGGTGTAGTCGACGACGTGGTCGGCGCCGAGGGAGCGCACCAGGTCGACCTTGCCCGTGCTGCACACGCCGGTCACCGTTGCGCCGAAGGCCTTCGCGAGCTGCACGGCAAAGCTGCCGACGCCCCCGCCCGCACCAATGATCAGCACGTGCTGCCCGGCCTGAACCTTGCCCACATCCCGCAGCGCATGCAGGGCCGCGCACGACGACACCGGCACAGCGGATGCCTGCTCGAACGTGAGCGAGGCTGGCTTAGATACAAGTCGCTTCTCAGTTGTACTCGTGAACTCGGCGTACGAGCCGCTGGGTGACGTGCCGAATACCTCATCGCCCGGCACGAACCTGGTCACATTGCGGCCGACAGTACTGACGGTTCCGGCGAGGTCGTATCCCCGAACGCGAATCTTGGGCGCGCGGATGCCGGCAAACAGGCGCACGAGGGTTGGCCGGCCGGTCATCAGGTGCCAGACCCCGGCATCCACTCCCGCAGCCTTCACATTGACGAGCACATCGTCGTCACCGGGCGACGGTTGCTCGATGTCTTCGAGGCGCAGGGTGTCTGTCGATCCATATCGGTGCTGCACGATCGCTTTCATGAGGATTCTCCCTGTGCGTGTGGCGAGCGGATGGAGCAAATTGTGTGGGTATGAGCCAGTGGATAATCAGGCGTTCGGATACCCGAACACGTCGTCGATGTGCACGCCGAAGACGCGAGAGATCTGAAACGCCATCTCCAGGGACGGCGAGTAGCGGCCCTGCTCGATGGCAATGACCGTCTGGCGCGTGACGCCGAGGCGTTCTGCGAGCTCGGCCTGCGTCATCTCGTCGTGCGTGAAACGCAGCGTGCGGATGTTGTTCGTGACCTGCGTCGCCTTCACCATGTCGGAAGACCCTTGCGGTATGCAATAACGCGGGCGAACGAGCTGAGGAATGCCGAGAGCACAAATGCGAGGTACACGGCGTTGGCGATCCAGAAGTACGGCACCTCGGCCATCGCCATGGTCAGAGCTGCGACTCCACCGATCACCAGGAACGATTGGCCGACATACTCGCCGAACCGGTAAATCTCCCTGTCGCGCTGGTCCTTCTTGCCTGCGTCTTTCGGCGACACGATCGAGGCCAGGATGTTCAGAATGATCGCCGCGATGATGGCGCCGCCGATCGACCAGAGCATCACAGGCGCGTACTGCACATCGACAAGCGGTGTGGCAGTCGCCTGGCTCAGAATGATGCCCAGGTAAATCGCATACGCACCGAGTGAGACCACGAGCATGATCCACGCTCGCTTTTCTTCGTGTGACATGACCACTCCAATGTAAAACAAACCTGACATGGTCAATGTAAAGAAAGTTTGACTTGATGTCAATGGGTATAGACATGAATCGCGCGAGCGGATGTCGGGTCGCGTCTGTCGCGCCCGTCGCGCCCGTCGCGTCCGTCGCGTCCGTCGCGCCCTCTGTGGCGCGTCGCGGCCGCTATAGCCGGCGCGGTTCGCCATAACTGGCGCGGTCACGCCTCGCGCGGTCACGCCTCGCGCGGTCACGCCTGGCGCGGTCACGCCTGGCGCGGTCACGCCTCGCGCGGTCACGCCCTGGGGGACAGGCCGCAGCGCAGTCTCAGTCGCGCAGCCCCGTCTCGCGCATGGTGATGTTGATGCGCCCGCTGGTGAGGCCGCATCCGCTTGGCGCTGTGCCCGGATAGACCTTCGTGACGCCGTGGTAGGCCAGGCGCGCCTCGCCGCCGAAGACAAACAGGTCGCCAGACGCCAGATCGATGTCTTCGTACGGCTTGTTCCGGTTCTCGGTGTTGCCGAACCTGAATTGGCAGGTGTCGCCGATCGACAGCGACACCACGGGTGCGAGCGAACGCTCGTCCTTGTCCTGATGCATGCCCATGCGCGCATCGGAATCGTAGAAGTTCACCAGGGCTGTATCCGGCGTGTAGTCGTCGCCGGCGTGTGGATCGCCGGATGCCTCCACGAGCGCCTTGCGCCACAGCCGCACCATCCAGTCAGGAAAATCGAGCACGCGATTTCCGTTCACGTCGACGGCATCCCGCGAGTATTGATACGGCCGCCAGTGCCAGCCCAGGCACACGGTCTTCACGCTCATCTCGTGTCCGCGCACCGCAGCTGAGCGGATGGGCACCGGTCCGTTGGCCCATTCGTGAAAGCGACTGACGATCCAGGCCTGCTCATCGAGCGTCAGCCAGTTCGGCACCCAGGTGGCACCCGGGGCGAGTTCGCGGCGCGGACGCTCGAACAGGTCGTCGCCAAAGAGCTCATCGCCGAACAGTGCCGCCATCACATGCCCCTTCGTTGTCTGACTCAATGCAATCATTCTCCGCCCACGCGCCGCGCCCCGTTTCACCCCAGGATTCCTGACACGTCGCCCCCGCCGAGTACCCTTGATGAGGTTCAAGAAAGGGGCGTGCTCGTTGAGCGAAATTGCAGCCGAATTGGCGCGCGTACGCGAAGCCTTCGATAGACCAACGCTGCGCCTGCTTGACCGCAAATGGGCCCCCTTCGTGCTCGCCGTCTTCAAGTCGGCGTTCAGCCGCGACCGCCGCAGCGTGCAAGCCGATCGGCTGCACAGCCAAGTGGATGCCTACCTCGCCGACCTCCGCTCGTCCGGCGTCGCAACCCCGAACGGCAACGGGCGTGCGCTCTGCGTGCAGTGGATGAACGATCAGTGGCTCTACCGCGAAACGGGGGACGACGACGAGGAGCAGTATTCGCTCACCTCACACGCCCTCGAGGCGCTGTCGCTTGTCGACAGCCTGTCGCGCAACCGTGCCCTCATCAGTGAGTCTCGGCTCACGATGATCGTGGATGCCGTGCGCCACCGCGCGACTCAGGCCAACCCCGACCGCGAAGAACGCATCCGTCGCCTCGACCAACAGATCACCGAACTCACGAGCGAACGCGACCGCCTGATCGGCGGCGGAGAGATCGCCGCAGCCTCGAATGAGCAGATGCACGAGGGCTACGCAAATCTCATCGACCTCATTGGCCAATTGCCGAGCGACTTCAAGCGCGTCGAGGAGTCGGTGGCCGGTATGCACCGCCAGATCGTCAACGACTTCAGGGCCGAAGACCGTCCGATCAGCGAGGTGCTCGACGAGTACCTCTCCAAGACGGATGCCCTCATGTCGTCGACCGCCGAGGGCCGCGCCTTCGAAGGTGCCTTCGTGCTGCTGCGTAACGAAGCGCTGCAGCAGGAGCTGAAGAACGACCTCGAGACGATCCTGCTGCATCCGTTCGCCGATACCCTCACGCCGAACGAGCGCCGCAGCTTCATGGCGACCGTCGGCCTGATTCGCAAGGGTATCGACGACGTACTCACGCAGCGCAACGGCCTGACAACCACGCTGCGCGAACACATCGTCAACCATGACGTCGTGAAAGACCGCGAGCTCGAATTGCTGTTGCGCGAGATCAACAAAGAACTCGCGACCTGGATGCAGACGGCCGGACCCCGGTCAACGGTCAAGGCCGAGCTGATGCCGGGCACGCTCGATGCTCCGCACCTGCGCGAGAAGTTCTACGACGTCGATTCGCACCGGCCGCCGCCCGCTCTCGCCGATGTCTCGCACGAGGCGCCTGAACCGCCGAGCCTCGACGAGATGCGCAAGCAGGGCGGTCCGCTGCTCAACCAGATGCGCAACGCCCTGATCGACGCCTTCGCGCACACCGATGTGAAGTCGATGGGCGACGCCTTCAACGAACTGGATGCCGACCTGCGCCGGCCCGTTGAGATCCTCGGCCTGATGCAGATCGCCACCCAGATCGATGCCTTCAGCCACGCGGGAGCGCTTGAAACTTTCGAGGCGGTGCGGCCAGACGGCTCCACGCGCAGCTTCACCGTTCCTCGCATCACCCTGAACGACGACGAAACGGCGGCTTTGGCCGCCCTGGACTACGGCAACAACACGGCCATGGACGGAACTGAGAATGACTGACGAGTGGACTGACGAGTTGCAGGGCGACGAGGACGCAGCCCGGATGAATGAGGTCAGTGAGACTGCAGAGAGCTTCTCGTTGTTCGAGGGTGATGAGGGCGGGCTCACCGTCCAGCAGCGCAAGACCCTCGTGCTGTTGCTCAAGCACCGATACATTTCGGCAGCCGGCCAGCCGACGGCCTGGCGCACACTGCTCGAATCGACGAGCCTGCTGAAGTCCCGCCTCAACGACATGTTCCTCGACCTGCACGTCGACCACAATTACGAGGTCGCGTTCAAGCGTCAGGCCGTGCCGGAGGGCGGGCAGACATTCCCGACTCTGCTGCACGACGTCGCGTACACGCGTGAGGAAACCATCCTGCTCGTGCTGCTGCGCCAGCGATTCCGTAGTGAGCGGGCCAACGGCCAGGACATCGTTATCGTCGACCGCGACAACCTACTCGACAACGTCGCACATTTCCGTCCTGAGCACGCGACAGACAGGTCGGGTGACGGCAGGCGTGCTGCCGGTGCAGTCGAGAGCCTGGTCAAGGCCCGCGTGCTGCTGAAGACGAGCGATCCTGACAGGTTCCGTATTTCACCCGTCATCGAGGTGCTGCTGCCGGTCGAACGCCTGGCTGAGTTGCTCGAATGGCTGGTCGCCGAGAACCGCGGCGACAACGAGCACGTGACGGATGACGACACCGCAGCAGGTCTCGACACCGAGGCAGAGTTCACCTCGGACCTCGACATCGACACGGCGAACGAGCCCGAACTGGAGACCGTCTCATGATCGATTCCCCACTCTTCTACGTCGACGGCCTGACCGAGGGCACCACGCAGTGGAAGGCCGAGACCTTCCAGATGGTCAACTGGGGCGGATTCCACGGTCACCACGAGATCGCATTCGCTTCGACGGCCACGCTGGTCTCCGGCGCATCCGGTACAGGTAAGAGCACACTGCTCGACGCCTACCTCGCGCTGATGATGCCCTCCGATACCCCGTTCAACGGTGCCTCGAACGACGCGGGTTCCGGCCGCGCCCGCAGCGCAGACCAGCGCAACCTGATGACCTACCTCAAGGGCAAGACGGACTCCAACCGCGAGGCCGACACCGGCGCACTGCACGACCAGGTACTTCGTGGCGCTGATTCGTCGACCTGGGGTGCCATAGCCATGACGTTCGTCGACGACAACCAGCGTCGATTCACTGTGTTGCGGGCCTACTTCGTACCGCGCGGAACCAACAAGTTCACCGACATCTCAATGAAGATGGCCACGACTGACGGCTACCTCGATCTGCGTGATCTGGCGGATGTCGTCGAAACCAAGTTCGACAAGCGTGCACTCAAGGCGCGGTTCCCCGACATCGACGTGTTTGACACGTACGCTGCCTTCGCCCAGACCCTGCACACCAGACTTGGCATCGGCGCGAACGGCGAGGGAGGCAAGGCGCTGCGCCTGCTCGCTCGCATCCAGGCCGGCCAGCAGGTGAAGACAGTCGACGGGCTCTACAAGTCGATGGTTCTCGAAGAGCCCTCGACGTATGCGGCAGCCGATAAGGCAGTCGGACACTTCGAAGACCTTGAGCGCTCCTATGGGGCGATGGTCACCGAGGCGCAGAAGGCCAAGGTGCTCGAGCGTCTGCCCGAGCTCTACAGCGAATATGAGTCCTCGACCGAGAAGGCCGACCTCATCGACACCTTCGGTGTGCACCGCACCGGCGACACCCCGCTGCTGCTCTGGCAGCTCACTACTGAGCAGCGCCTGCTCGCTACTGCCGCGGATGCCAACCGCCAGCAGCGCGCGGCCGCCCAGGCCGAACTCAGCAAGGCCAGAGAGGCCGAGAAGGATCTCAAGGCGCGCGTCGCCGAAAGCCAGCTCCGCCAGCGCGACAACGGTGGCGACGTACTCGCCGCTCTGCAGACAGAGCTGACGCAGCTGGGCGACAAGCGTGACGAGCTGAGTGCAGAGCGTGCGCGATTCGCTCACCGTGTCGAGGTCCTCGACGTCTCGATCGATACGCTCGATGACTTCACCGCAGCCCAGAGCACGGCTGCATCCTCGCTCGCCGGCTTCGCCGCCAACGAGCGCCTGATTGACGAGAAGCGCGCCGGCCTGCTGCGGGATGCCTACCCGATCGAAGAGCAGATCCGCGCGCTCAAGCAGGAGCGCACCTTCCTGTCTGGCCGCGAGAGCCTGGTTCCCCAGCATCTGCACAACGCCAGGCTGATGATTGCCGACGCAGCCGGGATGACACCAGATGAGCTGCCGTTCCTGGCCGAACTCATCGATGTCGCGCCCGGCGAAGAGAAGTGGCGGCAGGCCGCAGAAGTGAGCCTTGCATCCGTTGCCCGCGTCGTACTCGTTGACGAGACGCGGCTGGCTGCGCTCAGCCAGGCGATCGATCCCTTGCACCTGCCCGTGCGCATCCACTTCGAGGGCGTAGCCCTTGGTGCCTCGGCGACAGCGCCGAACGACGATCGCTATGTCTCGGGCAAGCTCGTGTTCAAGGATTCGCCCTTCAACGCCTGGGCGCAGACCCGTGTGCAGTCGGCGAACGTCGACGCGCTCTGTGTCGACTCTCCGGCCGAGCTCACTGGTACCGGGCCGCGCATCACCGTCAACGGACAGCTCCGCAACGGAAACCGCGGCGCCCACGGCGTGAACCAGGACCAAAAGCCGATCATCGGCTACTCGAGCAAGGTGCGCGAGGACGAGATCGACAGCGAACTCGCACGCCTCACTGAGAAGGCGAGCGCGCTCGCAGCTCAGGCATCCGGTTTGGCCGATGGCCTGACCGAACTGCGCGCGCAGAAAGACGCGTTCCAGTTCTTGGTGGATGCCACGTGGGCGGCAATCGATGTCGCCTCGGCCGAGGCGAAGGTCGCCGACAAAGAGGCCGAGCTGGCTCGCGTGCTCGCCAACAGCGATGTGCTGCGTGGGCTGAAGGTCGAGGAAGAACGCCTCATCGCCGAGCTTGAAAGCGCCCAGCAGCAGAGGTTCGCTGCTGACCGTGACGCCCAGGCGCTGGCTGCCGAGCAGGCAGAGATCGTCGACCGCGAGGATGCCGTGAACGAGCAGCTGGAGCGCATCGAGCGTGAGCAGCCGGTGACGCTCACTGCCGAGCAGGCCACGCACCTCGACGCGCAGTTCGCCATGGTCGGCGACCCCAGCGATCTCGACGCGTTCTTTGCCGGCGTCAAGCGTCTTCGTGAGCGACTTACCGAGCAGTCGGCGAGCGACAGGGAGAGCGCCCGGAGCGCCAGGGATGCCTTGATCGGCATCTTCCAGAGCTTCCAGAGCCGCTGGCCAGACCCGAACGTTGGCGTCGCGATGGACTCATACACCAGCTACCGCGACATCCTGGATTCGGTGCTCACCCTCGGGCTGCACGAACGTCGCCAGGAGTGGAAGCGGCGTCTGTCGAAGTGGAGTGGGCAGGACCTCGTGCCGCTCACCGGTGCATTCAACACGTCGATCGAAGAGATCGAAGACCGACTGCGGCCCATCAACCACATCCTCGCATCGCTGCCGTTCGGTGCAGGTCGAGATCGCCTGAAGATCTCGCTGCGCCGCCTGCACCGCGATGACTCGACGGCGTTCCGCAAAGAGCTGAAGGCGTTGTCCTCAGGCGCAACCGACGAATTCACCGATGACGAGACCGAGAACAGGTTCCGTCGACTGCAGGCGTTCATGGCGCAGATCCGCAAGCCGGAAGACGAGTCAAAGCCGTCGCCGACCCGCGATGCGCTGCTCGATGTGCGCAGGCACGTCGAGATCACTGCTGTGCGAACGACTCCGGATGGCGATGAAATCAGCACGTATTCGTCGCTCGGAGGTAAGAGTGGTGGCGAGACACAGGAGCTCGTTGCGTTCGTCGTGGGTGCCGCGCTGCGGTTCCAGCTGGGTGATGAGAGCCGGACGCGACCGCGCTTTGCGCCGGTGTTCCTCGATGAGGGCTTCGTGAAGTCAGACTCAGAGTTCGCCGGCCGCTCGGTCGCGGCCTGGAAGGGCCTCGGGTTCCAGCTCATCGTCGGCTCGCCGCTCGATAAGGTGACAGCACTTGAGCCATACATGGATCTCGTGCTCTCGATGACGAAGAACAATACGACCGGCTACTCGTACATCACACCGTTGAGTGCGCCTGTGCCGGCTATCGCAGCCGCGAGTTAGGTCCAACTCGCGGCTGCGATTTGCGTCACTCCGAGTCCTACGGCGTGCGCACCCGCAGGTCGACTTCGTCGCCTGTGATCGTGTAGTTCTGTGTCGTTGCCCCGGTTCCGGTGACCTGCCAGGTTGTGACCGGAACGAAGTAGCCCTGTGCTGCTTCAGCGGCGGTTACCGTGTGGAACGGGGTGCTGCACACATAGCTGCCCCAGACGGTGAGGGAGTTGTAGCGGCAGTTGCCCGCACCGGCCGGCACGAATGGCGAGAAGTTGCCGGTCACCGGAACCACATTTTCGGTGATGTTGCCGAGGCTGGTCACGGTGAACGTGTACGGCACCTTTTGGCCGGCCGTGTACGGTGCCGTCGCCAGATCGCGTCCGGCGTCTCCGCGCGCACCAACGATATGCGCGCCAACGATGCTTGTCGTTGCGCCACCCGTGATCGTCACGCCAACGGGAGCAGAGACTTTCTGCGCACCTGTAGTCACGCTGGCGGTGATGGTGGTGGCGCCGGCCTTGGCGTAGCTCGGTACGGTGACTGGCACGCTGACTACCGCCTGGCCGCCGGAGGGGATGGTCGGTACTGCGAGACTGCCGAAGGTCCAGCCGGGCAAGGCCTGGAAGGATGCCGTGGCTCCCTGCAGCGCAGATTCGCCTGTGTTGCGCACCGTCAGTGCGACGTTGACCGTTGCGCCGTTGGCGGCAGAGAACGCCGGTGCGCTGACGCTGGCGCCACAGTAGACGCCCAGCCATTCGGCGTTGAACTTGCCGAAGGTGATGGTGTTGCCGTTGCCCTCGTAGAGCACTCCGAAGGTGCCGTCAGAGAGTGCGGTGGCCGTCGAATAGCTCATCGTTCCCGACTTGAACTGCTTGCCGGCTGACCAGGACGTGCCGCTGTCACAGGAGTAGCGGATCGTGCCGTTGGATCGACTCGACGTGCTGTTGGCGTTGGAGAACAGCAGCATCTTGGCCGCTGCCGACCCCTGGGCGGCATCCGGATACATCCGCGTGATGCTCGCATTGTTGGTGGGATCGGTCAGCGCCTGGTCGTAGGTCGGCGCGCCGTACGTTGCGCCGCCGTCGGTGGAGATGGCGATGCGGCGACCCTTGCCACCTGCGTTGTCACGTGAGTTGAGCATCACGCTGCCGTCGGCGAGTTCGACGGTCTTGTTCTCATCCATAGACGTGCCGACGAACGCACCCCGGTTCCAGGTCGCGCCGTGGTCGTCGGAGTACACGCTGTATGCCTGGATGGCGGTGCCGCCGCCCGGCTGGCGGACGGTGCCGGCGTACTGCTGGATGAGGCGGCCTTTGTTTGCGCCGTACTTGAGCTGGATGCCCTCACCAGAGGCGGCGAAGTAACCCTTGACGCCGCCAACACCGGCAACGCCGTTGACGGTGGTGCCTGCGGGCTTGGCGACATCCGTGATCAATGGTCCGTCGAAGGCTGCATACGCAGACCCGGCAGGATAGCTGCTCGAGACGGGCAGGGTCGGTTGGTTGGCCGGGTCGGTCGACCAGTTCAGTCCTCCGTCAGTCGAGACGGATACCTCAGTGCTGATCACCTGCCGGTCGGCGTCTGTGGTTCCCCACGAACTGCCGCCGAAGCCCTGATCTTTGGAGTAAACGTGGAAGTTGAAGACAGTGCCCGTCTCCTTGTCGACAATGTACGACGGGTCGGAGAAGCCATAACGCAAGCCGTCGGTTGCGGCGGTTCCGGCCCGCTGACCTTTGGCGATGAATGTCGGTGCACCCCAGGTGGCACCGTTGTCGGTGCTGCGACGCTGGATGATCGAGTTGGGTGAGGGGGAGTCGCCGCCGTCTGGTCGGCCGTCGTAGGCCGCCAGTAGAACTCCATTGCCGAGGTCGGCCAGCGCAGGGATCCGGTAGTACGGGGCCAGTGAGGCGCTGAGCGCGTTGTCACCTGAGGTGGCCAGGGCCTGTTCGGTGTATGAGGGTGCCACGGGTGTTTCAGCGGCCTGCGCCGGCGTGACCATCGCGCCGATCAGGCCAGCAGTGAGCACGCTGGCGGCAGAGACCGCCAAGCGGCGTCGTGTACGAGAAGACATCATCCGATTCCTTTCGGTGCGACCCCAAGCGGCCGCGCTGCCGTGTGACGCCTGCGTGACGGCGGGTTGGCTAGCGGTCCCAGCCAGGGGCCGACATTCATCAGACGTCGTATGTCCGACTTATCCTAGGGGGAAGAAAACGATGCTGTATACCCCCGTTCGGGGCGCATTCGCGGCTGTCGGACAGGCGCTGGCGTCGCACCATTGACGACGCCAGCCAGCGGTCTAACGTGGTCAGCACGATGGACTGGTTCGGGTCAGGCTATGAGTACGCGCGAGAAATCCTGCAGCGTGGGGTCGCTGCGTGTTATCTCATCGCATTCATTTCGGCGGTGAACCAGTTTCCGGCGCTGCTCGGTGAGCGCGGGCTGCTTCCGGTTCGCAACTTCGTGGCGCACATCACGTATCGCCAATCACCGAGTCTGTTCCACTGGCACTACAGCGACCGGATGCTTCTGGCGCTGTCGTGGGGCGGGATCGCGTTGTCGGCATCCATCGTGATCGGCCTACCGCAGCTCGGACCACCCTGGTTGCCCCTTGTCGTCTTCCTGTTGCTCTGGGCCGGATACCTGTCGATCGTGAACGTCGGGCAGACGTTCTACTCATTCGGCTGGGAGAGCCTGCTGCTCGAAGCCGGTTTCGTTGTTGCATTTCTTGGCTCTAATGAGGTGGTTCCCCCGCTGGCAATCATCATCTTTGTGCGCTGGCTGGTGTTCAGGCTCGAGTTTGGGGCTGGCATGATCAAGATTCGTGGTGGCAGCGAATGGCGTGATTTTACGGCGCTGTACTACCACCACGAAACCCAGCCGATGCCAAATCCGGTGAGCTGGTTCGTGCATCACGCGCCAAAATGGTTCCATCGCGGCGAGGTGCTCGGCAGCCATTTCGCGCAGCTCATTGTGCCGTTCTTCCTGTTCGCGCCGCAGCCGGTGGCATCCGTTGCGGCTTTGATCGTCATTCTCACCCAGCTGTGGCTGGTGTTCACCGGCAACTTCGCCTGGCTCAACTGGATCACCGTCGTCCTCGCGTTCAGCGCGATCGATGACGCCTCACTGCGGTTCGTGCTGCCGTGGCTGCCAGACCCGGCTGTCGATGGCCCGACAGACTCGCCGATCTGGTTCGTCATCTTGGTACTCGCGGCGACGGCATTCCTGATCCTGCTCAGCTATCGGCCCCTGCTCAATCTGTTCGCGCGGCATCAGCTGATGAATGCCAGTTTCAATCGCTATCACCTGGTTAACGCTTACGGCGCGTTCGGCACGGTGACCAAGGAACGGTACGAAGTGATCGTCGAGGGCAGCGATGCCGACCTGCCGGGAACGGATGCAACCTGGCGCGAGTACCAATTCAAGGGCAAGCCGGGAGACCCCGGGTACTGGCCCAGGCAGTTCGCGCCCTATCACCTGCGCCTCGACTGGCTGATGTGGTTTCTCGCCCTCGGTGCGCCAGACACCCGCTGGTTTGAGATGCTGCTCGTTCGGCTGCTCGAGGGTGACAAGCCGACGCTCAAGATGATGCGAGTGAACCCGTTTCCTGATGCGCCACCGCAGTGGCTGCGGGCCAGGGTCTTCGCGTACCGCTTCACGACCGGCGCCGAGCGGCGCGAGACCGGCGACTGCTGGATGCGCACCGAAATGGGGGAGCTGATGGGGCCGATAGGCCTGGGGCGTGACAGATGAGGATTCGAACTCGATGCCGATGCCGAGCATAATTTTATGCATGATTACTCGCCGTAGTCACCGTGCGCCGATCCTGGTTGCCGGTGGGATCCTCGCGTTAACTGTGACCCTTGCCGGGTGCGCAGACGCGTCGGGAACACCGACTGCCGAAATGCCGACCGTGACGTCGACAGCGCCACCCAGCCAGGCGCAGACGCCCGTTCCCACATCCACACCCAGCCAGGCGCAGACGCCCGTTCCCACATCCACACCCAGCAATACTGCGGGGCAGCCGAGGTCAGTTTCGGTCTGGACGGATCAGACGCTGTGGGACGCGTGTATGGCGGCGTGGGCGTTGGAACGCCCAGAACTTGACCCGAGCCGATTTACACCGTTCGATGCAGCCAATATCACTGACAATACGGCTGGCGGAGTGCCCGCGTTCTATGTCGCCAGCTATGTGATCGATCCGCAGGGGCCTGAGGATCAGCCGCGAGACTGCGCGATAACGGGTACACCGGATTCACCGACGATCGTGATGAATCCGCCACTTGACTGATGTCGGTTACGTTTGCGCCTGCTGCGGGGAGCTGAGCTAGCGAGCAACCCCGGCGCTGTCTGCTGCCAACTCAAGTTCGGCTTCTGAGACGACGCGCGCTCCGGCGTCACCGAGTGCGGCCATGAATGCGGCGTGCACGAGGTGGCCGGGCAACGAGGTGCCGTCGAATTCCAGGTCGGGCGCTGCGCAGGCGTCGTGCACCACGGTGACGCTGAATCCGAGATCGAGTGCGGCGCGCACTGTCGCATCGACGCACATGCTGCTCATCATGCCGATCACGATGAGCTGATCGACGTCGTCGCCCCGCAGCAGCTCTTCAAGTCCGGTGCCGATAAACGAGTTCGGAGCCGCCTTGACGAGCACGCGCTCGTCATCTCGAGGGGCAACGAGGGGGTGGATGTCGGCGCCCGGCGTTCCGGGGCGGAAGAATGTGGCATCCGCGCTGTCAGCGATGTGCTGGAAGTGGATAACGGGGAGTGCGGCAGCGCGGGCGGCCTCAAGCACACCGCTGCCGACGTGCGCGGCGGCCTCGCTGCCAACCAGGGGATAGGAGCCGCCGGGGAAGTAGTCATTCTGGATGTCGATGACAATGAGTCCCGTGTTCACGTGTGCTCCCGCTTTCGTGCCGAATCGTTGTGGTGTCCTGGCGAAACTCTATCTGTGGGGCCCGCCACCGTCGCCGAACGCCTCACTGATTCGGAAGAAACTGCGCCGACCATGGGCAATCGGGCACAGCACCCGTGACGACACTCAGGTAGTAGCTGCCGCCGAGCTGCTGCTTTTCTGAGCGGAGCTCGCCGGCACTGCTGAACGTGACGCTCGCCACTGGAGCAACTGATGACGGGGTCTGCGACGCCGAGGGTGTCGGCGTGAATGTCTGCGAGTGCGAATGCTGGCGGTTCATCGGGAACATGGGGGAGTGGCCGATGGAGTTCACGGCGGAGTATCCGCTCGACAGGATCATTGACAGCACGATTCCCGCTCCGGTGACGATCCAGGCGACTTTCTTGTTCTCGTTGTATCCCGCGAGCGGTCGCCCGAGCTTGTCGCGCTGGGTACCGGTCAGCACCAGGATCAGGTCGATGAGCCACCAGATCCCAAGGCCGCCCAAAGTGATGAGTTTCAGTAGCCCGGTACCGACCTTGCCGAGATAGAAGCGATCTACAGCAAAGAAGCCGAGCAACCAGGCGAAGAGCCAGGTGAGCACGAATTGTTTATCGCTGGGTGGTCCATTGGTCGGGGCGATGTGGCTGGTCCACTGCGTACCATCCCAATAGCGAACAGCGGATGCGTGTTCCGGGTCGTCGTACCATCCAGCGGGTGGAAGGGGCGAGTTGGTGGTCATGTCAACCTCCGATGTAATCGGCACGTCCTGCGTCAAGTCTGTGCCTGTTCTGGTTGAAGGCCAATGCGCTGGATGTCGGACCTGCGGCTGACGCCACCTCAGTCACCTCAGCCGCCTCAGCCGCCTCAGCCACCTCAGCCACCTCAGTCGCCTCAGCCGCCTCGGCGCCTCAGTGTCCGGCGGCACGCGGAAAGAGCCGGTTCTGAGTGGTTGAGGACCGGTCCTACCAGCTTGAATGCGCTCGATTACTCGGCCGCTCGTGCTCGTGCTTGCTCTTGCTCTTGCTCTTGCTCTTGCTCTTGCTCTTCTTCTTATTCCTACTCTTCCTCTTCCTCTTCCTCTTCCTCTTCCTCTTCCTCTTCCTCTTCCTCTTCCTCTTCCTCTTCCTCTTCCTCTTCCTCCTCTCTCCGGTCTGCCACCTGGATTTGCCGATCACCATGGTGACCGTTCCATTCAGTCAAATCTACTAGTAAATCTGAGGAATACTCTAGCCATTCTCGAATATATGTTCTAAAATAGAGGCATGGACACGACAACCGCCGACCGGGTGAATTCGGCTACGGGTGAGCTCGAAGATCCACTTCACAAGTACGGCGACAGGCAGCCGGGCTTTGTTGATATCGGGGCGAATTTCATTGAAATTGTGGCCGGCTGGGCTTGGGAGGCCGCTCACAAAAGTCTCGTCTCCGGGGCAGTCGCCATCTCTCCGCTGGTTGCGGCTGAAATCGCTCTGGATGATGCCGTGATGGCTCAGGTCCAGATCAACAAGGCCTCGGCAGCGCAGGTTGTCGCGCTGGCCGAGCTGTTCGCTGTAGCCCGCGCGCACCCCGACGTCTACCTCACCCGAGAAGGGCTCGAAGATCGAGATCCAATTGGATTCGCCGAGCGAGCCGTGGCCTTCGATGCCGGACTGCGGCTCAAGCTGACACCCGATCACGTGCGCAACCGTGCGTATGAAGGGCTCGTGCTTGCTGAATCGTTGCCGAAGCTGTGGGCAGTATTCCAGGCAGGGCAGACCGGCTACGCGCAGGCCGCGGCCGCCGTTCAGCACCTCGTCGGCTTGACCGATCCGGTGGCGATTGCCGAATACGACTGCAAGTTAGCTGCCCGTGCCCATGCCTTGACCGCCGATTCTTTTCGGCAGAAGGCCCGCAAGCTCGCCGAGCGGCTGCGTGCCGAATCCCCCGAGCTTCGTCACACCCGTGCGCTCACTGACCGTCGGGTTGTCTTCGAGTATGTCGACGATGGAATGGCGTGGATCCACGCATACCTTCCCGCAGTCGAAGTCGTGTGCATCAAGCGCCGCCTCGACGCTGAGGCCAAAAAGATTGCGAAGAAAGAAGCCGGCATTGCGGCCAAAGCAGGTATAAGCGCCGGGCCCCATCGTACGCGCGACCAGATCCGCGCCGATCGGTTCGGTGACGTGCTGACCGGCAAGGGCACTCCGAATGCCGTGAAGGTGCGCGTCATTCTCCAGGTTCCGCTACTTGAGCTCCTGGAAGGATCCGATGGGAGTCGCCTCATGCTGGACAACCTAAAGATCGCCGATTCGTCCGAAAGTCACCCAGAGGGCCACGAAACACTCGAAGTTCACTCGGAAGACCTGCCAGGGCGCCCAAATCTTCATCGCCAGTCGGCGGTGTTGGAGGGTTACGGCCCGATCGACCCGGTGACAGCCTCCCAACTCTTCTGCGACGCTCCGTCGTTCCGTCGAGTATTGACGGATCCCTTAATCGGCGAGATTCTCAACTTCGACCGGCGCCGGTACCGGCCCACAAAAGCTCAACGCGAATACGTGGCGATGAAATACGGCACCTGTGCCGTAGAGGGGTGCAATCGACTCGCCGCAACGTGCGATCTGGACCACCTTCAGGAATGGGTACGAGACCACGGTTTCACCAACATCGACAACCTGATCCCGCTCTGTCCCGGGCATCATCGACTCAAGACCTTGACGAAGATCCGGTTCAATCGCGACTACGACGGCGCTATAACGGTGACGACGCCAACCGGAACCGTCAGCCGCAAGACCCCGTCGAAGCCGTTGC
Source organism: Leifsonia sp. A12D58 (assembly GCF_047530025.1). Classification (NCBI taxonomy): domain Bacteria; kingdom Bacillati; phylum Actinomycetota; class Actinomycetes; order Micrococcales; family Microbacteriaceae; genus Leifsonia; species Leifsonia sp. A12D58. The sequence continues at coordinate 336,887 of NZ_JBLJAT010000002.1, read as the reverse complement.
CAGACAATCCGCCGTTCTAATCCTCGCTGCCTGGATACTTAGCCTGAATGCTAAAAAGCCTGAATGCTAAGCCTGAATACGTCTGCGGTTGGATGACGCGGTTGGATGACGCGGCTGGATGACGCGGCTGGATGACGCGGCTGGGTGGCAGGGCTAGGTTGAAGGCAAAAGGAGCACGATGACACCGACGCCAAACACTCCAACGTCAGACACAGCAACGCCAAACAAGCCGACACCAAACAATCCGACGACAGGCGCCGAATCGCTCCTGCTGGTGGGCAACATCCTGACAATGTCTGAGGACGTCCCGCTCACAGATGACCGCCCCCTCACCGCCGAGGCAATGCTTGTCTCCGAAGGCATCATTGTGGCCGTCGGCAGTGTGGCTGATCTGACGAAGGTGGCGCCGGCCGGCAGTATCCGTCACGACATCACCGGCGGCTGGATTATGCCAGGTCTCATTGAACCTCACGGGCATCCGAGCGACGCCTCGATGCTGCTCGGAGATTCCGTCGTTGACATCCGCCCCGTCGTCGTTTCCGAGGCGGACGCTGTGATGCAGAAGATCACGGATGCCCTCGCCGAGGCCGACCCTGCCGTCGGACTGCTCGCAAACGGCTGGGATCCACTGCTCCAGAAGGGACTGCCCACCCTTTCGATCGAGGTTCTCGATGCGCTCGCGGGCCAGACCCCGCTCGTCATCCTGCACAACTCGGGTCACTCGGCCTACTTCAACTCGGCGGCTGCGCAGAATGCCGGGGTGGATGCCTCGACTCCCGACCCCGTCGGTGCCTCGTATGCGCACACTGACGACGGCTCTCTTGCGGGCACAGCGAACGAGACTTCCGCCGTCATGACGATCTTGAAGCCGCTCAGCGACCGCCTCCAAGCCGACTTCCCGACAGTCATCCGCAGCTATTACGCCGACCTCAACAAGCGTGGCATCACGGCAATCGGCGATCTCTCCTGGAATCCCGGTGTTGCGGTGCTGCTCACCGGAATGATCGACCGCGGTGAGATTTCGATGCGCATCCGCGGCTACGAGATGTCGGGCCCGGCAGGCAAAGCATCGGTTTCCCTCGTCAACGGCACCGACGCCCTGAAGCAGATCGGTATCAAGATCTGGGCAGATGGCTCGCCCTGGGTCGGCAGCATCGCCGCCTCATTTCCCTATCTCGATACCGAGGCCACGCGTGCGCTCGGCCTCGAGCCGCACCACACAGGTCGAGCCAACTACACCGAGTCAGAGCTGTTCGATATCGCGTTGCCCTATGCCAGCGAGGGCTGGCAAATGGCGTGCCACGCCCATGGCGACCTGGCCATCGACATGGTACTTACCGTCTACGAGCGCCTCATCACTGAGCTCGGTCTCGTCGATTCGCGCTTCAGGATTGAGCATGTCGGCGCCATGACACTGGTGCAGTTCGAACGGGCCGAGCGGCTGGGCGTCACGGTGAGCGTGTTTGTTGACCACGTCTACTACTGGGGCGATGTACTGATTGACGATCTGTTCGGGCCGGAACACGGCTCCCGATGGGCGGATGCCGGCAGCGCCTTCCACGCCGGACATCGCGCCAGCTTCCACAACGACGGCAGCGTGACCCCGGCAGAACCGTTCCGCAATATGCAGACGGCAATCACCCGGCGTGCGCGCAGCGGACGCCTCCTCGCTACCGAGTTCGAGGTATCTCGAATCAATGCACTCCGCGCGCACACCACAAACGCGGCCTGGCAGCTCAAGGAGGAGGGGCGACTCGGTGTTCTGGCCCCTGGTGCACACGCCGATTTCATCGTGATCGACGGCGACCCTCTTATGATTCCGGTCGAGGAGCTTGCCGGGCTGACCGTGCGCGAGACCTGGGTCGGCGGCAGGCGGGTCTTCTAGCCCGTGCAATCGTGCACCCGGCTCCACGACTACGGTGGGAAGGTGAACGAGACCCTTCCGCCCTGCCCCGCATGCTCAAGTGATCTGACGTACGAAATGGGTGCGCTTCTCGTCTGTCCGCTCTGTGCCCACGAATGGGAGGGCGGACCCGTCGAGCTTCACGACGACCAGCCATACGAGCTTCTGATCACTGATGCGTCTGGTACCGTTCTGACGGATGGCGACACGGTCTTTGTCGTCAAGGACCTCAAGGTCAAAGGCAGCTCGACTGTCGTCAAGGTCGGTACAAAGGTGCGCAACATCCGTCTGGTCAACGGTGTCGGAGATCACGATATCGAGTGCAAGGTCGACGGCATCGGTGCGATGCAGTTGAAGTCAGGGTTCGTCCGCAAGGCCTAGGTCATCTGAGTGCCGGGCAGGGAGGGCACCGACAGTCGCCCTGCCCTGCCCTGCGCGCGCGGAGTACACTCCGCCACTGAGACGACCCGTCGTGAGGATCTGCCACCAGGCATGATCGGGAACCGCGGGCGCGAGACGCAGACGTCAGGGGCACAGATGACACAACCATCAGCGAGTTCGTTCACCTCACAGGCCAATAAGGCAGCGCTCGAGTCGATGCCCTTCACTGATGTGCGCGACTTTGAAGACGCTAGCCACGGGTTCCTCGGCACGATCTCACCGGCGATCATCAACAATGCCAGCGGCGGCGTGGTCTGGGATGCCGCGAGCTACGACTTCCTTACCGGCGATGCCCCTGACACCGTGCATCCGAGCCTGTGGCGGCAGTCACGCCTCACAGCCATGCACGGACTCTTCGAAGTCGTAGAAGGCATCTATCAGGTTCGTGGATTCGACCTCTCGAACGTGACATTCGTTGAAGGTGACACTGGGGTGATCGTGATCGATCCGCTCATCTCGAAAGAGACGGCAGCCGCGGCGTGGTCGCTCTATCGAGAACATCGCGGTGATCGGCAGGTCACCGCCGTCATCTACACCCACAGCCACGTCGATCACTTCGGTGGGGTGAGGGGAATCGTCGATCAGGCCGATGTCGACTCCGGTGCGGTGATCGTCGTTGCGCCTGAAGGCTTCATTGATCACGTCGTGGCGGAGAACGTATACGCGGGGACTGCGATGACACGTCGCGCGGCTTATATGTACGGAGCCGCACTGTCGCGGGGCCCAGCCGGTCAGCTGGGTGCCGGTCTCGGCCAGACCACGTCGACGGGTGAGGTGACAGTCATCCTGCCGACCAAGACAATCACGACGACCGGTGAATCGCTCACCATCGATGGCGTCGAGATCGTGTTCCAGATGGCACCGGGAACCGAGGCTCCGTCCGAGATGCACTTCTACTTTCCACGCTACAAGGCACTCTGCATGGCAGAGAATGCCACCCATACACAGCACAACCTGCTGACACTGCGGGGCGCGCTAGTACGGGATCCCCATGTCTGGTCGCAGTATCTGACCGAGGCGATTGAGACGTTTGGCAGCACAGCGGATGTCGTCTTCACTTCCCACCACTGGCCGACATGGGGCAGGGAACGCATCATCGACTTCCTCTCGATCCAACGCGACATGTACGGCTATCTGCACGACCAGACCCTCCGTCTGCTCAACAAGGGCTATACCGGAGCAGAAATTGCCGAGCGGATGCAGCTCCCGCCGGCTCTTGAGGCTGCATGGAGTACCCACGGTTACTACGGCTCCATCAGTCACAACGTCAAGGCGATCTACCAGCGGTACATGGGCTGGTTCGACGGTAATCCCGCTCGGCTATGGCAGCACACGCCAGGTGATGCGGCGTCGAGATACGTCGCTGCAATGGGCGGAATTGATTCGGTCATCGGCCAGGCTCGCACGGCATTTGACTCCGGTGACTACCGGTGGGCGGCAACGCTGCTCGACCATGCGATCTTTGCCGAACCGGACAACGCAGATGCATCAGCGTTGCTGGCAGACACCCTTGAACAGTTGGGCTTCGGGTCCGAGAACGGCACCTGGCGCAACTTCTTCCTCTCCGGCGCAACCGAGCTGCGGTCCGGAAACTTCGGCACACCAGTTGCAGCGAATTCCCACGACATGCTCGACCAGCTGACGGTTGAACAGTTTTTCGATGTGGTGGCAATCCAGATCAACGGGCCGAAAGCCTGGGATCTGAACGTGGCACTTGACTGGACATTCACGGACTCGGGGGAGAACTACCGGGTCACCCTGAACAACGGTGTGCTGATTTACGTCAAGCGTGCAGCTGCAGTTGATGCCGACGCCACGATTGCTCTCACTCGCGCAGTGATACCCGCACTGGCCACTGGATCGCTCGACGATGCCCGGTCTGCAGGGATGACCGTCACCGGAAATGAAGCCGCGTTGATGTCGATTCTGTCGATGCTGGATCCCGGCGATCCGGGTTTCAACATCGTGACGCCTCGGCTTACGTTGCCATGACCTTGGAAGAAGACTATGAGGTTTCGTCCAGAAAAAGTTTGCATACTTGCAACTTCGCCCGCGCGGTACACCGCCCGTGGAATGTCAATGAGGAATCACCAGCTCGCAGAGTGGAGAACACCTAGTTCTCGATGAAGCGCTCCTGGGATTCGTTTGTGAAAGTTATGCTTACTTCTATTTTCTCTAAGTTCCGTTCATCCGACAGTGCAGCCGATGCTGATCGAAGCACGACGAGTATCGATACGACGGGGGCCGCCGATGGCGATCCCAGTCGTGCACAGCTCTCTCAGCGCCGACGCAACCGCAAGAGGCTGCTCATGGCAGGCTCGTTCGTTGTTGTTGGTGCAGTCACCGGCACCGGCTTCGCGGTGCAGTCGACAGTGGCCGACCAGAATCAGGCAGCTGCCACCGCGAAGGCACTCGAAGAGAGTGAGCGGGTGGCCACAATGAAACTGACCGCATACACGCAAGTCGTTGAAGACCACGCTGAGCACAAGGCCAAAAACGTCATCGATGGGGCCAACGTCGTACTGGCCGCGGCGACCGGCAAGACGGACACCACGCCGTTGGTGGCATCAGTCACCGCACTGTCTGACTACACCCTGCTTGCGCCGCCACGGATTTACGAACTGGCGTCTGAGACCAAGGTCAACACCGACACTGTGCGAGCAGCGATGACCGAGGTTGACAGAATCGCAGCAGAGCAAGCAGCAGCGGCTGCCGTAGCTGCTGCCGCTGAAGCTGCAGCAGAGAAGGCCGCCGCTGAGCAGGCAGCTGCCGATAAGGCTGCCGCCGAGGAAGCCGCTCCCTCCACCGGAAGCGGGAGCTCCGCCCCGTCACGGCCGTCGGCTCCGACTGATCCCACTGGAGCGCAGGCAATCGCCCGCGACCTGATGGCTTCCCAGTACGGGTGGGGTGAAGATCAGTTCGGTTGTCTCGTGAGCCTGTGGGCGAAGGAGTCCGGCTGGAACGTAAACGCGTACAACTCGTCAAGCGGCGCTGCAGGCATCCCGCAGGCATTGCCCGGAAGCAAGATGGCATCGGCCGGCGCTGACTGGCAGACCAACCCCGCGACCCAGATAACCTGGGGACTGGGTTACATTGCGGGCCGCTACGGTACCCCGTGCGCGGCATGGGACTCGTCGGTTTCATCCGGCTGGTACTAAAGCCGGAGCGTCATCGCACGCCCACTGACTCGCAGACCCGGAGTCAGTGGGCGTCGTCGATTAACGATTCCCGCCGCCGCCGTTTCCACCGCTGTTGCCGCTGCCGCTGCCGTTACCGCCGCTGTTCCCGCTTGGTTTGGGAGCAGGAGCAGGAGCAGGAGCAGGAGCAGGAGCAGGCGGACGCACAACGACGCCGTTGCTGGTAAATACGGTGACGGTTGAGGCCTTACCCGCACTGGTGCCACCGGCTGGTTCGCTCTTGACAACGCTGCCGGCCGGAATCTCCGAGTCGGTGATGCCGCCGTCGACGAAGTTGAAGTTTGCGGCTTCAAGAGTCGACTTGGCCTCGGCAAGAGTCTTGCCACGCACGTCTGGCACTGTCACCTGAGGTGCCTGGATGAGGTCCCACGTTGCCTCGGCGAATGGGTCACCGCCGTACTTGGCGTTGGCCACCGACATCACTATCGGCCACATCCGGTGTCTGGCCGTTGCCGCTGGGCCACTGTCGAAGTCGATATTGCGCTGGTTGATCTCGCCGTTGACACTCACAACACCGACGACGGTAGCGACCTTGCTGCTCGCGCCGCTCATCCAGGTGTCTTTGTTGCCGTCGGTTGTACCTGTCTTGCCGATCATGGGCACCCGCGGCGAGGTGTTGCTGTACGACGTGCTTCCCGTTCCCGAACTGAGCGCGCGGCTCATCCCATAGGCCATTCCTGCGGCGATCTTCGGTTCGACCGACTGGTCGCAGGCGCTCACCGGAACGGGAATCTCTACTCCCGAGGAGTCAACGATTCTGTCGATGGCGATGGGAGAACAGGTCATGCCGTTGTTCGCGATCCCGGCGAAAGCGACGGCCATCGACAACGGAGCGACTTCTTCGGTGCCGAGCACCGTGCCGGCGCTGTGCTTCAGCGGGTTGCCGTCTGCGCGATGCACCTTGAAGGCAGATGCCGTGTTCCCAATGCCACAGAGATCGAGCTGTTTGGCCATGCCGATGAAGCCGGTGTTGATCGAGTTGATTGTCGATTCGAGGGCGCTGTAATTCGGACCGGCCTCTCCCGAGTCATTCTTGGGATTGAAATCGGAGTAAGACTGTGGGCCGTCACAGCTGTCCTTGAACGTTCCCCAGTTGGTTTTACGCCGGGAGTCGACACGTTCGTTCAGAGTGTGGCCCTCTTTCAGCCACTCGGCCAGGGTGAACACCTTGTACGTTGACCCTGGCTGGAAGCCCAAAGAGCCGCCCTGGTTGAAGTCGGTGTTGTAGTTGATGCCTGTGAACTGCGGACCGGGGGACTCTTCCTCCTGGGTGTACTGCTTGTTCTGGGCCATGGCAAGAACACGGCCAGTGCCGACCTGCACGCTGGTGATGACACTACCGACGTCCCAGCCGTCAAAGGTCTGCGGTACGTTGTCTTGAATTGCAGTCTCTGCGGCAATCTGGAGCGCTAGATCGAGCGTGGTGTAAACGTTATAGCCGCCGCGCTTGAAGTTGAGCTCGCGGGTTTCGTTGGTGTCGCCGAACATGGGGTCGGTCTTCAGGATCGTGGTGACGTAGTCGCAGAAGAAGGCGCTGCCGCCCGCCGTCTGGCATCCGGTGCTCGGCTCGGTGATCACGGGTTCAACCGGCGTCGCGACCGCAGCAGCGTGCTCGTCTGGCGTGATCTTTCCGTGCAGCAGCATCTTGTCGAGAATGTAGTCCCTGCGATCCTTGTTGTCGGCGTAGCCGTTTGCCGCACCGTTCGTCTCGCTGTCCGGATAGTCGAGCTGGAACTTGGTTGGATTGTTCACGATCGCGACGAGGCTGGCCGCCTGGGGCAGGGTGAGATTCGCCGCAGTGGTGTTGAAGTAATAATTGGCCGCGGACTCGATGCCGTAGACCGTGCCGCCGTAGCCAATGATGTTCAGATAGCCGCGCAGAATATCAACTTTGCTGTATTCCTTCTCCAGGCCGATGGCATATCGCATCTCCTTGAGCTTGCGCGCCGGACTGGGGTCTGTGGCTTCGTCGTAGCACTCATCCACAGCGGCTTCAGTGGCGAGGACTTCACACTTCTGTACAAGCACGTTCTTGACGTACTGCTGTGTGATTGACGAGCCGCCTCGGGTGTCACCGCCCCGCACCGAGATAATGGCGCCCTTGATGCTGCCTTCGAGGTCTACTCCGCCGTGTTCGAAATAGCGCGGATCCTCAACGGCAATGGCGGCGTCCTTGACGAACGGGCTGATCTGCTCGCTGGCGACCTCGACGCGATTCTGGTCATAGAAAGAGGCCAGGAGTACCGGAGGCTGATCGCCGTCTGTCGCGTAGATGTTGCTCTTCTGCGAGAGGTCGACGATGGCAAGGTACTCAGGCAGATTTTCAAAGACACTGATGGTGTTGGTCACGGCGATACCGCTCACGGCGAGAGCGGGGGTGACCGCAGCTGTCACCAGAATTCCGGCTGCTGCGCTCATTCCTACAAAACCGAGGAAGCCCCCGATGATGCGCCCCGATTTTGTGTGTGTGGCAGACATAGCTCAGAGACTAGCTTGATCAGGGAATTTACCGCCACAAAAACCTCTCCCTGCGTGTCGGTTGCTCTCCTGGGATCGCAGTCATACGCTGGCACCATGCGCTGAGGAACGGCGATCAGGTGGCTCGCCGCACTCCGCAACAGATCGGAGCAAACGCTATGTCTGGTGTCCTGATTGGTATCATCCTCACGTTCGGAGTCATCGCTGGGGTGCTCCTCGTGATGTGCCTTGTGGCATTCGTGAAGTCGGCAGGCACACACAAGTAGCGTGAGCGCAGGGTCACGTGGCCCACGGTCGCTCAGCGCAGTATCTCGACGAGCAGCACCCAGGCGTTCACTACTGAGCCGATGAAGACCAAGAGGATGCCGGCGGCGACCCAATACAAGCCGTCAGTGTTCTGGGCGAGTAGCAGTGCGCCGCCGATCACGAACGGCGCGATCTGTATCGGTCCGACTGCCGCTTTCACGATGCTCGGCCCCAACGGCCAGTCGCCACGCTTCGCGACGATGCGCCAGGCTGCATCCACAGAGAGTACTGCGGCAGCGAGGGCAAAGATGAGCGTCTCCAGGCCCAACGCCGCCAACGACTGATCCGGAATCAAGCCGGCACCAGCCACCACCACGATGAGGATGAGCGAGCCGACTGTTGCCCCGGCCCGAGAAGGCATGCTCGGGATGGCGATGATCTTGCCGATGTTCACCGACATGGCGACGATGATGAGGCCGGCAAGTGCTGCAGCTGCTCCAGTCGTCGCTACGAAGAAGTCATGCCAATCGGCGGTCATAGTGTTCCCTTAACCGGCCAGCGCGGCGAGGTCTTCCGAGATCAGCCGCTTGATGCGCTTGTCGCGATCGCGGGTGTAGTGGGCGTCGGTTGCCGCAGGCACATAGCCCCGGTGCAGTGAGGCTTCGATCGACTTGGCAATCTCTTCCCAGGCGTCGTCGCGGGCGCGCCCGACAAGTCGTGACAAGTATTCATCATCGTCACAGCGTTCGCGCAGGACGCGCGCCATCGATCGGGAGGCATCTTCACGGAGCTCAAGGTTGTCCATGTCTGCGGGTCGGTAGTCATGAACGTGACCGGCTTCACCCCTCAGTGCGCCGGCCAGCTCCCTGGTGTCAGCAATACGATCGGCGACTTCTTCGGCTTCGGTAGCCAGTGCCTCAAGAGAGTCCCGCGCTGTATCGATGTAACGCGCCTCGCTGTATGGCTCTGTGCCCCGGAGCGCACCGATGACGACGCTGTTCTTCACTGACATCCGGCTGGCGTATTCAGCGAGCAGTAGTCCTTCGTCTGTGGCATCTTCGAGGCTGACCAGTTCGGGCTCGGGAAGAGCATCAAGGTCGAATGGCCGCTGGACTACTTCAGGACGGCGGCGACGGCGACGGCGAAACCACATCGCTCCTCGCTTTCGTTGCTCGCGACGAATGGCCATCATGGCCATTGATTCGAGCCTAGTCGTGATGGCATATCGACTCGCCCATCATCCGAATCTGCATCACGGGTTCAGTTTGAAAAGTCGGCCATTCAGGCATAACGTTGCATTATGCAACACAGTGGTTTCACCCCCGTCGTCCGCACGGCAGCCGCAGCAGAGATCGTTCACGAGCTCGTGTTGGTCTCTCGTCGCGGTGTGGCCGACGTTCGATCGTTCGACGCCAGGGTCTCCCTGGCCGAGCAATCGATCCTGCTTCACATCGCCATCAATCCGGGATGCCGTTCCACCGATATCGCTGCTGAGTTCGCTCTCAATCGCTCAACGGTCTCGCGTCAACTTGGCGATCTCATCCGCCTGGGCCTTGTCGTCGAGGTGGGGGACTCACCGGGCCGCGGGCGCCCGCTTGAACTCAGCGATGAGGGCTGGAAACACTACAACGCAGCAATCCGTTCCCTGCAGGTCGGCGTCGACACACGCCTGGCCGACTGGACGGATGCCGACGTCGGTGCGTTCGCCGACGCGCTCGCGCGGTTCAATCGCGCTACCGCAACACCTCCACAAGAACCAGCACAGCCTCTGTCGCCACACCTGACAGATACCGAAGTAAAGGAATGAATCACATGGGATCACTGAAGAACATCACGGTGCTTGGCACCGGAGTCCTGGGCCTGCAGATCGCGTACCAGACCGCATACAAGGGTTTCCCCGTTGTCGCGTACGACATCAACGACGAGGTTATCGAGAAGGCCAAGGCGCGCGCGCTCGATCTCGCTACCACGTACAAAGAGCAGGTTCCCGGCGCCGCTGACGGACTGGCCGATGCAGCGCTTGACCGCATCACGTTCAGCTCAGACCTTGCCGATGCAGTCAAGGACGCCGACCTCGTGATCGAGGCGATCCCAGAGAACATCGACATCAAGAAGGACACATACACGAAGCTCGGCGCGCTCGCTCCCGAAAAGACGATCTTCGCCACCAACTCGTCGACGCTGCTGCCGAGCGACCTGATGGAGTTCACCGGTCGCCCAGACAAGTTCCTGGCCCTGCACTTCGCCAACAAGGTGTGGGTCTTCAACGCCGCAGAAATCATGGGTACTGAGAAGACCGATCTGGCCGCCTTCCAGGCAGTGTCGGCGTTTGCCGGTGAGATCGGCATGGTTCCCATCGAGATCAAGAAGGAGAAGGCCGGCTACGTGCTGAACTCGCTCCTGGTTCCGCTGCTGAACGCAGCGTCTGACCTGCTCACCGATGGCATTGCCGAGCCCGAGATGATCGACAAGACCTGGCGCATCGGCACCGGAGCTCCGTTCGGTCCATTCCAGATGTTCGACGTCATCGGCCTCACGACTGCATACAACGTTTCCTCTGTCGGCGGCCCGAAGCAGCAGGCATTCGCCGCGTACATCAAGGAGAACTACATCGACAAGGGCAAGCTCGGCCTCAGCACGGGTGAAGGCTTCTACAGCTACCCGACGAAGTAAGTCGCCGGCGGCGGCTCCTCTCAGCGAGTGAGTGGAGTCGCCAAAGCCTGTCCGAATCCCACCAGCAGGCATAGCCTCATCAGGCATGAAGAGCGAAGCAGTGGTTGTCGAAGTCGCGGGGCCTCACGGAATCAGGGACGTACGACTCACCAGTCCCGATCGCGTGCTCTGGCCGGAAGCGGGTTTCACCAAGCTCGATCTGGCGAGATACTTCGTCGCAGTCGGTGAGACCTTCGTTGTGCAGAACGGCGGCAGGCCGGTCTCACTGCAGCGATTTCCCGGCGGCATCGACGGTGAGCAGTTCTTTTCGAAGAACCCGCCACGAGGCGCCCCGGATTACGTAGGGTCGGTGATGGTCGTCTACCCGAGTGGGCGCACGCATCCGCAGCTGGTCATCGACGAGCCGGCGGCAGCGATCTGGGCCGTGCAGATGAACACCGTTGTCTTTCACCCCTGGCCATCCCGCGCAGAAGATCCGGACAATCCTGATCAGATGCGCATCGACCTCGACCCACAGCCAGGCACTGACTTCGCCGACACAATCCCGGTGGCCCAGGAGCTGCGAAAACTCCTGGCCGAGGTCGGGCTGACCGGCTTCATCAAGACCTCTGGAAATCGCGGTGTGCACGTCTTCGCCGCGATCGAGCCGACCCACGAGTTTCTCGAGGTGCGTCACGCGGTCATCGCATTGGCGCGCGAACTCGAGCGCCGGATGCCCAAGAAGGTCACGACTGCCTGGTGGAAAGAGGAGCGCGGCGAGCGGATCTTCGTCGACTTCAACCAGGCGAATCGGGATCGCACAATGGCTGGTGCGTACAGCCCCCGGGCTCTTGCACATGCGCCCGTCTCCTGCCCGATCGACTGGGATGAACTGGAGAACGTCGATCCGGCGAGCTTTACCCTCGCAACTGTGCCGGAGCGGTTAGCGACCACCGGTGATCCGTGGGCAACGCTTGGTCAGGCGCCAGGCTCGATCGAAGTACTTCTGCGCTGGTGGGAGAGAGACCTCGCCGCGGGCCTGGGCGAGCTGCCGTTCCCGCCCGACTTTCCGAAAATGCCGGGGGAGCCGGCGCGCGTGCAGCCGAGTCGGGCCCGCACGGCCTACTGAGCTACTGCGTGGGCGTGCCAGGGCGATATCAGCGGGGTGAGGTGCGCCAGAGTGTGCTCCCCTCACCCCGCGAGGCGTCGCTAGGACCGGGGAAGACCCGCAGGGTTGACCTCCGACTTCTCGACAGCTTCGCTTGTCAGGCTCCAGCGCGCCAGCACCTCACCGTATTCGCCGCCATCGATTGCCGCGTTCAGCACGATTCCGACCGCTTCGATCAAGCCGTTGCCCTTCTTGGTACCGGCAGCGATCGCTGCATTGGCCGGGTAACCGCCGTTCAGTGTGCCGACAACCCGGGTTTCCCCGTTCACCGCAGCCTTGTACGCGGCCGTTGCGTTAGGGCCGAATGTCGCATCAGCTCGTCCAGACTGCACGGCAAGGGTCGCCGCAGCGTCATCGTCGAAGTACTGGAATTCGACTGGCTTGAGGCCGTTTGCCGTGTTCTCCTCATCCCAGCCCTGCAGGATCTTCTCTTGGTTGGTGCCGGAGCCGACGACGATGCGGAGGCCGGCGACATCCTTCGCCTCACTGATCTCGGTGATGGCCGAGTCACTCTTCACATAGAAGCCGAGCAGGTCCTGGCGGTATGTTGCGAAGTCGTAGACGTCCTTGCGCTCCTCGGTGACAGTGACGTTGGAGGTGATCAGGTCGTACTTGCCCGACTGGATGCCGAGGGGCCAGTCTGCCCAGGCGGCCGGCTGCAGGTTGAGCTCCAGGCCCAGGCCGTCTGCGATGAGTTGCGCGATGTCTGGATCGCTGCCGATCAGCGTGGCATCATCGTCCGCATAGAGACCGAGCGGTGCGGCGTACGGTGATGTGACGACTGTCAGCTTGCCGGCCTCGATCGGGGTGAACCCGCTTGCCTTGATGGCTGCCACGGCTTCTGGCACCGCGTCGAGACGGATCCTGTCTTGATCGGGGGTGAGATTGAAGGTGACAGCACCGGATTCCGATACCGTTGTGGCGTCTTCTCTCGCCGCTGCTTCTGCCGTGTGTCCCGAACTATTGGTGAGAACTGCGGCTGTGATGCCGCTTGCGACGAGTACGATCGCGGCAATGCCTCCAGCGATCACCGCCGTCTTCTTCTTGATTGCCATGAGTGCGTGCTCCTAGTGTTGGTACTTCCGATTCACTGATCTACCAAGGCGGCGATCGGTTACCCGGTGTGGCGTGTCAGCGTCACACCGGGGTCTTCCTGCTGGGGCGCGTCAGAGCTGCGTCAGCTCTGCATCAGAGCACCTTGCCGAGGAAATCCTGGGTGCGAGTATGCCGAGGGTGATCGAGCACCTCGGTGGCGGTGCCGGACTCGATAATGCGCCCGGCGTCCATGAAGACGATCTGGTCGGCCACCTCGCGTGCGAAGCCGATCTCGTGCGTCACGATGATCAGGGTCGTACCCAGCCTGGCCAGGTCGCGGATGACGTCGAGCACCTCACCGACAAGCTCAGGGTCGAGCGCCGATGTTGGTTCGTCGAAGAGCAATACCTTCGGCTGCAGGGCAAGCGCCCTGGCAATCGCTACCCGCTGCTGCTGGCCGCCGGAGAGCTGGCGGGGATAGGCATCGGCTTTGTCTCCGAGCCCGACTCTCTCGAGCAGTCCGATCGCGAGTTCCCTCGCGTCGGTCTTGCTCAGGCGCTTCAGGGCGATCGGTGCCGCTTCGATGTTCTCTGCTGCGGTGAGGTGCGGAAACAGGTTGAAGTTCTGGAACACGACTCCCACCTGGGTGCGCCGCTTCAGGATCTCCTTCTCCTTCAGCTCAAACAACCGCTCGCCGCGCTGCTGGTAGCCGATCAGCTCACCGTCGACGGCCACCCAGCCGCGGTCGACACTCTCCAGATGGTTGATGGTGCGTAGCAGTGTCGACTTGCCTGAACCGCTCGGACCGAGCACCACCACGACCTGGCCGGGGGAGACGGTCAACGTGATATCGCTCAGTACCTCGTGACCGGCGTAACTCTTTGAGACGCCGCGGATCTCGACGAGGCCTCGGGTTGCTTCTACTGGTTCAGTGCCGATGGTCACGATGCAGCTCCTGATGTCGGGGGTACAGCGTCGTCGTCGAGCCTGGCCCACTGGGTGGAGACCCAGATGCGAGCTCGCTGCAGGGGAGTCGGCGGCAGGACGCGCACCGAACCTCGAGCGAAGTGACGCTCGACGTAGTACTGGGCGATACTGAGCACCGTGGTGATGAGGATGTACCAGACGACCGCAACCAGCAGCAGCGGAATCACCTGCTGGTTGCGGTTGTAGACGACCTGCACGACGTAGAACAGCTCGCCAAGAGCGATCACCGAAACGATCGATGTGCCCTTCAGCAGGCCGATGATCTCGTTGAATGCGTTGGGAAGGATCGACCGTGCAGCCTGCGGCATGATGATGCGCAGTACGCGGACTCGGCGGGGGAGACCGAGTGCCGCTGCGGCTTCGAGCTGGCCCTGATCGACTGACAGAATGCCGCCACGGATGATTTCTGCAGAGTATGCGGCCTGATGCAGCGAGAGGCCGAGCACCGCAGCAGCGAACTGGCTCACGACAGTGACCGTGTCAAAGCTCCAGAAGTAGTTATCGGTGAACGGCACACCGAGTCCGAGCCTCGGGTACAGATAGCCCAGGTTGTACCAGACAAGCAGCTGCACGAGAAGTGGCACCGATCTGAAGAACCAGATGAACGACCACGACACCGAGTTGAGGATGGGGGATTTCGACAGCCTGGCCAGGGCAAGCACGGTGCCGAGGATGAAGCCGAGTGAGCCGGCGACAGCGGTGAGGGTCAGCGTCATGCCGAGCCCGGTGAGCACGGCCGGGGCAAAGAAGTAGTCGCTGAACACGCTCCAGCCGAATTTGTCGTTGGTGACGAGTGACCAGAGCAACTGCAGCACGACGAACACAATGACCGCAGCAAAGATCCAGCGCAGGTAATGCCGCGTGTGCACGACAGTGAGCGCTCCGAAGTCGGTACCTGCGGCGGGCGCGACGGTGGCGGTTCCCGCGCTGTCGCGGGTCGCGGTTCCGGTCTCAGGAATCGTGCTTGTCATGACTGTCTCCTTCACCATGAAGGATGCCGAGACTCGCCAGGTGCGCTGCAGTGATCGACGCCACGTCGAGCTCAGACCCATCGAGGGTCTTCGCGAAACCGTGGATGACAACCTGATCAGGTGTGAGGGCGGTATCGAACAGCGGGGTGTAGCCGGTATAAAGGTAGAGGTTCTTGGCTTCAGGCTGCTTGGGGCCCGTCGTCAAATACACCCGGTTGTAGCCGCGGCGCTCAGACTCGGCTTCGAGCTCGGCCACCACGCGCCTGGCCAGACCCTGCCTGCGGTGAGCGGATGATGTCCAGATGCGCTTGAACTCCGCGGTGTGTGCGTCGAACTGTTTGAATGCCCCTCCGGCGATGGGGACTCCGTCTCTCACCAGAATGACGAATGCCCCATGAGGCGCAGCAAATGCGCTTGTCGGATACCGGTGGATTTCAGCCGATGCCGGCTCGCCGAAGAACGTGCCGTAGCGGGTCTCATACTCACGCTCGAGTTCGTCGAGCAGGGGCTGGGCAAGTGCGTCATCAGCGGAGACGTAGACGAAGCTCTCGACCGGCTCGGTCACCGATGAGGCTCGAGAGGTCTTAAGCAGCGTCACGGTCGGCATCCTCGCTCGCTTGGGGTGCGCGGGATATAGCGGCGGCATCGCGCCTGGCAACCTCTTCGCGCACGATGGGGATGACGTATCGGCCGAAGTCGGTGGTGTCATTGATGAAGTCGTAACCTCTGGCCGAAATGATGTCGACTCCGAGGTCGATGTAGTCAAGGAGCGCCGCAGCAACGGTCTCCGGGGTACCGACGAGGGCGTTCGAGTTGCCTCGACCGCCAGAGGCTGCGGCGGGCTTGGTCCAGAGCGCCCTGTCGAAACGGTCGCCTTGGTCGGCGATGGCCAGTAGCCGTTGGGATCCGGCGTTTTCCGGATTGGCGAGGTTACCGA
Source organism: Leifsonia sp. A12D58 (assembly GCF_047530025.1). Classification (NCBI taxonomy): domain Bacteria; kingdom Bacillati; phylum Actinomycetota; class Actinomycetes; order Micrococcales; family Microbacteriaceae; genus Leifsonia; species Leifsonia sp. A12D58. The sequence goes on along the minus strand of NZ_JBLJAT010000002.1, from coordinate 320,872 downwards.
CGAAGCTGCTGGGTGCTGCCTGTCTCACCCGGTTCTCGATCCGACCCAGGATGTCGTGCGCCTTCGCCCAGGCGATCTCTTCAGTTGCACCGAGGATGGGACGGAACGCTACCTGGATGCGCGGTCGCTTCGGGCGGCCGGCCGCGATGGCGGCATCCGTGATCGTCTGGATCTGTTCAGCGGTGTTGGCCAGCGGTTCACCCCAGAGCGCGTAGATGTCGGCCTCAGCGGCACCGATCTCGTAGGCAGCGGCTGACGACCCACCGAACGACACCTCAGGGCGCGGGTTCTGCACGGGGAAGATGTCGCTCACAAAGTTCTCGAAGCGGTAGTGGTCACCATTGAAGCTGAACGGCTCTGTGCTCGTCCAGGCCTGCTTGACGATGCGGATGTACTCGCCCGTACGGGCATACCGCTCATCCTTGGTGAGGAAGTCACCCTCTGCTGCCTGATCGGCCGTCGAGCCGCCGGTGATGAAGTGCACGTTCAGTCGACCGTCACTGATCTGGTCGAGTGTCGCGAATACCTTGGCCGCGTATGTCGGGTACGACACATTGGGTCGGTGCGCGAGCAGGATCTTTAGGTGGTCGAGCCTGGAAGCGATGAACGCCGCTGCGGTCGCGGGGTCAGGTGAACCGGCGTGGTACGCGAAGAGGATGCGATCCCAGCCGTTGTCCTCGTGGGCTCTGGCGAAGCGAAGCGTGTAATCCTTGTCGAAGCTCGGGCCCGACCTGGCGTGCGTCTCGCCACTATCGTTCAGCCCTGCGATGCCGAGAAATTCGATGGGCATGTCTGTCTCCTTGCGCTGGTGTACCGGGTGGCTCGTGATTGATGCATGACGCTAGGCTCGCCGGCCACCCTCGGCAACGAAAGCCGTTCACAATTCGTCACCTCGTCATGCGCAGTCACATTGCTCGCATTTGCTGGACCCGAGCGCAACCGTTGTGTCATGACGCAACAGCTACTCGATTGCCCGGCAGCGCTCGCCGCGGCCAAGCCTGTGCGGCTCGCGGTGATCGGTGCTGGCCCCAGGGGTGCTGGCTTCCTTGAGCGGATCGCGGCCAATCTCGACGAGCTGTGGGACCGAAACCGTCACCTTGTCATCCACGTGATTGACCCGCATCCGCCTGGAGCCGGTCGCATCTGGCGCCATGACCAGTCGCCGCTCCTGAAACTGAACTCGATGGCGGCTGACGTGACGATGTTCACCGATGAAAGCTCGACGATCGAGGGGCCAGTCGTGCCTGGCCCCTCGCTGGTGGAGTGGGCGGCACTGGTTGTTGCCGGCGAGATCAGCATCAATGTTCGGGATGCTGCGCTCCACGCAGAACTACACGCGCTCACTGCATCCAGTTTTCCCACGCGCCGGCTGCAGAGCCTTTATCTTGAGTGGTTCTACCGGCGGGCATTGGCCGAGCTGGGCGGGCGAGCGCGGGTGGTGTCCCATTCAGCTCACGCTGTGAGCGTCGATGACGCCGAGGGCACGGCGCGCATCCGGCTCGACAACGGCGATGCAGTCGACGCCGACATCGTGCTGTACGCACTCGGCCATACCGGGACGATTCCCGACGATCAGCACTCACTGCTGATCGACTTCGCTGGCCGTCACGACCTGTTCTACCTGCCACCGGCATTCACCGCGGATGCCGATACCAGCACCATCGAGGCCGGCAGTCGCGTCATTGTGCGCGGGATGGGGCTGGCCGCTGTTGATCTGACCGTGCTGCTGACGGAGGGGCGGGGAGGACGATTCGTCAGGACTGATGGCCATAGCCTGACCTATATCCCGTCTGGCCAGGAGCCGCGGCTGGTTCTCGGGTCCCGGCGTGGGGTGCCGTATCACTCGAAGATCAGCTCGCAGCTGGTGGGGGAGCGGCCGACACCGACGTTCTTCACACCAGCCATTGCCGCCGAGCTTGAGAGTAGAAGCTCTCGCCTCGATTTCAGGGAGCAGGTCTGGCCCCTGATCGCGAAAGAGATGCTGTGGGGTTACTACCGGGAGCTTTTCACCGGGCATCCGGAGCGCGTGAGCGTCGACTGGCTCGACTTCGCTGCGGCGTTCGCTCGTCTGGAACCTGCGTCGCTGGTCGGTGCGGATGGCGGCGAGCTGCGGACGCTGGTGACCGAATCGGTCCCTGATCCGCTCGACCACCTCTTCCTCTCTGAGTTCGACCGCCCGCTGGCCGGTACGCATTTCGGATCAGGTGAGAACCTTCAATCTGCGGTCCGCGATTACATTCGCCGGGATCTCGTGCTCCGTACCCGCGCAGAGCACAGCGCGACGCAGGGGCTGTTCATTGCGCTGCTGACGAGCCTGTTCACGCTGTCGGACATCATCGGCTCACCGAAGTGGACTGCCACCTCACGAGTGCGGGACCTCAACGGATGGTGGCCCGCCTACTTCAGCTATATCGCGAGCGGTCCGCCGGCACATCGGCTTGAGGAGTTGCTGGCGCTGTCGGAAGCCGGCATCGTCGAGTTCATCGGTGGCGAGATGTGGGTGGACACCGATGAGGTCGGCGGGCAATTTCGTGCAGGCGGTCCTAATTCTGATGTGGTGGTGACGGCAACCGTCCTGATCGATGCGCGGTTGCCTGAAACTCGCGTCGCGCGGACCGATAGCGCAGTGCTGCGTTCGCTGGTGGCATCGGGTGCTGGCCTGGAGGAACGCGTGAAAGATGACGTTTTTGACGACGCAACCGGCAAGCTGGCTGTCGCCAGGCACGACACCAGGGTTCTGACTGCAGCCGGTGAGCTCTCGGAGCGCAGATACGCCATCGGTCCGTATACGAACACGCCATTTGTTGGCGCCTTCTCTCGGCCACTCACAAACGCGATCGCTTTTCGGGAGAACGACAGGGTGGCGCGGGCGGTGCTGAGTCATCTCACCGAGCTGGCTCAGGGCGACTAGAGTCGATCGGTGTCGATGTCAGTATCGAGTTCGGGCTGGTACGTACGCTCCAGGTAATCAACGAGGTAGTTGCCGGCCAGCCTGCTGCACTCGTCGATGAAGAATTGATCGCCATCTGGATTCGTCGCGAACGCCCGAGCGATCAATCCATCGACGATCTCGACGACAACCTCGACGTGGATGTCGAGTTCGGCGCGTTCGTGCACGTTGAATCGCGAGACGAAAATACGAGTCATGACTCCGGCAGCGAAGCTGCGGTTGCTGACTTCGTGATCAAGCAGGTTGCGATCGACCGCGTCGCCGAGGCGCAGCCACCTGAATCCGGGTTCGGTTCGGCAGAGCTCGGCGTAGACGTCGATCACTCGGCTGAGCAGGATCGTCCAGTCGCCGGCCTGAGCGCTCAAGGCATCTTTCGTGCTGGCAATGAAGCGTTCGAGGTTGCGTGCGGCCAGGGCGCGGGCGACGGCTTCGAGGTCGCTGAAGTAGCGGTAGACGCCGGGGCCCGACATGCCAGCTTTGCGGGCGACCAGTGTCATCGAGACGTTGCGGTAGCCGACCTCATCGATAAGCGTCGCCGCTGCATCCAAAATCAGCTCAAGTCGCTGGTTGCTGCGATCCTGCTGCGGAACCCGACGAAGGCTTGAGCTCGTTTGCGTGCCGACCGTTGAATTGCCCTCGTTGTTCACTCCTGAAGGATACCGGGGGCTGCTGAATCGAGACGGTTACCACGCGGGGGTGACGAGTCACCAGAACGATTCACACTCCGACAAGTCAGTTGAGCGCGAGACGGTATGACTGCATCGGATAGCCGCCGAGCGGATGCGGGATCTCACCGCCGAATGGGACGAACCCGGCGCGCGTGTACACATCGATTGCGCGAACGTTGTTCGTCCGAACTTCGAGTGTGAGTGATTGGAATCCGCCGAGTCTCGCGTGTGCCACCGCATCGGCAATGAGCGCCGTGCCCACGCCGCTGCCGGCACCGTCTGGGTGCACAGCCAAAAAGTGCAGCAGGGCTTCGGTCGGATCAGGGCGACCAGACTCGACCAACGCGAACCCGGTTCGTCCAGAAGTAATGACGGCGAATCGGATGATCGGATTCTGGAAAGCAGATCGCACCCGCCGTCCCATCGCCTCTACCTCTACGGTTCCGTCCCGTGATTCGAGTGCACGCACCCAAATCTCGGCGCACAGTTCGACATCATCGGGAACCACTCCCGTGCGGATGACGATTGCGTCAGGGGCGTTCACCAACGTCATCTCCATCCCAGTTCAGGCGCGACGTGCCTGACGATGGTTTCAAGCAGCCTCGCGTTGTAGTCAACACCAAGCTGGTTGGGCACTGTCAACAGCACGGTGTCTGCGTCACGCACGGCGGCGTCTTTGCCCAACTCCTCTGCAATCACATCAGGTTCGCCCACGTAGCTCTTGCCGAACCTGGCCAGTGTGCCCTCGAGATAGCCCACCTGGTCGCCGCTGTCACTGGCACGCCCACCGAAGTACGCCCGATCCTGATCGGTGACGATGGGAATCACGCTGCGGCTGACCGAGACTCGGGGTTCGCGTGCCCAACCGGCCTCTGCCCACGCTGCACGGAAGATGGCGATCTGCTCGGCCTGGAGCTCATCGAACGGCACGCCGGTGTCTTCGACGAGCAGCGTCGAGCTCATCAGGTTCATGCCCTGCTCTGCTGTCCATTTAGCCGTCTGGCGGGTACCAGAGCCCCACCAGATGCGGTCGGCAAGGCCGGGGGATTGCGGCTGAACCTGCAGCAGGCCGGGGGAGCGCGTCATCTGCGGGTTCGCCTCGGCCACACCGGCTCCGGCGATGGCAGCGCGAAACACCTCAGTGTGCGCTCGCGCGAGGTCGGCATCGGTCATGTCGTCGGAGGGAACGTGTCCGAACGCCTCAGAGCCGTGCAGTGCCGTTTCGGGTGATCCACGGCTCACGCCGAGCTGCAAACGTCCGTCGCTCAACAGATCGGTGGAAGCCGCCTCTTCTGCCATATAGAGCGGGTTTTCGTACCGCATGTCGATGACTCCGGTGCCGATTTCAATCCGACTCGTGCGTGCGGCCATTGCCGCGAGCAGCGGAAACGGCGACGAGAGCTGATTGGCGAAGTGGTGCACGCGCACGTATGCGCCGTCGATGCCGAGTTCTTCTGCAGCGACGGCAAGCTCGACGCTCTGAATGAGGGCGTCACGTGCAGTCGGGGTCTGCGACCCGCGAACATCTTGCAAATGGCCGAATGAGAGAAATCCGATGCGCTTCACTCCGGTGACAGCGCCGTGGGCTGGCGGAGTATTCCCCGACCCGGTTCGAACTGCACTGGTCTCTAGTCGTAAACCGCCAGGAGCTCCCATTCGCGCCGACCTGGCACTCGTCGCACGTCGAACATCCGAGAGCGGCCCGCCACGTCGGTGCCTTGAAATCGCCACCCGGTAATGGAAGCCGCAGTCGGATGGGTGATCGCGGCGTGGAGGTCGAGGTCGGCACGCATCGGCGTCGGCCTGTCTGTGACCGTGTACCTGACTCCGTCGACCAGGAGACGGACAGGGACGCCGGCTTCGCTCCAGACCGAAATCACGGTCGTCGATGCCATAAACATGTGTGTCCCCTCTTGTTGTCATTCGAACGTGTGTTCGATGGTTAACGAGACTACGGCCCTCGGCGCCGAAGTGCAATATGCGGCCGTCAATGCTCTCGTCACTCTCTCGGTTTGTGCCGATACCCTCCTGTCGTGACCCACCAGGCGAAGACGAACCACCAGAGCGGCATGTCAATCGGGCTCATTGCGCACCCGACGAAAGACGTGAGCGGATCGATCGAGTTGCTGGTGGACTGGCGGAGAACGCACGCTGTGCGAATCGTGGCCCTCGAAGCTGACGCGCAGCGAATCGGTGCCGAGGTCGAGGTGCTCACGAGTGCCCAGTTCGTCGATGAGGTCGACCTGGTGGTCGCGCTCGGCGGTGACGGAACAATGCTGGGTGCCATGCGCACGGTAGCGGGCACATCGATCCCGGTTCTCGGCGTCAATTACGGCAATCTAGGCTTTCTTGTCGAAGTGGAGCCTGATGAGCTGACAACTGCCATAGAGCGGATCATCGCAGCCGACTATTCGGTCGAGGCTCATCATGGGCTCGATGTGAACGTGGTGGCCGGCAGCGAGGGGTTCAACTTCATGGCGTTCAACGACGTGTCGATCGCGCGCGCTCCTGGCGAGGGGATGGTCAATGCCGACCTCGTCGTCGACAGCACTGCGTACGGGTATTTCACCGCAGATGCCCTGGTCGTTGCCACTCCAGCGGGCTCGACCGCATACAACTATGCAGCCGGCGGCCCCGTGCTGTCCCCAGCGGTAACGGCGCTCGTGCTCACTCCCGTTGCGCCAATGTCGGGTATCGCGAGGTCGGTAGTTCTCGGTCCGAAAGAGACGCTTGGCTTTGAAATCGGTGAATCGACGACGCGCGCAGCGATTGAGGTCGACGGGCGCGTGATGACATCGGTGACAGCCGGCGACGCTGTAACGATCTCGCTGGTGGAGAATGCGGCGGGTGTCGTGCGCTTCGATGCTGGCCGGCATGCCCGTAAGGGGCGGCTCAAGCTCAGCCTCTTGGATCTACCCCTGCGAGCCGATCAATTGCGTGAATTGGTGCCGCTCGACGTGCGCAAACGCGATCTGCCGCGCATTCTCGCACAGGATTCACATAAAAAGTAGATAAACTATCAGCATATATCAATGATCTGAGCATGACGTCGATGTATAACGCATACCATGTACTGGTCGCAGTGTTCCTTCAGGAACTCATCGATGGGTAATCTGCGTAGATTCGGCGCCCCATACTCAACAAAAGAAGGAACCATCAATTGATTTTTGAGATCGGGGAAACGCTCGTCTACCCTCACCACGGTGCAGTGACCATCATCGACCTGGAGAAGCGAGTGGTCAACGGTGTCGAGAAGACGTACATGACCCTCAACGCTCACACCAGCGAGTTGACGATCAAACTCCCCATCGACAACGCAGAACTCGTCGGCGTGCGCGACGTGATCGACAGCGCTGGCGTTGAAGAGGTGTACGAGGTTCTGCGTCAGGACGTCGTCGAAGAGGCCAGCAACTGGTCGCGTCGATACAAGTCCAACCAGGAGAAGATGGCAAGCGGTAGCGTCATCCGCATCGGCGAAGTCGTTCGCGACCTGTGGCGCCGCGACCAGGACAGCGGAGTATCCGCTGGCGAGAAGCGCATGCTCCTGAAGGCCAGGCAGGTTCTGATCTCTGAGCTCGCCCTTGCCCTCAAGGCAACCCCCGAGAAGGCGTCAGACGCACTCGATGAGGTTCTCGCCGCTGTCTAGTCTTCACACGATCTAGTCTTCAGAAGAGCCGGGAAGAAGTCATTCTTCCCGGCTCTTTTGTGCCCTCGCGGTGTAACAATGGGCGGACTGCACACATTCGTGAGGGGTGAGCTTGTGGGTTTGGCATCGGTGTTGTCGCGCGGGGCACTAGCTGTCCGACGGCGGAGTGCATGATGCGAGCACCCAGATGGCTGAGTTCGGTTCGTCACGCTGCAGGCAAGGTGTTCAAGCCTGTTCCGGATGTCGTCACGGTGGATGCTCCCGACCAGCACGAAGTTCTCGACATGATCGCCTCGATAGGCGTTGCACTCCTTGATTCCAATTCAGCGACATCAGAGGTGATCTCGACGCTGGTTGATATCGCCGGGGCATACAAGCTCGGCGACATTCAGATCGTGGTGTTTCCGACAGCCGTCATTGTTCAGCACACCGGCGGCGACTACCGCGCGGAGATCAAGGCCACAGACGGATCCGCTGTGCGTCTCGACCAGATCGGGGCACTTGACGAACTCACCAAACAAGCCAGACTCGGCACCATCGCTCCGTCCGACCTGATGGAATCGCTTCGAAACGTTCTGCAGTCGAAACCGAGGTTCGGTCCATGGCTAATGGTGCTCGGCCACACAATCCTGACGCTGGGGTTCGGGTTCATGTTGAACCCCACACTCAACGCACTGCCCATTTACATCGGCCTCGGTCTCGCTGTCGGCGCTCTCATCCTGCTCGGACAGAAGATACCGACCCTCGCTGTCGCGATGCCCGTCTTTGCCGCGTTCACCGCAACGGCCCTCACGGCGTTGTTCTTCGCCGATTGGGCAGGCGAGTCTCCGCTGCGGGTGATTACCCCTGCCCTCATCTCGTTCCTCCCCGGCATGCTGCTCACCGTTGCGGCAATCGAGCTCACCACCGGCCAGGTCATTTCTGGCGCAACGCGCCTGGTGTACGGCACCGCGCAATTGGTATTGCTTGCCTTCGGTGTTGCTGCTGGGTTTGCGATAGTGGGCACCATTCCAGCTCACGAAGCAACGGCGAACAACCTGGGCGTGTGGACGCCGCTCGTGGGTATCACGCTCCTCGCTATCGGGTACACGCTGTTCTTTTCTGCTCCCAAGGGCGCGTCGGTGTGGCTCCTGCTCAGTCTGCTCGTCACTTACAGCGCTCAGAGCATCGGGACGGTGATCATCGGTGCCGAGCTGTCGAGTTTCGTCGGAGCTCTGGTCGTGATCCCGTTCGCGCGGCTCGCATCCCGTTTCAAGACAGCGCCGCCTGCTGCAGTCCTCACGCTCGCGTCGTACTGGATTCTGGTGCCAGGCGCCCTCGGGTTCCTCAGCCTCGACGCGGCAAAGACAAGCGCAGCACAGAGCCTTCAGGGCCTGATTTCAACGGGGCTGTCGATGTTCGCCATCGCGCTCGGCATCCTGGTCAGCAACGCAATCACCGAGAACGTCATATCGGTGGCCAAACGACGTCGGCTCAGAGCAGGAGCATAGAGTCCGCATGGTTTCATCTATCTGAACAGATGAACCAGCTCACCGTTCATTCGGATGCCACATGCTCGACGTCTTCTACTCGAGCATGTGGCATCGCCAGTCCGGCGATCACCGTGAGTACTGCGCAGATCAATACGGCGATGAAGACGCTGGTGCCCGCCTGGGTCACGAGCGCCGGGGTGCGCTGACCATTCACCTCCGACGCGAAGATCGCGTTGGCGATCGCGCCGAAGATCGCGACGCCGACGGCGCTGCCGATCGATCTGGCAAACATATTCGTGCCGGTGACTACGCCTCGTTCATTCCACTGCACACTCGACTGCGCCGCAATCAGGCTCGGCGTGGCCACCAGGCCGAGGCCGAGGCCGATGACGAAGCAGGCAGCGGCGACGACGGGGAGCATGGGTGTGGATGCGAAGATCACCAGGATCACGGCACCGACAATGGCGAATACGAGGCCGAGAAGCACCGTGCTGCGAAAACCAATGCGTAGGTAAAAGCGGCCAGACAGCGAAGCCGAGATCGGCCAGCCGATGGTCAATGCTGCAAGCGCGAGGCCAGAAATCAGGGGGCTGACACCGAGTGCACCCTCAAGGTATGTCGGAACGTATGAGGTCAGCCCGATCAAGATGGCTCCGACACCGAGCGCCACACCGGTCGTCGTCAGGAGTAGCCGGCGCGAGAAGACCCAGAGCGGAAGGATCGGCTCGGGAGCGCGGCGTTCTACGGCAAGGAATGCACCGATTGCCAGTGCGCCGAATGCAAACGCGATGATGCTCTGCGGGGACGACCATGACCAGGCCTGTCCGCCTTCGAGTACCGCGAGGATCAAGGAAGTAAGTCCGAGCGTGAGCAGGATTGCGCCGGCATAGTCGACCTGGTGCGAGCGATGCTCGACCTTTTCGTGGAAGTGACGGATGAGCATCCAGCCGGCGAGCAGACACAGCGGAATGTTGACGAGGAAAATCCAGCGCCACGAGAGGAACTCAGAGAATACGCCGCCGAGCGTCGGTCCGACCACTGAAGACACTGCCCACACGCTGGCGAGGTATCCCTGAGTCTTTGCGCGCTCCGCGACGGTGTAGATGTCGCCGGCGATGGTGATCGCCATCGGTTGCACTGCGCCGGCGCCGAGGCCCTGAATTGCGCGGAACGCGATCAGGGCAGGCATGCTCCACGCGAATGCACACAAGACTGATCCAAGCAGGAACAATGCGATACCGAGCAGGATGATGGGCTTGCGTCCCACAGTGTCAGCGAGCTTCGCGTAGACCGGGACCGTGACCGCCTGCGCGAGCAGGTAGACGGAGAAGAGCCAAGGGAACAGGGCGAACCCACCCAGATCGCTGACGATCGACGGCACCGCCGTTGCCAGGATCGTCGAGTCGATGGCGACGAGGCCAGTCGTCAGCATCAGCGAAATGAGGATTGGACCGCGCTCCGAACGAAAGCCAACACCGGTGCTGTGAAGTGACATGTTTCCTTACCGAGATTTCTGGAGCCGAGCCGCGTGTGACGCCCGTTCTACGGTAGAGCAGGTGGTGAGCGAAATCCGCTCGATTCGCTGGTTGCAGGCGCGTACTCCCTGAGGTCGTCGACGGCTTACGTAGACTCGCAAGTCGGAAGGCGGCGACACATGCGCGGAAAATCACGGTTGCGAGGCGGAACAATCCTTGCCATCGTGCTCATCGCTGCGTGCGTTTCGGGCTCGGCGCCACGGGTGGCTTTTGCCGAGGATTATCCGTCTTGGGCTGAGGTCGAAGCAGCACGAAAAAGTACTGCAGCCACACAGAAGCAACTGGGGCGCATCGATGCGGCACTGGCGACCCTTGAATCACGGGCTGGCGAGTTGGCCGATCAGGCCATTGCTGCCAGTGGGGCGGCATCGAGCGCGCGCGCGGCGCTGTCCGGCGCGACGACCAGAGCAGCGACGATCCAATCGCAGCTGGACGTTGCAACTATCAAGGCAGAAGCGGCCACTACTCAGCTCGGACGTTTGGGTGCGCAGTTGTACCGCTCGGGAGCGGGCGAACTCGTATACCGAATGCTTCTGTCCAACGATCCCGACAGCGATCTGCTCTATGAACTCAGCGTTTCGACCCGGCTTAGCCAGACAACTCGTGGAGTCGAGGAGCGTGCGCTTGCCGAACAGAACCTAGTTGGCCAGCTGGGAGAGCAGGCGAATGCCGCTATTAAGGAACGCGATCGACTCGCCACCACAGCGCAGAACCGGGCAGACGAAGCAGTCATTGCTCAGCAGGCAGCTGATGCCGAAGTCGCCACGCAGCAGGCGGCATCCGATGTTCTCTTTGCTCAACTTGCGACCCTGAAGAACTCAACGGCCGAAACCGAACGCTCGTATCGTGTCGGGGTGGCAGAGGCCGAGGCTTTCGCTGCCCAGCAGGCTGCTGCCGCAGCGAAAGCCGCGGCAGACAAGGCGGCGGCGGATGCTGCGGCCGGCGGTTCTGGCGGCAGCGGTAGCGCGGGTGGTTCGGGCAACTCAGGGAACTCAGGGAACTCAGGGAACTCAGGCGACTCCGGCAATGGAACTGCAGCACCTCCGGCAGGAATGATCGTTGATCCGGCCGGTGCCAGAGCGTATGCCGCGACGGCCGTTTCGGCGCGCGGTTGGGGCACTGAGCAGTACAGCTGCCTGGTCTCATTGTGGAATCGGGAATCTGGATGGCGTGCGGACGCCTACAACGCAAGCAGTGGCGCATACGGTATTCCACAGTCGTTGCCCGGAAGCAAGATGTCATCTGCAGGTTCAGACTGGCGGACCAGTGCCTCAACCCAGATCAATTGGGGCCTCAGCTATATTGCGTCCCGCTACGCGAACCCATGTGGTGCGTGGGCACATTCTGAAAGCGTCAACTGGTACTAGGCGCTCAGCTTCTTCCCCCGACGGACGCAGGGGCGAATTGCCACCCCAGGGCCTATTCAGTCGCGATCGGCGCGTCAGGCAACTTTTCTCGTCTCGCGACTGCGACGGAGATCAGCTGCCCGGCTCCAATGACCAGAAGGATCAGCACCCCGGCAACGAGCGTGTAGGCGACCCGCTCCAGGTCAGTGTCGAAGACGCTGGTGCTGTTGCCTGACGAGTTGATCAGCACGATGGTCGGGGTGATCACTGCGGACATCACGTAATACGGCTTCCCGGTCAGGACGACCCAGAGCATCGCGAACCCGAACACGGCACCGGCGAGCTGCAGAATCAAAGGGTTATGCACAAGCACGGCGAGGAGGGCAGCAGCCAGTCCACCCGCAATGGTGCCGAGGCTCCGATGCCAGACACGCTGCGTCGTCGTTGAGTAGTCTGCCTTCACCACGAGCAGTATGGTCAGCAGCACCCAGCCTGCGTGGGTATTGAAGAACCACGTCATAGCCACAGCTGTTGAGAAACCGAGCAGGATGGCGAGGGCAACTCCGAAGGCGAACGCATCCCGGCCACCGACATGAGCCGCTGACTTGACCGGCATCCCCTTCATGAGGGTGCGGGACAGCAGGAGTCCCCACAACCCACCGAACAGCGCGAGCAGTGCCGGGTACCAGAGTTGTATTGACTCTGATGCCCCGCTGATATCCACATGTGGCGGGTTCGACGTCACCAGCAGGCCGGCAATGACACCGACGTACATGAGTGGGCCGTTCCATCCGCGCACTGAACTGAGTGCGATGATGACCGCCAGCAGGATCATGAGCAGCGTGCCAGACATCACGGACTGGCTGGACAGGATAGCCACGGGCACGACGAGTGCATTCGCGAAGACCGCCAACACGCCTACGCCGATATGGAGCGAGCGACTGAGCATGGCCGGCATCGTTCCGAGGAAATAGAGGTAGGCCTCGTGCTTGAGTGGGGTGAGCACGATGATGATCATGGGAAGTATGATCAGCACGATCAAGATGCCAAGACGGATGCCGAATCCTTTGGGCATCGTCCCAGCAGCAGGCGTGGGCTGCGGTCCAGCGCTCTGCGCATCCGCTGCAGTACTGCCACTTGTTGAGGCCGACATGCGATGAGCCTAAGTCGCAACGCGTCAGTGGGGAAGGCGGCGAATACGCTGGGCTGACGCGCACCAGGTGGGTACTCTGAGGATTATTCAGGCTGTTTCGCCGAAAGAGGAGTAGATCCCATGCAGAAGATCAGCCCATTCCTGTGGTTCGACCACCAGGCCGAAGAAGCGGCTTTGTTCTATATTTCGGTCTTTCCGCGTTCGGAGATGATCAACGTTTCGCGGTATGGAGAAGGGGCACCGCTTCCGGCCGGGACAGTCATGTCGGTGTCGTTCGTCCTGGACGGAGTTGAGTTCTTCGCCCTGAACGGTGGGCCGATGCACACCTTCTCTGAAGCGATTTCGTTTTACGTGACAGCCGAGAACCAACAGGAGATCGATGCCTATTGGGATGCGCTCACCGCAGAAGGTGAGCCAGGGCAATGCGGTTGGCTGAAGGACAAGTTCGGGCTGTCGTGGCAAATCGTCCCGCCGATCCTCAGCGAGTTACTCGGCGACAGAGACCAGGAGAGGGCTGGACGAGTAATGCAGGCCATGCTCGGCATGACGAAGATAGACATTGCTGGGCTGCACGCGGCGTACGAAGCGCCGTGACTGAATCCAATGCTGGTGCACCGCTGGTAGTCGATTCTCGTTCCTGCTAAACGTCACAGACCTCTGGACTTCCAGCACAGAGTGAGGTGAGATTAAAGCTCGACTCAGACGGGGATCTGACGTACGGAAACCCCCATCGGGCCGTGGCTCACGGACGATAATGCTGGGGGGTGGTGAGCTTGAGCACCACGGACGCGAATGGTTCTGAAACTGAAGAGGGCGGCCCCATAAAACCGGCTGGCCACAACTTCATGGGTGTTGTCGGTGGGTTGCTTGGCCTGGTTGCGATGAGCGCGGCGGCGGGGCTGCTGGTCGCACTCGGGGTGACTCCCAGCATCGCCGTTACCGGTATGGCAGCCACGAACACCATCAGTATTTTCGAAAATCTCCCCGACTACGTCGCGATAGGGCCGCTGGCGCAGCGCAGCAATATCTACGCGACAAAAACCGATGGCACCCCGGTGCTGCTGGCATCGTTCTACGACCAGAATCGTGAAGAAGTCGGCTGGGATGCCATCAGTCAGTACGTCAAGGATGCGGCGATCGCGGGAGAGGACCCGAGGTTCTACGACCACGGTGGCATCGATCTTCAGGGCACGTTGAGGGCAATCACCATGACCGCGGCCGGCCGCGACACTCAGGGGGGCTCGTCGATCACTCAGCAGTACGTGAAGAACGTGTTGGTGCAGAAATGCGAGGAGCTCAGCGACGAGAAGGCGCAAACCAAATGCTATGACGCTGCGACGGTGGCGACCCCCGACCGCAAGCTGCGAGAGATGAGACTGGCTATCGGTGTCGAGAAGAAATATGGCAAAGACGACATCCTGCGTCAGTACCTGAATATTGCCGGTTTCGGCGGTCGGGTCTACGGCATCGAAGCCGCGGCGAACTACTACTACAGCACAACGGCTTCAGCACTGACGCTGCCGCAGGCTGCGAGCTTGATGGCCATCGTGAACAATCCGGCGAAGTTTGAGATCGACGAGCCGAACAGCGAGACAAACGGTGCCGCGAACGGCTATAAGACCAATGTTGACCGCCGCAACTACATCCTCGACCAGATGCTGAAGTACGGAAAGATCACCGCGGCCGACCATGACGCCGCTGTTTCCGCCCCGGTGCAGCCAGTGATCAACGAACCAAGCACCGGATGCCAGACCGCACTCGCTAACGCATTCTTCTGTGATTACGTCACCTGGATCTTGAAGACAGACCCGACATTCGGTGCCGACGCCGACACCCGCATCCTCAACTTCAAACGGGGCGGCTACAACGTGTACACCACGCTCGACCTCGACCTGCAGGCGGCAGCGGTGAACGCGCTGAACGCCAACGTTCCGAAGAGCTACCCGGGTTGGGATGTCGGAGCCATGGTTTCGAGCGTGCACGTCGGTACCGGACGTGTGTTGGCGATGGCGCAAAACAAGGACTACAGCCAGGATCCCGATGTCATTGCGACCGGCCCCAATTACTCGAGCGTCAACTACAACACCGACTACGACGAAGGTGGTTCGAGCGGATTCCAGCCCGGTTCGACATACAAGGTGTTCACGCTCGCCGAGTGGCTGAAAGAGGGTCACTCGCTGGGAGAACGTGTCGACTCGGCACCGAGAGCGAATTGGGGAACCTTCAGGGACAGCTGCCTCGGCCCGCAGAACTACAACCGAGAGGGCTGGAACCCGAAGAACGATGCGAACGAGTCAGGGGGCAACTACTCGGCCCTCGAGTCCACCATCCACTCGATCAACACCGGCTATATCGGCATGGCAAAGCAACTCGACCTCTGCGGAATCAGAAAAACCGCAGAAGCATTTGGCGTGCATCGCGCAGATGGTAAACCGCTGGTGCAAAGTGCATCCTCCGTCATCGGGATCAACGAAATAGCACCGCTGACGATGGCCGTTGCGTTTGCAGGAATCGCCAACAACGGGATCACGTGCACTGCTATCGCGATCGACCGCATCGTCGCGGCTGACGGCACAGAACTTCCCGTGCCGAAGTCGACGTGTACCCAGTCGGTACCGCCGCAAGTGGCGGCCACCATGGACTATGCGCTTCAACTTGTCATGTCGAGCGGAACCGCCACCCAGTCATATCAAGCAACATCACCGCGGGTGCCGATGATTGGAAAGACGGGAACGACCGATGGTGCTAAAGACACCTGGATGAGCGGTGCAAGCAGTGAGGTCGCCACCGTCGTCGGGGTCGCTGCCATCAGTGGATCGGCAAACCAGCGCGTCTCGTACTTCGACAGTGGGCAAGCGGCCACTGCACGTCACCGGATCTGGCCCCAGATTATGTCAGTGGCGAATGCAAAATATGGCGGCAATCAATTCCCAGGCGGTGTGCCGAGCGCGCCTACAGACGATGAGGACCAATGACGCATCGCTACTACCCTGCAGGGAGTTATCGTCCTGCGCCGATCAGAGCGCGCAGCGGAAAGTCCTGACCCTCCAGAATCACCTGCGAGCTGATGCCGGTCGTTGAATTGACGACGATCGGCGCGATCAGGTTCGCCGTTGTCCCATCGGGGCCGGCGTTGACGACGACAAAGATCAACGCATCTTCCGGGGCGTGGATCGACAGTGCAGTGCAGTGCTCGTCGGAGATCACGGGGGAGTAGTCGGAGAAGTGCGCAGCGGGGTCGATGACGAACAACCGCGTTGCAGCATCGAGCGTCGCGGTCATCGTATAGAGACCTGCCGCGTTTTCGACGGGGAGCAGCGTGAAGTCAACCAGCGGATCGAGTCCGGGCAGCGGGGCGGCGAATCGTAACGCGACACTGTTGTCTTCGATGCCGTGCTTCGCCGGGTGATGGCTTGCGCGGTCGGAGTGATTGCTCTGCAACGGGTCGTGGTCGAGGTGTCTGGCTGTGGCTGGGTGCATGATACTCAATTCAGGAAGTCCATCAGTGTGGGCTGGAGGACGCCGGCAGTGACCTGGAGCGAAGCCTGGTAGTTGACCTGAGCTTGCTTGAGTTCGAGGATGACCTTTCCGAGGTCGACGTCTTCGATGCTCGATCGCTGGTTCTCCAGCGTGGTTGCACTGCTCACCAGCGTCTCCTGTGCTTTCAAAATCTGCGTCTGCCGTGCTCCGACATCCGCTTGTTGGTTGGTGACGGTCTTCATGCGTGAATCGATCTCTGTGAGTCTGCTGCCCACGTTGACGCCTGCGCGCAGATCGCCGACGATGTTGTCAACGAGCGAGAAGATTGAGGTCGCGCCTGTGCCGAATACGGCCGCGCCATCGGAATCTACGCGGACGGTAGAGTTTCCGGCGACGCGTCGTTCAACCGCTGAGCCGGTGCCCGTGTACGTGAGAACGCCGGCCACGTCGACGAACGCTGCCCCTGCATCTGAGTTGCCGGCGTAGACGCTTCGGCCGAGGTACTCGGAGTTGGCTTCCTTCAGCAGATCGGAGCGCAAGCCCTCAAGCTCGACCGCAATGGCTTCTTTGGCGGTCGGCGACATCGAGCCATCGTTCGCCCCCTGCACAGTGAGGTCTCTCACGCGGTTCATGATCGTGGTGACAGACGCGAGCGACGCATCGATGGTCGTCAGCCAGTTGTTTCCGTTGGCTGCATTGCGGGTGTACTGGCTGGTTGCGCGCTGTTCGCCCCTGACAGCCATGGCCGTCGTCGTACCCGTCGGGTCATCTGACGGCTTGCTGATGAGCTTCTGTGACGTGGCCTGATCTTGCAGCTTGGCCATGTTCGACAGATTGGCCTGCAGGTTGCGCTGGGCAGTGCGCATCAGGGCGCTGTTGGTGACGCGTGAAATCATCGACTATCTCCCTACGATTCCGGTGCGATTGATCAGGGTATCGAGCATCTCGTCGATCGCAGTGATCACTCTGGCCGCGCCCTGATAAGCGTGCTGGTACGTCAGCAGGCTGACGTTCTCTTCATCAAGGTCGACTGCAGCGCTCGACAGCTGGTTGCCCACCGCGGCAACGGATGCGATGTCGGCGAGTTTCGCTTGGGTGAGTGCGGTCTTGCTCGCGACAGCAATCGACGACACCGTCGCCGACCACAGCTTGTCGGGGGAGCCGGCCTTGGTGCCGATCTGGCCGATGGCGCCGGCGATCGAACCGTTGAGTCCACCGGTGCCCGGCGCTCTGGATGCGATCTCTGCTGCGCTTGTGGGGATCACGATGATTCCCTGGGCAGGGGAGCCCGCGCCGAGCTGGAAGAAGTCGTGTCCGGTCGTACCGTCAGCTGCTGCACCGGTCTGGTGCACTGCGTTGACCTGCGTCACCAGGGCCGTCGCCAATGCGTCGTAAGACGCGGCGGCTTCAGCCAACGCGCCGCCGGTGCCCGCAGGCGTGCTCGGCGCAAGCACGGCAAGTGAACCGGCGATCTCTCCGCCGTCGACAGCGACTGCAACGCCGGGGCGTCTGGCCCACTCGACCTGCACCGGGGTTCCGGCTGCACCGGCGAGACTGGCTGAACCGGTGAGTACCAGCTCCTGTGCGGTCGTTCCGGTTACCAGCGGATTTCCGCCGACCAGGACGTCCACTGTGCCATTCGGAAGTTCCCTGACAGTGCCGCCGGTGAGGGCAGCAAGCGTTGTCGTGAGAAGACTTCTAGCATCAAGCAACTCGTTGGCGGATTCTCCGGCGTTCAGTGCCGAGCGGATCCGGCCATTCAGGTCAGCCACCTGCGCAGCAGCGCTGTTGACTTCAGTGACCATCCCGCTGAGATCGGAGCGGACGGTGCTCCACTGGTTCGATACCGACTGGTGGCCGGCTGCGATTGTCGACGCGAGCGTCTTGGCAGCACTCAGCAACAGCCCGGCAGGTGCTGACTCTCCTGCATCGTTGGCGAGGTCACCCCACGCAGCCCAGAAATCTGACAGCTGGGTGGAGATGCCGTTCGCTCCTGGCTCGTTCAGCGACGTTTCAAGGGCATTCAGCGCGTTCGCACGCACCGCGGTATACCCGACAGACCCGGCAGTCGTTCGAACCTGGGCATCAAGTGACGAGTTGCCGAGTCGAGCGATGCCGTCAAATGTCACTCCCTGGCCGGGACGGACACCGTTGCTGAACATTCCGGTGGAGGCCAACGGGGCAGTGGCAGACGTCGAGAGCCGCTGACGCGTGTATCCAACGGTGTCGGCATTCGCGACATTCTGTCCGACGACGTCGAAACCCTGCTTGGCAGCCAGCAGGCCGGTGTACGCGGTATTCAATCCGCTGAATGTGCTCATCGGGTCGTCCTTACAGTTTCTGGTCGAAGAATCGAGCACCGGGCGACGATGAATCAGTCGAGCCAGTGGCATCGTATGTGGCGGCGTTCGTATCGATGGTTGCCAGGGTTTCTTGCACCCCGCGCGCGGCAGAGCGCAGGAACTGAAGGTTCACGTCGCGGAGCTCCCTGATCTGTGCAGTGAGGTCGCTCATTGCGGCGAGGTGAGCCATGAAGATCTCGGACCATGGGCCAGCCGGCGCATTATCGACGATGTCTCGGAGGCTGGCATCTTCAGGTGTGCCCCACTCCATGGCGAGCGTAGCGACAGCAACGGTGCGTCCGAGTGCGCTCTCGCGCAACAGGTTCATGACCTGCTCAACCTCACGCGTTGCGTGCTGGATCCAGCGTGACTTGCCTGCAGTAAGCAGAAGCTGTTCTTCCTCGAGCTTGAAGATCAGGAGCTCAAGCAATTCGCGTTCGCGCCAGAGTAAAGCTGACAATTCGGTGGCGCTCACAATGCCTCTCCTTCTCTGTGTCGTTCGAGCTTCGCTGTGAGGGCACAATCCGCCCTCTTGCCACGTACTGTCGGCACGAACCGGGCCCATGTTAGCGATCTTCGATGAGAAAGCCCGATGACGTGTCCGCAGAAGAGAGGACAGGGTTTGACCCGTAAGGGGGGCACGGAATTGCTGATCGAGCGCGAATTGCTTGTTAGCTTTGAACAGCAGCGAAGACACGTCGAGCACACGGACACTCGAATCCAGACGTGGCAATCCGCTGCAGACCAGCACAGTTCCACAACCCGCGCTTACCCCGCACACGTAATTCGTCGAACTTCTGTCGACGGGTCGCATCGAAGTCCATCTCAATCCTCAGGGGTAATCAGTGAATCGTGTAGAACGAAATGCGCTCGTTGTAGACAATCTGCCGCTCGTCGGCTACCTCGTCTCAGAGGTTTGGTCGAAGGCCAGGCACCTCGATCGGGATGACCTCGCATCGGCCGGCGCTCTGGCCTTGATCACCTCTGCCGAGGCCTTCAAGCCGGAACTCGGTATTCCGTTCGGCGCATTCGCCAGGCGTCGTATCGTCGGGGCATTCGCTGACGAGATGCGCTCCCTTGACTGGGCGACGCGTTCGGCCCGTCGACGTATCAAGGTCACCCTCGAGGTGCAGGACACCCTGGCCGCAGCGCTGGGACGGGCTGCCACAGTCGACGAGATCGCCAATGCCCTCGGCGTCGATCGCGCAGAAGCCGCGGCCGGAATTGCTGATGCGTCGCGCACCGTGTCGACGCTCGATGACGTCACTGCCGCGCTGATCGTTGCCGACACCCCTTTGCCTGAAGAGAACGTGCTTGCAACTGAGAAGCTCCGTTACCTGCACGCCTCGGTCGCGGCGCTTCCAGAGAAGATGCGCTACGTCGTCGAGCAGGTCTACTTCGCAGAGCGCACAGTAAAAGAGGTAGCAGAGGAGCTGGGTACCACCCACTCCGCTGTATCCCAGCAGCGCGCCGAGGCCATCCGCTTGCTGCGCGACGGCCTCGGAACCCACTACCCGGATTCCCCGGATGTTGAGTACGTTCCGGAATCTCGCATCGCAGTCTCCGGCCGCAGCGCCTACCTGGCGCGACTGGCCGAGCAGGCAGTAGTCGGCATCGCTCGCCTCGCCACTGAGCGTGGAGTCACTGTCAGTTCAGCAGCATCTTGAAATCAGCTGCGGAAATTTCGCACATTCCCTAACGGATGCTGACGCCTGGTCGATAGATCACAGTGCCAGCCCATGGATGGGCCGGTTACACCGACCCACTCACGGAGGAAATCACAATGGGTATGCAGATCAACACCAACATTGCGGCAAACAACGCTTACCGCAACCTGTCCAACACTCAGAACGACCTCTCGAAGTCGCTTGAGAAGCTCTCCAGCGGTCTCCGCATCAACCGCGCAGCGGATGACGCAGCAGGCCTGGCAATCTCCGAGGGCCTGCGCGCGCAGGTCGGTGGCATCACTGTCGCCGCTCGCAACGCTCAGGACGGCATCTCGGTCATCCAGACCACAGAAGGCGCCCTGACCGAGGTTCACTCCATCCTGCAGCGCGTGCGCGACCTGGCTGTTCAGGCCGGTAACGACTCGAACAACGCCGACTCACGCGCAGCGATCAAGACGGAGTCCGACGCACTGGCTTCCGAGCTCACGCGTATCGGTGCAGCCTCGAACTTCAACGGCATCAAGCTGCTTGATGGTTCAGCAACTGCTATGACCTTCCAGGTCGGCGCAGGCGGAGTCGCAGCAGAGGACCAGATCGTCGTTAGCCTCGCCGGTGCAAACACCACCACCGTTGCAACCGCTGTCTCCGCTCTGACGTTCGACAGTGCAGCCAACGCTGCCGCGTCGATCACGGCTATCGATACTCAGATCAAGAACATCTCGACCGCTCGCGCCGGCCTCGGTGCAGTTCAGAACCGCTTCGAGTCTGCGATCAACAGCCTGAACGTCTCCAAGGAGAACCTGTCAGCTGCTAAGTCGCGCATCACCGACACGGACATGGCTTCTGAAATGGTCAAGTACACCCGTGCGAACATCCTGTCGCAGGCCGGTACCGCCATGCTCGCGCAGGCGAACCAGTCGAACTCGGGCGTTCTGCAGCTCCTCCAGTAACTCTGGATTAGCTTCACCCGCACGAAACCTGGCAACAGGATGAGCTGGTGGCGATCACGGATGAACTGGACCTCATTCGCGATCGCCACCGGCTCTTCGCTTTATCCCTTGCCCGACAGGGCGCCCACCTGCAGTGCACAGTGAGAAGGAATCCACATGGCATCCAACCTTGCGATCGACGGACTCGTCAGCGGTCTCAAAACGACGGAACTGATCAACTCGATGATGGCCGTCGAGGGAATTCCGCAGACGCTGCTGAAGGCCAAAGTCGGTGCCACTCAGGCGTATTCCACTGCACTGCAGGCACTCAATACGAAGATTGCGAGCCTTGACACTCTCGCCAAGGCTGCGGCAAAGTCGACGTCATTCTCGGTCTTCACCGCAACATCGAGCTCGAGCAGCGTCACAACGGCTGTCGGTAAGAATGCGCAGGCGGGTCAGATCGACTTCACCGTCGGTCAGCTCGCTCAGACTCAGCGTTCGCTCACGGCAGCCATGAGCGCATGGCCGACCGATCCGCCGGTGCTGACGATCGCGGGCAGCGATGGAACGTCCAAGGAGATCACTGCAGCTTCGACATCACTTGACGATGTGGTCAAGGCAATCAATTCGGCCGGCGCTGGCGTGACGGCTACGAAGGTGTCGGTGGGCAACGGTGAATTCCGGCTGCAGCTCGAGGGCAGCACTACCGGACTGGCCGGCTCATTTTCGATCTTCGAAGGGTCGGGGACCACGACCCCGCTGGCAACCACAACGATCAAGGCTGCCCAGGATGCCGAGATCACACTCTGGGCAGGCACAACAGCCGAACAGAAGATCACCTCGAAGAC
This sequence comes from Leifsonia sp. A12D58, assembly GCF_047530025.1. Taxonomy (NCBI): domain Bacteria; kingdom Bacillati; phylum Actinomycetota; class Actinomycetes; order Micrococcales; family Microbacteriaceae; genus Leifsonia; species Leifsonia sp. A12D58. The sequence goes on along the minus strand of NZ_JBLJAT010000002.1, from coordinate 298,833 downwards.
CAATACGTTCGCCGACGTGCTTCCCGGGGTGTCGGTGACGGTTTCTGCGGTGTCGACGACGCCGGTGGCACTGAGCGTTGCTCGCGATGATGCAGCAATCACGACGATGGCCAAAGACCTTGTCGCCGCGCTCAACGAAATCTTCGCCCTGGTGAAGTCGAGCTCAAAGGTCACGACGACCACTGATGCCGCAGGGAAGACGACGACGACAGCCGGCGTCCTGGCCGGTGACAGTACTGTTCGCAATGCGACCCAGCGGCTCACCACTGCAGCGTCGTCGCCGATCGACGGTAAGTCACCGTCTGAATACGGCATCAGCATCACCAAGACGGGCGCTTTCGAGTTCGATGCCGAGAAGTTTGCGGCGACACTCACGGCAGATCCGGCGGCGATGCAGACCGCGTTGCAGGAGATCGCCTCTCGCGTGTCTAGTGTGTCAACCGAGCTGTCTGACAAGTACGACGGAACGCTCACCACCAAGATTGCAAGTCAGGAATCGCAGGTCAAGACACTGGGGAGCCAGGTCACTGAATGGGATCGCAGGCTTACGAGCCGGCGATTGACACTCGAAAAAGTCTATTCTGCGCTCGAAGTTCAGCTCGGTACTCTCAACACGCAGTCGAGCTGGCTCGACGCACAGCTCTCGTCGCTCTCGAACTCCAAATAGGCATCACGCATGAACACCAACACTGCCCAGGCCCAGCGTTCCAAGTACAACAGGGAAGCCGTGCTTTCAGCGTCGCCTGCACGCTTGCTGACCATGCTCTATGACAGGCTGCTGCTCGACCTGGGGCGTGCCGAATCCGCCGAGGTCGCCGGCAACTGGCCGGTGGCATCAGAGAACCTGCTGCACGCCCAGGCGATCGTCTCAGAACTGATGTCGTCGCTCGACGTTGACAAGTGGGAAGGCGCAGCCGACCTGGCCGCCCTGTACAGCTATGTGTCGACGTCACTGATCAGTGCGAACGTGAACCGCGATGTTCAGCGCACCCGCGAGTGTGTCGGCCTGCTCGAACCGCTACGCCTGACCTGGCACGAGGCAGCGCAGCAGGTTCCTTCAGGTCCTATGCGTACGTCGTCCGTCGCGTCCGGAAGCCTGGGCTTTGCATAACGAGACATCAACCCCGGTGAACCGAGATGTCGCCGCCTGGAGCGCTGTGCTCGATGACCTTGAGCAGCGCCTGGGAAGATCTGCAGCCGACCAGCATGCAGAAGTCGATGAGTGGACTCCTCCCATGGGGATCGGTCCGATTCCGGCGCAACTGGTTGACCGCGCACACGAACTCCTCTCCGGTCAGCGCGAACGTGCACACGAGCTTGACGTGACAAAGAACGAGGTCACTCGCCACCTGGACGCAGTGCGTTCTGTGCCGGCGATGCGTCAGGCATCCGCTGCCGTGTACCTCGACGTCACGGGCTGACGCAGCTTCTTTTGCCCGGCGCCTTACGAATGGTCTTCAGGGGCCGATAGCTATAGGGGAGCACGGATCGCTCAACTCCCGGCCATGGATCGGCCAGCTGTTCCTTGACCCCAAGAATCGGGTATTCGTGTTTGATTCCGTGACCTCTGTTGCGCTCGATAGCGCCCTTGATGGCCTGGCCCTTCGCCAGAAGACCATCGCGAACAACATCGCCAACGTGAATACACCGAACTACCACGCCAAGCGGGTCGCGTTCGAAGACGCTCTGGCTTCATCGATTGCGGAGGGCGACGGATCGACTGTCGCCACGACGGCGAGGTCGCTCGAACCCACCCGCCTCGACGGCAACAACGTGAACCTTGACACCGAGACGCTATCGAATGTCGACACGGTGCTCCGCTACCAGTTCGCGACGCAGGCCGCCAACGGGCAGTTCTCCTCCGTACGCGCAGCGATGAAGACAAGCTGATGACATTCGACGCGATCGGAATCGCCAGCACGGGTATGACACTTCACCGCAAGTGGCTTGATGCTGTCGCCGACAACATCGCCAACGTGAACACGGCGACGAGCACAGACGGTGCTGCCTTCCAGGCCCGCTACGTGATTGCCCAGGAAGGGCAGGGCACGAGCGGTGTCTACGTGGCAGGCACCGCAGCCGGCGACGCTGAGGGTCGGTTGACCTACCTGCCAGACAGCCCCCTGGCCGACGAAGACGGCTACGTCCGCCTCCCCGATATCGACCTGGGCTCTGAAATGAGCCAGCTCATCCTTGCCCAGCGTGGCTACCAGGCCAGCGCCGCGGTCGTCGACCGCGCGAAGACCACGTACGAAGCAGCACTTCAGATCGGACGCTCCTGATGACCATCGCCCCCATCGCAGCCGTGTCAGGCGTGACAGCCACTGACTATCTCTCTGCCGTGCAGCCCACAGCATCAACCGATGGGTCCGCATTCGGCACATCGCTCACCGGCGCCGTCGATAACGTGCAGCAGCTGCAGTCAACATCCAACGAGCTCACCCTGCAGGCCATCACCGGCGATCTCGACGACATCCACTCTGCGACGATCGCGTCCAGCAGGGCTGCTGTCACGCTTGAACTCGTCGCTGCCGTCCGTAACAAGGGTGTCGACGCGTTCAACGAGATCATGCGAATGCAGGCATAATGCCGACCCAGGTAACGTCTGCATTCAGACGGTTCGGGGATACTCTTCGCGCATTCACGATTGCGCAGCGCACCGTTGCGATCATCGGCCTCGCCGTACTTGCTCTGGGCATTGCTGCCCTGGCGATGTGGGCGGCAAAGCCGTCGTACTCACCGCTGTTCACCGGGTTGAGTGCGACCGATGCGAGCACCATCGTTGAGCAGCTGCGCGCCGATGGTGTGGCCTATGAGCTGACCAACGGCGGTGGGACGATCCTGGTTCCTGAAGCGAATGTCTACCAGGAGCGACTGACGGCTGCGGCCGCTGGGCTGCCGTCGTCATCGACCGGTGGCTACTCGCTGCTCGACAAAATGGGGGTCACCTCGTCTGAGTTTCAGCAGTCAGTGACGTACAAGCGCGCGCTCGAAGGCGAGCTGGCGGCGACAATTCAGGCGATGAAGGGCGTGAAGGCCGCGTCAGTGCGTCTGGCGATCCCCGAAGACACAGTTTTCGTCTCTGAGAAGAACGACCCAACCGCATCGGTCTTCGTCGAAACGGCGAACGGTGTGACGCTCACAAACGACCAGGTACAGGCCATCGTGCACCTCACGTCCGCCTCGATCGACGGCATGGCAGCGACCGACGTCGCGGTGATCGACTCGAAGGGCGAAGTGCTCTCTGCTGTCGGAGTCGGCGCAACGGGATCGGCATCGTCACAGGTGACTGAGTACGAAACGCGCGTGAAGTCATCCGTGCAGGCGATGCTCGACAAGGTCGTCGGCGTGGGCAATGCCACAGTGGTGGTCGCCGCAGACATGAGCACAGAATCGGCCAATCGTGTTGCAGAGACGTTCACCTCCCCGGAGGGAGCGCCTGTGCTGAACGAAGCGACCAAGACTGAGGACTACACCGGTACGGGCGGAACAGCGGCCGGAGTGCTCGGCCCGGACAACATCGCCGTGCCTGGCGATGCTGACGGCAACGGTACATTCACCTCAGAAGACACCACCCGCAACAACGCGGTCAACAAGATCACTGAGACGCGCACCATTCCAGCGGGCTCACTCAACCGCCAGACGATCTCTGTCGCGGTCGATCGCGACGCAGCTGACAATGTCAGAGTGGCCGACATCTCGGCCCTGGTTTCGACAGCAGCGGGGATCGACCCCGCCCGCGGTGACGAAGTCACCGTTCAGCTCGTATCGTTCAGTACCGCCGGCGCCACAGCGGCCGCCGAAGCTCTGGCCGAGGCTGAAGCGCAGGCTGCCGCGAGTCGCATGACCGAACTCATCAAAATCGGCATCGTCGTTCTCGGGATTCTGGGTGCGCTGGTCGCCGGAGTCATTCTCTATGCGCGCCGGTCCCGTCGGCAGACGCGTGAAGCCATCGAGCTCGGAGAATTCATGGAATCCCGCACAGCGATTGAAGATGCCACGATGCCAATCGGCATCGAGCCGATGCCTGCACCGCTGCCCGTCCTCAGCGCAGAGGCGGCCGATAGCGACCGCCAGCGCGCTGAGATCGATGCGATGGCAGGACGCGACCCGCAACAGACTGCAGAGTTCCTCCGCAGCCTGATGGATGACAGGCAGAACGCATGAGCGCCGTCAAGACTGCACTGACCGGCACCCAGAAGGTGGCCGTCGTGTTGATGAACATGGATCAGCAGCGCGCAGCTGTCGTGATGTCGCAGTTCACCGAGTCCGAGGCCGAGGAGATCACTGCCGAAATCATTCGGCTACGGCGAGTTGATGCCTCAGTGGCAGAGAGCGCCATGGCTGAGTTCCACGAACTCTCAACCAAGGGCGGCCTGAACGGACGTGGTGGCCACGATGCTGCTGCCGGACTGCTTGAGGCGTCGTTCGGCGCCGAGAAGGCTGCAGGCGTGATGAACCGCGTCGCGTCTTCGATGGCTGGCAAGGCATTCGAGTTTCTCGATACGGCAGAGGCAGGGCAACTACTGACGCTGCTCGACAGCGAAATGCCGCAGACGGTTGCCCTGGTGTTGGCGCACCTGCGCCCTGAGCACGCTTCATCGGTGCTCACAGGGCTGGACGAATCGCTCCGCACAGACGTTGCACAGTGCATAGCCGTCATGGGAGCCGCCGCACCTGAAGCCGTCAAGATCGTCGCAGACACCCTCAAAATCAGAGCGGGCGCTGTGGTTTCGAAGGATGCATCAGACGTCGTCGGTGGCGTGCAGCCGTTGGTTGACATCATCAATCGTGCTGACGTCTCGACAGAACGTGCACTGCTTGAAGCCCTTGAGGAACGCGACCCGGTGCTGGCCGAAGAGATCAGATCACGAATGCTGACATTCGCCGACATCGTCAAACTCGAGAACCGCGACGTGCAGCTGGTGCTGCGCGGCATCGACTCAGCCGTTCTGGCTGCGGCGATGAAGGGGACAACCGACCAGGTCATCGAGGTCATCCGCTCCAACCTCTCGGAACGCAACAAAGAACTGCTCGACGACGAAATCACCAACGCCGGCCCTGTGCGCATGTCGCAGATCGAGGACGCGCGTTCAGAGATCGTGCGCGCGATCAGGGACCTCGAAGCGCAGGGGAGCATTACCGTGCTCCGCGGCGACGAGGATGAATATGTTTACTGACCCCGGGTTCGCGGCCGTCACGTTTCCCACGCTGCGGGGCGACGTGCAGGAGCGCGTCGAAGCGCAGGCGAAGGCACGAGGTCACGCTGCCGGATTCACCGAGGGCCTGCGACAGGCGAAGGCAGAGGCCGACGCGGCCCTGGCTCGCCAGCAGGCCGAGCACCAGGCATCACTGAAGCACGACCAGGCCCGCACAGATCGAGCAATCCAGACACTAAATCAGGCAGCTGCGGCGCTTCAGACGCGCACGGTGCCTGTACTCGACGAGGCGAAGGACGTGCTCGCGCATGCATCAATCGCGATAGTCGAAGCAATTCTGGGTTATGAACTCGGCGACGCTCCGCGCTCAGCGCGTGCTGCGCTTGCGCGTGCTTTCGCGGGGGAGAACTCCCACGCAGTACATACCGTGCGGCTGCACCCCGATGACCTTGGCGTGCTTCAGGTTGAGGTGCGTGACAGGGCAGACGTCACCTTCCTGGCCGACCCCTCACTGTCGCGTGGCGACGCCGTCGCTGAATATCCTGATGGATTCCTTGACGCCAGGATTTCCACGGCACTGGCGCGCGCCACCAGCGCTCTGCTTGAGGAAAATCGACAATGACTCTCGTCAGGGATGACTTTTTGGAGCTGACGTCGTCGCTCAGGGTGGCAGCCCCTGAACGCGTCGGTGTGGTGTCTGCGATCGTCGGGCTCGGCCTCGAAATCGAGGGACTCAACTGCTCGATCGGCGACCTCGTCTCGATCGGCGATGAGAATCGCGTCGATGCTGAGGTGATCGCCACCACACGTGATGGCATCCGCTGCATGCCGCTTGGTCGTCTGAACGGAGTGAATGCGGGAGCTCCTGCCCGCTCCGCCGGATTGCCCCTGCGGGTTCCGACCGGTGCAAGCCTGTTCGGACGCGTGCTCGACGGCCTCGGCCGCCCGATCGACGGCAAGGGTCCGCTGCTCGGCACCACACTCGTTCCGCTGCACCACGAGACCCCCTCCGCCATGCACCGCGCTCGGATCGTGACGCCACTTCAGCTGGGGGTCAGAGCACTCGACACTCTCACCACGGTGGGTAAGGGACAGCGCATTGGTCTCTTTGCCGGCTCAGGTGTTGGCAAGTCATCGTTGCTGTCGATGATCGCCAGGGGCACAGATGCCGAAGTGTCTGTCATCGCCCTGGTGGGCGAGCGTGGGCGCGAAGTGCGCGAGTTTCTCGAAGATGACCTCGGCGCCGAAGGTCTCGCCAGGTCGATCGTTGTTGTTTCAACCTCTGACGAACCCGCAATGATGCGGTTGCGGGCTGCGTTCGTGGCGACTCGTATCGCCGAATCGTTCAGGGAACAGGGCAAGGACGTCATGCTGATGATGGACTCGCTGACGCGCGTTGCCATGGCGCAGCGCGAGATCGGCCTGTCTGTGGGGGAGCCCCCTGCAACGCGCGGTTACCCGCCATCGACGTTCTCGCTGCTCGCGCAGCTCCTCGAACGAGCGGGAACCGACGAGACCGGTTCTGTCACCGGTGTTTACACGGTGCTCGTCGACGGCGACGACCACAATGAACCTATTGCCGACGCGGCACGGTCGATTCTCGACGGCCACGTCGTACTCGAGCGCAAGCTTGCAGTGCTCGGTCACTTTCCGTCTATCGACGTACTCGGCTCCATTTCGCGTGTCGCCTCGAAGGTCACAACGCCCGAGCTCATGCGTCAGGCAGGCCGACTCCGTACGGTGCTTGCCGCACGCAGGAACGCACAGGATCTGCTCGATGTCGGCGCATATCAGCGCGGCACCAACCCACTTGTCGACGCCGCTGTCGACAACGAAGGCGCTATCAACGCCTTCCTCCAGCAGCGGATGGACGACCAGTCGACATCAGCGGATGCCTGGGACCAGTTGACCAGGCTGAACAGAATGCTTGGAGGTTCATAATGGCAGCTCAGTTCTCACTCGCCGGCTTGCTGCGCCTTCGTCACGCGCAACAGGATCAGGCGGCAGGCGACCTTGCTGCGGCAAATCTCCGTCGCGCCCAGAACGCGGCAAGCGAGTCGAAGACACGCACCGCGCTCGGTGGTACGCCGTCGGATGCGACGAGCACCGAGGCGCTGCATGCCCTTGCGGCGGCCAGGGCATCATCTCGAAGCATGCTTGCTGACCTCTCCGCGCTTGCACGCCACCACGAGGCCACTGCCGAAGAAGCGCAACGTGTCTTCGAAGCGGCCAGGGCCCAGTCGCTCAGCCTCGAAAAACTTGAGATCAGGCACAACGAAGCCGTCACCGCCGACGAACTGAAGGCCGAACAGATCATTCTCAACGAGATCGCCACGACGTCGTGGCACCGTGACGGTTCAGGTGGCGCCCGATGACCATCAGCGACGCCGTGGTTCGAATCGGTGAAATCAACACGCGACTGCTGCAGGTTTCGGGCAAGGCAACCGAGGCCACATCAACGGCGACAACGGCGACCGACACGTCGTCGGAGTCGACATCCGCGGTGTTCGCCCAGATGCTCTCTGCACTCGGTGGTACGTCGGGAACCGGCAGCACGGGCGTTGCGAATCCGCTCGGCGCGACGGGAACTGACGTGGTGGCATCGGCGTCGAAGTACATCGGCGTTCCCTATGTGCTCGGCGGTGAAGACTCGACAGGCATGGACTGCTCAGGGCTCGTGCAGCGTACCTATGCCGATATGGGCATTGATCTGCCGAGACTGGTCTCCGGCCAGATGACCGTTGGCACCGAGGTCGGATCGCTCGCCGAGGCACAGCCGGGCGACTTGATCGTCACCGGCGGCGGCGAACACATCCTGATCTACGCGGGCAACAACAAGGTCATTCACGCGCCTTATGAGGGGCGCACGGTCAGCCTGGTCGATGCCTATATGACCGATGGAGACATTGACACCATCAGGAGAGTGATCCCGACAGCCACTGCGGCGGCGGGCACTTCGACAGGTATTTCGGCGGCCAACAGCAATGCTGATCTCGTTTCAGCGGCACTTGCCGCACTAGTCAAGGGAGGGGCATCATGACCCTGCTTCCAGGTTCGTTGGTGACTGCGCCTGCACCGGCGCGATCGAGCACGGCTCCGTCGTCCTCGTCGCGGTCGGGTGATTCGCGCGACTTTGCGTCAGCACTTCAGGGCGCACTCGGCGGGGCAGCCCGCCCAAGTGAACGCAAGGCCGAGAAATCGGAGAGCACACAGGCTTCGGGTTCTGATGCGAGCGGGAAGGCCGCAGTTGCTGTCGGCACACCGATGGCTCAGCCGTCGCTCGCCGTACCCGCCGTCGTTCCACCGCTGATGCAGGGCGAAATCGTTGTCGGCGACGAGCTGCTGGTCGGTGCGCTGGATGGTGCCGTGGCCGGGGCCGGCGCGGATCTTGGTGCTCTGCTCCCGGCGGCGACTGATGCTCCAGCGACTACTGGTCCGACGCTGCCCGTTGTGAGCGAGCTACCCGTGGTAACCGCCACTCAGCCGGTTGCGGCGGTAGCGGCTGTGACGGGCGTAGTCGCAGCCGTATCTGTTGCATCTGGCGTTCCGGCCGCAGCAGCATCGGTGATTCCGCCGACCCCGATGCCGGGATCAGTTACGCCGATGCCCACTACCGGCCCTCCCGTCGCCGAATCTCAGGCGACCGCAGGCGCCGCAGCTCAGGCTGCGCCCGCGCCGCTCAACCCCGTTGTCACCGCGCCGGTCGGTAGTGATTCAGCCGCTGCAGGTGCAGTAGCCGGAGCCGCCGCCGTGCCGACGCCTGCTGTCGGTACGACCTCACTCACGTCGGCTGTTGCAGCTTCGGTCGGCCAGTCGAGCACGGTTGCAGCAGCCGCGGGATCCGCAGACACTAGCGGTGCCGCCTCGGATCAGAGCCAAAACAACTCGGGTCAGCAGCTGACCATGCCGAGCACAGTTGCAGCTCCCATCGTCCAGCCAGGCGTTCAGGCGCCTGCGGCAGCATATGCCGCAGTAGCGGCTAGCCAGGCGGATTCCAATGTGCAGACACCGCTGTCGACGCAGATCGCACGGCCGTTGTTCAGTCTGGCCAACGCGGCACACGGCGAACACGTCATGACGATCTCCATCACGCCAGACAACCTCGGTCCGGTCACTGTCAGGGCCCACGTCGGTCCAGAGGGCATCAGAGTCGAATTGTTCGCTCCGAATGACGCTGGTCGCGACGCGCTGCGTTTGATCCTGGCCGACTTGAAGCGAGACCTTGCAGGATCCGGCATGACCGGCGCCAGCCTCGACCTGTCGAGCCGCGATCAGGCGGGAACCTCGCCGGAGCAGAATCCTCAGGCAGGGTCGGCAGACCGTGGGCGGACATCCGTTTCGGCCACGGAGTCAGCGGCGAACACCGCCACAGCTCCAGAACGCGCGACTGTACCGACCTGGTACAGCGGCATCCCCTCCATCGACGTGATGGCCTGAGAAGTAGAGGAATGACTCATGACTATTGACACAGTTGCGGCCGCCACAGCAACAGCGGGGATGTACACGACATCGACGTCAACGCGTACCCCTAAGCAGTCGCTCGACTCTGACGCGTTCATGACGCTGCTGATCACCCAGCTGCAGAATCAGGACCCGAGCTCGCCCATGGATACCACTGCCATGATCCAGCAGACCACCCAGCTCGCGATGATGGAAAAGCTCACCGCCATCGAATCGACGGCAACCGAGAACTTCTCGCTGCAGATGCGTATTGCCGCGGCAGGCCTGGTCGGCCAGGAGGTCAGCTATGCCAAGGCAGACGGAACAGTCGTCACGGGAACTGCAACTTCGGTTTCATACAAGGGCGCCGTGCCGACAGTGTCAGTTGGCGGCGTCGATATTGCCCTCGACGTGATCTCCGGTATCAAAGCCGCCCCGGCTGCCCCAGCTGCCACCCTGGCCTCCTAACTTCTTCTTCCCCTTTAACTGAAAGGCGTAACCCATGCTTCGCTCGCTCTACTCCGGTATCTCAGGCCTTCGTTCACACCAGACAATGCTCGACGTGACGGGCAACAACATCGCCAACGTCAACACGACGGGATTCAAGGCCGGCGCTGTGCAGTTCCAGGACACGCTGTCTCAGCTCGTCAAGGGTGCAGGCGGTGCCGACGCGAACAACGCGGGCACCAACCCGGCCCAGGTAGGCCTCGGTGTGTTGGTCGCCGGCATCTCGACGAACTTCGCACAGGGCTCAGCCCAGTCCACCGGAAAGTCGTCAGACATGATGATCTCGGGCGATGGTTTCTTCATCACCAGGGCAGGCACAAACGGAGCGAACCAGTACACCCGCTCCGGAGCATTTGATTTCGACGCGCTCGGCCGACTGGTGTCGCCAGACGGCTCGTTCGTACAGGGCTACAACGCAGTAAACGGTGTCGTCGCTGACGGCGGTGCGATCGGCAACATCCAGCTCCCGCTGCAGGCAATCGTTCCGGCCAAGGTCACCACCAGCGCGAGCGTCGGCGGCAACCTGCCGTCTGATGCAGTTGCTGGAACCGAGCTGGTCAGAGACATTCCGATCTACGACGCATCCGGCGCATCGCGCACGCTGTCCCTGACGTTTACGCGCACGGCTGCAGGCTGGGATGTCTCAGGGGACGACGGTCTGGGTGGAACGGCTACGACGGCTCTCGCATACACCAACGGAGTTCTCACCACCGGTGGCGCGTTGAACGTCGGCGGCATCGCCATCGACCTCAGCACGACGACGGGCTTCGCCGCCCTGACCACGGTGTCGGTCACCGGCCAGGACGGTAGCGACGCCGGCACCCTGACCTCGTACGCACTCTCGCAGGACGGCACGCTCGTCGGTATCTTCAGCAACGGCCAGAAGCAGGCCGTCGGACGCATCGCGCTGGCCACATTCACCAACCCTGGCGGGCTGGAGAAGAACGGTTCATCGTCGTACAGCGCCACCTTCAACTCCGGCGCAGCAACGATCAGCGTTCCAGGCTCTGCCGGTCTCGGCAAGCTCATCTCGGGCTCGCTCGAAATGTCGAACGTCGACCTCTCGCAGGAGTTCACCAACCTGATCGTTGCGCAGCGAGGCTTCCAGGCCAACGCCCGCATCATCACGACCTCTGACTCTGTTCTGGAAGAGCTCACCAACCTGAAGCGCTAGCAGTCGGAATGAATGAATAGGTGTGGCCCCGCGTCGTCGGCGGGGCCACACCATTTTTTGTCGGTCTGGATCTCTCTGGTCAGTGTGATCGGGTGAGAACCGGCATTCCCATTCGGGATACTAACCGCGCACCCCTGGCAGGCAGAAGCCTCATACATCATCAGCGAGCGGCTCCACCTAACGCTGGGGACACTGTTGCCGACAGTGGTAGTGACGGCCGACCCGGCCGAGACCAGGGAAGTACACATGATCGTTGTCACACGGCTGAACGACAGCCAATTCGCGATCAACCCTGATCTCATAGAACGCATTCATGTCACCCCGGACACCACGCTCATTATGGTGGACGGTGCGAAGTTCATCGTCACAGAGTCGATGGACGACGTCATCGAGAAGATCGCGTGTTACCGCGCGCGCATCATCGCGTTGGCGTATGAGCCGCCGCCTGCGTCGCCGCCAAAAATGAGGCCGCTCGGGCTCGTGTCGTCTGCTGATAGCACTGACATTGAGCTTGTGCGTGTTAACGACAGTCTTGAGGCCGACAACACTGTTCAGCTTCGTCCCTGGAGGAAGTAATGGATCCGGCTACCATAATTGGCATCGTTGTCGCCTTCGGTGCGCTCTTTGCGATGCTCACCCTCGAAGGCTCGCACCTCTCGTCGATCCTGCTGCCCGCACCGATGGTGCTTGTCTTCTTCGCGACGATCGCCGTCGGTATCGCCGGTGGCACAATGAAGGACTTCTTCATCTCCGTCAAGGCGCTTCCGCGCGCATTCCGCGGAAAGACAACCCCGCCCCAGCTGGTGATCGACCAGGTTGTCGGACTCGCAGAGACCGCCAGGAGCAAGGGCCTGCTCGCCCTGGAAGAGGAAGCGAACAACGTTGAGGACCCCTTCTTGAAGGGCGCGCTGCAGAACATCGCCGACGGAACCGATGGTGACGAGCTGCGCATGCTGCTTGAAGACGAGATCGCGACCAAGTCAAAGTCCGACAGGATCGCTGCCCGCTTCTTCATGAGCCTGGGCGGTTATGCACCGACAGTGGGCATCGTCGGCACTGTCGTGTCGCTTACCCACGTGCTTGAGAATCTTGAATCACCTGACACGCTCGGTCCGATGATCGCCGCGGCATTCGTTGCGACCCTCTGGGGCCTGCTGTCCGCCAACTTCTTGTGGCTGCCCATCGGCACCAGGCTGAAGCGACTCGCCGACCTCGAGGTCGAGCGGATGACGCTTCTCATGGAAGGCGCCCTTGCCCTCCAATCCGGAAGCCAGCCGCGAGTGCTCGGAGAACGACTGCGTGCGATGGTGCCCGCCGAGGCGCTGTCTGAAGCAGCATGAGCGCCCGGCCACGCAGCCGGAAGGCTGTAGAGACCCCTGACGAACATCCGGATGAGCGGTGGATGGCCTCCTACATGGACATGGTCACCGTGCTGATGTGCATGTTCATCGTGCTGTTCGCCATGTCAACAGTCGACCAGGAGAAGTTCGAAGCACTGAAGAACTCGTTGGCAACTGGGTTCGGCACTGAAGCGTCGGAGTCTATCGACACCACGAACGGCGTGGTCGTCCCTCCGGAGCTCATCTCGAAAGAGGAAGATGCCGAGGGATTCACCGACATCACCGTCGCTCAGCAAGAAGTCGATGAGCTGCGGGAGATCCAGGCCAGAATCACAGCGAACCTGGAGGCGAACGGCGTCGAGGACCTCGTGAGGTTCAAGATCGACGACCGCGGCCTGACCATCGGTCTGGTCGGATCAGAGACCTTCTTCCAGCCTGACCTCGCCGACCTGAGCTCGTCGGCTCTCGTCGTGCTCGATTCCGTTGCGCCCGTCATCGCGCCTGACACCCGGGAAGTCTCGATCGAGGGACACGCGGACCGCCACGGGCGGACAGTCAACTTTCCTACTGACTGGGAACTGTCATCAGGTCGGGCGACCCAGGTGCTTCGGCGCTTGGTCGAGTCCGGGGGAGTCGGTCCTGAGCGCGTCGCCGCTGTCGGTTACGGTTCGGCCAGACCGACAGCAACGGGCGACGGCCTGGAAGACATGGCGATGAACCGTCGAGTCGATCTCGTCGTGCTGTCTGAGCTGCCCGAATCGGTCAGGGCGCTGATCCCTGGCATCGTGTCTGACTCGACAGCTTCGGCCAGCGCTGCCCGCTAGGCATATTCCCGCCAGAGATTGCTTACCGGCCGGTAGAACCGGCCGATTGTGTTCTACGTGACGGTCCAGGAACAACTCAGCATCAGCGCGCCCACTCGAGGTGTCAGCCCGGTCGAGCTTTACGACTTTCGGCGGCCGACGACTCTGGCGCGCGAGCACACCAGGGTGCTTGAGCTCGCCTTCGAGACATTCGCTCGCCAGTGGGGTACCCAGCTGACGGCGAAAGTCAGGGTTATGTCGCAGGTCACCTGCGAGCTGGTCTCGATGCACAACTACGACGAATACGCTGCCTCACTTCCCGCGACCACGGCGATGGTGCTCTGCAGCATCGAGGGACTCGCGCCCAAAGCAGTCATCCAGTTTCCGACATCCGCTGCGCTGTCCTGGGTCGTCAACATGCTGGGAGGCACGGGCGGTGGCGGTGTCGCCGAACGAAAATTCACTCAGATTGAGCACGCATTAGTACGCCGTCTCATGGAAGACGCGCTCGAAGACCTGCACTACTCTCTCGGTTCTCTGCTGGGCGCCCCCATGAGCGTCGACGGAATCCAGTACAACTCGCAGTTCGCCCAGGCCGCTGCAACGCAGGATCTGATGATCGTCTCGATCTTCTCTATTCGGGTCGGCGAACACACTGCTAAGGCCACTGTCGCTGTGCCTGCTGAGGCATTGCTGCCACAGCTGGGGGAGGCGAACCCGACAAGCACGACGGCGAACGCGAAGCAGCTCATCCACGATCAGATGGCATGGGTGCCCGTTGACGTGTCGGTGCAGCTGGCGTCGGCTCGGGTCGTCCCGAGCATGATCCTCGGCCTGAAGGTCGGCGATGTGCTGCCGATCCCGCATCCCCAGCATCGGCCGCTTGACGTGGCAGTCGACGGGCATCCACTCGCACGTGCCGCAGTCGGAGCCAATGGTTCCCGTTTGGCTTGTGTGGTCGTCAACGGCCCCGCCGCAACAATTGAGGAGAAAACAGCATGACCAAGAAGACCACCGCCACTCTCGGTTCCCGCCACACCGACGCCGTAGCGGCGCTCGTACGGGTACTTCCGACGATGAGTCCTCTCGTTGCGACAGTGTATTCGGGAGCCATCCCCGCCGGTCAGCTTGATGCCGCAGTCGGAGCATCGTTCGTCGGTGCCGTCTCGGCTGACATCGCTGTCGTCGTGCGTGATTCAAAGACCGTCACTGCGGCCGCTGCCGTCGAGCCCGCGCTGATCTCTGTCGAAGACGTATTGCGACCCTCGCTTGAGGCAGCGGCTGAGACCCTCGGCACCGGCGTGCTCGGATCGACGAACACACAGGATGCCACTGCGCTGTTCAGTGATGCAGACACCGTCGTGTTCGAACTCACCGATGGTGGCGAGAACGCCGGCTGGTTCCTGATGCGAATCAGGGAAAACGGTACTGTCGGCACCTTCGACAACCGCGCAGGCAACGAGTCGGTCGTCGGCAAGCTTGGTCGTATCAACAGTGTTGAGATGGCGCTCACCGTCGAGATCGGTCGCACCCGGATGTCAGTGCGCGACGTTCTTGCCCTGGAGCCAGGCGCCGTCATCGAACTCGACCGCTCAGCCGGTGCACCGGCCGACGTGCTGCTGAATGGTCGACTGATCGCGCACGGCGAGATCGTCGTCGTAGACCAGGACTACGCAGTGCGCATCACCCGCATCCTCGATGTTGCTGAGGGCCTCTCGTAAGTGGACACCCTTGTCATCGCGCTTCGCGTAGCCCTCTCCCTGGCAGTCGTTGTCGGGTTGCTGTGGTTCATGCAGCGCAGGGTCACGCGCAGTAAACGGGTGAGTAAGAATGCACAGCTCATCCAGGTTGTCGGCAGGCAGGGCGTCGGTCAGAAGGCGTCTGTCGTTGTTGTCGACATCGATGGCCGGCGTTTCGTGCTCGGTGTGACTGAGCAGAACGTGAACGTGTTGCAGTCGGCGGAGGCACCGGTCGACGTGGCTAACGAGATGAGCGCATCCGCTGACCTCTTCGCCCGCTCCCTCGATTCTGCGACCGATGAACTCGACGCACCGGTCGATGCTCCTGCGGACCAGGCGGCGTTCGCTGCAGCACCCCGCGCGCTGGGCGGTTCGATTCTGTCGCCGTCCACCTGGAAACAGACAGCTGCCGCCCTGCGGCAACACCAGTGAACGTAGTCAGCGTTCACGCGGTCAACCGCACCAGGCGCATCCGCATGGCCGTGCTCATCGCACTCGGCCTGATGATTGTCATCGCCCTCGTCATGCTGTCTGCGTCGGCCGGCTTCGCGGCACCAGGCGACCCAGGCGAACCCCTCGATCCCACGGCGCCGACCGACCCCACTGCTCCAGGTAGCGGCCTCACCATTGACATCAACGGTCCGAACGGTACGCCATCATCGGCCGTCGTCACCCTGATCGGCATCACGCTGCTCTCGGTCGCACCCGCGCTGCTCTTGATGATGACCTCGTTCACCAAGATCTTCGTCGTGTTGGCCATGACTCGCAACGCCCTCGCGCTGCCGTCGATTCCGCCGAACCAGGTACTGGCCGGCCTCGCGCTGTTCCTGTCGTTGTTCATCATGTCGCCGATCTTGATCGACATCAACGATTCGGCAGTGCAGCCGTATCTGAACGGTCAGATCGACTTCACGGCTGCGGTGGACCTCGGTTCTGAGCCACTTCGCCAGTTCATGCTTGCCCACACCCGTGAGGAAGACCTCGCGTTGATGACCAGGGCGGCCGATGCCCCGAATCCCGAGTCGGCGGACGTCGTGCCGATGCTCACGCTGATTCCGGCATTCATGATTTCCGAGTTGCGGGCCGCGTTCATCATCGGCTTCGTCATCTTCATCCCCTTCCTCGTGATCGACCTCGTCGTGTCTGCCGCGCTGATGTCGATGGGCATGATGATGCTTCCGCCGGTTATGATCTCGCTTCCGTTCAAGATCCTGCTATTCATCCTTGTTGACGGATGGGGACTCATTGTCACCTCCCTGATCTCCAGCTATCGAGGTGGCTGATGGATGGCAACGCAGTACTCGATATCGGCCTGCAGGCGATCATCATTTCGGCCAAGCTCGCCGCCCCCATCCTGATCACCGCCTTGGTCGTCGGCTTCACCATTTCGTTGTTCCAGTCGATCACGCAGATTCAGGAAGTCACGCTGTCGTTCGTACCCAAGGCCATCGCCGTGTGCGTCGCCCTGATTGTTTGTGGGCACTGGATGATCTCGGAACTCGTCTCGTTCACCAATGCCATGTTCGACAAGATCCCCGGACTCATCGGGGGAGGCTGAGCGTGAACATCACCCTGAACTTCGAGTGGATCGAAGCCGTGATGCTTGCAAGCGTGCGCATTGTGGCGTTCGTTGCCGTTGCACCGCCGTTTTCCTACAACGGATTCCCGCTCCGTATTAAAGGGATGCTGGCTATCGGCCTTGCTCTCGCTGTCTCACCACGCGTCACCCCCGACTACGTGGCGAGCGGCACAGCTGAATACATCGGCGCTCTTCTTCTGGAAATCGTCGTCGGCGGCGTGCTCGGCTTTCTGGTGATGCTGGTTTTCGCGGCAGTGCAGTCAGCTGGCAACCTGATCGACATGTTCGGCGGATTTCAGATGGCACAGGCCTTCGACCCCCAGGCGATGTTGAACGGTGCCCAGTTCACCCGGCTCTATCACATGACCGCATTGGCGCTTTTGTTCGCTTCGGGCGGTTACCAGCTGTTGTTCGGTGGCCTCTTCCGCACGTTCGACGCCATCCCACTCGGTGCAGGTCTTGACCTCGCATGGAGTGCTGACGCGATTACCAACGGAATCGGGCAGACGTTGTTGGCCGCTGTGCAGATCGCCGGTCCGCTGATCGTCGTCCTGTTCCTCGCCGACGCGGGACTCGGCCTACTCACCAGAGTGGCCCCAGCGCTCAACGCTTTCGCCCTCGGCTTCCCGCTCAAGATTTTCCTGACGCTCACCCTCGGTTCAATCGCGTTCATCGCGTTGCCCCGAGTCGTTTCCGCCCTCACCGGCCAGGCAGTGACCCAGCTGATCGGGGTGAAGTAATGGCTGATTCCGGCGAACGTACCGAACAAGCGACCCAAAAGCGGATGAAGGAGGTCCACTCAAAGGGCCAGCTCTCCAAGTCCCAGGATGTGACGGCCTGGGTCGGCATCGGCGCTGCGGCAGCAATGATGCCGTTCACCATTCAGGCCGGGTCCGAAGCCGGCATCGACCAGATGTTTACCGTGAGCCATCTGGCCAGCCAGCCAGAGCCGGAGCTCGCCGTGCAGGCACTCGCTGACGGACTTGGCTCCATCGCCGCAACCATCACGCCACTTCTCGTCGTCGTGCTGGTAGCCGTGCTGGTCGGAGCCGTCGCCCAGGGCGGCATCCACTTCAAGAAAATGAAGGGCAAGTACGAGCAGTTCAACCCGGTCAGCGGACTGAATCGGACCTTCGGTACCCAGGCGCTCTGGCAGGGTGCCAAGGCGCTCGTCAAGACAGTCGTCGTCGGTCTGGCGCTGGCAATCGTGATCCAGAGTCTCATCCCGGTGCTGATGACCGCGGGCGGGCTGCCGGTCAACGTACTGCTCGATGCCGCCGGCGGCGGTGTTGCCGGGCTGATCCAGACCGCTGTCGCAGCAGGCTTGATCCTGGCCGCCGCCGACCTCTTCGTCGTCATGAAGCGCAACCGCAAGAAGACCAGGATGACCAAAAAGGAAGTCCGCGATGAGAACAAGAGCTCAGACGGTGATCCGCTCATCAAGTCTCAGCGTCGGTCACGACAGCTTGCAATGAGCCGCAACCGGATGATGGCTGCCGTCGCCACCGCCGACGTCGTGCTGGTGAACCCCACCCACTTTGCTGTCGCGTTGAAATACGAGGCAGGTAAGTCGGCGCCGCGCGTCGTGGCCAAGGGTGCTGGAATCATCGCCCAACGCATTCGTGAAAAGGCAGAGGCCGACAGCGTGCCCATGGTCCGTGACATCCCGCTCGCCCGCGCCCTGCACTCAGCCTGCGAGATCGGGCAAGAAATCCCTGTCGAGCTGTACAACGCCGTCGCTCGCGTGCTCGCCTTCGTGATGTCGCTCCGTGCCAGGGGAGCCGCGCTCGGCGTACACACCATGTCTGAACTCGCAACACAATCAGGAAGCCGTTGACATGAAACGAAACCTAGGAATGCTCGCTGTCCCCGTCGGGGTCGTCGGCATCGTTCTCTTGCTTGTGGTGCCGGTGCCTGCAGTGCTTCTCGACGTGCTCATCATCCTCAACATCCTGCTCGCGCTGGTGATCCTGTTGACGACGATGTTCGTGCAGAAGCCGCTCGACTTCTCGGTCTTCCCCTCCCTGCTGCTTGTTGCCACACTGTTCAGGCTCGGCCTCAACGTGGCATCTACCCGCCTGGTTCTCGGCGACGGATACGCCGGCCAGGTGATCGAAGCTTTCGGACACGTCGCCGTCGGCGGCTCGATGATCATCGGTGCTGTCATCTTCCTGATCCTCGTCGTCATCCAGTTCGTCGTGGTGACCAAGGGTGCAGAGCGTGTTGCCGAAGTAGGCGCCCGATTCACGCTTGACGCAATGCCGGGTAAGCAGATGGCTATCGATGCCGACCTGAACGCCGGACTGATCACCGATGTGCAGGCGCGTGAGCGTCGAGCAGAAGTATCGGCCGAAGCTGACTTCTACGGCGCGATGGACGGTGCATCCAAGTTCGTCAAGGGTGACGCGATCGCCGGAATCATCATCATTATCATCAACATCATCGGTGGCATCGGCATCGGCATGATCCAGCGCGGCATGGAGATCGGCGAGGCGCTCGACACCTACGCCCTGCTGACCATCGGTGACGGCCTCGTCACCCAGATCCCTGCTCTGCTGATGGCCGTCTCCACCGGCATGATCGTCACTCGATCAAACGCCGAGTCCGACATGGGGTCGACGGCATCCGCCCAGCTGACCCAGTCACGCAACGCCTTGATGATCGCGGGAGTCGCCGCCATCCTGATGGCCCTGATTCCCGGGATGCCGATCATTCCGTTCATTTCCGTCGGCGTGGGGCTGTTGATCATCGCCCAGCGAATCAAGGCCAGGAAGGATTCAGACCAGGCGTCAGTAGACGCCACGGCGGAGGGTGAGCGCACCACCCAGTCGGATAGGCCGGAAGACCTCATCGAGCAGATGCGCGTGCACGCCCTGGAGATCCAGCTGTCGCCTGACCTCGTCGATATCGTCTCTGGTGCATCGGATGACCTGCTGGCCAGAGTGCGCGCTCTCCGACGCAAGATTGCCCTCGACCTCGGCATCGTGGTGCCGCCGGTTCGCACCAGGGATAGCGTCGAGCTTCCGCCGTCGACCTACGTCATCCGGATCGCCGGCGTTGAAGCCGGCAGGGGGCTGGCCCCGGCAGGCAAGGTGCTCGCCCTCGGTGACCAGCTTGATTCGCTGCCAGGCATGACGACAATCGAGCCGGTCTTCGGATTGGCCGGCAAATGGGTACCGAGCGAGATGCGCCACAGCGCAGAGATGACAGGTGCCACCGTCATCGACCGTGTTTCGGTGTTGGTGACGCACCTCTCGTCGATCATCACGCAGAACGCCGCTCGACTGTTGTCTCGCGAAGACGTGCGTGTGCTGACCGATGGCGTCAAGGCGGTCAATCCCTCTGCCGTCGAAGAGCTCGTGCCCGGCCTGCTGTCACTCGCTGAGGTCCAGCGCGTGCTGCAGGGCCTGCTCGCCGAGCAGATCCCGATCAACGACCTGCCTCGAATCTACGAGGCGCTTTCGCTCAAGGCCAAGACCTCGGCAGAACCCGAAGGGCTCATCGAAGCAGCCAGGCAGGCACTCGGCCCTGCACTGGCCATGCAGTACCTCGACGGTTCAACCCTGCGGGTCATTATGATCGACCCGATGCTTGAACAGTCGATGATGGAAGGCATGCGTCATGGCGACGGCGGCAGCCAGATCCTGCTCGACCCTGCCAAGACCGAAGCAGTGCTCGCCTCCCTGAAGGACGCGGTGCAGACGGTAGAGCTGAGCGGATATTCAGCGGTGCTCGTGTGTGCTCCGGCGCTGCGCCCCGCCATCCGCCGGCTGGTATCGACGCAGACCGGTGGCCTGCCCGTGCTGTCGTACCAGGAAGTCACCGCGGCCAATGTCGGAATCGAAACAGTAGGAGTGGTTCGTGGAACCGAAGCAATTTCAGCTTGAGGGGCAGTCGCTCAGTGAGATCGCAGACCGGGTGCGTACCCTTTACGGTCCCGATGCCCGCATCGTGTCGGCCGAACGGGTCACCGTCGGGGGAGTGAAGGGGTTCTTCTCCAAGCAGCACTATGAGGTGACCGTGGAGGAATCCGCGCCAACAGACGCGCCGGGTGGCGCGCACGGGATCGGTGACACCGACCTCACCAGGCGGCTCGGAATCGCGGCGCTGCTTGATGACGCCGACGATGCTGAGGCTTTGATTCAGGAGATTCCGAGTGCGCAGGGTATGCCGGACTCCCGGCTCTCCACGTCGTCTGCTGACTTCGCCGCCATCATGGACAATCTGACGACAGCGACGGGTCTTGGCGTCGAGTTGGATGTCGACGCAGCGTTCCGCTCGCAGACACCCGTACCCGCACCCGTGCAGCAGCTCTCTGGTGGCCATGCGCCCCTCATCCTCACCGGGGCGGGCGACCTGATCCTCATTGCCGGCATGAACGATGACGCGCTCAGTGTTGCCACCGCGATGGCGGCAACCTGCAACGGCCTGGTCAAGCGCGCAGGCGTGCTCGGCACCGACTCGGTCGGTTCAGGAGTATCACTGTCTGACCGGCGTGGCGCGCTTGCAGCGCGTGCCGCCGGGGTCGAAAACGATGCTGCAGTATTCGTTGCCTGGGGGCTGCCTGCACTGCCTATCGGAAGCGGTCGCGACGGGTTCGCACTGGCCGCAGGCGACCTCGGAGCCGATCAGGCCTGGGTCGCCGTCGACGCAGGCAGGAAGCCGGCGGATACCGCGGTCTGGGTTGCCGCGCTGGCCGCAGCTGTTCGCCTTGATGCTCTTGCCGCCGTCGGCGTCACGGCGACCCAATCGCCTGAGACGATCAGATTGCTGGGGGTCCCCGTCGGCTGGGTCGACGACGGCCCCGCGACTCACGCGTCGCTCCCGGTAAGCTGATCAGATGCTGGTTCTTACGCGAAAGCCCGGAGAGAAGATTCTCCTCGGTGACGACATCGTCATCACCGTGCTCGATTCACGCGGCGACAGCATCCGTATCGGTATTGATGCACCCCGTGGACTGAAGATTCAGCGCGATGAGGTGCTGCGTGCGGTGAGTGAAGCCAATCGTGCGGCGACGGCGTCGTCGGCCGATGTAGACGCAGAGGCAGCCATCAAGGCAAGCCTGGGTCTCGGCGTGGCTCCGTCGGCGACCACCCATCCTGAAGCGTAACCAGCAGGCCGCCCCTTCGATTCACTCGACTTCACGTCGCACGTACTGCATCGTGCACCCCTGGTCACCCGTTGCTGCGGGCTGACAGCCCTGCGGTGGCGTCCACCAGTCACGAGAGCGTGTAGAATACTTCTTGTATCTATGATGCATATCAAGGGAGTTTGAGTGACGGGTCCTGTCGCTGTCGAGTCAGCTGCAGAGCGGGCTTATGCCGAGGTGAAGGGTCGTATCCTCGACCGCACAATTGAGGGTGGAACTCTCCTCAGCGAGGGCGAAATTGCTCTTGAACTCGGCGTCAGTCGTACTCCGGTGCGCGAGGCGTTTCTGCGACTGCAGGCCGAGGGCTGGATGAAGCTCTACCCGAAGCGAGGCGCCCTGGTGCGCGAAGTGCGTCCGCGTGAGATCAACGAGGTGCTTGAAGCCAGACGACTCATCGAGTCGGCCGCGGTTGCCAATATTGCAAACGATGCTGATGCCATCAAGCGACTCTCAGATCGACTCGATGCGCTGATCGCTGAGCAGGAAGAGGCGATCCGACAGGACGACCTCGATGCGTTCGCTGTAGCGGATGTAGCGTTCCACCAGGCCGTCGTTGAAGCCGGCGGCAACAGCATCCTGAGCGAGGTCTACCAGACCCTGCAGGATCGCCAGCGCCGCATGGCAACCAGGTCAGTCTGGCTGCAGAGCGGTCGGCGCCAGCGCATCGTCGACCAGCACACAGAACTTGCTGCGTTGATCTCCGGACACAACCTGCGCAGCTTCGCCCACGAACTTGATGTGCACATGCGCGACATTCACCAGGATCTCCTGGCCTAAACACTTTTCACCCCCGTACACCCAGCGTCAGAGCAGCCGCCTTCCCCATCCAGAAGGAGGAGCGAATAATGACGCTCGGCACAGCATCAATCAGATTGCCGAAACCCAGTGGGGTTTCGGCAGGCCGGCAGAGCGGTTCTCGCCGCCACCCCACCGTCGGGCGCGGCCACTTTGCCTCGATCCCGGCGTGGCTGCGTGCCTGCGGGGCACTGTTCGCCGTCGCGTGGGGCGGGAATGAGTTCACGCCGCTCCTGGTGATGTATCGCGAAGAGAACGGCCTGACCAATCAGGCGGTCAACGTGCTGCTCGGGGCATACGTGCTCGGAATCGTGCCGGCCCTGCTCATCGGCGGGCCGTTGTCTGACCGCTACGGTCGCCGGCCCTTGATGTTCCCTGCCCCCGCTCTGGCAATCGTCGGCAGCAGCCTGCTCATCATCGGTGGCGTGGAGTCGTCAGCGTCGTTCCTCTTCATCGGCCGGATGTTCTCTGGTCTCGCTCTCGGGCTCGTGATGGCCGTGGGAACGAGCTGGGTGAAAGAACTCTCGCAGGCACCGTTCGACGTAGCGGCGGATAACGGCAGCGGTGCGCGCAGGGCATCCCTCGCGCTCACCGCCGGGTTCGGCTCGGGTGCGGTTGTCGCGTCGATCCTCGCTCAGTTCGGTCCGCTTCCCAGCGTGATGCCGTATCTCGTGAATATCGTTGTCACCCTCGTTCTCTGGTTCAGCATGTGGGGTGCCCCCGAGACCAGGGGCCGGCTTGAAGCGCCTGGCCGACTGCGCGACGATTTGAAGGTGCCTGCGCTGTCTCACCGACGATTCCTCTATGTCGTGCTGCCGATGGCGCCCTGGGTGTTCGGTGCGGCCGCCTCGGCATATGCGATCCTTCCCGGCGTCATGTCGATCATGGTTCCCGGCATGGAGGTCGGCTTCTCCGGACTGCTCTGCTTCGTGGCGCTCAGCTTCGGCATTCTGTCCCAGCAGTTGGCGAAGCGGCTTGACTCACTGCGCTCGGCCCGCGCGATTGGCATCGCGATGATCGTTACCATCATCGGCCTGGCTATCGCGGTGATGGCATCCGCTACGCTCTCGCTGACCGTCGCGCTCATTGCTGCCGCGGTGCTCGGTGCCGGCTATGGACTGTTGCTCGTGTCCGGGCTGCAGGAGGTACAACGCATCGCAGGGCCATCCGGCTTGGCCGGGCTCACCGCGGTGTACTACTCGTTCACCTACCTGGGCTTCTTCGTGCCCGCGATTCTGGCGCTGCTGACCCCGTGGTTCACCTATCCGGTGATGTTCGCGGCCGGCGCCGTGCTTGCCGTTCTCTGCCTCGGTCTCATCCTCGTCAACTCCCGACGGCACCTGCCGGACGCGGGCTAAACGCCACGGCTGCCCTGCGCGCTCAGGTGCCCTGCGCGGCCTCAATCGTCGTCGGGTGGAGCATCGTCCACCAGTAGCGCACCTCTTCGTAGAAGCGATCTGCGATGGCGTCGGCTCCGTCGGCAGTTGTGACGCCGATGCTGTATGTGGCGTTGCCGGGGGCTGGCCGGATTCCGGCAGCCTGGATTGTCATGGGCCTGGCCGCCCAGCCGAATTCGTTCGGTATCGCATCGAGGTAGACACGTTCGGCGACCCGCACGCGCACGTACTCCGGTCGATCGGGATCATCATCGATCAACGTCATGCTGATCTCGGCTTCTGGCCAATGCGACCAGATTCGAGCGACGATGTCGCCGCTCAGGGTGCCCGTTGCTGCGTGGGTCACGATGGTGTCCTCCTGGGAAACAAATGGTGTCAGCGACTGGGTCATAGCGACGAGAACGATGCTCAGCGCAAGGGTGAGTGTCGCAATCGATTGACCGACGAGTGTCGGCCATCGGTACCGCCAGGGAGGCTTCCCCTGGTGAAGAATGCGGTTCGCCGGGATGGTCCAGGCGAGGCCAAGGAGTGCAAGAGGTACAGCGATGACGGGCAGCCAGACCACCAGGAGCGATGCAACGCTGACGAGTGCGCCTGGCGGTCCCCGCAGCAGGCGCCTGGCGTATCGGGTAGCCGGCGCATTCGGTGGACTGTTCTCTTCGTAGTCGCCGGCCAGGGGCGAGAAGCCTGACACGCTCGGATTCGGCACGACAAAGCGTCCCATGCGCGGAGCAGGTGGCATCGCGATGGAATCGACAGCTCGTTTCTCGAACACGTCGGGAGCGAGGTCGGGCGTGCCAAGCAGCCAAAGCCGAGAATCCGCCGGATACGTCTCACGCGCTGTGCGCCACTGGGTATGCAGCTCCCGCATCACGCGGTGATCCTTCTGGAGGGACGACGCCACGCTGTCATTGGCGACGACACCGATCGCGCGACGGCCCCAGTACGTCGACCAGGCAGCGCAGAACTCTTCGAACGTCAGATCGCGCAAGTCGCCCCCTCGTGCACCGCCGCAGAGCCTCCCCGTGGCGCTGCCCCGACAGCATAGCTGCAGGCGAGCCCCGCCCTCTTGCCCCAGAACTGGGTGGCGCATCCAAGCAGAGGCCCCGCTATCGATCGCACGATCATGTCAGGCAGGAACGCCCATCAAAACCCTCGACGTGGCATTCATGGCTGTTCGGGCGGCCAGCGCTCCCGTACTCGGCGACGGCGCGCCTGAGTCTTAGTCCTCGTCGTCGTCGATGGCCAGCGAATCGCGGCCACGCAGGTGCTCGAGCTCGCGTCGTTCTCGCTTGGTCGGTCGGCCTGCGCCGCGCTCCCGCACCGGAAGCATTGCCACCTCTTCGCGCGGGGGCGGTGGTGGAGTCTTGTCGATGTAGCACTCGGCAGCGATGGCAGCACCGACGCGCTTAGTGACGATGCGATCAACGACCATGATGCGATCGAACCCGGCGGAGCGCACGCGCACTTCGTCGCCGATTCGAATCGTCTGGGCTGACTTGGCACGATCGCCGTTCACACGCACGTGGCCGGCCCGACAGGCTGCTGTGGCCTGCGACCGAGTTTTGTACATCCGCACAGCCCACACCCAGCTATCGACGCGGGCGCTGACGACTGGTTCCATGCTTCGACTCTAGCGATCAACTGCGCAGCCCGATGGCGGTATTCGGCAGCCGTTCAGGTGGAAGCGACTACTGTTGACGGGTGACTTCTGCCGCTGAACATGTGCATTCCCTACTCGCTTCCTACCCAGATTTTCCGCACGAGGGAATCCTGTTTCGGGATTTGAATCCCGTCTTCGCCAATGCTGCCGCGTTCACGTCCATCATCGATGCACTCGCAGCAGAGTTCGCCGGCACCTTCGACGCTGTCGCCGGAATCGAGGCGCGCGGATTCCTGCTCGCCGGTGCTCTCGGCTATGCGTCCGACGTGCCGGTCCTCGCGGTGCGCAAGGGTGGCAAGCTGCCTGGCACGGTGCTCGCAGAGGAATACGCTCTCGAATACGGCACTGCCCGTCTTGAGCTCGAAGTCGGCCAGCTTCCCGAGGGCTCTCGCGTCCTGATCCTCGACGATGTTCTCGCCACCGGCGGCACCGTGGCGGCAACGGCCAGCCTGATCAGCCGTGCTGGCTACTCGGTAGCCGGTGTCGGCGTCGTCATTGAGCTGAGCGACCTCGACGGTCGCTCACGCATCGAGGGCATCCCCACCCACACGATCGTGTCGTTCTAAGGCGCGCTTCGCCATGGCGTCGGATGTTGTAGGGCATGCTGGAGGCATGACTGGCAGTGGCGACGCGTGGGTATACGGCCCTGACGGACGCCGATTCTGGGGACTCTACGGAGCCGCTGGCTTGCTCGTGCATCACCCGGATGCCGGTGTCTTGTTACAGCACCGCGCGGTATGGAGTCATTTCGGCGACACGTGGGGGCTGCCGGGCGGTGCGCGTCACGTCGATGAATCGGCAGAGGAAGCTGCACTCCGTGAGGCGCGTGAAGAGGCCGGTGTGCCGGCGGAGCTCGTGCGCATCCGCTTCACTTCGGTCTTCGACCTGAAGTTCTGGTCGTATGCAACAGTCGTCGCCGACGCTCTCGAATTCTTCGAACCGGTGATCAGCGACCCGGAGAGCATCGCGTTGCGCTGGGTTCCAATCGACGAAGTCACGGCGCTTCCACTGCACCCGGGCTTCGCCGCAAGCTGGAACGAACTTCGCTCGCAGCTCGGCTGAGTGCCGACCGATCAACTCGCTTCGGCGCCGACGGCAGGGCGTGGCGGCCACGGCACGATGGGTGATGTGCGCCGCTGGTAGTCGGCGTACTCCGGATACCGCTCAAGACTGATGCGCTCGGTGAAGATAGTCGAGCCGATGAACAACAGGGTGAGCAGAAACGCGCCGATGACGCTCCACTGCCAGAGCGAGCCGACCGCGATAGCGCCGAACAGGAAGAACGCCCACCACTGCGCCTGCTCGAAGAAGAAGTTGGGATGCCGTGAGTAGCGAAACAGGCCATCCTGCAGAAACCGGGGCGTCACGGGCTGACCGGATGCCTGCAGCACCCGTTTGCGGGTCTGGAAGTTCCACTGTTGCTGATCGGCAACCGTTTCACCGACCAGGAATGCCAGGAACAGCACGGCGACCAGGACGTCGAGAAATCCGAACTGTGTGTCAGGGTGCTCGAGCACGGTGAACGCAGGCAGCGTGATGAGCAGCAACAGGATGTTCTGGTAGATCGAGATGAAGAACAGGTTGAACAGGCCAAACTGCCATGGCTTCATTCGACTGCGCAGGATGACCCAGCGGTAGTCCTGCCCGCCTGGCGCGTATCCGCCCTTCCTGGCGAAATTGAAGGTCAAGCGTGCACCCCAGAGGGTGACGAGGACCGCCATGACGGTGAGGCGGGTATCAGCGAACCCGGCTGCTGAGGTGAATACCCAGACGTAGACCACAGGGATGATCGACCAGACGCGATCGACCCACGAATACTCCTTCGTGATGAGGGAGAGTACCCAGGTCACGAGGCAGCTGGCGGCGAATATCCACAGGCACACGGTGAGCGCTTCCATGGGTGGAGCCTAGGTGAGAATCGATCTGGTCGCACGTATCAAACCAAAGTTCGATGTGGATGACAGGCAGCTGGCGCTAGCGTTGGTACTGGAGGAATCAATGAAACTGGAACCGCTGTTCCTGAAGCTCGATCGGATCGCTGGTGGTCGGAACGTTGACTACACCGTTGAACCCGAGCAACTGCGGTCGCCCAAGATCAGGCGCGCATTTATCGTCATCACCTGGCTGCTTGCCGCGGAGTTCGTGCTCGGCGTGCTGGCCATCGTCATCGCGTTCATCCTGCTCCTCGATGGGCAGACTGTCCCGCTTGCCGTGTGGACGCGCGGCCTCGTTGTGCTCGGCATGACCGTCACCCTGTTCTACTTCTCCTGGCGCGCCCAGAAGGGCTTCTACTGGGCGTATTCGCGGCTCAAACTGTTCAGCAAGATCTTCCCCATCGTCACCTTGGTGATGGCCGCTATCCCCGGGCTATACCCGTTGTGGATGATCACCGAACAGATCATCTTCAGCCTCATCATGATCGGGGTAGCCGACTACCTGTCAAGCGACTACATGCGCGATGCATTCCCAAAGCCAGCCAAAGCAGCCAAGGCAGTCAATCAGTCGGCTCATGTATCGAGCTGACGCCGGCGATTCACGACTCTCGCGCTACATCATCCGGTGTTTTGTCTGACCGCAGGCCCCGCCACGACGGATGCCGCAAGCGGTCGCTGTTTGTCCACTCGGCGAACTCCACCTCACCCACCAGTGTCGGCTCCACCCAGGTGGCGTCCCGCGCTTCGAGAGGTGGCACATCGCTGAACGGTGACGAGTCGCGCACCAGCGGAGCGAGAGTCTTCGCAATGCGCTCCAGGTCGCGATCGGTGAAGCCGGTGCCGACCCGACCGACGTAGCGCAGGCCGCCATCGTCAGGGATCCCGACGAGCAGCGAGCCGATCGTCTTTGCCCGATAGCCGTTACCCGTGCGCCAACCGCCGATCACCACTTCCTGGGTCAGGTGGTGCTTCACCTTGATCCACGAATGCGATCTGATGCCGGTGCTGTAGGTGGAATCACGGCGCTTCGCCATCACCCCTTCGAGTTTCAGGTCACGGCTTGTCTCGAATGCGGTCTCGAAGTCACCGTCGAACGCCGGCGGAACCTGGATGCTCCCCCCGGGAGTGACCAGGTCGAGAAGCGCCTCCCGCCTGGCTTCGTAGCGCTCTCCGACCAGGGGCGTGCTGCCGCGCTCGAGGACGTCGAAGAGCATGTACTGCACCGGCGTGTGTCGACGGGCAGTGGCCACCTCATGCGCAGCCGTGCGGTTCATCCGGTTCTGCAGTGCGCCGAAGCTCGGGCGCCCGGTACTGTCTGCGGCGATGATCTCCCCGTCGAGCACAGCGGATGTCGCAGACACCTGGGCGGGAAGGGTCTCGACGATCTCGGGGTAGGTGGCTGTCACATCGATGCCGTTCCGACTGACGAGGCGCACGGGAGGGGTAGCTGAGGAGTCCAGGTAGGCGATAACCCTGATGCCGTCCCACTTCATTTCGAATGCCCACTCACCGGCGTCGGTGAGGTCAGGTTCCGAACCGGCGGTGGCGAGCATGGGGGAGTAGCGCTCACGGGCCGGGGCACGTGTTGGCGCTGGGGTGGAGGTGCGTATGGGAGCCGGCGTCGGCGCGTGGGTGCTTGTGCTTCCCTGCTCCTTCATCTGGTGAATCAACCAATTGTTCGGAGCCCTGCCTGTGCCGGCTCCGCCCGTGCGGATGAGGGCAAACCGGCGCGGTTGCCCGCCGAGTCCGCCGTCAGCGAGTCCATGCAGGGTCACGATCACCTCGTCATCCCGCCACTTCTCCAGGTCGTATGTGCCGCTGTCCCAGATGGAGACGGTGCCTGCGCCATACTCTCCACGCGGAATCTCTCCCTCGAAACTGCCGTACTCCAGCGGATGGTCCTCGACCTGCACGGCGAGATGGTTCTTTGTGCTTTCGGTCGGCACGCCCTTGGGCAGTGCCCACGAGGCCAGTACGCCGTCATGCTCGAGACGAAAGTCCCAGTGCAGGTTGCGGGCGTGGTGTTCCTGAATCACGAACGAGTTCCCTGAATCCACGGCGACAGACGCCGGGATGGGTTCTGGCGTCTTCGCCGCATCGCGTTTGCTGCGGTACAGCGTGAGCCTGTCTGGTTCGGAACCGCTCTCGCTCGCATCCTCGTCAGGGTCCGGTGCCGTGTCGAGGCTGTCGGGATGCGCATCGAACAGCGCGGCGAGCGGGTCGCTCCGACGCGTCATCCGCTTCATCACCTGCTCGTAGTCGAGGTGAGCAAGATCGGGTGAGGCCAGTTCGCGCCAGGTGCGGGGGACTGCGACCATCGGGTGGCTGCGGCCCCGCAACGAATATGGGGTGATGGTGGTCTTCGATGCACTGTTCTGGCTCCAATCGACGAACACCTTGCCGGGTCGCTTCGCTTTCTTCATGTCGCTCACGACCATGTCGGGATGATCGGCCTCCAGCGCACGGGCCAGCTCGTGCGCCACCTGCGAGACCTGGTCGCTTGTCGCGCTCCGGTCAAGAGCGGCATAGAGATGGATGCCTTTGCTCCCGCTGGTCACAGGCATCGGCTCCAGTCCCATGTCCTGCAGGATCGCCCTGGCGAATCGTGCGACCTCAGCGCACTGGGGCAGAGGCACGCCCTCACCAGGATCGAGGTCAAGCACCAGCCGGTCGGGGTTCCGTGGCACGCCTGCGCGATTGAACTGCCACTGCGGTACGTGGATCTCCAGGGCTGCCATCTGGGCGAGCCAGGTCAGCGTCGCCAGGTCGTTGACCACGGGGTACTCGTTGACGTGGTCCTTGTGTGAGATGGCGCGCCGTTTCACCCACGTGGGAGCACTGGCATCCAGATTCTTTTGAAAAAACGACATTGCGGGCTCCTCTGTGGTCCCGACGCCGTGTACCCAGCGCTTGCGAGTAGCCGGTCTATTCATTGCATGCGGAATGAGAAACTCGGCAACCGCGGCGTAATAAGAAATCACGTCGCCCTTGGTCGTGCCGGTCTCCGGATACATCACCTTGTCGAGATGGGTGAGGGTGAGCCGATGACCGTCGACGCTCACCATCTGCGGGGAGTCTGCCATGATGCAAGTTTCCTCGCCGTCTCAGCGCGTGACTAGTGCCGCGCTCGCCGCAGCTAGTCATGATGGCTGCCCGGGTGTGTACTTGATGAATGAGATCGATCTGGAAAGGTGCGATCACCTTCGGACTGGTCAACGTTCCGGTGAAGGTATACACCGCAACTGAAGACCACGACGTCGCGCTGCACCAGGTGCATGACGAAGACGGCGGGCGCATCAAATACCAGCGCCGATGCGACGTCTGCGGCCGCATCGTGCCATACGAGCACATCGACAAGGCGTACGACGATGGCGAACAAACTGTCGTGATCACCGCAGACGACCTGAAGGCGCTCCCCGCTGAGCGCAGCAGGGAAATCGATGTCGTTGAGTTCGTACCCAACGATCAGCTCGACCCGATCATGTTCGAGCGCAGCTACTACCTGGAACCCGACGGCTCATCGTCCAAGGCATATGCCCTGCTCAGGGAGACGCTGGAATCCACTGACCGCACGGCGATCGTGCGTTTCGCGCTGCGGCAAAAGACCAGGCTCGGAGCGCTTCGCGTGCGCGACAACGTCTTGATGCTGCAGTCCTTGTTGTGGGACGACGAGGTGCGTGAAGCCGACTTCCCTGCTCTCAATGAGAAGGTGAAGATCTCTGACCGCGAGCTCGAACTGTCGGCTGCTCTCGTTGAATCATTCGCGGCAGACTTCGAGCCAGAGAAGTTCACTGACGACTATCAGGTTCAGCTCAAAGCGCTCATCGAAGACAAGCTAGCGCACGGCGATGTACTCGAGACAGCGCGCACGCTGGGGGAGGGCGACGAGGGACAGGCTGGCGGTGAAGTCCTCGACCTCATGGAAGCGCTGCAACGAAGCGTCGAGCGCAGCAGGGCGGGCAAGAAGAAAAGTGCAGCGAGATCAAATAGAAAAGACGCCTCATCAGCGTAGTTTCTGACCGATGAATCGTGAGCGTCCGATCGCGTCGCTAGTGTTGACGTGTGACAGATTCAGCGGCGCAAGAGGTCAGCGGTCGGGTGTTCACGATTCCCAACCTGCTGAGTTTCGCGCGTCTTCTGCTTGTGCCGGTCTTTTTGACCCTCCTGATTCAGGGCGAAGACCTCTGGGCGCTCGTCATCCTGATCATTTCGAGCATCACAGATTTCCTCGACGGTTTTCTGGCCAGATCGCTCAACCAGGTCAGTCGGCTCGGGCAGCTCCTTGATCCGGCTGCAGACCGCCTCTACATCTTTGCCGCACTGATCGGGCTCGCCTGGCGCGATCTGGTTCCCTGGTGGATCGTTCTGATCATCGTGGGTCGAGACGTTTGTCTGCTCGTGCTCGGAATAGTGTTGGCGAACCACGGGTTCGGGCCATTGCCGGTGCATCAACTAGGCAAGGTCGCAACATTCTGCCTGTTTTACGCGCTCCCGATGATCATGCTGGGTGAGGCATTCCCCGTGCTGTCGTGGTGGTCAGAGCCACTCGGTTGGGCGTTTGCGCTCTGGGGAGCCTTTTTGTACTGGTGGGCAGGCATTATCTACGCGATCGAAACAGCGAGGGTGATTCGCATTCCGCGGGTTCAGGCGCCCTCCGTTTCCGATACGCTGGACATCTAGGAGGTTTTACGGTGGCTGATTCCGAAGAGAAAAACGAACCCGAGCGCACGTTGGCGCCCGAGCACTCCTCGGGTGCGACCGATACGACCCTGAACTTCAGTCAGGAGTTCGCTGCGCAGCTTGCGGCGATCGATGGCGATGTGACCGCAGAAGAGCAGGAAGCCATTGCGGCACTGCCGTCCGGTTCCGCCTTGCTGGTTGTTCGGCGTGGCCCGAACTCCGGTGCTCGATTCCTGCTTGATGCAGATGTGACCACTGTGGGTCGACACCCAGACGCTGACATCTTCCTCGATGATGTGACCGTCTCCCGTCGCCATGCTGAGTTCCTGCGTTTCGGAACCGCGTTCGAGGTCAAAGACCTCAATTCCCTGAACGGCACATACTTCGACGGAGTGCGCATCGATAGCGCGCTGCTGGCTGACGGTGCCGAGGTGCAGGTCGGAAAATTCCGCCTCACCTTCTACGCCTCGCGGCTCGATCTCGCGCACGTGGCGAGCAGCTAGTGTCGGCGTCGTCCTCCGCCAGGGCGAGTGGCCTGGGCGCGGCGCCGCTTTTCAGCATCGGTCAAGTACTGGCCAGATTGTCTCCTGAGTTTCCAGAGCTCACGCCATCGAAGCTTCGCTTCCTCGAGGAGCAGGGTCTGGTTTCTCCGGCGAGAACCCAGTCGGGCTACCGCAAGTTCTGTTCGGGTGACGTTGACCGGCTGCGGTTGATCCTGTCGATGCAGCGTGACCACTATTTGCCGTTGAAGGTTATCCGCAGCTACCTTGATGACCTCGACGCCGGCCTCAACCCGACGCTGCCAGGCGGGGGAGCACCAGGCCCATCGATGCTCTCCGCAGCCCGTCGCCTGACCAGGGACGAACTTCTGCATGAGGCTTCGGCATCCGCAACGCTGCTGCACGACGCAATCACGGCATCGATTATCCTGCCGGCAGAGCACTACAGCGAAGATGCACTGAATGTACTCAAGTCACTCGTTGAATTGCAGCGCAGCGGCATCGAACCCCGGCACCTCAGGGGATTCCGGGGAGCGGCAGAACGCGAGCTTGGCCTCATCGAGAGTGCTCTCGTGCCAGTTGCTCGACGCAAGGATTCGTCGAGCAGAGCGAAGGCCCACGAAACCGCGATCGAAATCGCCGGTCAGCTCGAAGTGGTCAGAAGCAGCCTCATTCGCTCCGCTCTGTCGCGTCTTACTTCGTAAGTCTGCTCGATGTCGGCGCTCTCCAGCCCTTCCGAGGAACCGCGACGTACACTGAGACTGCGATGAGCGCCTCGTCGGTGCCCGCGGCACCCACCCCTTGATTTCGACACGCCGACGCGATAGTGCGAATGTCGTTGATCAGGGCCACTGCCCTCTGTACCGTGGACACTGCGACGCGGTAACGTCGCAGACAATCCCCCGAGAGGCAATCGAATGAGTGAACTCAAACCACGAGACGATGCCTCGCGATACGGCCTCGGACTGCTCTTCACTGATGGCCTTCCTGAGCTCGACGAGAACTCGGGATATCGGGGTGCAGTGGCCGCTCGAGCCGCTGGCATCAGCTACCGCCAGCTG
This sequence comes from Leifsonia sp. A12D58, assembly GCF_047530025.1. NCBI lineage: Bacteria > Bacillati > Actinomycetota > Actinomycetes > Micrococcales > Microbacteriaceae > Leifsonia > Leifsonia sp. A12D58. Next base: position 264,913 of record NZ_JBLJAT010000002.1, on the reverse strand, counting down.
GACTACTGGGCTCGTACCGAACTCGTCGAACCGACGGTTCGCGGCGCAGCCGGCTCCGGCTCGCAGCGTCTTTACGGCTTCCGCGACATCCTGGTGCTGAAGCTTGTCAAGCGTCTGCTCGACACCGGAATCTCTCTCCAGCAGATCCGCACCGCTGTCAACCAGCTGCGTGAGTCAGGCGTCAACGACCTGGCCCAGACCACGCTCATGAGCGACGGCGCCAGCGTCTACCTCTGCACGTCCAACGACGAGGTCATCGATCTCGTGAGTCGCGGACAGGGTGTCTTTGGAATTGCCGTCGGCAAGGTACTGCGCGAGGTAGAGAACAGCCTTGTCGAAATTAACACCCAGGCGATCGACCAGGCGGACGAGCTCGCCGTGCGTCGTACTGCCCGCAAGATCTCCTAGCGAACCCGATACTCCGCCTTCTGCGTCGGTCGACGGCTGTGTTGGCAGCCGCATGCGAAAAAACCGCTCCAACCCGATGGGCTGGAGCGGTTCTCTGACCGGTAGATGAGGGGCCGAGTCGGCTCCATGTCGAATTGTTACGCGTCGGGTTAGCGGGCGTCTTCCTGCTGTTCGGCATACTCGCCGATGCGAGCCGTCCGCAGTACACGGTCGAGCAGCTGATCGAAGTAGCGCGCCATTTCCTGGGCGCTGTCGCCTGGCCAGATGTGCAGCGGCTTTGCTGCGCCCTGCGCCTGCTGTAGCGACGTACGCTCGGGCAATTGCGGGCTGAGCACGAGCGGGCCGAACATGTCACGCAGTTCCTTGATACGGAACTGGTGCTCGAGTGAAGCGGTGCGTGCACGGTTGACGATAATGCCGAGTGGCTGAAGGCGCGGGCTCAGCCCACGGCGAATCTCCTCGATCGCACGCAGCGCCCTGTCGGCAGCTGCGACGGAGAAGAGGCCGGGCTCCGTCACGACCGTCACACGGTCGCTGGCGGCCCACGCAGTGCGCGTCAGGGCGTTCAGAGACGGGGCGCAGTCAATAAGAACGAGGTCGTATTCCTTTTCAACTGTCGAGAGCGCTTCTTCAAGCTTCCAAATATCCCGGATGCTCGGGTGTGGGCCGTCGAAGTTAATCGCAGACGGGCTGCCGATCATCACATCGATCGTGCCCGACCGCCCCTTCGTCCACCCACTTGGGGCGATTGCAGCACGTACCGTCTTCTCCTTGGGAGAAGCGAGTACGTCCGCAACATTGAGGTGACCGGCGACCTGAATATCCATGCCTGTCGACACGTCCGACTGGGGATCGAGGTCGACGACCAGGGTTCTGACACCGCGGGCGAAGGCAGCAGAAGCCAGACCAAGGGTCACCGTGGTCTTTCCTACGCCTCCCTTGAGGGAGCTAACGCTGAGTACGTGCACAAACAGTTACGTTACCTTCACTAGGCTGAGAGAACCTAACCGTTAGCTGTGTGCCGCACCACGCTCGAAAGGTCTGAATGTTCACCAAGATTCTTGTCGCCAACCGTGGAGAAATCGCGATTCGCGCGTTCCGCGCTGCCTATGAGCTGGGCGCAAAGACTGTCGCTGTCTTCCCCTATGAAGACCGCAATTCCCTGCACAGGCTGAAGGCTGATGAGGCCTATCAGATTGGCGAGCCCGGCCACCCGGTTCGCGCGTACCTCGACGTGAGCGAGATCATCCGCGTCGCCGTCGAGTCAGGTGCAGACGCGATCTACCCCGGTTACGGGTTCCTCTCTGAGAACCCCGAGCTGGCTGAAGCCGCTGCCGCAGCAGGCATCACCTTCATTGGTCCAGGCAAGAGCGTGCTCGAAATGGCCGGCAACAAGGTCACCGCGAAGGAATATGCCATCGCAGCAGGCGTTCCCGTGCTGAAGTCGACGCCTCCGTCGCTCGACGTCGACCTGCTGATCAGCCAGGCGGACGAGATCGGCTTCCCCATCTTCGCTAAGGCAGTCGCTGGTGGTGGCGGACGCGGCATGCGTCGCGTCAACTCCAAGGACGACCTGCGTGGCTCCCTCGAAGAAGCGATGCGTGAAGCCAAGAGTGCTTTCGGCGACGCCACCATGTTCCTCGAGCAGGCTGTGCTCCGTCCGCGTCACATCGAGGTGCAGATCCTCGCTGACGCCACGGGCGAGACGGTTCACCTGTTCGAGCGTGACTGCTCAGTGCAGCGCCGTCACCAGAAGGTCATCGAGATCGCTCCGGCACCGAACCTCGACGAGACTGTGCGCCAGCGCCTGTACAAGGATGCCGTCGCCTTCGCCCGCTCGATCGGCTACGTCAACGCCGGCACCGTCGAGTTCCTGCTCGACACTGCCGGTGAGCGTGCAGGAGAGCACGTGTTCATTGAGATGAACCCGCGTATCCAGGTCGAGCACACCGTCACAGAAGAAGTGACGGATGTCGACCTCGTACAGTCTCAGATCCGCATCGCGGCGGGCGAGACGCTTGAAGATCTCGGCCTCACCCAGGACAAGATCAAGCTGCGCGGCGCAGCGCTTCAGTGCCGCATCACGACCGAAGACCCGACCGCAGGATTCCGCCCTGACACGGGCAAGATCACCACGTACCGCTCTCCGGGTGGTGCCGGCATCCGCCTCGATGGCGGAACGATCAACCCCGGCGCGCAGATCAGCCCGCACTTCGACTCGATGCTGGCCAAGCTCACCTGCCGCGGCCGCGACTTCGAGGCTGCTGTCACCCGTTCCCGCCGCGCCCTGGCCGAGTTCCGTATTCGTGGTGTCTCCACGAACATCCCGTTCCTGCAGGCTGTGCTTGACGACCCCGACTTTGCCGCAGGCAACCTGAGCACCTCATTCATCGACGAGCGCCCTGAGCTACTCAAGGGTCGTGCATCCAAAGACCGCGGGACCAAGATCCTCAACTGGTTGGCCGATGTCACTGTCAACCAGCCGAATGGCGCACCCGTCACCACGGTGAACCCGGCCGACAAGCTTCCGAAGATCGACCTGGCTCAGCCGGCCCCTGCCGGTTCGCGCCAGCGACTCCTCGAGCTTGGCCCTAAGGGCTTCGCTGACGCACTGCGTGCCCAGACACCGCTTGCCGTTACAGACACCACCTTCCGTGATGCACACCAGTCGCTGCTGGCCACCCGCGTTCGCACCAAGGACCTGGTTGCCGTCGCGCCCTATGTGGCGAGGATGACGCCGGAGCTGCTCTCCGTCGAGGCCTGGGGCGGTGCAACGTACGACGTCGCGCTGCGCTTCCTCGGCGAAGACCCGTGGGACCGCCTCGCAGCCCTTCGTGAGGCGCTGCCCAACATCAACATCCAGATGCTGCTGCGCGGTCGCAACACCGTCGGATACACCCCATATCCGACAGAGGTGACCGATGCCTTCGTCCGTGAGGCCGCCGCAACCGGTGTTGACATCTTCCGTATCTTCGACGCCCTGAACGACGTTTCCCAGATGCGTCCTGCCATCGATGCTGTGCTGGCGACCGGCACCACGCTGGCTGAAGTGGCCGTCTGCTACACGGGCGACCTGCTCGACCCGGCCGAAGACCTGTACACGCTCGACTATTACCTGCGCCTCGCTGAGCAGATCGTCGATTCAGGCGCGCACATCCTGGCGATCAAGGACATGGCAGGACTGCTTCGTCCGGCAGCTGCCGAAAAGCTCGTCACTGCGTTCAGGGAGAACTTCGACCTGCCGGTGCACGTGCACACGCACGACACGGCCGGTGGCCAGCTGGCCACGCTCCTTGCCGCATCGCGTGCAGGCGCGGATGCTGTTGACGTCGCAAGCGCATCGATGGCAGGCACCACCAGCCAGCCGTCGGCATCCGCTCTCGTCGCTGCCCTGGCACACACCGAGCGCGACACCGGAATCTCGCTGAAGAACGTTGCAGACCTTGAGCCGTATTGGGAGGCAGTTCGCCTGGTCTACCGCCCGTTCGAGTCTGGCCTCGTCGGCCCGACGGGTCGCGTTTACACCCACGAGATTCCCGGTGGACAGCTGTCAAACCTGCGCACGCAGGCTGTTGCTCTCGGCCTCGAAGACCACTTCGAGCTGATCGAGGACATGTATGCCGCCGCGAACACCATCCTCGGCCGGATTCCGAAGGTAACGCCGTCATCGAAGGTCGTCGGAGACCTCGCGCTCTACCTCGCTGCAGTCAAGGCCGACCCGGCAGACTTCGAGGAGAACCCGCAGAACTACGACGTTCCTGACTCGGTTGTCGGCTTCATGGCTGGCGAACTGGGCGACCTTCCCGGTGGCTGGCCAGAACCCTTCCGCACCAAGGTCCTCGCCGGACGCACAGTGCGCACGGGTATCACCGAGATCACCGAGAGCGAACGTGCAGCGCTGAACAGTGACAGCGCCTCGCGCCGTTCAATGCTCAACCACCTCTTGTTCCCGGCTCCTACCCGCCAGTTCGAGCAGATCAGGGAGCTCTTCGGAGACCTCTCGACGCTTGACACCGTCGACTACCTCTACGGGCTCAAGCAGGGCCAGGAGCACGTCGTTGAAATCGACAAGGGTGTGCGCCTCTACGCCGGTCTCGAGGCCATCGGTGAAGCCGATGACAAGGGCATGCGTACCGTCATGACAATCCTGAACGGCCAGCTCCGCCCCGTGTTCGTGCGTGACCGCAGCATCGCCGTCGAAGCCAAGATCGCCGAGAAGGCCGATGCCAATCGTCCAGGTCAGATCGCTGCACCGTTCTCCGGTGTCGTGACGCTGCAGGTCGAGGAAGGCACTGTCGTCGAAGCCGGGCAAACCGTGGCATCCATCGAAGCGATGAAGATGGAAGCTGCGATCACCACCCCGATCGCCGGTGTGATCGAGCGTGTCGCCATCCCGAAGACTCAACAGGTTGATGCAGGAGACCTGCTGCTGGTTGTGAGTCCGCGCTAGTCTTAGTTGCGCTCCCCAAAGTGGGTGCACCGACGAGGAGTTTGGTCTGTTGTCAGAAAAACCCAAAGACGACGAGAGCACAGCTTCGCTGCTCACGTCTGAATCACGCGCAGTTCCTGGCGACGAGTACCACAGCGAACTGCCACCACACAGCTTCGAGAATCTTGCTGCAGCCCTCCCGGAGAGCCTGAGCGTCCCGATCGACGTTCCGGCTCCCCGGAGTGCTGTCACCTCGCGTGGCCGATCAAGCGACGACCGCGCAGGTGTCGTATCGGCTTCGGCAATCAGGTCTACCGGGCGATCTGCAGCTGTTGAGTCCGCAGCGTCAGCTGCAGCGACGACCCAGCCATCGCACCCGGCGACCCACACGATCGAGATCAGCACGCCGAGCCCACGGGTCGAGCGAACAGCAACCTCGTCTCGCGAGACGACATCAACGTCTGTATCGGCTGCCGATGACGGCGGTTCGTATCCGAGGCGCGATCGCGTTCGTACCGAGAGCGCCGATACGCCGGAACCCGCTTCGATGCTCACCTCAGACAGGCTGCTCGAGGTCAATCGTCGTACGCGTCGCCCACCGCACGGCGGCTGGAACCGATTCGTCTACAACGTGACCTTCCACGTGATCAACCTGGGCGACTCCGCCAAGGTACGCGCGCAGAAAGAGATGGATGCGCGCATTCAGAAGCAGTTCGAGGGCGGAGCCCGCTTCGTCCCGATCCTTACCCGCAAGGGTGGCGTCGGCAAGACCACCGTCACCACGCTGCTCGGCATGGCGCTTGCCGATGCGCGCGAAGACCGCATCATTGCCGTCGACGCCAACCCCGACCGCGGCACCCTGTCTGAGCGCGTTCCGAAGCAGACCAGGTCAACCGTGCGCGACGTGGTCACCAAGGCACCATCGATCGGTGGTTTTACCGACTTCTCGGCTTTGGTCTCTCGCGATGTGACCCGCCTTGACATCCTGGCGTCAGACACCGACCCGATGCTCTCCGAAGCATTCGACGAGAACGACTACAACGTCGTGGCCGATCTCGCGGCCCGGTTCTATTCAATCGTGCTCACCGACTGTGGCACCGGGATCGTGCACTCTGTGATGCGTGCAACTCTTCAGCGTGCAGACTCGATCGTTATCGTGTCAGGCGGCAGCGTTGACGAGGCCAGGCTGGCCTCCGAAACGCTGACCTGGCTCGAAGCGAACGGATATGGCGACCTGGTTCGCAACGCGATCGTTGCGCTCAACACCGCGACGCAGGGCACCAACCTGGTCAAACTCGAAGAGATCGAGTCGCACTTCCGTTCACGCGTGCGTGAGATCGTGCGGATTCCATATGACCCGCAGCTCGCTGCAGGCAGCGTCGTGTCATACCAGGACCTCCAGCCGATCACGAAGCTGGCGTCCCGCACGCTGGCTGCACTCGTCGTCGAGGGCCTGCCGGCCGACCGCACCGTCTAGGCGCCGCACCAGCATTACCCCGGCGCGGTCCGATTTCTGGCGCCGCGCCTTGTCCAGCCCACACCCGATACCCAGGGAGCTCACCGTGCCCGAACGCCCGATTCGTCTCTTCGGCGATCCCGTTCTCAAAACAGTTTCAGACCCGATCAGCACGATCGACGATCGAGTGCGCGCACTCGTCGCCGATCTGGTTGACAGTGTGCAGCTTCCGGGCAGGGCCGGAGTCGCTGCCTCCCAGATTGGTGTGAACCTGCGCGCCTTCAGCTACAACGTCGATGGAGAAGTCGGCTACATCCTGAATCCCGTGATCGTTGAGCTGTCGGGTGAACCCGAGCTCGTCGACGAGGGCTGCCTGTCGGTTCCCGGCCTCTGGTATCCGGTCAAGCGATACCCGTTCGCCCGTGTTACCGGCATCGACCTCGATGGCAACCCGATCGAGCTGTCAGGACACGAGCTGATGGCTCAGGCCCTGCAACACGAGACCGATCACCTCGACGGGCTGCTGTATCTGGATCGACTCGACAAGGAGAACCGCAGGGCAGCGATGAAGGAAGTTCGGGAGTCCAACTGGTTCTGACCCCGGTGATCTAGCGTCACTCCGGTCTGAACAGAGTGAAGGCGGCATCCATACTCGGATGCCGCCTTCAGTCATGGTGCCGTTAAACCGCTATCCGCGGATGGAGAACCCCTCGGTGGCCGGAGCTCCGACGTAGAGGCCTTCGATCTCGCCAGCAAAATCACGCACGATGATGTTGCGCTTGATGCTGAGCTTGGGTGTCAGGTGTCCGCTGTCTTCAGTGAACTCGGTCGTCAGGATGACGAACTTGCGGATTGATTCGGCGCGGGACACACCTTCGTTGGCCCGGTCGATCGCGCGCTGCACCTCGGCGATGACCGCGACGTTGGTGGCCGCTGCAACAATGCCCATTGCGGCATCCTCACCGTTGTTGTTCAGCCAGACCGGTAGCATGTCGGAGTCAAGGGTGATCAGCGCAGAGATGAACGGCTTCTGGTCGCCGACGACGACGACCTGGCCGATGAGCGGGTTTGACCTGATGGGGTCTTCGAGCTGCGCCGGCGAGACATTCTTACCGCCGGCCGTGACGATGATCTCTTTCTTGCGGCCGGTGATGGTGAGGAATCCATCGTTGTCGAAGTCGCCGAGGTCGCCGGTGCGGAACCAGCCGTCGTTGAACACCTCAGCAGTGGCCTCCGGGTTGTTCCAGTACTCCTTGAATACGTTGACACCCTTCACCTCGATCTCGCCGTCATCGAGCACACGCACGCCCACGCCGGGCAGCGGCGGGCCGACTGTACCGATCTTGGCCTTGGTGGCCAGGTTCACCGTGGCGGGAGCAGTCGTCTCCGTGAGGCCGTAGCCCTCGAGGATGACGATGCCGAGGCTGTGGAAGAAGTGGCCGAGACGAGCGCCGAGGGGCGCAGAGCCAGAGACCGCGTATCGCACGTTGCCGCCCATGGCAGTGCGCAGCTTGCTGTAGACGAGTCGGTCAAACAGCGCGAACTTGATCTTCATGCCGATCGGTACCGGCTTGCCGCTCTCAACAAGCTGGGAGTGTTGCACAGCTATCTCGGCAGCTGCGCGGAAGATCTTGCCCTTACCGCCGCCTTCAGCCTTCTGCTCTGCTGAGTTGTAGACCTTCTCGAACACGCGAGGGACAGCCAGCAGGAACGTCGGCTTGAAGCTGCCGAGCGAAGGCAGCAGCTTGCTCGTGTCTGCCTGGTGGCCGACCCGAACGCCATTGTCGACGCAGAGCACCGCGATGAATCGCGCGAAGACGTGGGCAAGCGTGATGAACAGCAGCGTGGATGCGCCGTTCTTGTCTTCGAGCACCTCTCTCAGGGCGACGCCGGCGTTGCGGCTGGTCTCGAAGAAGTTCGCGTGCGTGAGTACACAGCCTTTGGGCTTGCCGGTCGAACCCGAGGTGTAGATGAGGGTCGCCATGTCGCTGGCGACAGCGAGGTTACGACGGCGCTCGATTTCGGCATCCGGAACATCGACGCCGAGTGCGGCGAGCTTGTCGAGGTCGTTCAAGTGAATCTGCCAGACCTGCGCGACGCCCGGAAGGTCGGGGCGCACCTCGTCGAAGCGCGCGAACTGGTCAGGAGACTCAACGATGAGTGCTCCGGCACCTGAGTCGCCCAGGATCCACTTCACCTGGCTGGGTGAGCTGGTCTCATAGACCGGAACCAGGATCGCGCCGGCGAACCAGGTCGCGAAGTCGATCAGGGTCCACTCGTAGCGGGTCTTGCAGATCAGGCCGATCTTGTCGCCCGGCTGGATCCCCGATGCGACGAGGCCTTTAGCCAGCGCGACGACCTGAGTGTGGAACTCGGCGGTGGTCACGGGGGACCAGCCGCCTTCTTTCGTGGCTAGCGAGAACAATACGAGGTCGGGGGTCGCCGCGAGACGCTCCACCAACAGATCTGTGACGTTGGCCTGTGGTCGTGCAGGTACGACTGCGGGCGTGACGAATTCTTTCACGGCAACTCCTTTGGTACCGGATGGGCAGTCATCGCCTGGCCTTGATGCTGTGGGCCATGCGCGGATCGCCCGACGGCGAACTGGTTTACTACACTCTAGAGGGTAGCGCCCGTTGCTTTTTCAACGCCGGGCCCTCACCTTACAAACCTCCTCCACATGAAAGGTGCTGCTTGTGCACGCCATTGGGATCGATATCGGTGGTACCAAGATCGCGGGAGCCTTGGTCGATGAGCACGGAAACATCGTCAAGTCCGACCGCACGCCGACTTCGGCATCCGACCCACAAGAGATCGAGGATGCAGTCGTTGCGATGATCTCGGGTCTGAGCGCCGGTGCCGACGTCATCGGTGCTGGTGTTGCGGCCGCTGGATTTATCGATGCCGCCCAGTCGACGGTGTATTACGCACCCAACATCAGCTGGCGCAACGAGCCGTTCCGCGACAAGCTTGAGGCACGCCTTGACCTTCCGATCATCATTGAGAATGATGCGAACGCAGCCGGATGGGCCGAATTTCGCTTCGGAGCAGGCCGCACGTATAGCGACATGGTGACGCTGACTATCGGTACAGGTGTCGGCGGTGCGATCGTGTCGAATGACCGACTGTTCCGCGGTGGCTTCGGCGCCGGGGCCGAGCTCGGTCACATGCGCGTCGTTCCCGACGGTCTGCCCTGTGGCTGTGGCGCCCGCGGGTGCATCGAGCAGTACGGCTCCGGCCGTGCGCTGCTTCGCATTTCCAACGAGCTCGCAGACGCAGGCGGAGTCGGACTGCGACTGGCTCAAGTACGCCGCCAGAAGGGCGCGCTGACCGGTCATGACGTGAGCGACCTGATCATCGAGGGCGATGGGGGAGCCCTGGCGGCCCTCCGTCAGCTCGGCTCATCACTCGGAGCTGCGTGTGCAAGCCTCGGCGCTGTGCTCGACCCTCAGGTCTTCGTGTTCGGCGGCGGGGTTGCCCAGGCGGGGGACCTGCTGCTCGATCCCATCCGTGCCGCATATCTTGATCACCTGCCTGCCCGTGGTTACCACCCTGAAGCCTCGTTCGCGATCGCAGAACTCGTCAACGATGCCGGAGTTGTCGGCGCAGCTGACCTCGCTCGTCAACACGCCCTGAACCTGACCACACCGGGCCTCGCATAACGGCAGGGGCGCGACGGCGCAGTAGGCTGATTCGAGCTAGAGCAGGAAGGAGACGCAATGTTCTATTGGATCATGAAGAACATTGTGGTCGGTCCGATCGTGCTCGCGATCTTCCGGCCCTGGATTAAGGGTCTCGACAAGATTCCGAAAACTGGCGGGGTGATTCTGGCGAGTAATCACTTGTCGTTCATCGATTCCATTTTTCTTCCGCTCGTCGTTCCACGGCGAGTGGTCTTTTTGGCCAAGAGCGAGTACTTCACCGGAAAAGGCCTGAAGGGGTGGGCGACGCGCCAGTTCTTCAAGGCAACCGGTCAGCTGCCCATCGACAGATCAGGCGGCAAGGCTTCTGAAGATTCGTTGAACACCGGACTCCGGGTTCTTGGTGAGGGTGGCGTGCTCGGTATCTATCCGGAAGGCACCAGAAGCCCGGATGCCAAGATGTACCGCGGCCGCACCGGCGTTGCCCGCATGGTGCTCGAGGCCGGCGTTCCCATCGTTCCCGTCGCCATGATCGACACAGAGAAAGCGATGCCGACAGGCACCCGGATCCCGAAGGTGCGCCGGATCGGCATCGTCTTCGGCGACCCGCTCGACTTCAGCCGTTTTGAAGGAATGGAAGGCGACCGCTTCGTGTTGCGCTCCATAACCGACGAACTCATGTATGAGTTGCAGCACCTCAGCGGCCAGGAGTATCTGGATGTCTATGCGACATCCGTCAAAGAAAAGCGCGCCAGCCTTTCGCGCTAAACTGCGACAGTTGAATTCACGAGAGTGAGCTTGGCGCGATATTTCCATTCATCCATCGCAACTCTGCGATGACACAGAGAAAACAGGAATAGTCCAGTGGTAGACGGCACCGAACCAGTTGTATTGGCAGATGAATCTGTGATCGCTGGACTGGACTATTGGCGCACGCTGGAGACGAAGCAGCAGCCCTCATGGCCGGATGCAGACGCAGTTGCTGCGGCATCCGCTGAGCTGTCAACGCTTCCTCCTCTCGTTTTCGCCGGTGAAGTAGACATCCTGCGCGATCGCCTGGCCGAAGCCGCGCGTGGCGAGGCTTTCCTTCTCCAGGGTGGCGATTGTGCAGAGACGTTCAGCGGCGCAAATGCAGACCAGATTCGCAACAGGGTCAAGACAGTGCTGCAGATGGCCGTCGTGCTCACATACGGCGCCTCGATGCCCGTCATCAAGATGGGACGCATGGCCGGGCAATTCGCCAAGCCGCGTTCAAGCGACTTCGAAACCCGCGGGGATGTCACCCTGCCTGCATACCGTGGCGACATCGTCAACGGATACGACTTCACACCCGAATCCCGCCAGGCCGACCCCTCGCGCCTGGTCAAGGGTTACCACACCGCGGCGTCCACGCTGAATCTCATCCGTGCGTTCACGCAGGGTGGCTTCGCGGACCTCCGCCAGGTGCACAGCTGGAACCAGGGCTTCGCGGCCAACCCGGCCAATCAGCGCTACGAAAAGCTGGCCAAAGAGATCGACAGGGCGATCAAGTTCATGATCGCGTGCGGTGCAGACTTCGAAGCGCTCAAGCGCACCGAGTTCTACACCGGCCACGAAGGTCTGCTGATGGACTACGAGCGCCCCATGACGCGGATCGATTCGCGTACCGGAACGCCGTACAACACCTCGGCGCACTTCATCTGGATCGGCGAGCGTACTCGTGAGCTCGATGGCGCGCACGTCGACTTCCTGTCGCGCGTGCGTAACCCCATCGGTGTCAAGCTCGGACCGACGACGTCGACAGACGACATGCTGCGTTTGATCGACGTGCTCGACCCGAACCGCGAGCCAGGACGCCTGACGTTCATCACCCGCATGGGTGCAGGCAAGATCAGGGATGCCCTGCCGCCGCTTCTTGAGGCGGTCAAGGCAAGCGACGCTCTGCCGCTCTGGGTCACAGACCCGATGCACGGCAACGGCGTGACGACCCCCACCGGCTACAAGACCCGTCGTTTCGACGATGTGGTCGACGAGGTCAAGGGCTTCTTCGAGGCGCACCGCGCAGTCGGTACGCACCCGGGTGGCATCCACGTCGAGCTCACCGGTGACGACGTCACCGAATGCCTCGGCGGATCAGAGCACATCGACGAGGCGGCACTCGCGACGCGCTACGAGTCGCTGTGCGACCCGCGCCTGAACCACATGCAGTCGCTTGAGCTGGCGTTCCTCGTAGCTGAAGAGCTCGCAGCGCGCTAAACACACCACGTTCCACCACACGACCCCGGTCGCAAGCATTCGTGCTCTGCGGCCGGGGTTTGTACGTTGCGGCATTCACTGAGCGCGACGCAGTACGAGACTCGTCGGCTGAATCCGCACGTGGATACAGCGTCGGCGATGACTTCAGCTTCACCGCCACGTGCTCGCTGAAGGCTCGGCAGATCAGCTGAAGAAGTTGACCTTCACCGTCGAGCCCTTGGGCACAGTGGTCCCCGAACTCGGCGTCACCGTAGTCACGGAGAACAGCCCGGGAGCCGCATCAGCAAACAGGTTGTAGTCAAGCTTCAATCCCGCGTCTTCAAGGATTGGCTTAGCCTCAGACCACGCCTTGCCAACGACGTCCGGAATCAGCACAGGTTCCGGGCCGCGAGAGATCGTCAAAGACAGCGTACTGCCCTTGCGAATCGGACCATCGGATGTCGGCGTAACCGCGATGACGTTGCCCTCTGGGACGTCGTCACTGTAGGTGTTTTCGCCCTCTACGCCGACAAGGCCGGCATCTTCGAGCGTCGACTTGGCGCTGGACAACGACATGCCTGTGACATCAGGAACCGGACCGAGCGAGATGACCAGGTCGATCGTCTGTCCCTCGAGTGCATCGCCGCCCTGGGACAGGTCGGCGCCATCGCCTTCGCGGGTGGCTGAAATGACGACTCCGGCGGGTACATCGTCGCTGAACATCTGATCAGATGTCTTGGCGATCGCCTTTGCGTCGGTAATCGCCTTCGTGGCATCCGCCTCGTTTGCGCCGGCGAGTACAGGCAACGTGATGGGCCGTGCGCCCTGCGAGACCAGGACGCTCACGGTGCTGCCCTTGGCCACGCGCACGTTCTCGCCCGGCCTGGTGCTGGAGACAAGCCCCTGCGGAATCTCGAGGCTGTACTCGGTCCCCAGTTCGGCGGTGAGCCCGAGCTCCTTGAGTTGAGCTGTTGCATCGTCAGGTGTCGCAGAGACGAGGTTGGGCATCTGAACCTGGGAGCCGGGGCCGGCACCGAAGTACCAGCCAGCCCCTCCTGCGACACCGGCGATCAGGATGATGAGTGCGAAAAGCCAGTAACCTCTGCGCTTGCGCTTTGTCGCGGTTGCCGCCAATTGGTCGGCGCTCTCGGGGAGAGCATCTCCGGTCTGGGCTTTCACCGTGGCTGCGGGGGATACCAACGCCTTGGCTCCGAAGACCTGGGTCTCGGCGTCGGCCAACGCGGGAGGCAGCGTGCTCGGCATCACCATCGTCGCGCTGGCGGTTGCGTCTGTTGATCCCAGGCGAACAATGCCTTCGATGTCCTGAAGCTGCTCAAGCATGACGCGGGCGTCCCTGGGGCGCTCTTCGGGATCGCGCGCGGTAGCCCAGAGCACGAGTTCGTCAAGTTCTCGCGGGGTCGACGGTACTTTGCTGCTCGGCATCGGAACCGAGTCGTTCGCGTGCTGGTACGCGATCTGCATGGGTGCCTCGCCCACATACGGTTGCTCGCCGGTGAGCATCTCGTAGGTCATGATTCCGAGGGCATAGATGTCGCTGCGGGCATCGGCGATGCCACGCGTGACGAGTTCGGGGGACAGGTAGGCAATCGTGCCGAGCAGTGCCTGACCCGTGGCCGTGTTGTTGCTGGCCGCTCTGGCGAGGCCGAAGTCGCCGAGCTTGATTCGACCATCATCGGCCAGGAGCACGTTCTCTGGCTTCAGGTCGCGGTGGACGATTCCGGCCTTGTGTGCAGCAGCCAGGCCGCTGAGCACGGCCTTCAGGATGTCGATGGTCTGCTCAGGCGTGAGCTTGCCGTAGTCCTTCAGCAGGTCGCGCAGGGTGATTCCCGGCAGGTACTCCATCACCATGTACGCCATATCGGCGTCCTGGCCCTGATCGAAGACATTGACCACGTTGGGGTGCGCGAGGCGAGCTGCCGAACGGGCCTCCTGGACGAACCTGCTCTTGAACGCGTTGTCGTCTGCGAGGTGGCCGTGCATGATCTTGATGGCGACGCGACGCTCAAGGCGCAGGTCGGTGGCCAGATAGACCGTTGCCATTCCGCCCCTGGCGATGCGAGAGCGCACCTGGTACCGGCCGTCAATCAGACGGCCGATCATGGGGTCGCTCGAAGTTTCGGTCACTCGTTGATTCTAGAGATGGGCAGGGCCTTCACCCTGATAACACCCCGAAAGGACGCGCTTTGAGTCACAGACGTGACCTAGTTGAGATCAACGAGCCAGGCGCGGGCTGAAATTTCCCACTTTGCGTAGTGGTTCGGGTGCGCCGAGATCTGCACAGCCTGTGCGGCTTCCGTTACCGTCATAGATTCCCAATTGGGAATATCAAGCAGTCCGCGAGTGATGCCGGTGTTCGGGTTTCCGGCTCCGCCGAAGAAAGCCAGGGTGGAGTGCACAGGGTCGAGTACCTGAGCGGCGCTGCCCCATCCGGCACTCGGTCGCTGCTGGAACAGGCCAAGCGAATCGCGATCTCCGTAGTTGACGTTCACGAGCCCAGATTCCTGCGCTGCGGCCGCAAGAGCAATGACGAGCCCGTAGTCACTCACCCCGGCACTCCGGCCGATCGAGACGATGAGCTCCGCGTTGCGGCGCATCTCGGGAGTCAGCATGGTGACCACTGAAGCGGATGCCGAAGCAGACGGGGCAGTCGGCACCTGGGCGGCCACAACGCTGCCCGTTGCGGGCAAGGTGAGCACTTGGCCGGGGTAGATGATGCTTGACCAGCCCAGCTGATTAGCATCGAGAACGGCCTGCACAGACACTCCGGCACGCTCTGCAACGTGGGCGATGGTGTCACCGCTGACGATCGTGTACTGGCTGGTCGCTGATGCAGCCGCCGCTGGCGCCTGGCTGGTTGAAGTGGATGCGCTTGCATCCGGGATCGACAGGGACTGTCCCGGGTAGATCACGCTCGCACGGTCGAGGCCGTTGGCTGAGAGCACGGCATCCGTCGAGATGCCGTGGGATCCGGCGATGCCGCTAATGGTGTCGCCGCTGGCTACGACGTAGCGGGTGATCTCTGCCGAAACCGGTGCCTGGGGTGCCGAGGTGACCACGCCGCTGGAATCAGAGCTGAGCGTGAGCATCTGACCAGGAAAAATTGTGGCGGACCAGCCGAGGCCGTTGAGGGCCAGGATGCCGGCGGTTGACAGGCCGAAGCGACTGGCGATTCCGCTGACGGTGTCGCCATCCACAACGATGTACTGCGCAGGAGCGAGGGAGGCCGTCGAGCTGTTCGCCGTTGACGTGGTGGCAGTTGGTGCTGTCGTTGATTCCGGCTGGGTGCTCTTGGCCTTGAGTGTGCGCTTGCCGACCGTCTGGGCATACGTGGGAGACGCGAGATTGAGCGTGATGGCGATGGTGCTGACCAGAACGACGGGAACGGCAACGAGAAGGCTGCGGGTGCGCGCTGAGAACGTCCGCGGTGCATTTACATCGCTTGATTCATGCTGTCTAAATGGCAACATGGTGCCCCCTCCTGTGGCGTGTGCCTGATCAACGCTGACATGGATTAACACACGAGTCAACCAGTGTGACAGATGTGAAAATAGTTAACAGGATCGAAACACCTGAATGTGGTTGGAGAGTGTGGTGTGACATGGCAGTCTTTAACACGTGACCGACGCTTTTTCAGAATATGCATGGCTGACCATTCCCGATCTTGTAGAGCGACTCGGCCTCGCCCAGGGGCGGGTTCGACGACTAATTGAAGATAAGCACCTGCTCGCGGTACGTCGCGACGGTGTGTTGAAGGTCCCGGATGACTTCATCGACGGCGAGATGCCGTTGACCGAACTCCGCGGAACCTTGTTCGTGCTGGCTGACGACGGTTTCGACGACGAGCAAGCCATGCAGTGGCTGCTTGAGGTCGATGACAGCCTCGGTGTCGCGCCGATCAAGGCGCTCAAGGCTGGCCGCAAGGCTGAAGTTCGACGCGTAGCCCAGGCCCTGGCCTAACCACCAGCTTCACTCGCGCCGATGGGCCTGCCTGATCAGTGATCGGGCAGGCCCATCGTTGTTGACGACGCAGAGCCGTGCGCTCAGCTCGCCCTGGCCGTGACCTTCTGGGTCAACGCGATGAGCTGGCGTCTGGCTGAATCGTCGAGGGGGCAATCATCGAGCGTGGCGACTGCCTCGTCGACACATGCAGTGATGCGCTCTTCGACCTTCTCTACCGCGCCACTGGCGCGGATGTTCTGCTGGAGCCCCTTGATCTGATCAGCGGTGAGCAGTGGGTCGCCGAGCAGGCGATCCAATTCGTTCCGATCCGACTCTGACAACGCCTGCCGTGCCAGCGCGATCAATACAGTGCGCTTGCCCTCTCGCAGGTCGTCACCGCTCGGCTTCCCGGTGACTTCAGCGTCACCGAACACCCCGAGTACGTCATCGCGGAGCTGATAGGCGATACCGAGCGGCAGTCCGAACGCACGTAGGGCGTCGAGCTGGTCATCGGTGCCGCCGGCCAGGGCAGCACCGATCACGAGCGGAGCCTGGATGCTGTACTTCGCAGATTTGTAGACGATGACCCGCATGGCACGGTCGAGCAGCTCGTCCTCGGGCTGAGTGAGCCAGGCGCGTTCCTCGAGGATGTCGAGATACTGGCCGGCCGTCACCTCTGTACGCATCCGGTTGAACTCGATACGGGCTCGGCGTGCTGCTGCCTGGTCATGCGCCTGGGCGAGGCCTTCGTCGAGAAGCTCATCGCTCCAGCCGAGCATCAGATCGCCGAGCAGAATCGCCGATGCTCGTCCGAAGTCGACGGGGTCGCCGGCCCATCCGCTCTCAGCATGCAGGCTCTCGAAGAGCTTGTGAGCGGATGCTGCACCCCGGCGGGTGTCCGAATTGTCGATGATGTCGTCGTGCACAAGCGCAGCAGCATGGAAAACCTCGAGTGAACTGGCCGCGGAGACCGTCGCCGAAAGCCCGGGGGAGACCACCTCTCCGTCCCGGTTTTCTATCGAAGATCCCGCTGAAACGACGCTCTGCGCACCCCAGTAGCAGAACTGCGCCCGGAAGCGCTTGCCACCCCTGAGAAACTGCCGTGAGAAGTCGATAAGAGGACGTAAATCCGGGCTTATCGAGGACACAATTGGAGCACGGACAAACAGGAATTCGTCGATGCGAGATTGAACCAGATCGACCAGACGATTGCTTTCAGCCACGTGCCTAGCCTAGCTAACGTAGGCACACTAGACTTGGAACCTAACCCGCTCGATCCCGTAATTGGAGGGAATGAGATGCCGCTTTCCGAACAGGAGCAGCGACTCCTTGATGAGATGGAGCGCAGCCTCTATCACAACGACGCTGACTTTGTGGCGACGGTCGGAGCAACGCGCCTTCGACCCAACTATCGGTCGATTGCATTAGGAATTCTTCTTGCTGTTGCAGGTATCTGCGGACTCATCGCTGGAGTTGCACTGCAGATGCTCTGGCTGGGCATCGTCGGCTTCGCCGTAATGTTCACTGGAGTACTCGTGGCCCTGTCTCCGTCGAAGTCGACGCGACACTTCGCCAAGGGCGCAGCGGGTAGCCCGCGCGCACCGAAGCCACACCAGAAGCACGGCGGCTTCATGGATCGACTAAACGATCGCTGGGACAATCGCCAGGATGGCACCCACTAGCCTCCACGCAGCTACGAGCTTCAACCGCTCGCCGGGCAACGCCGGCTGAACACCTGTAAGGGCCGATCTTCGGATCGGCCCTTTTTTCATGCCAAAAATCGAGCGATTTGCTCCCCGGACCCTCCATTTCCCTCCACCGGCTGATGGCCCGTATTTTCAAGGGAAGTTTGGGAACTTTTCTCCAAATATGACCGAATTTCATTGTTTGGTGGTGCATTGTGGAGTAAAGTGGAGTAACACCTAACCTTGGCCGGAAGAAAAGGGGTGATGAATGTTCCTCGGGACCTATGCCCCCAAGCTCGACGACAAGGGACGAATCATCCTGCCGGCCAAATTCAGGGATGAGCTCGCAACGGGGGTCGTCATGACCCGTGGGCAGGAGCACTGTGTTTATGTGTTCAGCACACGCGAGTTCGAGTCGCTGCACGACAAGATCCGCCAGGCACCTGTCACCAGCAAGCAGGCCCGTGACTACCTGCGTGTCTTTCTCTCTGGCGCATCAGATGAGACGCCCGACAAGCAGAACCGCGTAACCATCCCGGCCAACCTGCGTGCATACGCAGGACTTGACCGCGACCTCACCGTTATCGGTGCAGGCAGCCGGGTTGAAATCTGGGACAGCGAAGCCTGGGACAACTACTTGACCGAACAGGAAACCTCGTTCGCGAACACGACGGAGGAGGTGATTCCGGGACTTTTCTAATCCCTGGTGCCTGACTCCCAGCCGTTCACTTCCCTGACACACTTCCCCGGTGGCAGGTCGAATGGATGGGGATCAGGACCCAGGGCCGTCTCGGTAACTATGGCCATTAACGAAATTCACACCCCGGTAATGCTCGAGCGGTGCATCGAATTGCTCGCCCCAGCACTTCAGAAGCCGGGCGCAATTCTTGTCGACGCGACTCTCGGAATGGCGGGCCACGCCGAAGCCTTCCTGACCCGCTTCCCCGAGCTCACGCTGGTCGGCCTCGACCGCGACCTCGAAGCCCTCGCCATCGCCGAAGAGCGCCTGGCACCATTCGCCGGCCGAGTGCGCCTGGTACACACTGTCTACGACGGCATCACCGAAGCCCTCAACGGCCTCGGCATCAGTGAGGTCGACGGCATCCTCTTCGACCTCGGTGTTTCGTCGATGCAGCTCGATCGCGTCGAACGTGGTTTCTCGTATTCGAAGGATGCCCCGCTCGACATGCGGATGGACCACACGTCCGAGCTCACCGCCGAGCGAATCCTTGCCGACTACAGCGAGCAGGAACTTCGCCGCATCTTCCAGGAGTACGGCGAAGAGAAACTCTCAGCTCGCTACGCCAAGGCGATTGTCGAGGCGCGTGACGAGAAGCCGTTCGTGCGTTCGGCCCAGCTCGTTGAGGTGATCACGGCCGTCACGCCCGTCGCAGTCCAGCGAATGGGGCACCCCGCCAAACGGGTTTTCCAGGCTCTTCGCATCGAGGTCAACCAGGAACTCGCAGTTCTGGAGCGCGCAATTCCTGCCGCGATGGAAGCCGTCACCGTCGGCGGTCGGATCGTTGTTATGGCGTACCAGTCACTTGAAGACCGCATCGTGAAGAAACAGTTCGCTGCAGCCTCAAGCTCAAGCGCACCCGCCGGCCTGCCGGTCGAGCTGCCTGAGCACAAGCCGCTGTTCAAACTACTGATTCGCGGCGCTGAGCTTGCCACAGAAGAAGAAAAGGCCCGCAACCCGCGTGCGACCCCGGTGCGGTTGCGTGCAGCAGAACGAATTCGGAGAGCCGAATGACCGACAACCTCGCCAGGGTCACGCGACCGAGCTGGCAGCCGCAGAGCGTGACTCCGATGATTGTCGACGGCGCGACTGCCCGTAAGCCGCGCCCTGTTGAACCCGTGATCGAGGGCGCTGCTCCCGAACGCCGCCACATCGAGATCGTCACCTCGCGCAGCCAGCGACGTGCCAGGCCACGCATCGTCTACGCACTGTCATCTCTGGGTGCGCTGGGTACGATCATCGTCGCCCAGCTGCTTTTGAGTGTCAGCATCTCGCAGGGTGCCTATGAGGTATCGAACCTGCAGGATCGCCAGGTCGAGCTGGGCCGTGCCGCCGAAAGCGTCAGCGAAGATCTCGTGCGTATCGCGTCACCGCAGAGCCTGGCCACCAACGCCGAGTCACTCGGCATGGTCACCAACTCCAACCCGGTATACCTGCGTCTCTCCGACGGTGCCGTGCTTGGTGCTCCGGCATCCGCTACTGCAGCCGGCGGCAACACAAGCCTGGTGCCCAACTCACTGCTCGTCGGGGCTCCACTGCTCGGCACGGCAGCTACGGGAGCGCCGGAAACCGGCGTGGCCGCGCCTGAAGCGACAGCGACTCAGGTACCGTCTGGCGTAACACCACCGCAGGCGGCCGTGACCAACGGCCTGCCTGCCCCGACAACCAGGTAGGTAGATTGACCGGGAAACCGGATAAACAGGTGAATTGTCGCTAGTGAGGACGTATCTGTGGCCAGCAACGGCACGGTAAATGCAAGCAAGTCGACCAAGGGGCGCTTGACGGTCACGATGCTTGTCCTGTTCATCATCATCGTGATCTTCGTGGTGAAGCTCGTCGATATCCAGGTGGTGCGTGCAGAAACCCTCACTGCCGATTCAGTGGGCAATCGCTCGATCGAGAAGGTGATCTACGGGTCGCGCGGCGATATCGTCGACGCCAACGGCGTCGTACTGGCCGGCACGGTGATGCGTTACACGGTGACGCTGTCGCCGAAGAATTCAAAGCCATTCACTCGAAAAGACGACTCGGGCAAGAAGATCCAGGTTTCGGTAGCGGATGCCGCAGCAGAGATCGGTGCGATCACGGGCCAGAGCGCCGAGTCGATCGTCGCCATCATCACCGATGCGCTGGCCGACAACCCCAAGTCCGACTATGCGGTCGTGATCAAGAACATCGACGTCGATGCATTCCAGGCGCTCGATGCACTTGATGTGCCGTGGGTCTACTTCGAGAAGAGTCCAAGCCGGGTGTATCCCAACGGAGCAGTGGCCGGCAACCTCGTCGGCTTCGTCTCTGCACAGGGCGAAGCACAGGCTGGCCTTGAACTCGGCTCCGATGCCTGCATTGCAAGCACCAACGGTGAAGAGACGTACGAGCGCGGCGGCGATGGAGTGCGCATCCCCGACAGCAGTGTCACCACCAAACAGCCGGTCGACGGCGGCACGCTGGTCACCACGATCGATTCCGACCTGAACTACTTCGTGCAGCAGACGCTGGCCGAGCAAGCCATCGCCACGGGCGCGAAGTGGGGAACGGTCGTCGTGCAGGAGGTCAAGACCGGAAAACTGATTGCCGTCGCCGACTATCCGTCTGTCGACCCGAACGATGTCTCGGCCACCACCGACCCAGAAGACCGCGGTTCGCGTGCGTTCAGCGCGTCGTTCGAGCCGGGATCGACGTTCAAGGCACTCACAGCGGCTTCGGTGATCGATGCAGGCCTGGCCGACCCGTTCTCCCAGATTGTTGCGCCGTACCGCTATATTCCGTCCAACGGCGCCGACATCAACGACAGCACCATTCATGGTGATGAGAATCTCACGATGACCGGTGTGTTGATCGAGTCGTCAAACACCGGAATGTCGAAGTTCGGCGAGAAGTTGAGCGCAGAACAGCGCTACAACTACATGACCAAATTCGGGATCGGCACAGCGAGTGAAACGGGCTTCCCCGCGGAGGACAGCGGCATCCTGCACGATTGGGATGGCGAGAACTGGGACAACCAGACCGACTACGCCACCATGTTCGGCCAGGGCCTCACCACAACGGCCATCCAGATGTCGAGTGTGTACCAGGCCATCGCCAACAACGGCGTGCGGATGCCGGTGCAGCTGGTTGCCGGCTGCCAGCAGGCGGATGGAACACTCACCGAGCAGCCGGACGCCACCGGAACCCAGGTGGTCTCATCCTCTGCAGCCAACGCGACGTCCGAAATGCTGGAAATGGTGTACCAGAAGGCCTGGCTCAAGGATGTCTGGAATATTCCGGGTTATCGCGTTGCGGCCAAGACCGGTACCGCACAGATGCCTGACGGCAACGGCGGGTACTCGAAGGGGTACCTGGTATCGGTCTCGGGATTCGCCCCGGCCGACGACGCAGAGTATGTCGTTTCGGTGAGTCTCGCAGATCCTGTTAAAATGAATTCATCTGCTGCCTCGGCTCCGATCTTTCAAAAGGTCATGAGCCAGGTTCTGAAGAAGTACCGGGCGGTTCCCTCGGGCGAACCCGCGCCCGATCTCCCCGCCAACTGGTAAGAAAGCGAGCCTGTGTCCGATCTGGTGCCCTCGGCTCTTCGTCCTCAACATCCCGTGCCCCGCTCTTTGTCTGGGCTCGTCGATGAATTTGATCTCGAACTCCGCGGTGATATCGATTCTCTGGAAGTAACCGGAGTGAGCCTTAGCTCACGTACGGTTCAGCCAGGAGACCTCTACGTTGGAGTACCCGGCCGTAATAGCCACGGTGCCTCATACGCAGCCCAAGCAGCGGAGGCAGGTGCCGTCGCTATCCTCACAGATGAAGCAGGCGCCGATCTCGCGCGGGGGAGTGGGCTACCGATCCTGGTGACGCCCGACGCCCGAGCGGCTCTCGGTGCGGTCTCCGCTTGGATCTATCGCACCGACGAGAACCAGGCGACCCTGTTCGCTGTGACAGGCACCAACGGCAAGACGAGTGTTGTCTACCTGCTGTTCGGGATCCTGAACCAGCTGGGTGTCGTGTCCGGCCTGACATCCACCGCCGAACGCCGTATCGGTGACATCGCCGTGACCAGCTCGCTGACAACCCCTGAGGCCAGTGAACTGCATGCCCTGCTAGCTCGAATGCGTGAAGCAGAAGTTCGTGCTGTTGGCATTGAAGTCTCAGCGCAGGCGTTGTCGAGACACCGCGTCGACGGACTTCTCTTCGACGTCACCGGCTTCACCAATCTCAGCCACGATCACCTCGATGACTACGCGACTCTCGACGATTACTTCAAGGCCAAGCTCGAACTGTTCCAGCCGGACAGATCGAAGCGCGGTGTGATAACCGTTGACTCCGAATGGGGCCAGCGGCTGGTCGAAGAATGTCGAATTCCGGTCACTACCCTGTCGACAAAGCCCGATATCGAGGCAGACTGGCGTATGACTGTTCTCGAAGAGAGCGCCCAGTTCACCTCATTCAGACTCGAAGGTCCAGACAACCGTCAGCTGGAGACCCGTGTTCCGCTTCTCGGCTGGTACATGGCAGCCAACGCAGCTCTCGCCATCGTGATGCTCGTCGAGTCCGGTTACGACCTCGACGCGATCGCGCACACCCTCGACCGCGACGGCGGAATTGATGTGTACATTCCAGGCAGGGCCGAACGCATCTCAGGCGACAGCGGTCCTCTGGTCTTCATCGACTACGGCCACAGCCCCGACGCATTCCTGCACACCCTTGATGCGCTTCGGGCGATCACCGACGGGCGCATCATCATGGTGTTCGGCGCAGACGGCGACCGCGACATCACCAAGCGAGCCGACATGGGCGCCATCGCGGCCCGTGGATCCGATGTGGTCGTCGTGACCGATTTCCACCCTCGTTTCGAAGATCCGGCAGCCATTCGGACGACCCTGATCGAGGCTGCCCGGGCCGCTGTCCCCGACGGCGAACTGTACGAAGTGCCTGATCCGCGCGCGGCATTCCGGAAGGCGTTGTCGCTTGCTGGCGAGAACGACGTCATCCTGTACGCCGGACCCGGCCACGAGGATTACCACGAGGTCGCCGGAGTGAAGATTCCGTACTCGGCGCGCGAAGACTCGCGCCAGGCTCTGCGTGAAGCGGGGTGGTTGTAAATGATCGCCATGACACTTGCCGAGATCGCAGCTGCAACGAACGGCAGCATCCATCTCGTCGAGGGTGGCTTGGACGCTGAATCAATCGTCAGCGGAGCGGTGCACACTGATTCCCGCGACGTGGGCGCCGGCGATATCTTTGTGGCCAAGCCCGGTGAATTCACCGATGGTCACCTCTTCGCGCCTACTGCCGTCGAGCAGGGTGCCGCCCTCCTGATCGTTGAACGTCAACTCGACCTGCCCGTTGCCCAGATTATTGTCAACGATGCAGTGGTTGCCCTCGGCGACCTTGCAACCGAGGTCGTCGCCCGCGTGCGCGCGCTCGGCAGGCTGAAGATCGTGGGCGTGACCGGCTCGAACGGCAAGACAACGACCAAGAACCTGCTGAGAGCAGTCCTTGAACGTGTCGGACCGACTGTCGCCTCTCGCGCTTCGTTCAACAACGAGGTTGGCGCGCCCCTCACCATGCTCGAACTCACTGAAGATACCCAGTTCCTCGTCGCCGAAATGGGCGCGAGCGGAGTGGGAGAAATCGCCAGGCTCGTGCGCATGGCCAGGCCAGATGTTGGAATCGTGCTGAAAGTCGGACTTGCCCACGCTGGCGAGTTCGGCGGCATCGAGGCGACTGTGCGTGCCAAGACCGAGATGGTGACAGACCTCCTCCCCGAGGATGTCGCGATCCTGAATGCAGACGACCCCCGCGTCGCCGGCATGTCCTCACACACAGCTGCCAGCATCCTCTGGTTCGGGCTGGGGTCCAACGCTGCGGTTCGTGCAAGCGACATCCACGTGAGTTCTCACGGCACGACATTTACCCTGCACCTCGCCTCAGGCGAGAGCAGCCCCGTCACCTTCCGGGTGCTTGGCGAACACCACGTGATGAACGCCCTGGCCGCCGCGGCTGCAGCGGAAGTGCTCGGAGTAGCGCTGGCCGATATCGTGGCAGCACTTGAATCGGTGCACATGGCCGAACGCTGGCGCATGCAGGTGATGGGTGGCCGTGATGGGGTCACGATCATCAACGATGCATACAACGCGAGCCCCGATTCGATGACGGCAGCGCTGAAGACCCTCGCCCAGATCTCGGAGCCGGGTCAGCGCACCATCGCTGTGCTCGGTGAGATGAGCGAGCTCGGCGAGCTGTCGGGTGAAGAGCACGATCGAATTGGCCTCCTGGCCGTTCGATTGAACATCTCCCAGATCGTCGTCGTGGGCAAAGCCGCACGGCGAATGCACATCAGCACCATCAACGAGGGCTCGTGGGATGGTGAATCGGCCTGGGTCGAGACACCCGACGAGGCATTCGAGTTGCTCGAAAAGACAATAGAACCAGGCGATATCGTGCTGGTTAAATCCTCGAATTCCGCAGCACTGCGTTTTCTGGGCGATCGACTGGGAGAATTGTTCTCGTGAGAGCCCTATTGCTTGCCGGAGCCATGTCGCTTGCGTTCACGCTCTTTTTGACCCCGCTGTTCATCAAGCTGTTCAAAAAGCTTGGCTGGGGCCAGTTCATTCGCGACGATGGACCGAAGAGTCACCACGCCAAGCGTGGTACCGCCACCATGGGTGGCATCATCATCATTATCGGCACGCTGATCAGCTATTTCACTGCAATGTGGATTACAGGGGAGGACATCCCTGCTTCACCGTTGCTGGTGTTGTTCATGATGGTCGGACTCGGTCTCGTCGGCTTTATCGATGACTTCCTGAAGACCCGAAACCAACGCAGCCTCGGTCTCGGTGGTTGGTCGAAGATCGGGGGACAGGTGCTCGTCGCCGGCGTCTTCGCCTGGCTGTCGATCCAGTTCCCCAACACGTACGGCCAGACTCCTGCCTCAACCCAGATCTCGTTCCTGCGTGACTTGCCTATTGACTTCATGGCACTCGGCACCATCGTCGGCACAATCCTGTTCATCGTTTGGATCTGCGTGATCGTTGCGGGAACCTCGAACGCTGTGAACCTGACTGACGGCCTCGACGGCCTGGCGACCGGTGCGTCAATCCTCGGTATCGGTTCGTTCATCATCATTGGCTTCTGGCAGTCGAATCAGGCCCGCTTCGGTGGCTCTGATATCTCAGACCTCTATCGCTCGTATGACGTGCGTGACCCGCTCGACCTCGCGATCGTCGCGGCAGCGATCGTCGGCGGCCTGATCGGCTTCCTGTGGTGGAACACCTCGCCGGCCAAGATCTTCCTCGGTGACACCGGTTCGCTGGCTATCGGTGGAGCGCTGGCCGCCCTGGCAATCCTCGCGCACACCGAACTGTTGCTGGTTCTCGTCGGCGGTCTCTTCGTCATCGAGGCCGGCTCGGTGATAGTGCAGCGGGCCTACTTCAAGGTGACCCATGGCAAACGGATTTTCCTGATGAGTCCGATCCATCACCACTTCGAACTCAAGGGCTGGGCAGAGGTGACAGTCGTTGTGCGCTTCTGGATCATCGGCGGGCTTCTTGTCGCGGCCGGTGTCGGCACCTTCTACCTGGAATGGCTCTCACGAACTCCATGAACCGTCTCGATACTCTGACCAGCTGGCACTCCGACTGGTCCGGCCTGCGCGTCGCGGTCCTCGGACTCGGTGTGACAGGATTTGCAGCAGCCGACACTCTTGCCGAACTGGGCGCTGACGTGCTCGTCGTCGCGTCCCAGGCGCCTGATGAACGCGCCAGGCTCCTCGATGTCATCGGCGCGCGCCTCGTGCAGTCCGACCTCACCGAGGTGCCCGGCGAGCTCATCGGGCAGCGTCCTGAGGTGTTGATCGCCTCGCCAGGCTTCCACCCCGACCACCCGTTGCTGCTCTGGGCCGAAGCCGAAGGCATCCCTGTTTGGGGCGACATCGAACTTGCCTGGCGTCTGCGCGACAAGGTTGGTGAGCCAGCCGAATGGATCCTGGTTACCGGAACCAATGGCAAGACGACAACTGTGCAGCTGACCGCGACGATCCTGGCGGCCGCAGGCCACCGGGTCGCCCCATGCGGCAACATCGGTATCCCTGTGCTCGACGCGATCCGCGATCCCCAGGGCTGGGATGTGCTCGTCGTTGAACTCTCGAGCTATCAGCTGCATCACGTCAAGCGTTCGGGAGTCGGCTCACTTGTGCCGTACTCGAGCGTCTGCCTCAACCTGGCCGATGACCACATCGACTGGCATGGTTCGTACGAGGCATACGGCGAAGCCAAGGGCACCGTCTATGAGAACACCAAGGTAGCCTGCGTCTACAACAAGGCTGACGGCGCAACCGAGATGATGGTGCGCGATGCCGACGTCCAGGAGGGTGCGCGGGCCATCGGCTTCGACCTCGGCGTTCCAGGACCGAGCGACTTTGGCATCGTCGATGGAATCCTCGTTGACCGTGCATTCCTTGAGGAGCGCTTCGACAGCGCCCTTGAACTGATCACCATCGATGAACTCGCACTTCTCGGCCTCGACGCACCCCACGTCGTGTCGAACATCCTGGCTGCCAGCGCGCTGGCGCGGTCATTCGGAGTAGCTCCAGAGGTGATCAGGATCGCCCTTGCCGGTTTCAGCCTTGATCCCCATCGCATCGAAGTTGTCGCGACCGCAGACGAGATCCGCTGGATCGACGATTCAAAGGCTACGAATCCGCACGCGGCCGATGCCTCACTCAAGGCATTCGGGTCTGTCGTTTGGCTTGTCGGCGGGCTGCTCAAGGGTGTCGACATCGACGACCTGGTCAAGCGGCATGCGCCTCGCCTGCGCGGTGCAATCATCATCGGGGCCGATCGAACCGAATTGCGTGACGCATTCGCGCGACACGCGCCCGAACTCCGGGTCTTCGAGATCGATGCGGATGACACTGAACAAGTGATGCCAGAAGCTGTGCGTCGCGCTGCCGAACTGGCAGAAGCCGGTGACGTGGTGCTACTCGCTCCCGCTGCGGCCTCGATGGATCAGTTCTCCAGCTACGCAGAGCGCGGCAGCAAGTTTCAGAATGCAGTACGAGAGTTTTTAGGAGGTGGGGCGGATGACGACGAATCCGCCTCGCAGCCGAACGCCTAAGAGGATCACACCCGCACAGTCGTCCGATTTTCCGGGCGCTGGTGACTCTTCAGGCGCGTCAGGACTCGCTGCCCGCATCAATCTCGGCAAGCTGTTCAAGGCTGAATCAGCGAACTACTTTTTGCTGCTTGGCACCACACTGTTCCTGGTGCTCTTCGGACTGATCATGGTGCTGTCGTCCTCCTCGGTCGACTCGTATCTCGACAACGCCGGCTTCTTCGGCGGGCTGCTCCGTCAGGGCATGTTCGCGATCATCGGTGTGCCGCTCATGCTGATCGTCAGCCGGATGCCGCTCAAATTCTGGCAACGGATCGCCTGGCCGGCCCTGGCCTTCTCGTCGTTCCTCCAGTGCCTTGTCGTCTTCACACCGCTCGGCTACACCATTGCAGGCAACACAAACTGGCTCACCATCGCCGGTGTGCAGTTCCAGCCATCCGAGATGATCAAGGTCTCGCTCGTGATCTGGCTCGGCATGATCCTGGAGCAGAAGAAAGACAAGCTCGACGATTGGCGCCACGTCTACATCCCGGTGTTCGGCGTCGGCGGCGGGTCTGTGATGCTCGTGATGATCGGTGGCGACCTCGGAACCGTCATCATCATGGCTGCCATCCTGTTCGGCGCGCTGTTCTTCGCCGGGGTGAAAATTCGGATGCTTGCCATTCCGCTCGGCGTCGGTGTTGTCGGTGCAGTCATCGTTGCGCTGGCGAGCTCCAACCGGCTGACCCGCCTGATGAGCTTCTTCGGTGAGGGCTGCGAGAACCTCTCCGGGCCTATTTCAACGGAATGCTGGCAACCGCTGCACGGTACCTGGGCGCTGGCCAACGGCGGCATCTTCGGCGTGGGCCTCGGCAACTCGAAGGCCAAGTGGTCGTGGTTGCCCGCCGCAGACAACGACTACATCTTCGCGATCATCGGCGAAGAACTGGGATTGATCGGCGCCATCGTCGTTCTCGCCATGTTCATCCTGATGGCCATCGCATTCGTACGGATCATGCGGTCCACCACCACCATGCAGGCACGTGTCTCAACCGCAGCCGTCATGGTCTGGATCATTGGCCAGGCGCTCGTCAACATTGGAGTCGTGCTGGAAATTCTGCCCGTTCTCGGAGTTCCACTCCCGCTGATCTCGGCGGGAGGCACAGCCCTGCTGACGACGCTTGTCGCCATCGGGATCGTGCTGTCGTTCACCAGGGGATCAGAACACAACAAGGAAGTAGCATGACGACGTATCTCCTCGCCGGCGGAGGCACTGCCGGCCACGTGAACCCGCTGCTGGCTACGGCAGACAAAATCAGGAGCACTGAAACGGATGCCGTCATCTACGTGCTCGGAACCGCCGAAGGACTCGAATCCAGGCTCGTCCCTGCCAGAGGCTATGAACTGCTGGTGATTCCAAAGCTTCCGTTCCCGCGGCGACCGAACGCGAGTGCGCTCACGTTCTGGCCGCGCCTGCAACGCACAGTTGCTCAGGTAACAGACATGATCAGCTCAAAGAACATCGATGTCGTCGTCGGTTTCGGCGGATACGTCTCGACTCCGGCGTACCTGGCCGCCCGCAAGGCCAATGTTCCCATCGTCATCCACGAAGCCAATGCGAAGCCAGGTCTGGCCAACAAGCTGGGCGCCAGATACACCCGTCATGTGGGAGTCGCCTTCGAAGGTACGCCGCTGCCGCACGCCACTTTCGTCGGGATGCCGCTGCGCTCCGAGATCGAGAACCTCGATGAGCAGGCTGCCAGGCCTGTCGCCGAAGCATTCTTCGACCTCGATCCAGCAAAGCCCACCCTCCTGGTCACCGGAGGCTCGCTCGGTGCCAGACGACTGAACGCGACAACCGTGGCATCGGCCGGGGCGCTCGTCGCCGCCGGCTGGCAGGTACTGCACATCACAGGGGAGTCGGCAGAAGTCGCGGACCCGAAGCTGCCTGACTACCGGATGATCCCGTATTGCGATCGGATGGATCTCGCGCTTGCCAGGGCTGACTTCGTGGTGTCGCGCGCTGGTTCTGCCACCGTCAGTGAGTTGTGTGCCCTGGGCAAGGCTGCCGTTTACATTCCGTATCCTGTCGGCAACGGCGAGCAGCGTTTCAATGCGGCTGGTGTTGTGCAGGCCGGCGGCGGAATACTCGTCGAGGATGCCGCGTTCCTGCCCGAATGGGTAAGCTCCGAACTCGTCCCGCTTCTGGCCGACACCGATCGGGTGTCGTCGATGGCCGTGGCTGCTTCGTCGGTCGGTGTTCGTGACGGAGCGCAGCGGATGCAGCGTTTGATTCACAGCGCACTGTAGCCAATCCGGGTTTCACCCGCCCTGTGCGCGTAACGTTGAGGCAGGGCCAGCCACACAACTTTTTTGAGCGATACCGAGAAGAGCAGCAACACGTGATCAAGCCAGACCAGAATCTCATCATCCCCGACGACCTGGGTGCAGTGCACTTCGTCGGCATCGGCGGGTCGGGCATGAGCGGAATCGCCAGGCTCTTCCTCAGCCGCGGCTTCACCGTGACCGGGTCGGATGTGCGGGAGTCCAAGAACATTCAGGCTCTGCGCGACCTCGGAATCGATATCGCCATCGGACACGATGCTGCGAACGTCGGCAACGCCGACAGCCTCGTGGTAACCGGTGCACTCTGGCAGGACAATCCGGAGTACGTGCTCGCCAAGGAACGTGGCCTTCCGGTGCTTCACCGTGCCCAGGCACTTGCCTGGTTGATCAGGGACCAGCGCCTCGTCGCTGTCGCCGGTGCACACGGCAAGACGACATCGACCGGCATGATCGTGACTGGTCTGCTCGGTGTCGGTGCGGACCCGAGCTTCGTCAACGGCGGAGTCATCGAGTCGCTCGGCGTGAGCTCGGCCGCAGGCACAGACGACATCTTCGTTGTCGAGGCTGACGAGTCTGACGGCTCGTTCCTGCTGTACTCGACGGCCCTCGCCTTGATCACCAACGTCGACCCTGACCACCTCGACCACTACGGTTCACTTGAGGCATTCGAAGCCGCTTTCGTCGAATTCGCCCAGAACGCCAGCGAATTCGTCGTGGTTTCCTCCGACGACGCCGGTGCGGTGCACGTCACCTCGAAGCTCGTCGACAAGCGTGTGATCACATTCGGACTTGCCGAAACCGCTGACGTTCGCGTTCACTCGGTTATCGCAGACGGACCAGTGCAGTTCAGCGTGAGCTGGCAGGGCGCTGACTACCAGACGACGCTTCGCATTCCCGGCGTCCACAATGCAATCAATGCTGCGGGAGCATTCGCCGTCATGGTCGCACTCGGATTCGAACCGGCGGCATCCCTTGAGGCGATCTCGGCTTTCGGTGGCACGGAGCGTCGTTTTGAGCTGCACGGCACCGTCGGTGGCGTCAGCGTCTATGACGACTACGCGCACCACCCGACCGAGGTCGCCGCGGCACTGGCCGCCGCCCGCACCGTTGTCGGAAACGGCCGCATCATCGCCGTGCACCAGCCGCATCTCTACAGCCGCACTCAGCTGATGGCGCAGGAGTTCGCCGACACGCTGGAGAGCCATGCCGACCAGACAATCGTGCTTGACGTCTACGGTGCCCGTGAAGACCCGGTTCCCGGAGTGACCGGCGCAATCGTCGCCGACAGGTTCACCGACCCGTCGCACGTGGCATTCATCCCCGATTGGCAGGAAGCCGCAGACTACCTCGCATCGATCGCCCAGGAGGGTGACTTCGTCGTCACTCTCGGCTGTGGCGACGTCTACCGCATCGTGCCGCAGCTGCTCGGCTCCCTCACCAAGGTGCGCGGATGACGCGCTGGCGGTCATGAAGCGACCAGACGGATTCGACAGGCCGGCGCCCGTCGCTCCGCCGACTGCTGCGCCTGGGCGCAGCAGTCGCATCCGCAAGCCTACGTTCCCCTCCAAGGGTGCAGGACGGGACGCTGCCCGCGACAAAACGCACGATGCGGAACCAGAGACCGAACCGATCACCATCGTCTCTGCGGCGACGCCGGACTCACCGGCCAAAAAGTCGGCCACCGAGGTGGCGCAGCAGCCGATAGTGACGCCGATCATTCGGGATGCGTCGGCCGCCACAGGCATGCCGACGACCACGGCCACGCTGCCCGGTCTCGACGCCAGGACGGATGATGACGAACCCGCCAGGCTCACGTCGTGGCAGGCCCGCAAGCGATTGGGCGCTGCCAAGCGCGCCAGAAAGCGCTACGAGCGTGAAGAAGTGCGCCGATTCACCTGGCGAGCCAGAAAGCGGCGCCGCTCCATGTGGATTGCGCTCGGGGTTGCGATAAGCCTCATTGCATTCGTCATCATTGGTGCATACTCGCCGCTGATGGCCCTGCGGTCGATCGAGGTCACGGGCACCAACCGGATTCCAGCTGCAGAGATCCAGGCAGCGCTGGGGGAGCAGCTCGGCACTCCATTGCCCCTGATCGATTTCGGCAAGGTGAAGACCGAGTTAGCAACGTTCCCCCTCATCCGCAGTTTTGTCACGGAGAGTCGGCCGCCTGGCACCATCGTGGTGCGCATCGTCGAGCGCGAGCCCGTGGGGCTCGTCGCGACCGATAGCGGATACGACCTTCTGGATGCTGCCGGCGTGGTGATCCAGTCAGCACCGGAACGTCCTGCCGGATATCCCGTGATCGTCGCCGATGGCGGGGTAGGCAGCGAAGGATTCTTGTCAGCCGCGGCGGTGATCGCAGCGATGCCTGAAGCGCTCCACGGCCAGCTGGACACGGTGTCGGCGAAGACTGCGGATGACGTGACGCTCGGCCTGGCCGGCGGCGCACGAGTCGTGTGGGGCAACGCAGAACGATCAGAGTACAAAGCTGTCGTACTCGGTGCGTTGATGGTCAGTCATCCGGTCGGAAGCATCGCTGAATACGACGTCTCATCGCCCGATAGCGCAGTGCTTCGATAGCTGCACTCGCGCATGTTTTTGTCGTGGGCCAGATCGCCTGGATGCCAGTCGGCGCCTGCAAAGCACGCCTGAAAAGGAATCTGCGGCGGTTCTTCACGACACGCGGGCGCGCCTCCCCAAACAGGGCCTTACGCGGCATAGCTTCGGAAATAGGAATTGCATACTCAGCATAACTATAAGCTTCGACTAGAGGTTTAGAGTTTCCACCGGAGGCCGGACGTGTCATCAAATCAGAATTACCTAGCCGTCATCAAGGTCGTCGGAATCGGCGGCGGTGGTGTTAACGCTGTCAATCGCATGATCGAACTCGGTCTGCGCGGAGTCGAGTTCATCGCAATCAATACCGATGCCCAGGCGCTGCTCATGAGCGACGCCGACGTCAAGCTTGACGTCGGTCGTGAACTCACTCGCGGCCTCGGCGCCGGTGCAGATCCCGAAGTCGGACGTCGCGCCGCCGAGGATCACGCCGAAGAGATCGAAGAGGCGCTTGCCGGTGCCGACATGGTCTTCGTCACTGCAGGTGAGGGCGGTGGAACCGGTACCGGTGGAGCCCCCGTTGTCGCCCGCATCGCGAAGTCGATCGGCGCACTCACCATCGGTGTCGTCACGAAGCCGTTCGGCTTCGAGGGAAAGCGTCGTCAGGCTCAGGCCGAGACCGGTGTCGCAACCCTGAAGAACGAGGTCGACACCCTCATCGTCGTTCCGAACGACCGCCTGCTGGAGATCAGCGACCGCGGCATCAGCATGCTCGAGGCGTTCTCGACGGCTGACCAGGTGCTACTCGCCGGCGTCCAGGGCATCACGGACCTCATCACCACCCCAGGTCTCATCAACCTCGACTTCGCCGACGTCAAGTCGGTCATGCAGGGTGCTGGTTCAGCGCTCATGGGTATCGGTTCGTCCCGCGGGGCAGACCGCGCAATCAAGGCTGCAGAACTTGCAGTCGCCTCCCCGCTGCTCGAAGCATCGATCGATGGCGCCCACGGCGTTCTGCTCTCGATTCAGGGTGGATCGAACCTCGGTATCTTCGAGATCAACGACGCTGCCCGCCTCGTGCAGGAAGCTGTTCACCCCGAGGCCAACATCATCTTCGGTGCCGTCATCGACGACACCCTGGGCGACGAAGTTCGGGTTACAGTCATCGCTGCCGGCTTCGACGGCGGCGAGCCAGGAAGTAAGAACGCAGAGGCCAAGGGCGACCTGGTTGCCGCTGGAGTCTCAGCCGGTGGGGCACACGCTGTCACCTCGGTCGCTGCACCCGAGGCTGCCACGTTCGGCGCTCCGGCAGCAGTCGAGTCAGCTGCCTGGCAGCAGGCCGATTCGGCCGCCAGTGACGTCATCGCCACCGACCCGGCGTTCGATGACGACTCTGACGACCTGGACATCCCTGATTTCCTGAAGTAAGCAATGACCGACCTGAACGCTCCCGGCCTGGCCGAGCGACTCGAGAGCGTACGCTCTCGAGTCGCTGCCGCGGCGACGGCGTCTGGTCGTTCTCCGTCAGACATCACCACGATCGTGGTGACCAAGTTTCACCCGGCGAGCCTGATCTCCGAGCTGCACTCGCTCGGAGTGCATGACGTGGGGGAGAATCGTCACCAGGAGGCGCAAGCCAAGGCCGCCGAGCTGTCAGACCTTGATCTGCGCTGGCATTTTGTCGGTCAGGTTCAGGGTAAGAAGGCAAAGCAGATACGCAGCTACGCCGACGTCATCCACTCGGTCGACCGGTCCTCGCTCGTGGATTCACTGGCCAGCAGCGAGTCGACGGTCGACTGTTTCATTCAGGTCAATCTGACCGATGATGCAGCGCGCGGGGGTGTGGCTGAGCCCGAACTTGACCAACTCGTCGAGTCGGTGCTTGCGGCAGACGGCCTCCGGTTGCTCGGCCTGATGGCGGTCGCGCCCCTGGACGAGGAGCCACGGCGCGCCTTTGCCCGCGTACGCCAGCTCGGTGAACGGGTCAGGTCACTCGCGCCAGATGCCAGCTTGCTCTCGATGGGAATGTCGCACGACTTCGAGGATGCGATCGCCGAAGGGGCGACACACCTGCGAATTGGCACTGCAATCACCGGAAATCGACCGGTACACGGTTAATGTCAACTGAGAAGCTTCACGAACACGGAGGTCGAAATGTCTAACCCGCTCAAGAAAACCATGGTCTACCTTGGTCTGGCGGATGAAGAGCTGGAGTACGAGGCGCCCGCGAGTGTCGCTCCCGTTTCTGCCGTTCCCCACCAGCAGGCACAGACCCACTCCCCGGTAGCGCCGGTGCGCAACACCACAGGAAGCGCTCCGGTCACCCCGCTTCGCAAGACCAACACGCCCAAGAATGTGGCAGCGTCCGAAATGAATGAAATCCTCACCGTCCACCCCCGCCAGTACCGCGACGCGCAGGTTATCGCTGAGTCCTTCCGCGACGGGATCCCTGTCATCATCAACCTCTCGCAGATGAGTGATGCGGACGCTCGTCGTCTCATCGACTTCGCGAGCGGCCTGTCACAGGGCCTGTACGGAAAGATCGAGCGCGTCACAGCAAAGGTCTTCCTGCTGTCGCCTTCGCACGTCGTCGTCTCCGGAGAAAACTCCGATGGTGACGTGGACGCTGACGCGTCCTTCTTCGCACAGTCCTGATATCAGCGTGCACATCGTCGCGAATATCCTGTATTTCGCCCTCCTGCTGTATTTCTTTGTGCTGTGGGGGCGATTCATCCTCGACCTGGTCAGGACTGTAAATCACAACTGGCGTCCTCGTGGGGCCGGACTGGTGGCCGCGTCGATGGTTTACACACTGACCGACCCGCCTGTGAAGTTCTTCAGACGACTTTTGCCGCCGCTGCGGCTCGGACCCGTTGCGTTTGACTTCGGGTGGAGCCTGACAATGCTGTGCACCATCGTCGCCATGTCGCTCACAGGGCTCTTTTAGGTAATACCAGCCGTTTGACATCTTCATCGCATGTATTCTTGAGCGGTAACGGTGCCAAGTGGTGCAGTCAATCTAATGCGGCAATTGCTAGCGTTAGTAGACGTAAGTTTCTGTTCGCAACTCAAGTTCTAAGGGTGGAAAGCCATGGCGCTAACTCCGGAAGATGTAGTCAACAAGCGGTTCCAGTCAACCAAGTTCCGCGAGGGGTATGACCAGGATGAGGTGGACGACTTCCTCGATGAGGTGGTTGTCGAGCTTCGTCGCCTCACGCAGGAGAACGAAGAGCTGAAGGCTCAGCTCGCCGCCGGCGGCAATGCCCCGGCTGCGCAGGCCTTCAAGGCCCCGCAGGCTGCTGTCGTTCCGGAACCCGCAGCAGCGCCCGTCGCTGCAGCACCGGTTCCCGTTCCGGCTGCTGTTCCCGTCGCCGAGTCGGCTGACGAGACCGCTGGCACGACCAACCTCCTGCAGCTGGCTCGCCGCCTGCACGAAGAGCACGTCAAGGAAGGCGCCGAGAAGCGCGATGCGCTCATCGCCGAAGGCCACGCCACTGCTGCTCGCGTCGTTGCGGAGGCCGAGGCCAAGCAGCGTGCACAGATCAATGCCCTCGATGCAGAGCGCGCAACGCTCGAGAAGAAGATCGACGAACTGCGCACATTCGAGCGCGAGTACCGTCTCAAGCTCAAGAGCTACATCGAAGGCCAGCTCCGCGAGCTCGACTCTGCCTCACCGGTAAGCGTCGGCGGCGGCAGCGACTCCAACGCTCCGAAGCCAAGCTTCCAGGGCTTTGGCGCGTAGTTCCAGAGCGAAGGTCAGCGCTCGTGCGCTCATCGTTCTGGCTCTTGTCGCGCTAGGCGGTTACGCGCTCGATCAAATCAGTAAGTTCCTCGTCGTCAGCAACATGAACGACGGCGATGTTGTCCGGGTTCTGGGTGATGTGCTTCAATTGCACCTCGTCCGGAACCCGGGCGCTGCTTTTTCCCTCGCGAGCGGGATGACGTGGATCTTTTCGATCCTCGCCACCGGCGTGGTCATCTTCATCATCTGGTTCGCCGGTCGCATCAGATCGATTGCCTGGGCAGTCGTCTTCGGCCTGCTCCTGGCTGGAGTGCTCGGCAATCTGACCGATCGCCTGTTCAGAGAGCCGGGATTCGGCCTCGGACACGTCATCGACTTCGTCTCGACGCCGTGGATGATTCCGGCAATCTATAACGTCGCAGACATCTGCATCGTGACGAGCATGATTCTGTTCATGATCCTGACGATTCGCGGTATCGGTCTCGACGGCAACAAAGTGAGCGACACAGCTGCCAACAAGGCTGTTGGAGACGACACCACCAACAACGCAGGGAAAGAAGAATCGACGTCGACCGAGTCGCCGTCTTAAGCACTATGGAATCTCGATCTC
The DNA here is from genome assembly GCF_047530025.1 of Leifsonia sp. A12D58. NCBI lineage: Bacteria > Bacillati > Actinomycetota > Actinomycetes > Micrococcales > Microbacteriaceae > Leifsonia > Leifsonia sp. A12D58. The sequence continues at coordinate 228,043 of NZ_JBLJAT010000002.1, read as the reverse complement.
TTCCCTTGCCAGATGGCCTTGCCGGCGTCCGTGTTGATGCCGGTCTGGCCAAGCTCCTCGGCTTTTCCCGCAACTTTGCAGCGGAGGTCGTTGAGGCTGGCGGTGTCACCGTTGATGGTGTTGTCGTCGATAAGTCAGACAAGTTGAAAGCCGGCGGTTGGCTCGAAGTCAACTGGCAGCCTAAGCAAGAAGTGGCAATCGTGCCGATGGCCGTTCCCGATCTGACGATCGTGTACGACGACGACAGCTTTGTAGTCGTGAACAAGCCTGCCGGTGTTGCGGCCCACCCGAGTGTTGGTTGGACTGGCCCGACAGTCGTTGGCGCCCTCGCCGCTGCCGGGTATCGCATCTCGACCTCGGGCGCCGCAGAGCGTGCAGGCATCGTTCACCGCCTCGACGCGGGAACCAGCGGTCTGATGGTCGTCGCGAAGTCTGAGGCCGCATACACGGCTCTCAAGCGCGCCTTCCACGACCGTGAGGTCGAGAAGATTTATCACACGGTGGTCCAGGGGCACCCCGATCCGCTGTCCGGCACGATTGACGCACCCGTCGGCCGGCATCCAAAGGCTGACTGGAAGTTCGCAGTCACCGCAGAAGGTAAGCACGCAGTCACGCACTACGAGACCCTCGAGGCCTTCCCTTACGGGTCGCTGCTCGAGGTTCACCTGGAAACCGGACGTACCCACCAGATCCGGGTGCACATGGCCGCACAGCGGCATCCCTGTGTCGGTGACGCCATGTATGGCGCCGACCCCAAGATCTCTGCACGACTCGGGCTGACACGGCAGTGGCTGCACGCCAAGCAGCTTTCGTTCGCTCATCCTGAAACGGGGGACTGGGTCACGTTCAACTCTGAATACGCCCCTGATCTCGCCCATGCGCTCTCTGTCCTGCGGAACGAAGATTAGGCTAGAGACTCACCACCCCCCAGTATTACCAACAGCATTTCGGAGCAGTTTTGTCGTCTCAGAGTGATTCGTTCGTTCACCTCCATGTGCACAGCGAGTACTCGATGCTTGATGGGGCCGCGCGGGTCAAGCCGCTTATCGCGGCGGCTGTCGAACAGGGGATGCCCGCTGTAGCCGTCACCGACCACGGCAACGTCTTCGGGGCATTCGATTTTTGGCGTACGGCCACCGATGCCGGTATCAAGCCGATCATCGGTACAGAGGCATACATCACGCCCGGCACGCACCGCACCGACAAGACGCGAGTGAAGTGGGGAACCAACACCCAGAGCCGCGACGACGTCGGTGGTAGTGGTGCGTACACGCACATGACTCTCCTGTCGGAGAACACCGCAGGGATGCACAACCTTTTCAGGTTGTCGTCCCGCGCCTCGCTCGAGGGCTACTACTTCAAACCTCGCATGGACAGAGAGCTGCTCAGCCAGTACTCGAACGGCCTGATCGGTACCACTGGGTGCGCCGGTGGCGAGATCCAGACCCGACTGCGACTCGGGCAGTACGAGGAAGCCAAGAAGGCCGCAGGCGAACTGCGTGACATCTTCGGTGCAGACAACTACTTCTGTGAGGTGATGGACCACGGCATCGACGTCGAGCGACGCACGATGAGTGATCTGCTGCGCCTGGCCAAAGAACTGGACCTGCCGCTCGTTGCCACCAACGACCTGCACTACACGCATGCCCACGACGCCACGGCCCACGCTGCCCTGCTCTGCGTGCAATCGGCATCAACCCTCGATGACCCCAACCGGTTCAAGTTCGATTCAGACGAGTTCTACCTGAAGACCGCCGCCCAGATGCGGCATATCTTCCGCGACAACCCGGAGGCGTGCGACAACACGCTTCTCATCGCCGAGCGGTGTGAGGTCGAGTTCAACACCAAGGCCAACTACATGCCGCGCTTCCCGACTCCTGAAGGGGAGAACGAGGAGAGCTGGTTCATCAAAGAGGTCGAGGTCGGCCTCCAGATGCGCTACCCGAACGGCATCCCCGACGATGTCAGGAAGCAAGCCGACTACGAGGTCGGTGTCATCACCCAGATGGGTTTCCCCGGCTACTTCCTCGTCGTTGCCGACTTCATCAACTGGTCGAAAGAACAGGGCATCAGGGTTGGCCCCGGCCGCGGTTCAGGTGCCGGATCCATGGCCGCGTACGCCATGGGCATCACCGGCCTCGACCCGCTGGTTCACGGACTGATCTTCGAGCGGTTCCTCAACCCTGACCGCGTCTCCATGCCCGACTTCGATATCGACTTCGACGAGCGCAGGCGTGGCGAGGTCATCCGATACGTCACCGAGAAGTACGGCGACGAGCGCGTTGCCCAGATCGTCACGTACGGAACCATCAAAGCCAAGCAGGCACTGAAGGACTCCTCGCGGGTACTCGGCTTCCCGTTCGGCATGGGTGACAAGCTCACCAAGGCGATGCCGCCGGCCATCATGGGCAAGGACGTTCCGCTTACCGGGATGTTCGACAAGGATCACCCGCGCTACCGGGAAGCCGGTGACTTCAGAGCGGTAATTGAAAGCGACCCAGAGGCCAGGACCGTCTTCGATACGGCGCTTGGGATCGAAAACCTCAAGCGCCAGTGGGGCGTGCACGCTGCCGGCGTGATCATGTCGAGCGATCCACTGATCGACATCATCCCGATCATGAAGCGTGAGGCCGACGGCCAGATCGTCACCCAGTTCGACTACCCGGCCTGTGAGTCGCTCGGCTTGATCAAGATGGACTTCCTGGGGCTTCGAAACCTCACGATCATCGACGACGCACTCGACAATATCGAGGTCAACCGCGGCCACAGGCCCGTGCTCGAAGACCTCGACCTCGACGACACCCTGGCCTACGAGCTGCTGGCCAGGGGAGACACCCTCGGCGTGTTCCAGCTCGACGGCGGGCCGATGCGTGCGCTGCTGCGCTCGATGAAGCCCGACAACTTCGAAGACATCTCGGCCGTCATCGCGCTGTACAGGCCAGGCCCTATGGGAGCGAACTCCCACACCAACTACGCGTTGCGAAAGACAGGGCTGCAGGAGATCGTTCCGATCCACCCTGAGCTGGCCGAACCGCTGAAAGACATTATCGGCGGTACGTACGGCCTGATCGTGTATCAGGAGCAGGTCATGTCGATCGCGCAGAAGCTCGCCGGCTTCTCGCTCGGTCAGGCCGACCTGCTGCGCCGAGCCATGGGTAAGAAGAAGAAGTCAGAGCTGGATAAGCAGTTCGAGGGCTTCTCGGCCGGCATGGTCGCCAACGGCTATGGCGCCGAGGCGATCAAGACGATTTGGGACATCCTGCTCCCGTTCTCTGACTACGCCTTCAACAAGGCGCACTCCGCCGCGTATGGTGTGTTGTCGTATTGGACCGCGTATCTGAAGGCCCACTACCCGGCTGAGTTCATGGCCGCACTGCTCACCAGTGTTGGCGATTCCCGCGACAAACTCGCGCTCTACCTGAACGAGTGCCGTCGGATGGGTATCCAGGTGTTGGCTCCGGATGTCAACGAGTCGATCGGCTACTTTGCCGCTGTCGGCACCGACATCCGCTTTGGGCTCGGAGCCGTGCGAAACGTCGGTTTCAACGTGGTTGATGCGATCCGCGAGGCGCGCAAGGAGAAGGGCCGGTTCGAGTCGTTCCACGACTTCCTGCGCAAAGTACCCCTGCAGGTGACCAACAAGCGAACCATTGAGTCCTTGGTCAAGGCCGGCGCGTTCGATTCGCTGGGGTCGACCAGGCGAGCGATGGTCGAAATTCACGAGGGCGCCGTCGAGTCGGCAGTCAAGATCAAGCGCGACGAGGCCCACGGCAACATCGGGTTCGACTTCGACAGCCTGTTCGACGACCCGCAGTCGACCGACCAGGTGCCTGAGAGACCTGAATGGTCGAAGAAAGAGAAGCTCGCGTTCGAACGCGACATGCTCGGGCTCTATGTGTCTGACCACCCGTTGGCCGGCCTCGAGATTCCGCTGGCCAAGCATGCAAGCACCGGCATTGCCGACCTGCTCGCGTCCGAACAGACCCAGGATGGCGACACCGTCACCGTTGCCGGCCTCATCACGAGCGTGCAACACAGGGTCGCTAAGAAATCGGGCAACCAATACGGCATGATCCAGGTCGAGGACTTCGGCGGAGAGATCACGGCGATGTTCATGGGCAAGGCGTATACCGAATTCGCGCCAGACCTCGTCAACGACTCTGTCGTGGTGGTGCGTGGCCGCGTGAGTATGCGCGACGACGGCATGAATCTGCACGCCTATAGCGTGTTCGCTCCGGAGCTCGCTCAGGAAGCAGACACGGGCACCCTGTCGATCACCGTGCTTGAGCAGCGAGCGACTGCCACAACGATCATGTCGCTCAGCCAGACCCTGTCGAGCCATCCCGGAGCAGCAGAGGTGCGATTGAAGCTGGTCAAGGGCAACGTGGCGCGGGTTTTCGAGCTGCCGTACGCGGTGAAAGTCAGCGCCGACCTGTTCGGTGAGCTGAAGAGCCTGCTCGGCCCGAACTGCCTGACCTAGAGCTGTAGCGTCGCCCTCGTAACTGGATCAGTCGGAGCGAGCGTCGGCTGAGGCTATCGCTCGTGCAACTGCTGCTATTGACGCGACAATGTCGGCTTCGTCTGTCGACCAGTTGCTGACAGAGATGCGCAGTACTGCCTGCCCGCGCCATTCGGATCCCGACATCCACACTGTGGCTTCGTCGAGAAGTTTCTCTGTGATGAGCCTGGTGCGCTCATCGGTGCCGAAGCTCAGGCAGACCTGAGTGAATGCGACATCATTCACAACCTCGACGCCGGGCAGTTGGGCGAGGCCGCGGGCCAGCGACTGCGCAGTGTCGGCGAGTCTGTTGACCAGAGCGGTTGTGCCTGTGCGACCGAGGGAACGAAGCGCTGCCCAGACGGTGATGCCGCGTGCGCGACGAGAGAATTCCGGTACCCGTTCGAACGGGTCACCGACGCCCTGCGAGTCTGCAACGAGGTAGCTGGTGTGCACCCCGAACGCCTTCTGCATGATGTCCTTGCGGGCGACGATGGCTATTCCGCAGTCATAGGGCACGTTGAGAGTTTTGTGTGCGTCTGTGGCCCAGGAATCAGCGGATGCAAGCCCTGCCAGTTGGCTGCTGTAACGGGGGCTGGCCGCTGCCCACAGCCCGAACGCGCCGTCGACATGCACCCAGGCGCCGTGCTTGTGTGCGATTTCAATCGCCTCGTGCATCGGGTCGAATGAGCCAGAGTGCAGGTTGCCGGCCTGCAGGCAGACGATGGCAGGGCCATCGATGTCGGCCATGGCCACTGACAGCGCCAGCGGGTCGATCCGGCCCTCGCTGTCTACATCAACGGCGGTCGGCGCACCGAGACCGAGGTAGCGCAGAGCGAGGTCGATAGACGCGTGCCTTTCTGCACCGACGAAGACCTTGATGCGTGGTGCCCCGGTGAGCCCGTCTGTGTGCAGGTCCCAGCCCTCGTCATCGAGAACACTCGTGCGGCCGGCCGCGAGGCCCACGAAGTTCGCCATCGTTGCCCCCGTCGTGAAGCCGACACCGGCGCTCGGGGGGAGTCCGAGGACGTCGAGCAGCCAGTCGCCCGCGACTTCCTCCGCCGCAGCGGCTGCCGGTGTCGCGAACCTGATGGCAGCGTTCTGATCCCAGACGCTGACCAGCCAGTCGGCGGCCAGCGCAGCCGGAAGCGTGCCGCCGATGACCCAGCCGAAGAAGCGACCCGATGGCATGGCCATCAGCCCTGGCTCAGCCCAGGCGACAAGTTCATCGATAACCTCGCCGGCGCCGACGCCGTGCTCCGGCAGTTGCGTCGAGAACATCCCTGCCAATTCTTCGGCGCTGGCCCGGGGCGCGACAGGGCGGTCCGGCAGAGAGCTGAGCCATTTCCGTGCATGCTCTCGCGCTTTGTCGAGTGGTTCCTGAAATGCGTCTGAGGGGGCAATCACGTTTTCCACGCTAACCCTCAGCCCTGCACGATGACACCCCTTCACTCGCGGGCGCTGCTCGCCGACCGATCGCCCCCCCCGACCCGAATTCACAGCACGCTTACCAGTTGCATGCAGCAGACTCCCATACGCTTGCCTCATGAAGAACCACCGCAGCGAGCCGATCTATACGAGCGCAATCGGCATTGGCCGTGCGCTGTTCAGTCTTCTGCACCTAAAGCCACGTGTAACCGGACTTCAGCATTTGCCGGATACCGGCGGAGCCGTGCTGGCTATCACGCACTTCGGGTACCTCGACTTCGCCCTGGCGGAGTGGATGATGTGGCAGAAGAATAAGCGCCACATTCGCTTCATGGCGAAGAAGGGCGCGTTCGATCAACCACTTGTCGGCTTCGTGATGCGCGGCATGCACCACATTTCAGTCGACATGACCCACGGTGCAGAGGCGTACTCACTCGCCGTCGACGCGCTGAAGGCCGGTGAGCTGCTCGGCGTCTTTCCCGAGGGTGGGGTGAATACGTCCTTCACCGTCAGGGAGCTGAAGACAGGAGCCGTGCGCATGGCCGCAGAGGCCAATGTGCCGATCATCCCGATCGCCATCTGGGGTGGGCATCGTCTGATGACCAAGGGTCACAAGCGGTCGCTGAAAGAGGCGTATGGAGTGCCCATCAGCTTCGTGATTGGTGACCCCATCACGCCGAGCGGCAGTGATGACGCTCAGGAACAGACCCTGCGTCTGCACGACACCATGCAGGAGCTTGTGGATGTCGCCCAGGAGCGTTATCCGGAGGACGGCACGGGCGCCTGGTGGCAGCCACGGCACTTGGGCGGCACGGCGCCGACCCCTGAAGAAGCCGCCATCGCAGAAGCAGAACGCCGCCGCCTTCGCGAGGCGAAGGCAGCGGCGAAAGTAGCTAAGTAGCAGCTGGGCTCGAGGGAGCTGTCTAAACTTCGCTACCCGGCGTGTGATAGCGACGCTCGTGGTACAGCAGGGCTTCATCGTCGTCACCCATGCCGCCCTCTTCGATCTGCACAACGACGACTGCATTGTTGTGCACAGAAACACGTTCGACGATCCGACCGACCATCCACGACGTCACGTCGTTCAGGACAGGGAGACCATATGGGCCGACGTGCCAGTGGTCACCGTCGAATCGCTCAGCTGCCGGTCCTGACATCTTCTGTGCGACTGCCCGATTACGTACCCCGAGCATGTGGATGATGACGCGATCGTTTTCGACGATTGCCGGCCACGCGCTGGCCGATCGGGCCATATTGAAGGTCGCCAGCGGTGGCACTGCCGACAGTGAGGCAAGCGAGGTCGCGGTGAAACCGACAGGGGTGCCGTCCTCGTTCAGGGACGTGACGATGGCGACTCCCGCAGCGTGGCGACGGAACGCATGCTTGAAGGCCTCGAGATCTTTCGGCGCGTGTGGGTCGCCCTCGAGAGGCGGAACGGGGCTTCCGGGCAACGGGGTTGATTGTGGATCGGTTTCACTGTTCATACGAATGCATCAATCTCCTTCGGGCTCAGCATATTCCCGACGACTGAAACCCAGCCGTGCACGCAGGTAACCGCAGGGCTAAACGGATAAACTGGATCTGCCATGATTCAGACCATTGACCTCCGGGGTACCCAGCTCACCGCAGCCGAACTGCTTGCTGCAGTTCCGCGTGCGCTCACCAATGTGTCGGTCGCGAGTGAGATCGCAGCCGAACTGATTGCTGATGTGCGGGAGCGAGGCGGCCAGGCGCTGCTCGATCAGGCAGAACGGCTCGACAGGGTGCGTCCAGACACCATCCGCGTACCGCAGAGCCACATCGATGAAGCGCTCGAAGGCCTGAGCCCGGCAGTGCGCACCGCCATGGAAGAAACAATCCGCCGCGTGCGCCTGGCCAGTGCAGCCCAAGTGCCGCCACGGGTCACAACGACCATCGCTGATGGTGCTGAGATCACTCAGCGCTGGCAGCCGATCAATCGGGTCGGTCTCTATGTTCCCGGCGGCAAAGCCGTCTACCCGTCGAGCGTTGTGATGAACGTGGTCCCTGCCCAGGTCGCCGGCGTCGCCTCGATCGCGCTGGCATCCCCGCCGCAGGCCCACTTCGGTGGCCGCGTTCACCCAACGATCCTGGCCGTGGCCGGGCTCCTCGGCGTCACCGAGATCTACGCAATGGGTGGAGCAGGAGCAATCGGCGCCTTCGCCTGGGGCGTGCACGACATCGGACTCGACCCCGTGCAGCTGGTCACGGGTCCCGGCAACGTTTATGTAGCGGCGGCCAAGCGTCTGGTTCGTGGTCAGACCGGCATTGACGCCGAGGCCGGCCCCACCGACATTCTGGTCATCGCCGACAATACGTCAGACCCGATCCTCGTCGCTGCAGACCTGGTGAGCCAGGCCGAACACGACGAATTGGCAGCGGCAGTTCTGGTAACCGATTCGGTCGAGATCGCGGATGCCGTCGCTGAGCGCCTCGCCCAATTGGCCCAGACGACAACGCACAGCGAACGGGTGACCGCGGCTCTTGGTGGAACCCAGTCGGCGCTCGTGCTTGTCGACGATCTGGTCGCTGCCGCAGCGTTCAGTAACGCGTTCGGACCCGAACACCTCGAGATTCAAACCAGTGACCCCGATGCGGTCCTCGAACTGATTGAGAACGCCGGAGCGATCTTTTTGGGACCGCACTCTCCGGTGAGCCTCGGCGACTATGCAGCCGGCTCGAACCACGTGCTGCCGACCGGGGGACAGGCGCGGTTCTCATCGGGACTCGGTGCATACACGTTCCTGCGTCCGCAGCAGGTCATCCGCTACAGCAGGGATGCTCTGCACGCTGTCGCGGGTCACATCGACGCGTTGTCGACCGCTGAGGCACTCCCGGCGCACGGTGACGCTATCAAGGCCAGATTCACCGTCCGGTAACGCCCGAGACCGAGTGCGCGGCACGATAGGCTGTATTCACAATGTTCTGCCCGTTCTGCCGCCACCCCGACTCCAGAGTCATTGACTCACGCACCAGCGACGATGGCCTGTCGATTCGTCGACGCCGCCAATGTCCAGAATGCGGCCGCCGCTTCAGCACGACAGAGACAGCGAGCCTGAACATCATCAAGCGCAGCGGCGTCGTCGAGCCGTTCAGCCGCGAGAAGATCGTTGCCGGTGTGCGCAAGGCCTGCCAGGGTCGCCCCGTCACCGATTCAGACCTCGCCTTGCTCGCGCAGAAGGTCGAAGAGACGATCAGGCAGACCGGTGCCTCGCAGATCGACGCCAACGACGTCGGATTGGCTATCCTGTCGCCGCTTCGCGAACTCGATGAGGTCGCGTTCCTGCGTTTCGCCAGCGTCTATCAGGCATTCGACTCTCTCGAAGACTTCGAGAGCGCCATCACGCAATTGCGTGCTGAACACGAAGAGGGCATCCTTCCCGCATCCACATCGACGGAGCTCTAAGTCATGCGCTTGTACCCCATTCTCTTTTCTACAGTGCTGTCCAAACTTGACCCGGAGAACGCCCATCACCTGGCGTTCGGGGTGATCAAGGCGCTGCCGACCCTGGGGTTCGGTCGCCTGGTCAATCGCTTCACGCGTCCACGCACTGATCTGTCCGTACAGACTCTCGGCCTGACGTTCGAATCGCCGTTCGGCGTCGCAGCCGGGTTCGACAAGGACGGCAAGGCAGTCATCGGGCTCGGTCAGCTGGGCTTCGGTCACGTCGAGGTCGGCACGCTCACGGCCATTGCCCAGCCGGGAAACCCGAAACCACGTCTGTTCAGGCTCGTTCCTGACCGCGCAGTGATCAATCGGATGGGGTTCAACAACGGCGGAGCCGCCGCCGCGGTCGAGCGCCTGACGAAGGTCCGCACCATCGCTGGTCGCCCCGTGCTCGGTATCAACATCGGTAAGAGCCGCGTAACGGCTGTTGAGGATGCCACTGCCGACTATCTCAGCAGCACGAACGTGCTCGCGCCACTGGCCGACTACCTCGTTGTGAACGTCAGCTCACCGAACACGCCTGGCCTGCGCGGGCTTCAGGAGCTCGAACAGCTGGCGCCGCTGCTTACCGCAGTCAAGGGCAAGGCCGGCACGACGCCGCTGCTCGTCAAGATCGCTCCTGACCTGACGGACGACGAGGTCACGCGCATCGCTGAACTCGTTGTGCAGCTCGGCCTTGATGGCATCATCGCCACGAACACCACACTGTCGCGTGAGGGACTGGCCACAGACCCCGAGGTCGTCGAAGCAGCCGGTGCCGGTGGCCTTTCCGGCGCGCCACTTGCCGCGCGTGCACTTGACGTGCTGCGGATCATCCGCGCCAACGTGCCAGCCGAACTCTGCGTCATCTCCGTTGGCGGTATTGAGACCGCTGACCAGGTCGCAGAGCGGCTTGCTGCCGGCGCAACCCTCGTGCAGGGCTACACCGCATTCCTCTACCGCGGTCCGCTCTGGGCGCGAGAGATCAATCGTGGCCTCGACAAGATCCTGTCGCGCTAGAGCCGTGCACTAACGAGGGCCGTGCGCTAAAAGCACGACGGCGCGCTATGCCTGCGGCTGGATTGCCGGGAGCAGCCCGAGCTCGACAAGCTGGTCAGAGAGACTCGAGCCGTCTGGGCCATACACCCAGGGTGCATCAGGTGTGCCGCTCGCTTCATCCTTCGATCGACCACCGGCGAGTACGGCTTCACTGGTCGAGAGCTGCCTGATAGCAACCGCTGCAACGCTCCCGGGGTATTCCTTCTGGAACTCGCTGTAGATGGCTTCGTCGTGCTGTCCGTCGTCGCCGATCAGGATCCAGCGGATGCCCGGAAACTCGTGGGCAAGTCGACGCAGGTTCGAGCGCTTGTGGTCCTGGCCGCTACGGAACAAGCGATCGTGGGTGGGACCCCAGTCGGTGAGGAGGAGGGTGCCGGATGGGTAGAGATTGCGCGAGAGAAAGCGTGTGAGGGTCGGTGCGACATTCCAGGCGCCTGTCGAGAGGTAGATCACGGGTGAGCCTGGGGCGTTCTGAACCAGTCGGTCAAGCAGTACAGCCATGCCAGGCGTCGGGATCCTGGCATGTTCGTCGAGCACAAAAGTGTTCCAAGCGGCCAGGAGTGGCCTGGGGAGAGCAGTGACCATGACGGTGTCATCGACATCCGAGACGATCCCACGCTGGGCTTCTGGTGGTACGACATAGAACGGAGCATCGACGCGGAGGGACTCCGACGTACGCAGGTGTGCAACGTGGGTTCCCGGCTCAAGCGAGATCGGCACGACGGTGTCGACGACGCCGCCGCGGTCGGCTTGGACATGGTGCACCTGGCCACCGATTTCGATGGTTACCGTGACATCGTTCACTGGAACGCTCGTGAAGCTCCGCCAGCCACGGATGCCAGGGTACTGATTTGCAGCTGTCGACAGGCGTCTGGCAGCCATTCGTTCGGCGTTCTTCGGCTTGGCGAGGAGCACACGACACAGAATTCGGACCCATTCGGTCGATCCGTAGCCCGCATAGGGCACAACAACGGGGATGTGGCCACGCCTGCGGGCGCAACGGTCCCGAATGTCGTGAATCCAGTCTTCAATACGCGCCGCGCGATGAATAATCCTCGACGGCGTCGTACTCGTGGGTGACGCTGACGAGGGGAGAGGCACATGTCCAGTCTGGCATGTTCAACCTTGGCGGCACCTCTGACACCACTGTGCGGTGCAAATAGCTACTCGGTGCATCGTAGAATTGTGGTTTAGCGTCGAGGAGGAAATGTGTCACTTGGTGACCTGATTGTGAATTCTGGGGCCCAGGGGCAGCTCATCCGAACAGAACCGATTCAACAGCGCAGCGCAGACAGGCTCTCAGCCCTGCTTGATGCCGCTGCTGAAGTAGTTGACGAGGTCGGTTTCGACCGCATCACCACTGCGATGATCGCCGATCGCGCCGGGGCCTCGATCGGCACCGTTTATCGGTACTACCCCGATCGTGTCGCTGTGCTTCATGCGCTGCGTGAGCGTGCAATTCTGCGCTTCCGAGTGCGCGTGGTCGATGAGATCGCAGCACAGGCTCCGCAGAATTGGTGGGAAGCAGTTGACTGCGGCGTCAGCGCGTTCATCGGTCTCTATCGTTCTGAGCCTGGCTTCAGGATCATCCACTTTGTCGAGCGCGAACGCGTCTCTGTGTCTGATCCGAAGGACGCCCAGTCGACGACGTTTGCACGGTCGCTGGCCGATATCCTCGTCGAGGAGTTCGGACTGCCTGGCGGTCCAGACCTCATCTTCCGTCTTGAGGTCGCAGTCGAGATGGCTGACGCACTGCTGTCTCGCGCGTTCTACGTGGACGTGAACGGTGATGAGCGTTTCATCCTCGAATGTCGCAGGGTGTTGCACGATTACCTGGTCGAGTATTACGGACCGGCAGCCGGAGCGTAGTTACAGTTTTTTTGATCAGCGGCCTCGTTCAGGAATGAACGGGGCCGCTTTTTGTTTGCTTTCTTGGCAATCCGCTTTGCCACGCGGTCCGAACAATGATTTGCTGGATGATCTGGCACGTGTTGATCCGCTACAACGAGGAATGAGCCACTTCAATGATCGAGTTCCGCTCGGTGACCAAAGAGTTTCCCGATGGCACGCGTGCGGTCGAGGACTTCAGCCTGGTCCTGCCGTCACGGCAGACAACAGTTCTTGTGGGCTCGTCTGGGTCTGGCAAGACGACCCTGCTGCGAATGATCAACCGCATGGTTGATCCCACAGAAGGAAGCATCGAGATCGACGGCGTCGATATTGCAACGCTGTCTCCGGTGAAGCTACGGCGCAGTATCGGCTACGTGATGCAGAATTCCGGACTCCTCCCGCACCGGAAGGTCATCGACAACGTGGCCACAGTGCCCTTGCTGCGTGGCGTACCTAAGAAGCAGGCGAGAGCTGATGCGCTGAAGCTTCTCGACACCGTCGGCCTTGACCGGTCGCTTGCCGATCGGTATCCGAGCCAACTCTCCGGTGGTCAGCAGCAACGTGTCGGAGTAGCCAGGGGATTGGCCGTCGATCCCAATATCCTGCTGATGGACGAACCGTTCGGCGCCGTCGATCCCATCGTTCGGTCTGAGTTGCAGCAGGAACTCATCCGCCTGCAACAGGAACTCGACAAGACTGTTGTTTTCGTCACCCACGACATCGAAGAGGCCTTCCTGCTCGGCGACCAGGTTGTGATTCTGCGCACGGGCGGACATGTCGCGCAGGTCGGTACCCCGGCCGATATCCTCGCCAACCCGGCAGACGAATTCGTTGCAAGTTTCGTGGGTGCAGACAAGGGCAAGCGCGCACTGCACGTCGAACACAGGGACGGCGCCCAGATTCTGATCGATAGTGAAGGCCGGGTCGTCGGTGTACTCGCCGCTCGCGACGACGCACCGGTTGCACACGCGCCGGACTCTCAGGAGCCGGGAACGAGTGTGCCGGTGGAGCGCGGAGATCGCCGGTGACCTGGATTTGGTCGAACCTCGATCTCATCTGGGATCGCACGGTCGACCAGCTCATCCTGAGTGTGCCGCCGATTATTCTGAGCTTCCTGTTCTCTGTGCCATTGGGCTGGCTCGCGTATCGCTACAAAATCAGCCGCGGAGTCATCTTGATTGCCTGTGGACTGCTGTACGCGATCCCGTCGTTCCCTTTGCTGATCTCGTTGCCCGCCATCGTCGGAACCGAACTGCGTTCTCCGCTCAACCTGATCATTGCGCTCACCCTGTATGGAATCGCGCTCATGGTGCGGGTGGTCACAGACGGACTCACTGCAGTTGATCCCGACGTCAAGCAATCGGCAACTGCCATCGGATTCTCGACGTGGAGCCAATTCTGGAAGGTGGAGTTTCCACTCTCTGGTCCCGTATTGATTGCCGGAATGCGGGTCGTCACCGTCAGTACAGTCAGCCTGGCCACTATCGGCGCGGTGATCGGCGTTCAAAGCCTCGGATCGCTTTTCACTGACGGCTTCCAGCGGAATATCCAGGCCGAGGTCATCGCGGGCATCGTGGCAACCGTTGTCGTCGCGCTCGTCCTTGACGGCATCCTGGTGCTGATCGGTCGCCTGCTGATGCCGTGGTCACGCGCGACGAGAACGACAACCAGGGTTCGCGCCGCTAGTGAGCTGGCGTCGTCACCCGGTGTTGCGACGGTGACTCGATGAACATCTTCGCCGAAGCGCTTGCCTGGGTGCTCGATCCGGCGAACTACCCCGGACCAGACGGCATCTGGACAAGACTCGGACAGCACATCGTGTTCACCCTTGTCACTGTGGTTATTGCCTCAGCGATCGCCATTCCGATCGGTTACCTGATTGGCCACACCGGGCGCGGGCGGGCCGTGGCCGTTGCGACCTCCGGCGGACTGCGCGCCATCCCGACTCTGGGGCTCCTGACGCTCGTGGGGCTCTGGGTGGGCATCGGGCTCACCGCGCCCTATGTTGCGCTGACAGTGCTCGCCATCCCCTCGATTCTGGCCGGTGCATATACCGGATTTGACGCGATCGACCGCCGAACGATCGACGCGGCCAGAAGCGTCGGGATGTCAGAATGGCAGATCGTGAAGAATGTCGAGATCCCGCTTGGTCTGCCACTGCTGATCGGTGGCCTGCGATCGGCGACGCTCCAGGTAATCGCGACGGCGACCCTGGCGGCTTATGTGGCCAACTTCGGGCTCGGCCGATTCCTGTTCGCCGGCCTGAAGACGAGGGACTACGCCGAGATGCTCGGTGGGTCGATCATTGTGATCCTCCTCGCATTGGTGTGTGAAGGACTTCTTGCGCTGGTGCAGAGGTATGCCGTTCCGCGGGGCGTTGCCGCCGGCCGCCCCCAAAGTGTCCGTGCACGATCATCCCGATCGAACGCGGTGATGGGAACCCCCATCGAAGAAGGGAATAACTGATATGTCCACAGCAAGAAAAGGCCGGCTTGCCCTCATCGGCGCAGTCGCGGTCGGGGCGATGGTTGCCTTGGCAGGGTGCTCATCCGGTGACCCGCTGGATGCAGGCAATACGGGTTCTGCGAGCTCAGAAACTATCGTGATCGGCTCGCAGGACTATTACTCGAACGAAATCATCGCTGAGATCTACGCGCAGGCCCTTGAAGCCAACGGTTTCACCGTTCAGCGGGACTTCCGCATCGGACAGCGTGAGGTATACCTACCTGACATCGAGAACGGCAAGATCGACGTGTTCCCCGAGTACACGGGCAGCTTGCTGCAGGCGCTCGACAAGAATGCGGCCGGCGGCACGAGCGACGAGGTCTACACTGCGTTGCAGGCCGCGCTCCCCAGTAACCTGCGGGTGCTCGATAAGGCTGCCGCGTCTGACCAGAACTCCTGGACGGTCACGAAGGCATTTGCCGAGAAGTACAACCTCACCGACATCGCGTCGCTCAAGAATGTGACTGAGCCGATCACCGTCGGTGGCAACTCCGAGCTGGAGACCCGCCCGTATGGCCCTACGGCGCTGAAGGACAAGTACGGCATCACCATCGCCGGATTCACCCCTGTTGAAGACAGCGGCGGACCCCTGACGGTGAAGGCATTGGTCGACAACCAGATCCAGCTGGCCAACATCTACACCGCAGACCCCAACATCAAGTCGAACAACCTGGTCGCCCTCGCCGATCCCGATGGGCTGTTCTTCCCGGACAACGTTGTGCCCGTGGTCTCCGAGAAGGTTGATGACAAGGCTGCTGCCGTGCTCAACAAGGTGAGCGCTGCACTGACCGAAGAAGATCTGGTCAACCTGAACTCTCAGAGCGTCAACGACCAGGAGTCGGCTCAGAAGATTGCGACAGCCTGGCTCGAGCAGGCCAATCTCTCCTAGTGCTCTCGGTAAGGCTGAGCCGGTCGCAAGCCTGAATCAGCCGTTCCGATGACGCTGAACCCCCACCATCATGTATCGAGGGTGGGGGTTCAGTCATGTCAGTTGAACAGCAAAAGTGTTGTCGGTACCAGAAGCAGTGAGATTGCCGTGGCTAGAACCATGGCCCTCGAACCGACGGACAGCGGGGGAAGCGGATTCACGAGCCGTCTCACCCGTGGTGTCACCAGGTCGACATGGTCGACCTCGTCGACCACCGGCGCCTGTTCGGGATCGATCCCCACAGCGAGTTCTGGATGCCCTGAGGTTCCGGCTAGCGCGATGGCCCTCGCGAGAACCAGGTCGTCAACCTCGTGCCTGGCCTCGTCATCGGCGAGCATCTCAACCAGGAGTGCCACAGCGTTCTCGGAGCGGTTCGCGATGGGAAACCAAGGCAGCGCGCTGCGCCAGGACTTGAATGTCACCAGGACCAGGGGGTGCTGTTGGCGCAGATGCGCCCTCTCGTGAGCGATCACGGCCTGCAGCTCGTCGGCAGTAAGTAGCTGCATGATGCCGGCTGACAGTACGGTGACCGAGCGCGTCGCTCCAGGCAGGCAATAGGCGACAGGAGCCGCGTACTCGATGACGCGGGTGCCAGGGCGGTCGGGAAGCGGGTCGCTCAAAAGCTCCACGAGCTGGTGATGGCGTCGGCGCTGGCGCTCCGAGCGGAATGATGTCGCCAACAGGTTCATCAGCAGGTGAAACGTCAGCAGCATTGCACCGGTGAGCGCGAGGATGTGATCGAGTCCGACGCCTTCGGGCACCCCATCGAGTGCGTGGGTGGCGAGGGTACCCAGGCCGCTCAGCAACGAGTCGCCGAAGGGGATGAGCCCGTAGCACAGCAGGGCGCCGATCATGGAGAGCCCACCGGCCAGGGCGATCGACTGCCAGAGTGCCAGCGCGGTTCCCGGCGCGCGCGACGGCCACGAGGCATTGGCCAGGGCGATCGGGATCGGCCAAGCTAACGCGATCGCGATGATCGCAAGGACAGTTGCGGCGGTGAACACTCGGAATGTGTCGCTTAGAGGCTCTAGGTCCGTGCGGCAATACCGCCGAGAAGCTGACGAAGTGTTTCTGCTTCCTGGGCACTGACGCTGCCGATGAATCGGGCGAGGGCTGCTTCGCGGTCGGGGGAGGAACCGAGCACCTCGTGCATCATCTCGGCGGTGTGGTCTGCGCGGGACGTGACGGAGCGGTAGACGTGCGGACGGATGCCGCGATCGCGGGTGACGAAGCCCTTGTTTTCAAGGCGTGACAATACGGTTAAGACCGTTGTCGTCGCCAACTCCTTCTTTTCAGCGGCGGCCGACTCCACGACAAGTCGATCTCTTAAATCATTTGCCGACAGCGGCAGCTTTGAATCCCACAGGAGATCCATCACTGCCCTTTCCAACTCACCCAAACTTGCCATAGCGTCGAGTTTACAGGTTGGCAGCTGTAAGTTCTACGGTCTGTAGAGGAGTAGAGTTCTACGTGGCGTAGAAAACTGCGGCCTGGGAAACGAGCGGAGGACCACGTGGTCGACTGGCTAGATCCGTTGCTGTTGTCGAGATGGCAATTCGGACTTACGACGATTTATCACTTCCTGTTTGTGCCACTGACGATCGGGATGTCGCTGACGGTCGCGATCTTCCAAACGGCCTGGGTCCGCACCGGCCACCTCAAATACCTGCAGCTCACGCATTTCTTCGGAAAGATCTTCCTGATCAACTTCGCCATGGGCGTCGTCACCGGAATCGTGCAGGAGTTCCAGTTCGGCATGAACTGGTCTGACTACTCGCGTTTCGTCGGCGATGTCTTCGGAGCGCCGTTGGCATTCGAAGGGATCGTGGCGTTCTTCCTTGAAGCCACCTTTATCGGCCTCTGGATCTTCGGCTGGGACAAACTGCCGAGAAAGCTGCACCTGGCCACTATCTGGCTCGTCGTCATCGGCTCGACGGCATCCGCTTACTTCATCATTGCGGCCAACGCGTTCATGCAGAACCCCGTCGCCTACCAGATCAACGAGGCTAAAGGCAGGGCGGAGCTCACCAGCATCGGGGAGCTGCTCACTAACCCCATCGCTCTCGCGGCGTTCCCACACACGATCTTCGCCTGTTTCATGGTCTCGGCCGGCCTCATCATCTCGGTGTCGGCCTGGCACCTCTCGCGCAACCAGCACATGGAAACCATGCGCCCGGCGCTCAAGCTCGGCCTGTGGATGATGATCATCGCCGGTATCGGTACCACACTCTTCGGTGACCAGCTGAGCCTGGCCATGGTGCAGGCGCAGCCGATGAAGATGGCGGCAGCTGAAGCCCTCTATCACACGGCCACTGGCTACGACGCGTCGTTCTCGCTCTTTACTCTCGGTACACCGGACGGCGTACACGAACTCTTCTCAATCCGCGTGCCGTACCTGCTCTCGCTGTTGTCGACACACTCGTTCGACGGCACCGTCGAGGGCATCAACGACCTGCAGGCGCAGTACGTGCAGATGTATGGCCCTGGAGACTACACACCGATCATCTGGATCACCTACTGGTCGTTCCGCTGGATGATCGCCCTCGGCATCCTGCACATCATCGTCGCGCTCGTCGGTCTCTTCGTCACCCGCAAGGGTCGTCTGCCGAAGGCGAAGTGGGTATGGAAGATCGCCATCTGGACCTT
Organism: Leifsonia sp. A12D58; assembly: GCF_047530025.1. NCBI lineage: Bacteria > Bacillati > Actinomycetota > Actinomycetes > Micrococcales > Microbacteriaceae > Leifsonia > Leifsonia sp. A12D58. The sequence goes on along the minus strand of NZ_JBLJAT010000002.1, from coordinate 209,644 downwards.
CCCGCTGTCGCTCGCTGCGATGATCGTCGGCTGGATCTTTACTGAAATGGGCAGGCAGCCCTGGATCGTCTTCGGCCTGATGAAGACTGAAGACGGCGTCTCGCCCGGGGTAACAGGGCTTGAAGTCCTGATCTCCCTTGTCGCCTTCACGCTCATCTACGGCATTCTGGCCGTCGTCGAATACAAGCTCATCATCAAGGCTGCCCAAAAGGGCCCGGATGACGCTCCGGAGATCGATCCGGATTCCGGCAAAATCGCCCAACAGGTCACGGTCTACTAGGAGCTCACCATGGATCTCAATATTCTCTGGTTCTGGATAATAGCCGCGCTGTTCATCGGCTACTTCGTCCTCGATGGCTTCGACTTCGGGGTAGGCATGTCTCTGCCATTCCTCGGCAAGGATGACGTCGATCGTCGCGTTCTCATCAACACCATCGGTCCAGTCTGGGACCTCAACGAAACCTGGCTGATCGTTGCCGGTGCTGCACTGTTCGCGGCGTTCCCTGAGTGGTACGCCACGTTGTTCAGCGGGTTCTATCTGGCGCTGCTTGTCATCCTGCTGGCTCTGATCGCGCGTGGCGTCTCGTTCGAGTATCGTCACCAGCGGCCGGAGTCGCGCTGGAAGAGGTCGTTCGACTGGATGATCATCATCGGTTCGGCTGTTCCTGCACTTCTGTGGGGCGTCGCATTCGCGAACATCGTGCAGGGTGTGCCACTCGACGCCGACTTCAACTACACCGGCTCGTTCTTCGACCTCCTGAACCCTTACGCCCTCCTCGGTGGCGTGACGACTCTGCTGTTGTTCTTCACTCACGGCGTGGTATTTGTCGCGCTGAAGACCGATGGTGACATCAGGCACCGCGCTCGCGCGCTGGCAACCAAGGCCGGCATTATCACGATCGTTGTGGCCGCCGTATTCCTGGTCTGGACGACGTTTGCATTCGGCACCGTGGCATCCGCTATCTTCTCGGCGGTTGCGGCCGTCGTGCTGATCAGCGCAGTCATTGCCAACGCTCGCGGCGCGGAGGGCTGGGCCTTCACCTTTATGGCTCTGACCATCGCCTTCGCGGTTCTCTCCCTGTTCGCCTCGCTGTTCCCCGACGTGATGCCGGCGAGCAACGACCCGGCGAACAGCCTGACCGTTGAGAACGCCTCGTCGACGCCGTATACCCTGCAGGTGATGTCGTGGACTGCGTTGATCGCGATGCCGGTCATCCTGCTCTACCAGGGTTGGACATACTGGATATTCCGCAAGCGAGTCTCGCGCGCAAACATCGAAGTCTCAGCTCACTAGGACGGCATGAAACCCCTCGATCCACGGCTGCTCCGCTATGCCAGGGCCTCCCGATCATTCCTCGCCTTCGGGGGAGTGATCGGGTTCACCCAGACCCTGATGATCGTGGCGTTCGCCTGGCTGCTCAGCCAGGCGATCACCAGGGCGATCGATGGTGCGCCTCTCGATGAGATCGCGCGCATCATCGGCGCGCTGGCCGGGGTCATCGTGCTCAGGGCAGTCCTGGTCTGGCTGCAAGAACTCGTGGCGACCAGAGGCGCGGCACAGGTGAAGAGCCAGTTGCGTCGAGGGGTCATGTCGGCCATCGCCCGTCGGGGGCCCGATTGGCTTGCCGGTTCGCAGGCCGCCAGGGTGACCACAGTCACGACGACCGGTCTTGACGCACTCGACAACTATTTCGCCCGGTACCTCCCGCAGCTCATCTTGACAGCCGTCGCCACGCCGATCCTGCTGGTCGTCGTGCTGTGGTCGGACGTGCTGAGTGGGATCACGATGATCATCGTGCTGCCGCTCATCCCGATCTTCATGATCCTGATCGGCTGGGCGACGCGTGCTGTACAGCAGCAACAATGGGAGACCCTTCAGCGGCTGAGCGCGGGGTTCCTCGATCTGATCGGTGGCCTGGCCACCCTCAAGATCTTCGGCCGCGAGAAGCGCCAATTCGGGCGGCTGCGCAGCATCACCGATGACTATCGCGTGCACACCATGAAGGTGCTGAGGGTCTCGTTCCTCAGCGGATTCGTGCTCGAACTCGCGGCGAGCCTGTCGGTGGCGATCGTCGCTGTGGAGATCGGTCTGCGCCTGCTTGACGGCAGGATGCTGTTGGCCACCGGACTCTTCGTGCTGCTCCTCGCGCCAGAGGTCTTCCTGCCGATCCGCAACGTCGGTGCCCAGTTCCACGCGGCTGCCGACGGTATTGCGGCTGCCGACGAGGTATTCGCCATCCTCGACGAAGGGTCAACGGGCAGCTCGGCTGAAGCGTCGGCTTCTGCCGCGCCGCCGGTAGGCACCGCAGGAACCATCGCCGGCGGTGGGGATCTCCGTTTCAGGGGAGTGACGATCGATCGCGGTCCTGTCACAGTCGTTGACAAGCTCGATGCCGACTTCCGGCCAGGGACGCTGAGCGTGATCGCCGGGCCGAGCGGTGTCGGTAAGTCGACGCTTGTCGGCGCATTGCTTGGATTCGTCACATTCGGCGGCGAGATCAGTTTGGGCGGTGAACCACTTGCCCCCGGCACATCCCGCAACTGGCTGGCCTGGGCCGGTCAGCGACCCGGCCTGTTCGCTGGCACGATCGCCGACAACATCAGCCTCGGTGATGAAACACCGGATGCCGCTGCCGTTGTCACCTCGCTCTCGCTGGCCGGCGGGTCTGAGCTTTCTGGCGACACCGTGCTCGGGGTCAACGGTGCTGGCCTCTCCGGCGGCCAGGCGCAGCGCGTAGCTGTCGCCAGGGCGATGTATCGGGTGCTGACCACGAACTGCAGTGTGCTGGTCTGTGACGAACCCAGTTCAGCGCTTGACACTGCGGCCGAGGCCGCGCTCATCGAAGGATTCCGCACTCTTGCGGCCCAGGGAAGGATCGTCATCGTGGTGAGCCATCGCCCCGCCGTTTTGAACGCAGCCGACCAGCTCGTGCGACTGGGGGAGATCGTCAATGTCCACTCCTGATCCTGGTCACGTAGCGCCCGATATTCGACCGATCCTTCGGTTGGCTCAGCCTCGACTTCGCCGGTTTGTACCCGGCCTGGCCGCTGGCCTGCTGAGCGCCTTTGCCGCCGTCGCTCTCCTGGCGACATCCGCCTGGCTCATCACCCGAGCGGCGGAACAACCCCCGCTCCTCTATCTGTCGATGGCCGTCGTCGGTGTTCGGGCGTTCGCGCTCGGTCGCGCTGCGTTCCGCTATCTGGAGCGCGTCACCAGTCACGATGCCGCATTCAGGCAGCTCGCCGACCTGCGGCTCGGTATCTTCAAGCGACTCGTGCCGCTGGCTCCTGACGGACTGGGTGGCACCAAGCGTGGCGACCTGATGACCCGGCTGGTGTCTGACGTCGATGATCTGCAGGACCTTCCGTTGCGGGTCGTGCAGCCGCTGGCCACTGCCGGACTGATCGCTGTGGTGAGCGTCATCGGTGTCTGGCTGATTCTTCCTGCTGCCGGTGTGACCCTGCTGATCTGTCTCATCCTGGCGGCAGTGATCGGCACGCTCAGCGCCGGTGTGCTGGCCGCTCGGGCTGAGCGCAGCATCGCGCCGCTTCGCGGGGCACTGGCCAACGACGTACTCGAGGTTGTTGAGAACCTGGATGTTCTGACCGCGTTCGGTGCGCTGGATCGCCGACTCGAGTCATTGAATCAGGTCGACAGCAAGCTGCGTCGTGCGACGCTTCGGCGCTCGGTCGGTGCAGGCGTGCAGGCGGCTGTCGTCTCGCTGCTGGCCGGCGCTGCAACTGTTGCTGCGCTTGTCACCGGCGTGCCGGTGCTCGGTGCAGACGGCGGGCTGAACGGTCCCGCTCTCGTTGTGATCGTGCTCGTGCCGATGGCAGTGTTCGAGGTGTTCGGCGTCGTTCCCATCGCGGTGAGCGCCTGGCGTCAGGTTCGTTCGAGTGCCGAGCGCGTGGCGACTGCTGTTCCCGCGACGGTGCCCAAGGAGATTCCGGTTGACGACAGCACAGTGTCAGAGGAGCCACTCACAGACGCTGCCCCTGCTTCGGTGCTGCAGCCGACGACGGAGATTCCCGCAGGTGTGGCGCTCGAGCTCACGAATATCAGTGCCAGCTGGCCAGGGGCAACGCATCAGGCAGTTGCCGGTGTGAACCTGCGGCTCGAACCCGGTGATCGTGTTCACCTTTCGGGAGAGAGCGGCGCAGGCAAAACGACCCTCGCCCACGCGCTCGTGCGCTTCCTGGAGTACACCGGTTCGTACACGCTAGACGGCGTCGAGGCGCGCACCCTGCCCCAGGCCGAGGTGCATCGCATCGTCGGACTGTGTGAGCAGCGGCCGTGGTTGTTCGATGACACCATCAGGCAGAACCTGCTGTTCGCGCGCGACACAGCGACGGATGCCGACCTGCTCGCTGTCCTTGGTCGCGTCGGGCTGGCCGGTTGGGTCGAGGCGCGTGGCGGGCTCGATGCACGCGTCGGCGAGCGGGGAGCGCTGGTCTCGGGTGGTCAGGCCCAGCGAATCGCGCTGGCCAGGGCGCTGCTCGCCGAGTTCCCGATTCTCATCGTCGATGAGCCGACGGCCAACGTGGATGCCGGCCAGGGTGATGCACTCATCCGTGACATCCTGACCGCTGCCGCATCGTCACAGCGTGCAGTGCTGTTGATCTCGCACACGCCGGTCCCCGCCGAGCTGATCACGTCAACGCTCGTGCTTGAGGCACCGGTTGAGTTGGAGCAGCGGCAGCGCTGATCTGCGGTGACTCTTACTCGGAGTCGGCCTCGTGCCCGCCTGTCATGTGGCGAGCCTCACGGTGCGAGAGCCACTTCTTGACAGCAAAGGCGAGGAGCAGGAACAGCGCGATGATCCCGACGAAGATGTACCCGGCGAAGTGAAGCCGCTCTGACATCTCCCGGTAGCTACCAGCAGCCGCGGACCCCACTGAGACGTAGGCCACCGCCCAGATGATGCAGGCCGGAATCGTCCAGGCAATGAATTTGCGGTAGCGCATCGGGCTCATGCCGACGGTGAGGGGGATCAGCGAGTGCAGCACGGGCAGGAATCGGGAGACGAAGACCGCGATGCCGCCGCGTTTGCGGAGATAGTTTTCGGCTTTGTTCCAGTTCTTCTCGCCGATCTTTCGGCCCAGCCAACTCCGCTGGATCCACGGGCCGAACGCCCGCCCCAGTGCGAAGCCGATGCTTTCGCCCGCCAATGCCCCCAGAATGACTGCGACGATAAGCGAGAAGTACTCGAGGGGACTCGACACTGCGGTGCTGGCAACGATCACAACGGTGTCGCCCGGCACGACGAGGCCGATCAGAATTGACGTTTCACACAAGATTGCAACGCCGGCGAGCACTGTGCGCAGCACAGGATCGACGCTAGAGACGGTATCCAGTATCCAGCTGAGAATGTCGTTCATCAGACTCAGCCTAAGCGGTCGAACCTGTGCACTCTAGGCTGGTCGTGTGCCAACCCTCACTCGACGTATTCCGTTCCCGGAATGGAGCGAGCCAGATCAAGTCTTCAGCGCACTGTTCGGCAGCGCACGGCACGCCTTCTGGCTGGATGCCGGAGCCGCAGCGAGCACGGGGATGAGCTATCTGGGTGCCGCGGGGCCGTCGTCACGCTGTGTGACGGCATCCATTGATGCGGTGAGTGGTGCCGAAACACTCACTATCAGCAGACCTGCCGATGTGGCTTCTCTGGAGGAGACCCGCGTTGGGTCGATCCTTGAGTATCTGAAGGACGAACTTGCGACCAGCCCCACCGATGCTGATGAGGTGCCCGCATTCTCCCTCGGCTGGGTTGGCTGGTTCGGCTACGAGTGGGGGGCCGGCATGCTCGGGCTCGCCGCTCATCAGTCACCCACTCCTGATGCGGCGTGGCTCGAGGTTGATCGCGCGATTGCGTTTGACCATGCCGCGCGCACCGTCACGCTGCTGGTGAGGGAGACAGTTGGCGGCAGAGACAATTTGGATTCGGCTTCAGACCCGGCTGCGGCTGAAATTGACGAGTGGATCGACTGGGCAACGACCGAATTGCTCGCTCTGCATGACGCGACAGCGCCGCACAACGACTCTGAATCAGTGCCCCGATCTGTGCAGCCCGCACAGTCCGCATCGCTCGCACAGCCCACACAGCCTGCACAGCCCGCACAGCCCGCCGTCACCTGGCGACACAGCGCAGCCGAGTATGCCGATCTCATCCAGCGCTGCCAGGACCACATCCGGGCCGGAGACGCGTATCAGCTCTGCCTCACCAATCAGATACACGTCGATATACATCCTGACCCGCTTGAGACTTATCGCGTTCTTCGTCTGGGGAGTCCGAGCCACCACGGCGGGCTGCTGCGTTTCGGCGATGTGTCGCTGCTGAGCGCCACCCCCGAGCAATTCCTCACCGTGACACCGGCCGGGCAGGTGAGCACCAAACCGATCAAGGGCACGCGCCCGCGGGCAGTGGATGCCGAAGAGGACGCCCGGCTGGCCGCCGAACTGCTCGCCAGCGACAAGGAGCGCGCCGAAAACCTGATGATCGTCGACCTGATGCGCAACGATCTCGGCAAAGTCGCCAGACTCGGATCCGTGCAGGTCACCGACCTGCTGACTGTCGAGAGCTACGAACACGTCCATCAGCTGGTCAGCACGGTCGGAGCAACGCTGGCCGATGGACTCACCGCCGTCGCCGTCATCGCGGCGGCATTCCCGGCCGGTTCAATGACAGGGGCCCCGAAACTGAGGGCCATGGAAATCCTCCATCGGCTCGAGGCGGGGCCGCGCGGGATCTATGCCGGCGCATTCGGCTACCTCGGGCGAGACGGCGGGGTCGACCTGGCCATGGTCATCCGGAGCATCGTGCTCGATCCGAGCGGCGCCTCGATCGGCACCGGCGGAGGGATCACCGCGCTGTCGCGTCCGGCGGAGGAGATCGAGGAGACCCTGGTCAAGGCGAGGGCGCTGGCAACGGTTCTCGGGGTATCCAATGAAGAGTTAGCGATGGCATTGGTCAGGGTTTAGTAACCTAGAAGCTTGGACGGTGCCAGGCTGGCGCCGCATCGAGGCAGAGCCTTGATCATGCACTGAATGAGAGTCACGTGGCACACGAGCACGACACCGCAGCGAACGGCGCATCATCCGACCCATCCGTCGGTCGCGAGAGCGACGAAGAGATCTACGACTTCGCCGCAATCCAGGCCAAGTGGGCGCCGATTTGGGAAGAGCTGAACCCGTTCAGCACCAGCGACCCCGACGACAAGCGTCCGCGCAAGTACGTGCTCGACATGTTCCCTTACCCCTCAGGCGACCTGCACATGGGGCACGCAGAGGTGTACGCGCTCGGTGACATCGTCGCTCGCTACTGGCGCCACCAGGGCTTCAACGTGCTGCACCCGATCGGTTGGGACTCCTTCGGCCTGCCCGCCGAGAACGCCGCCATCAAGCGCGGCATCGACCCGCGCGGCTGGACCTACGACAACATCGCGCAGCAGAAGAAGAGCATGAAGCTCTACGCGGCATCCTTCGACTGGTCGCGTGAAATCCACACCAGTGACCCCGAGTACTACAAGTGGAACCAATGGCTGTTCCTGCAGATGTACAAGAAGGGCCTGGCATACCGCAAGGACAGCTGGGTCAACTGGGACCCGGTAGACCAGACGGTTCTGGCTAACGAGCAGGTTCTTGCCGACGGCACGAGCGAGCGCAGCGGCGCCGTCGTCGTCAAGAAGAAGCTGACCCAGTGGTACTTCAAGATCACCGACTACGCCGACCGCCTGCTCGACGACCTCAACCAGCTTGAGGGCAGCTGGCCGACCAAGGTGCTGAACATGCAGCGCAACTGGATCGGTCGCTCAATCGGAGCGGATGTCGACTTCGCCATCGAAGGCCGCGACGAGCCCGTCAGTGTCTTCACCACGCGTCCAGACACCCTGCACGGTGCGACATTCATGGTGGTTGCACCGGATGCCGACCTCGCGGCTGAACTCGTCGCCGACGCCTCAGACGAGATCAAGGCGGCGTTCGCCACCTACCTCGTTCAGGTGCAGAACAGCACAGAGATCGAGCGTCAGGCGACCGACCGCGAGAAGACCGGTGTCTTCCTCGGCCGTTACGCCACCAACCCCGTCAACGGCGAACGCCTGCCGATCTGGGCTGCAGACTACGTGCTGGCCGACTACGGCCACGGCGCCGTCATGGCCGTGCCTGCTCACGACCAGCGCGACCTCGACTTTGCACGCAAGTTCGACCTGCCCGTGCGGGTCGTTGTCGACACTCTCGCTCCCGTCACGGGCGTCATCCCGGTCATCACCGAGGCGATGCTTGCCGGTGAGGAAGAACTGCCGCCGCTCGATCCCGCTTCTACGGGTGTCGCGCTGGCCGGCGAAGGGCGCCTGATCAACTCTGGTGCCCTCAACGGCCTGAGCAAGAACAACGCGATCAAGCGCATCATCGAGCAGCTCGAAGCAGACGGCAACGGACGCGCAGCGAAGAACTACCGCCTGCGCGACTGGCTGATCTCGCGCCAGCGCTACTGGGGCACCCCGATCCCGATCATCCACGGCGAAGACGGCACTGAGATTCCTGTACCTGAAGACCAGCTGCCCGTGCTGCTGCCTCCGACCGAGGGTCTCGACCTGAAGCCGAAGGGCACCTCGCCGCTCGGTGGAGCCACGGATTGGGTCAACGTTGTGAACCCGATCGATGGCACCCCCGCCAAGCGCGATGCCGACACGATGGATACCTTCGTTGACAGCTCGTGGTACTTCCTGCGGTTCCTCAACCCGAACGACGACACCAAGGCGTTCGACCCGAAGGAAGCCGAGAAGTGGGCTCCGGTCGACCAGTACGTCGGTGGAGTCGAGCACGCCATCCTGCACCTGCTGTACGCCCGTTTCATCACCAAGGTGCTCTTCGACCTCGGCTACGTCTCGTTCACCGAGCCGTTCACGGCGCTGCTCAACCAGGGCATGGTCATCCTCGATGGCGCCAAGATGTCGAAGAGCAAGGGCAACCTGGTGTACTTCACGGAGGAAGTCGACCGTCACGGTGTCGACGCCGTTCGCCTCACGATGGCGTTCGCCGGCCCACCGGAAGACGACATCGACTGGGCAGACGTCTCCCCGGTCGGCTCGGCCAAGTTCCTCGCTCGCGCCTGGCGTGTTGCGCGTGATGTGACGAGCGCGCCCGACGTCGAGTGGAAGACCGGCGACGAATCCCTGCGCCGCGTTACCCACCGCCTGCTCGCCGACGCACCTGGCCTCGTCGAGTCGTTCAAGTTCAATGTCGTTGTCGCCCGTCTGATGGAACTCGTGAACGCCACCCGCAAGGTGATCGACACAGGCGCAGGCGCAGCGGATGCTGCAGTGCGCGAGGCCGCAGAGGTCACCGCGATGATGCTCAACCTGTTCGCGCCGTACGCGGCAGAAGACATGTGGGCGCACCTTGGCTACGAAGCAACCGTTGCACTCGTACCGTGGCGCAAGCCCGACCAGACGCTCTTGGTCGACGAGTCGGTCACCGCTGTTGTGCAGGTCGACGGCAAAGTTCGTGACCGCCTTGAGGTCTCGCCGAAGATCTCGAGCGACGAGCTCGAGAAGATGGCTCGTGAGTCGGCAGCTGTCATCCGTTCAATCGGTGACCGTACGATCGTGAAGGTCATTGTGCGCGAACCGCGCATGGTGAGCGTCGTCACGAAGCCGTAGTTTCGCTGCTTTCGTTGTTTCAACGCGCGTGCCCGCCGACAGTTGATGTCGGTGGGCACGCGCTGTTCGTACGTGAATACGAGTTCTCCGTGGAGCGGCTGGCCCTCCACAGGGCGCTGTCGTGGCTTGCTGCCCACAGGGCAACATAGGTGGTGATTGTTCACCGTTTCATCGTTCTAGCCTGTGGGGATGGAGGATCCCGAGGCACCTGAGGATCCATTCGCGTCGCTGGCTCCGTCGGCCAGGCGTGGTGCGCGGGGCGCCGATTTTTCCACGTCTGCGTCGGCCACGCGACGGTCAGAGTCGTCACGAGCCGCAGCCCGGTGGCGAGTGGGCGTGGGTGCGTCGATCGTGTTGTTGGTGGCGGCTCTGGCCGTTGCGATTGTGATCTCAGCGATTTCCCAGCAGAGCAACCGGTCGACTGTGCGGCTGGATTCGGCTGTGTCAGGCACGGATGGCGGTGCCGGGAATGGCATGGATGACGGGGCACCTGCCGGGACCGGGACTTCCCCGACCGGTAGCGCCGGTGGCGCCGTAGGCGGGTCTGGCGGCGCGATCATTTTTGTTCACGTGCTTGGATCGGTAGCCAATCCGGGCCTCTACGAGCTGAGCGACGGTTCACGGGTCGTCGACGTGATCGCTGCCGCCGGTGGTTTGGCGGAGAACGCCGACCAAGGTGGCGTCAACCTCGCGCGCGTGGTGTCCGACGGGGAACAGCTCTATGTGCCAGCTGTCGGTGAGGTGATCGCGGGCGGCGGAGCAGCTGGAGCCAGCGGCGGCGCAGGCGCAGGTTCCAGGGAGGGAAACTCAGGAAGCGCGGCTACCGGCGCGAAGGTCAATCTCAATCTGGCCAGCAGCGCAGAACTGCAGGCGCTGCCACGCATCGGTGAGGCAATGGCGCAGCGCATCATCGACTATCGCGAGGCGAACGGCCGATTCTCCAGCATCGACGATCTCCGCAGCATTTCCGGGATCGGTGAGAAGACCTTCGAGGCACTCAAAGAGCTGGTGACGGTGTGAGCGCCGTGGGTGCCGCGGGTGCCGCGGGCGAAAGGGTGACGGCGTGATCGGCCCGAACGGACGATCCTCGTCTCCGAGCCGCAGAGCGACGGTCGACGCCAGGCTTGCAGTTCCCGCGGCTGCATGCTGGGCCACAGCGGGAGTCCTGATCGGCCTGCCCGGTACCGCACGATACGCACTCGTTGTACTTTGGGCTGCGGCGATTGTCGTCATCACCGTCGTCGTGGCCACCGTCCCGGTCGTGCCACCGTCCAGACGGCGCATGCTGATTCGCCGAGCCATGCCGTTGGCCTGCGTGAGCCTGGCCGCTGCCGCGTTGGTGGCATCCGCTATCGCTGTCGCCGAACCCCGCCGGATGCCGGCATCGATCTCGTCGGCGGTCAGCACGCATGAACGGGTCGACGTGCTGGTGACGCTCTGGTCGCAGGCCACAGAGCGCCGTGCCGGCGGCGGTATGTTCGCGTCGGGCACAGGTACCCCGCTCAGGGCACGTGGCACAATCACCGCGCTCGTGGACGAGCCGGACTCGTCAGGCGCGAGAGGCGCAGAGACCATCTCGGTGCCTGCGGTGATCTTCTTCGAGGCCGACGCCTCGGGCACCCGATATGAAATCGGCACGTCGCTCGCTCTCACCGGCACGATGGTGGCAGCCGATGCGGGAGACGCTGCGGCAGTCCTGTTCTTTGGTAGCGGGGTGGCAGAAGAACGTGCACCACCATCATGGTGGCTGGCCTGGGCAAATACGCTGCGCACCGGATTCGCCGTGGCGGCGACCGACTTGCCTGGCGATGGAGCCGCACTTTTGCCTGGGCTGTCGATCGGTGACACCTCGGCGGTCACCGACGATCTCGACACCGCGATGAAGCAGAGTTCGCTCAGTCATTTAACGGCCGTTTCCGGTGCGAATTGTGCGCTTGTGATTGCGATAGTCATGGTCTGTGGCGGCTATCTGCGCCTGCGCCGCGGCGTACGGATCGCCCTGTCGCTGATCGTGCTGCTCGGTTTCGTGGTGCTGGTCACCCCTGAGGCAAGCGTGCTCAGGGCGGCGGTGATGGCATCGATCGTAATGTTCTCGCTGGGCGCGGGACGGCCGGGCAGGGGCGTGCCTGCACTGTTGCTCGCGGTGATCGTGCTGCTGACGATCGACCCGTGGCTGGCCGGTAACTACGGTTTCGCGCTCTCGGTGCTGGCGACCGGCGGGCTGTTGGTGCTGGCAGCGCCACTGGCAAAGGTCATGGCCCGATGGATGCCAGCGGGCATCGCTGCACTGCTGGCGCTGCCTCTCGCTGCACAGCTGGCCTGCCAGCCGGTGCTGATCCTGTTGAGTCCGACGATTGCGCTTTACGGCGTGCCAGCGAACCTGTTGGCAGCACCGGCAGCGCCAATGGCTACCATCTTGGGCCTGTTCGCTTGCATCCTGCTGCCTGTGTTGCCCGGAGTCGCAGACGCGGTCATGCAGATCGCCTGGGTGCCATCAGTGTGGATTGCTGCCACCGCGAGGTACACGGCCGGCTTGCCGGGCAGTCGACTCCCATGGTGGGACGGGCTGCTAGGCCTGACGGCGCTGGTGCTCCTGACCGCGGTGGTGCTCATGCTTATGCTCCGCCGGATCCCGGGGCCAGAGCATCGGATAGAAACTGCAGCCAGGGCAATCGGCCTCGCTGCAGTGCTGGCGGTTGTCGGCGCGTATGCGGGCGCCGCGATCGGCGGGGTCATCGGTCGCACGGCCAGCTTTCCGGCGAACTGGCAGATCGCCGCCTGTGACATCGGCCAGGGCGACGCCGTTGTCGTGCGGGACGGCGACAGCATCGCGCTCATCGATGTGGGGCCGGATCCCGTACCGCTGGCCGACTGCCTGGACGAACTTGACGTGAACCACATCGATCTACTGGTGCTGACCCACTACGACCAGGATCACGTCGGTGGGCTCGATGCAGTGCTCGGGATCGTGACGCTCGCCCTGGTCGGTGCACCCACCAGTGCGAAAGACGAGCACGTCCAGGCGCGCCTGAGTGCTGGCGGCGCTGAACTGCGCCGGGCAGCCAGTGGCGACGGCGGGCTGCTCGGTGAGCTGGTCTGGCGGGTGCTCTGGCCGCGCGGCACCGGACCCCCGACCGCCGGTAACGACGGCAGCGTCGTGGTGACATTCGAGGGCCGGGGCATCCGCTCGATCTTCCTCGGTGACTTGGGAGAAGACAGTCAGCAGGCGGTGTGGGCTGCGGCGAAGCCGGCGAGCGTGGATGTCGTCAAAGTCGCTCACCATGGATCGGGCGATCAGAGCGCTGAGCTTTACCGCAAGCTGCAGGCAACCGTCGGACTAATCTCGGTCGGCGCAGACAATGGATACGGCCATCCGACAGCAGGCTTGCTGCGAATGCTCACGGATGCGCACACCACTGCCCTTCGTACCGATTTGCGGGGGTTGCTGGTGATCGCGCCGAGTCCGGCCGGGGGAGGCGCCCTCACCGTCTGGACCGAACGCAGATGACTGACAGTGGTCACGGCTAGGCTGGATACGCACGAGAAAAGGAGCCGAGTGGCTACACGAACTGCAGCATCAAGCCGCGCAAAGACCCAAGTGGCGATCCCGCAGCTCAGCTGGAATCAGGTGCGCCCCGCGCCCATCGTTCTGGTGTCAGGCACCGAGGGATTCCTGGCCGAGCGCGCGATCCGGCAACTGCGTGATTTTCTCAAGCTCGAAGACCCGAGCATTGAAGTCAGCGACATCCAGGCCGACAGCTATGCGCCGGGCGAACTGCTGACCCTCGCCAGCCCCTCACTGTTCAACGAACCGAGGCTCATCAGGGTCTCCTCGGTCGAAAAGACCAGCGATACGTTCCTCGAAGAGATCCTCGACTACATCAAGAATCCGGCTGATGACACCTACGTGATCCTGCGGCACGGCGGGGGAGTACGCGGCAAGAAGCTGCTCGACACGCTGCGCAGCGGTGTCGGCGGAGCCGTCGAGGTCGTCTGCACCGAACTGAAGAAAGACACCGAGAAGTACGAGTTCGCCTCGAACGAGTTCAAGGTCGCCGGCAAGAGAGTTACGGCCAGCGCGTTGCGCGCCCTCGTCGCGGCTTTCTCCGACGACCTGGCCGAGATGTCTGCCGCCTGCCAGCAGCTCATCTCAGATGCCACCTCCGAGGTCACCGAGACGACGGTCGACCGTTACTACGGCGGCCGAGTCGAAACCAATGCGTTCAAGGTGGCGGATGCCGCGATCGCCGGTCGCAACGGTGAGGCCTTGATCACGCTGCGTCACGCGCTGGCCTCCGGTGCCGACCCGGTGCCGATCGTCGCTGCATTTGCGAGCAAGATCCGCACTATGGCGAAGCTGTATGGCGTGCGCGGAGGTAGCGGCCAGCTCGCATCCCAGTTCGGGCTCGCACCGTGGCAGGTAGAGCGCGCCCAGCGTGACTTGCGCGGCTGGACCGATGAAGGCATGGCCCGCACCATCGAGGTGCTGGCCGAGACCGACGCATCCATCAAGGGTGCAGGTCGCGACCCGGTCTTCGCGCTTGAACGTCTGATCGGTGTCATCGCTCGGCGCGGAGCCCTCTAGGGCCCGGCCTTCCCGTGTGTGCGGCGTGATGCGCTGCCGCCAGCGACTTCACAGCGGTCGGAATCGGTGGGATCCTCGACAGAGAGAGCCGAGGAGGCACCGATGAATCCCGAAGCAAAGCTGGCCGCGTTCACGAGCGCAGACTACGCGGCCCGAATGGCCCGTGTCGTCGACGACGCGCAGGCGGCGGGCCTGGATGGCGTGCTGGTCACACCAGGGCCGGACCTCGTTTGGCTCACCGGGTATCAGCCGACCGCCATCACCGAGCGGCTGACGATGCTGGTGCTCACCCCCGACGCGCCTCCCTCGCTGCTCGTGCCGATCCTGGAACGGGCGGATGCTGAAGCCGCGGCCGGCGCGCCTGGCATCCAGATCTCCGATTGGAACGACGGCACCGACCCGTACCAGGTGGCGAGCGGGCTGTTTCGGCAGGACGGACGGTTCGGGATCTCCGACTCGGCCTGGGCGATGCATTTGCTGGGGCTGCAGGACAACGCGCCAGAGACCCGCTACCACTCGATCAGCGAGGCGCTGCCGATGATGCGTGCCATCAAGGATGCCGAAGAACTCGCCCGGCTGGCACTGGCCGGAGCTGCAGCGGATGCGACCTACTACGAGATCGTGAACCTGCAGTTTGCCGGCCGCCGAGAGTCGGAAGTGGCTGCCGACCTCGCCCGTCTCCTCCGCGAGTTCGGGCACGAGCAAGTCGACTTCACAATCGTCGGTTCGGGGCCAAACGGGGCGAAGCCGCACCACGAATCCGGCGAACGCGTCATCCAGGTCGGCGATGCTGTTGTGCTGGACTTCGGCGGCCTGATGAACGGATACGGCTCGGACACGACGCGTACTGTCTGTGTCGGCGAGTCGACGGCGGAACAGCGTGACGTGCATGAGATCGTCCGGCAGGCGCAGCAGGCGGCGTTTGATGTCGTAGCCCCGGGAGTGCCATGCCAGGAGGTCGATCGGGTCGCCCGCGCCGTGATCTCCGATGCGGGCTATGGCCGCGAGTTCATCCATCGTACGGGGCACGGAATCGGCGTCACCACACACGAGCCGCCATACATGGTTGAGGGTGAGGAGCAGCTGCTCCAGCCAGGGATGTGCTTTTCGATCGAACCGGGCATCTATCTGGCCGATCGATTCGGGGTGCGCATCGAGGACATCGTCACGGTCACCGAGATCGGCGGCGAGCGGTTCAACAACACCGACCGCACGCTGCGTATCGTCGAATAGCGGGGTTGCGGCCGTGCCCGTGCCCGTGCCCGTGCCCGTTCCCGTTCCCGTTCCCGTGCCCGTTCCCGAGCCCGCGAAATCGGAGTTGTGGTCAGTCTGAGCGCTTCATAACGACCACAACTCCGATTTCGCGGCCCCCCACACACACAACGCAAAGAACCCCCACCTCGAAAGGCGGGGGTTCTTATGGATGTGCCCGAAGGCGCATGTGCTACTTAGAGGGAGGAAACTGCCTTAGCAATTGCCGACTTCTTGTTTGCAGCCTGGTTCTTGTGGATGACGCCCTTGCTGACGGCCTTGTCGAGCTTCTTCGAAGCGACGGCGAGGTTGACTACGGCCTTGTCCTTGTCGCCAGCGGTTACAGCTGCGCGGGTCGCGCGGACAGCGGTCCTGACCTCGCTCTTGACGGCCTTGTTGCGGTCCTGGGCCTTCTTGTTGGTGCCAATACGCTTGATCTGCGACTTGATGTTTGCCACGTTTATACGCTCTCGTTCGGTTCTAATTGGATGTGCCGCTAGACGGTAGAGGGGCGTTTCGCGGCGAAAGTCGTGTGGGGTGGGACCCATCACGCAAGTCAACAAGCAACGTTACCAGTTATTTGCCTTGGCGAACAATCGAGGGCGCGGGTGTGTCCGCGGATGTATCGACCGGTGAACGGGCAGGTGCGGTGCCGGGTGCATCGGACCCTGCGCCGGCAGCGTCGAGCTCGGCTGCGATTCGCCGCAGGGCCGCCGTAAACCGTTCCGGTTGCGACAGGCTTGCCAAGTGCGAAGCCCCGCCGACAACCACGAGTCTGGCGCGAGGATTCGCGGCCAGGAAGCGCCGTTCGTGCAGCCGGAAGTGGTCGAACTGGCCATTGAGCAACCAGATAGGCCCCGGATAAGCGGCGAGGTCAGCCAATGGATCGAGTTGGCCGGTCGCGGTGAGCCCGGTCGCCATCACGTCGAGGGCGACTCCACCCGCCATCACGTCGCTGACCCCACTGGCCGGCAGCGTGCGCTTCACCATTTCAGTGTGCAGCCAGAGTCCTTTGTCCGGCATGCAATGGATCAGGTCTGCCAGCGTGATGTACCCCCGCAGCGGCAATCCGAGGGGGAGGGCTGAACAGTCGGCAGCAACGAGCCCGAGCACGCGATCCGGGTTCTTTGCCGCATAGGCCATGGCGAAGTAACCGCCGAGTGAGAGGCCAACGAGTATCACGGGTTCGCCATCCGGGGCCAGCGCATTCATGCCGGCGTCGATCGACCCCAGCGCGGCATCCACGGTGAACGCGGTGTCCGTGCTGGTTCCGTGGCCCGGTAGGTCTATGGCCAGCACGCGGTAGCCGGCATCCGTCAACGCCGACACCTGATGGCGCCACATTGTCGACGAGGTGCGGATGCCGTGCACCAGCAGGATCGCAGTTGCCTCGGTCATCTGTACCTCGCCTGGGTCGTCGTCAATGGCATGCATGGGTCGAGTTTCTGTGACCTGGAACCTGGAACCTGCAGGCTACTACTGGTTCCTGATTGTGCCGAGAGCTCTCGCCTCGGCCACCGCTGCTGTGCGCGAGCTGACGCCGAGCTTGGTGAAGATGTGCACGAGATGCGACTTGACCGTCGCCTCAGAAAGGAAAAGTTCGTGGCCGATCTGGCGGTTCGACATTCCGGCCGCGACGAGGTTGAGTACTTCGATTTCGCGGAGGGTGAGCTGGAAGTCTGCCTCGCTGCTGTGCGGGTCGAGGCGCGACGCGATGGCGGGCGCAAGCGCGCTCTCCCCGGCGGCCGCAGCCCGAACCGCAGCAATCAGCTCCGCCGGGGGCGCGTCCTTGAGCAGATACCCACTCGCGCCGGCCTCGACAGCGCCGAGGATGTCGGCATCCGTGTCGTAGTTGGTCAACACGAGCACGTGTGGCGGGGTCGGGAGGGCCCGTACACCCCTGGTCGCCTCTGCTCCCTGCAGGGCGCCGCCGAACTGCAGGTCCATCAACACCACGTCGACGGGAACCCGTGCCGCCAACTCCACGGCCTGCTCAGCAGTGGATGCCTCAGCGACCACTTCCATGTCGTCTTCGGCCGAAAAGAGGGCGCGAAGGCCAGCCCTGACGACCGGATGATCATCAGCAAGCAACAGTCGGATCATGCCTGAACCTCGCTTGTGGAGTTGTCGGGTGAGGTATTGAGCGGGAACGTGACGGCGATGGCTGTGCCAGAGCCCGGCGCCGATTCGAGTACGAAGGTGCCACCGAGTTGTTCGACCCTGGCCCTGATCGCCTGCAGTCCGAATGAATCGGCACGTCCGGCGGCGGTTGTTGCGGCGGGGTCGAAGCCGGCACCATTGTCGACGATGTCGAGGGCGATGGCATTCGGCATGTAGCTGAGGGTCAGCTCGGCTCTGCTGGCATTCGCGTGCTGAGCGACGTTGGCCAGCGAGCCCTGTGCGATGCGGAGCAGTGTCGCCTCGAGGCGCATGGGCAGGGGAACAGGATCGCCGGTGACATGCACGGTCACCGCCGCGCGGCCGACTGACGCGTCGGGCGAACCGAGGGGCCCGGCAGACGCCGACGCGGTTTCGGCAAGCCGCTCCAGAGCAGCGGGCAATGTCTGGGCCTCGAGTGCCGGGGGAGTGAGTTCTCGGATGAAGCGGCGAGTCTCCTGCAGGTTGAGCGCGGCGGTCTCGCGAGCAAGCCGCAGGTGCTCAAGGGCTGTGGGATCCGTCACCGTGCGTTCGGTTGCATGCAACAGCATCTGGATGCTTGACAGACCTTGGGCGACGGTGTCGTGGATCTCCCGCGCGAGCCGTTCGCGTTCCGAGATCGTGCCTGCGGCTCGCGCTGCCGCCGCGAGTTCCGCCCTGGTCTCGATGAGATCGGTGATCAGGGCTTGCCGCTCGGCAGCCTCGGCGAGCAGCGCGCGGTATCCGAGCCCGACAGCGATGGCAGCCCCTGCACCGATGAGCGGGCCGAGAGTCGCGCCCAGATTCCAGCCGATATGCCACGTCAGCGCCCAGATGGCCAACAGCACACTGACGCCAACCGAAGGGATTGCCCAGCGCAGCGGGAGCACATTCAACTGCAGGAAGAAGAGGGGGAAAACGATGTAGGCGGCATCCGAGACCAGCAAGGTGAGGAGCAGCCACTCGAGCATCAGGATGATCACCCAGACCGGGACTACCCAGCGTGGGGTTGATCGTGCTGTGCTGGATCGAGCGCTGGATAGATAGCTGCCACCGATATAGGTGCCGAGGAACACGGCCGCCAGCGTCACCACCGCGCCCGGATACGGCCAGATGCCGAACGCTGCGCGCACAATCACGAAGCCCGTCAGCCCCAGGATCATCAGGTGCAACGCGATCTGCAATCCGGCGAAGACGGGTGTCAGAGCGGAGTGAGGCAGCCGACTGACGAGTGCGGCGTCTGTAGTGGACATTGCGCTCAGCCTAACCAGCGCGCACCCACACGCGCGAGAAAGGGGCGCGGCACCCGAAGTCGCCCTCTCATGGGACAATGGGCAGATCATGTCACCGAGAGCTCACACAGCGCTTGAACCGGCCGCAACTGCCCCCGAGTTCATCCGTAACTTCTGCATCATTGCCCACATCGACCACGGCAAGTCAACCCTTGCCGACCGGATGCTGCAGATCACGGGCGTCGTCGACGACCGGGCGATGCGTGCCCAGTACCTCGACCGCATGGATATCGAGCGTGAGCGTGGCATCACCATCAAGAGCCAGGCCGTCCGCATGCCGTGGGAGATCGATGGTCAGACGTATGCGCTGAACATGATCGATACCCCCGGTCACGTCGACTTCTCGTATGAGGTCTCCCGCAGCCTCGCTGCCTGCGAAGGTGCAATCCTGCTCGTAGACGCAGCGCAGGGCATCGAAGCCCAGACGCTCGCCAACCTGTACCTGGCGCTCGAAAACGACCTCACGATCATCCCGGTGCTCAACAAGATCGACCTGCCGGCTGCCGACCCCGACAAATACGCCAAGGAGCTCGCCAGCCTCATCGGCGGCAAGCCAGAAGACGTACTGCGCGTGTCAGGCAAGACCGGCATGGGCGTCAGTGAGCTACTCGACCTGGCTGTCAGTCAGATCCCTGCCCCTGTCGGCGACCCGGATGCTCCGGCTCGCGCCATGATCTTCGACTCGGTTTACGACAGCTACCGCGGTGTCGTGACCTACGTTCGTATGATCGACGGCAATTTGAAGCCGCGCGAGAAAATCCAGATGATGTCGACGCGCGCGACCCACGAGATCCTTGAAATCGGTGTGAGTTCGCCTGAGCCCACCCCGAGCAAGGGACTCGGCGTCGGTGAGGTCGGCTACTTGATCACCGGCGTGAAAGACGTGCGCCAGTCGAAGGTCGGTGACACGGTCACGACCGCGGCGAAGCCCGCGACCGAGGCGCTGCCCGGATACACCGAGCCGCAGCCAATGGTCTTCTCGGGCCTCTACCCGATCGACGGCAGCGACTTCCCCATCCTGCGTGAGGCCCTCGACAAGCTCAAGCTGTCTGACGCCTCCCTCATCTACGAACCAGAGACATCCGTTGCACTCGGCTTCGGTTTCCGCTGTGGCTTCCTCGGCCTGCTTCACCTTGAGATCATCACTGAGCGCCTCGAGCGCGAGTTCAACCTCGACCTGATCGCCACTGCGCCGAGCGTGCCGTATGAGGTCACCACCGATGACAAGCGCACTGTCACTGTGACCAACCCGAGCGAGTTCCCTTCCGGCAAGATCTCAGTCGTCATGGAGCCCGTCGTCAAGGCAGCGATCCTGGCGCCCAAGGACTACGTCGGCGTCATCATGGAACTCTGCCAGGGCCGCCGCGGCGTGCTGCTCGGCATGGATTTTCTCGGTGAAGACCGCGTCGAGATCCGGTACACGATGCCACTCGGTGAGATCGTCTTCGACTTCTTCGACCAGCTGAAGAGCCGCACCGCCGGTTACGCCTCGCTCGACTACGAACCGACAGGCGAGCAGGCGGCCGACCTGGTGAAGGTCGACATCCTGCTGCAGGGCGAGCAGGTCGATGCGTTCAGTGCGATCGTGCACCGTGACAAGGCATACGACTACGGCGTGCTGATGACGGGGCGCCTGCGCAAGCTGATCCCGCGCCAGCAGTTCGACGTGCCGATCCAGGCCGCGATCGGTGCCCGTATCATCGCTCGTGAGAGCATCAGCGCAATCCGTAAGGACGTTCTGGCCAAGTGCTACGGCGGCGACATCAGCCGTAAGCGCAAGCTGCTTGAAAAGCAGAAAGAGGGCAAGAAGCGCATGAAGATGGTCGGCCGTGTTGAGGTTCCGCAGGAAGCCTTCATCGCTGCCCTCTCCGGCGACGTCGAAAAGAAGGACAAGAAGTAGCACGCGTCCCGGCGCTCTCGCATCCGCTAGCGTGAGGGCATGACTGGGGATCTTCGCACTATCGCTCTTCGATGCGTGGCAATCGCCGCTATTCTCACTCTGACCGCATGTGGGAGTGCGCCGCTGCCGAGCCCAGATCCGACATCGACATCGGCATCGACGCCGGAGGCAACGGTCGGTCCGGAACCTGAGCAGCCTGACGTCGCCTCACGGCCGGCTGATCGCGTCCCGCTCAGCTGTGATGAACTCATCAACGAGGACGCACGGGCACTCGCGATGGGGCAGCTGAAATCGACGATTTCTTTGAAGACGTCATCCGTGTCCAACAGCATGATCTCATTCCTACAAGGCGGCATGCTGACGTGCCAATGGGAGAGCTCGAAGGCGGTGACGGGCGAAGGCGCGTCATGGGAATTGAGCCTGGAAATTCTCCCCGACGCTGCTGACGACTTTCAGGCAATGGCGGCGTCCTTCCCAACCGACGGGTTCACGACTGGCCTCATCGGGCCAGACTCGCTGGTGAGCTGTATCGGCGAAGTGTCCAAGCGATCGTGCACCATGCGGTTTGAGAACGACGGCTACTGGGTGCAATTGTCGTTCAATGGGCATACGACTCTCGCCGCATCCGACCCGTCGCTGGCTGACGACGCCGTTCAGATCGGCACGGCCGTTCGGGATGCTCTCGCCGCGGCAGGACCGCCGCGCCCTGCTTTCGTACCGGCCGCGGATGCTGCGACTGGCTGGGATGACTGCGCCGACGTCGACAGCAACGAGGCATTCAGGACAGAGCTCAGCTCACCGTCCTTCGTTGCGCCGGAGGGGTATTGGACCGGGGCGTCAATGTTCTCTTTCGCGATGGACAGAGCGGGATTCACCATGTGTGTCTGGCGGCACAATAATGTGTACGGCACGCCGGCGGGAGAACTCAGACAGGTCGGAATTGAGATGATCCCCGGCGCGGCCTGGGCCTGGCCTGAACTCGTCGCGGATGCCCTGGCGAAGAATCCCGCTGCCGAGATCTCCGTAGCGGGTGCAGAAGCCGCTGTGCTCGTATGTTGGGACGCCAACGAGTGCACCGTGCAGGCGCTGGTGCGCGGGAGCTATGTGGCGGCGAATGCCTCCAACGAGCAGCGGAACACTGCGGATGCACGCTCCGGTGCGATTCGTGCTCTGGAGCTTGCGATCGCTGCACTCTGACGCGCGTACGGCTTCAACTCAGTCTGTGTCGCCTACGCTTAGAGATATGCGCCGCGCAACATTTACCGATGCTTCCGTCACGTACGGAGCGATCGGCGGAACACTAGCCCCAGACCTGATGACGTTTCCCCCCCAGGGCTACCGTCCATCCGAACACACGGTCAGGCTTGGCAGTGGCGATGACCGCTTCAGGGCGGCCGCCATCTCGCTGATGACCTGGGGTGTCCAGCGCGGTAGCGGTATCGAGGTGACGGACCTTGAGGTCGGAACCGGCGTGCAGTACTCCGGGATTTCATTCAACGAGGATGGTAGCCCGTCCATCGACCAGAGCCATCCGGTCAACGAGGCGACATTTGCCGAAGACGGCACGCCATACATTGCCAATGGCATGACCGCCAAGCTGGCAATCAAGGCCGGCCCGTTCAATGTCATTGCTCCCGTGCGAGTGGTTTACATGATCGACGAGGTCAACAAGATCGGTTTCGCCTACGGAACGATGGAGGGGCATCCGGAGAGCGGCGAAGAATCATTCATCGTTGAGAAGCTCGAGGATGACTCGGTCTGGTTGACAATCCGCTCGTTCTCGCAGCCCAGCACAATGAAATACAAGCTGGTTGCACCCGTCCTGCGCTACCAGCAGGCCAAGATCACCAAGCAGTACTTGCGGGCATTGCACCCCGCGTCTGGAGCGTAAACCGCGTGCCAAGCGCACTTCCTCTCGGCGACCCAGCACCCCTCGACGGACTCCTCCCGGCATCTGCTGCGGTTGGGGCGATCGACCGTGACTTCGGTGTCTACCTGCACGTGCCGTTCTGCCGCGTTCGCTGTGGATACTGCGACTTCAATACGTATACCGCCACTGAGCTGCGCGGCGTGAAGCAGAGCGACTACGCCAGCCAGGCGGTACTCGAGATCGAGGCCGGAGCCCGCGTGCTCGCCGAGTCCGGCGTTCCAGCTCGTGAGGCCGCGACAGTCTTCTTCGGTGGTGGCACGCCGACCCTGCTTCCGGTTACCGACCTGATCAAGATGTTCGACGCCATCCGCAGTAATTTCGGACTCGCAGCCGGTGCCGAGGTCACGACTGAGGCGAATCCAGATTCAGTGGATGCTGACTACCTCGCCGCACTGGCCGAGGCCGGCTTCACCCGCGTCTCGTTCGGCATGCAGTCGGCAGTGCCGCGTGTGCTGGCCACCCTTGAGCGCACGCACGATCCCGAGCGCGTTCCGCTCGTCGTGCAGTGGGCCAGGGACGCTGGTCTGGATGTGAGCCTTGACCTCATTTACGGCACGCCGGGGGAGTCGCTCGACGACTGGCAGACCAGCCTTGAGCATGCGATCGCGCAGAAGCCAGACCACATCAGCGCATACTCGCTGATCGTGGAGGATGGCACCAAGCTTGCCCGCCAGATCAAGCGCGGTGAGGTTGCATCCGTTGACGAGGATCACCAGGCCGACCTCTACGAGATGGCCGACCGAATGCTCGCTGAGGCCGGCTACGGCTGGTACGAGGTGAGCAACTGGGCAACGGATGTCGACCACCGCTCCCGCCACAACCTTTCGTACTGGCGCAGCCAGGACTGGTGGGGTGTTGGCCCAGGCGCCCACAGCCACGTCGGTGGACTGCGCTGGTGGAACGTGAAGCACCCGGCCGCGTATGCCGACCGTGTACTTGCCGGCCACTCGCCGGCTGCCGGACGCGAGACGCTGGACGCCGAGACTCGCGAGGTGGAGCGGGTGCTGCTGACAAGCCGCATCCGTGAGGGCATTCGCGTCGACTCACTCTCGGAGCGTGGCCGACACGAGGTGGCCGGACTGATCGCAGATGAACTCATCGATGCGCGTGCAGCGATCGGCGGCACTGTCGAGCTGACGTTGCGCGGCCGCTTGCTTGCCGACGCGGTTGTGCGTCGACTGCTCGCCGACGACTAGTCGCGATACCTGGTCAAAGCAGACGCGCGGCAGCGACATGATGCTGTCCCGCGTTGCGGAGAATGTGCGCAAGTCCCACTGATGAGCCTCGAATCAGCCCGGATTTAAGAAGATCTCCGCAGTGCGGAACATGTCTTCTCGACGGTGGATGCAGGGCTGCGCCGGCCACATCGACGGGCAGGTGGCACCGATCTCGATACTTTCCGTGGAGCAGATGATCTGTGCCGGGGGAGTGCAACCGGTGACGATCACCGCGAAGGGCAAGGTCATCGAGCTGGGAGTCACCGACCGGTGCTTCACCGGACAGCAACGCCGGGCCGTCACCCTTCGCGACGGCGGGTGCATTATCCCGGGGTGTCAGAGTCCCGCGGCGTGGGCGGAAATCCACCACGTGATCCCCTACGCGCTCGGTGGGCCTACAGAGGTCAGTAACGGGGTGACCCTGTGTTGGTTCCACCACCGCACAGTTCACCGGTCGGGTTGGCAGATCCGAATGGTCGACGGCGTGCCCCAGGTGAAAGCCCCGGTCTGGCTCGACGGGTTCCAGCGATGGCACGTGGCCACGAAATCACCGACCCGGATGACGTACCAACTCGCCGACCAGCAGATGCAACGCGATCAACGCGATCAACGCGACGAACTCCGACATCGGCGGACCGGCTGAATTTCTTCGGGCCCCGCGACATCCGCTTAACGCAGAAGCCGCCCACCAGATAGCGACCCGGCAGGCGACATCGTGCCTGTGGCCGCAGGAGAAGCCTAGGGCGAGCGAGCTAGTTGGCTGGCGGCTGATCCGGATGAAACCCCACGAGCTTGTGTGAGCCATCGCAGAACGGTTTGATCGTCGATTCCCCGCACCGACAGAGGGCGATGGTCTTGCGTGTGAGGTGAACAGGAGCTCCATCTGCGCCCACGATGTCGACACTGCCGCGGACAAGAAGGGGGCCATCCGCGCACACAAAGATGAGCGGATGCAGCCCCCCGGGCCGATCGCCGCTCGTCGGTTGTGCCGCCGCCTCGCTCGTTGCGTCGTTCGCCTCGTCGTTCGCCTCGTCGTTCGCCTCGTCGTTCATCTCGTCGTTCGCCTCGTCGTTCATCTCGTCGTTCATCCGTCGTTCACACCGGTGTCCATGCTGCCTGCGTCGCCACGGGCTCCCGCGACGCCCGAAGCCGCCGTACTGGGGTGGCGGCACGGCGAAGTCGTCCGGCTCCATATCGGGGCCCACCGAGCAGGCGTAGACCAACGGCCAGCCACACGCAGATAGCGCGCTCCAGCATCCAGAGCGGCACCCAGGCCGCACCGGTCAGGGGAAAGACTGATGCGCCATCGGATCGCCGCCGTCCGTACTCGCCCAGGGCGCAGGCCAGGATGACGCCGCCGAGCAACCGCTGCGGTCGACTGAGTGCCCACAGCGCCAACGGCAGCAGTGACAACTCGGCGACGAGACGCAGTGGCTGGGCGAAGTCGTCGTAGGCCTGGCGCACGCGTTGGCCAACGAAATGGCCGACGGACGGTGGCATCCGGCCGACGAAAAGGTCGTCGGCCCGAATCACGCGGCCGCCAGCCGCGGCCACAGTGCGAATCAGCTCAAGATTCTCAAACAAGACATCACCGGCGTATCCACCGACCGCCAGAATGAGCTCCCGCCGCACGGCGAGAGTGCCGGGGTAGTCGGCGCCGAGCGCACGGTTCATGAGTGTGCGCCCGGTATCCCAGCGGGCATGCCAGGGCAGGCTGGTGAAGTAGTTCTGGGGGCGCACCACGTCGGCGTTGTCCAGCGCGATGACGATTCGGCTGAGAGCAGGCAGGTCGTAACGCACGTCGTCGTCGGCGATGACCACGCGGTCACCGTCAACCAGAAACAGGCCAGTCATGACACCGGCGACCTTGCCATTGTTGCCTGGCCACGGGTTAGGACGAACGTGCCGAACGAACCCAGACCACCGGCCGTGGTGGTCGTCGAACATGCCGCCGGGCGACCCGTCAACGACGGTGACGGCGATCCATCCGCTGAGTGTGCGCAGGTAGTCGGTGAGCTCGTCTGTTCCGCTGTCATCCCGCCAGAGCAGCGGCAGCACGTAGTCGGCACGCAGGGGCGCGTTCACGGTATCGAGGGAGTGAGAGTAGATGCGGCAGCGGCCAGCGGGGTGAGCGGAACACGCAGGGAGGAACGCCCTGAGGTCCATGCCGCTAGGACTTCCTGCCCTGCCAGCCCGTCGACAGCCAGGCAGGCACTCGCGCCGAAGAAGATGTCGGCCAGGAGGGCTGGCTCATCCTCGGCTAGACACCCGGCGAGGTCGCGAGCGGCAATCTGCTCGTGCACGGCATCCGCTTCAACGTGCTCGTCGAAGTAGTCAGTGACGTCAGAACCAAAACCCAGTCGACGGAAGCCGTTGCCGATGAGACGGTTCGGAATTGACGAGGTCATCTCGAACGCAGCCAAGTGTCCGGCGATAGCGCCGCGCAGACGACGATTGAGACCGAACATCGACATCATGTTCATCGACGCCAGCGTCAGCGCGGACACCTGGTCGACGTACTGCCCGTAGCGAGAATCAAGTCCAAGTCCTCTCATGGTGCGGGCGAAGATCACTGAATGCATCCGATCGGCTCGACCACCGCCATACTCATCAGCCTGAATCTCCACGAGGGCTGCCTTTGGCCTGCCGGTGAGGCGCGGTATAGCCCACGAGTGCGGGTCGGCCTCCTTGAGCGTGTAGACGGAACGATGGATCACGTACTCCACCAGCTGGTTCGCTGTCGCCCGCTGGGCAATGAAGCGCGCGAGGCTTGGCCCCGACTCCTTGCCGGTCAGACGAAACAGGGCGGCCGCAACAGCTTCGGCCTCTGTCGCCGGCAGCGATGGAACCTGCACGCGTTCGCGCAACTCCCGCTCGAACCTCTCCTCGATAGCAGCGCGTGCAGCGAGGGTCACCGGATGCCACTCCCATCCGTCTTCGACATCGCCGACGTCTCCGTAGAACAGCCCGTAGAGCATGAAGAGCGTGAGTTGCAGATCACCGTCCCGAAGAACATCGGCAGTGGTTGCCAATGAGCGTTCTATGTCGCCCAGATAGTCGGCCAGCTCGGGGGCTTCGGCCGACGGGCGGCCAGCCAGAGCGATGAGGAGTCGTTGACTGAGTGGGCCTCTCGAGTGAAACGTGGGGGAGGTCGCGGTGGGGCATGCCTCTGTCGCCTGATTGCCTGGGGTGTCCATGCCCCTAGAGTTCATCTGGCATCAGGAATGGTCAACCCCGGTTGGTGTCTGGCGCGATGCATTGGTCGGTGGGTGAGCTTTCACATCAGCTGGGCGCGCAATATTCCGGCTGGCGCGGGCTTTTTCGCGCGCCAGCCGCAATATCCCGCGCCCATTTTGCGGCGGTCGCGGAATTCGCCACGGTGAGACCACGCTCAACACGCTCAACACGCTCAACTGATCGACTGGTGAAGACCTGCGCTTAACGCAGAACCGCCTGCCAAGGACAAGCCTGGCAGGCGGTTCTGTTCGCTGACGCGAAGTGACGTGACTAGCTCACGAACTTGATTGACAGCGGGTAGACGTACGTTTCGCCCTTGTTGGCTGCGACGGCAGCCAGGATGCTGAAGATGATTGTAACTACCCACACGGCGAACATGATCAGGAAGCCGATCACGATGAGCGACAGGATGGCCCCGATGATGTAGCCGATCAGCATTGTGATCTGGAAGTTCAGCGCCGCAGCGGTGTGCTGGCGGATGAACGGGCCACGATCCTTCAGGACGAGGTAGCCGATCAGTGCGGGCAGCAACTCGAAGAAGATGCCACCGATGTGTACGAGCGTCGCCCAGAGCTTCTCGTCAGCGGGGCTGAGCTGGCTGGGACCCTGGTACGGGCTGGCAGGAGGGGGAGGTGCGTCAGACATGATGATTCCTTTCTGGCGCTTGAATCGCGCGGGCTGAGGACGATGAGATGACGTGCAGTGATCACAGTAGCCACTGGAACGATGTCGCGCATCGCGGCTGTGCGAGTGTTTAGTTTTTGTCCAGGTGAGCGGCCTGCAGGCAAAGCGGGCGA
Organism: Leifsonia sp. A12D58; assembly: GCF_047530025.1. Taxonomy (NCBI): domain Bacteria; kingdom Bacillati; phylum Actinomycetota; class Actinomycetes; order Micrococcales; family Microbacteriaceae; genus Leifsonia; species Leifsonia sp. A12D58. Next base: position 181,642 of record NZ_JBLJAT010000002.1, on the reverse strand, counting down.
CAGCTCACCGTGAGCCGCTCAACTAATGAAGCGGATGGCGAACGGATAGCGATAGTGGAAACCGTCTTTCGCCTTCATGAAGCCGAGGATTGAGAAGACCACGCCGATGATCCACAGCACCCAGATGAGGTTGCTGAGGAACGAGAGCAGACCGAACGTGATGACGCCAAGAACGAAGGTGGCGATGTAGATCACGACATACCCGATCCCCAGGGTGATTTGAAAGTTCAGGGCTTCTTTAGCCTCAACGTTGGTGAACGAACCGCGGTCCCTGAACACCAGCCAGATGATGAGCGACGGCAGAAACCCCAGGATGCCGCCCAGGTGTGCAAATGATGCCCACTGTTTGTCATCCATTGCCGAGAGCGGTGCCGGCGGAGTCGAGGGTGGCTGCCCGTAATCGCGTGCGGCCTGCGGATTGGCGTCTCGTTGCCCGGCGCCATCGCTTGGATCAGGGGGAGTCTGTGCATGTGGATCAGTCATGATCAATGCCCTTCAGGCGGATACGTGGACACGCAACGCGCTGTAACAGTCAACGCTACTGCCGTGAAACTCCCCATGGCAATCAAAGAAGCCTCAGGTTGACGCGATATGATTAGCACTCAGTCAATGCGAGTGCTAATGCTTGTACGCGTGCCGAGTGAAGAGGGAGGCTGTAGCTGAATGGTGTCCGAACGCAGCCTTGAAGTCCTGCGGGTGATTGTCCAGGACTACGTCGCGTCACGCGAGCCGGTTGGATCGAAATCGATCGTCGACCGTCACTCCTTCGGTGTTTCAGCCGCGACCATCCGCAACGACATGGCCCTGCTTGAAGAGGAAGAACTCATCGCAGCGCCCCATACCTCGTCGGGCCGGATCCCCACCGACAAGGGCTACAGGCTGTTCGTCGATCACCTGGCCAATGTGAGGCCGTTGTCGCCCGCTGCACGCACGGCAATTGAAACTTTCCTCGGTCAGTCATCCGACCTCGATGAGGTACTCGCCCGCAGTGTTCGCCTGCTGTCCCAGCTCACGAACCAGGTTGCCCTGGTTCAGTACCCGTCCTTGTCTCGCGCCAGAGTGCGCCACATCGAACTGGTTCCGCTCACCGACCGCCGGGTGCTGTCTGTCTTGATCACCGATTCGGGCCGAGTTGAGCAGCGCGTCATTGATCTGCCGCGCGTGGTGGATGAAGAGCAGCTCAGCATGGTCAGGTCTGCTCTCAACCACGCAGTCGGCGGACTGAGCATGGCCGAGGCGGCAAACGCGCTGCGAGAGGCCGAGAGCCTCGGTCCCGTTCCTGTGCGCGACCTGCTTGACCCGATCGTCGCCACTCTGATCGAACAGGTCGGGGCCAACCGCCACGACCGCCTCGTGATGGCTGGCGCTGCAAACCTGGTGCGCACCGAAGAAGACTTCAGCGGCAGTATCTTCCCGGTACTCGAGGCAATCGAGGAGCAGGTCGTCCTTCTTCGTCTCTTCGGCGAGATGGCATCAGACCAGCATGGTGTGTCTGTGAGCATTGGGCGCGAGAACGCATCGTTCGGCCTCGGGGAGACCTCGGTGCTGACGAGCGGATATACCTCGTCGGGCGGCGACCTCGCCAGGCTCGGTGTGCTCGGCCCGACCCGCATGGACTACTCGAACAACATGGCTGCGGTTCGCGCCGTTGCCCGATACCTCTCTCGCCACCTCGGCGAGAACTAGCTTTTCATTTCCAATTTTCCCGTACGACAGATCAACAAGGAGAGCCGCTTTTGGCTGACCACTACGAAGTCCTGGGCGTTTCAAAAGACGCAACGATCGACGAGATCAAGAAGGCATACCGACGCCTGGCCAGACAGCTGCACCCCGATGTGAACCCCGGCGCAGAGGCCTCTGAACAGTTCAAGCTCGTCACACACGCCTACGACGTACTGAGCGACCCCAAGCAGCGCCAGCAGTACGACATGGGTGGCCAGGGCGGTGGCGGATTCGACAGCGGTAACTTCGGTAACTTCGGGGACATCTTCGAGACGTTCTTCGGTGGAGGCGGTGGAGGTGGCGGTCGCGGACCCCGCTCGCGTCGCGAACGCGGCCAGGATGCACTCATCCGCGTCGAAATCGACCTCGACGAGGTCATCTTCGGCACCCACCGCGATCTCGAGGTCGACACGGCCATCGTCTGTGAGACCTGCAACGGCAGCTGCTGCCAGCCGGGTACCTCGCCGGTCACCTGCGACATCTGCCACGGAACCGGCAGCATCCAGCGCGCGGTTCGTTCGTTGCTCGGTAACGTGATGACGTCAAGCCCCTGTGGCACCTGCCGAGGCTACGGCACCATCATCGCCACGCCCTGCGTGACTTGCCAGGGTCAGGGCCGCGTCCGCGCCCGCCGCACTGTTGCCGTCGACATCCCCGCAGGTGTCGACACCGGCCTGCGCCTGCAGATGCCGGGCAGCGGCGAAGCCGGACCTGCCGGCGGACCCAACGGTGACCTCTACCTTGAGATCAAGGTGCGCCACAACGACGTCTTCAGCCGCAACGGCGACGACCTGCTGTGCACGCTCGAAGTGCAGATGGCCGATGCAATCCTCGGGACGACCGCAACGATCAAGGGTCTCGATGGTGACCTCGAGGTCGAGTTGAAGCCGGGAACGCAGAGTGCAGAGATCATCACGGTCAAGGACCGTGGCGTGACCAAGCTGCGTGGCAGCGGCCGGGGCGATCTCAAGATCGGCATCCAGGTTGTCACACCGACGAAGCTTGACCACAAGGAGAAAGAGCTCATTCAGCAGTTCGCGGCCAGGCACAAGGGGCACGCCCCTGAGCTCAGCCAGTTCCAGCAGGGACTCTTCGCCAAACTGCGCGATCGCTTCCTCGGCTAGGCGCGTCGATGGCCCATTTCTACCTGGACGAGTCGCTCCAGCCTGATGCGTGTGCGCCTGGCGCGCTCGTAAGCATCGGCGGCAGCGAAGCCAAGCATGCAGTCACCGTCAGCCGTGTACGCCCCGGCGAGTCATTGCTGCTCGGAAACGGGCACGGTCTGATCGTCTCAGGCACCGTCGTCACCGCCGAGCCCGGCGAGCTGACGCTTCGTGTCGACGAGGCGACGCTGCACGCTGCGGCGACCCCGCGCATCCGTCTGGTTCAAGCCCTTGCCAAGGGCGATCGCGACGAGATGGCCATCCAGGCAGCGACAGAGCTCGGCGTCGACGGCGTGATTCCGTGGATCGCCGCACGCTCTATCTCCCGTTGGGAGGGCGCCAAGATCGCCAAGGGGCGTGAGCGCTGGGCAACCATCGTGCGTGAAGCCAGCAAGCAGTCGATTCGGCCGTGGCTTCCCGTCGTTGAAGATCTGACGACGACGAAGCAGTTGGTGAAGCTGGCCGGCGAGACACGGATGCTGTTGCTCGACCCGACGGCATCCGCTCGCCTGACCCAGTTCGACGCGACTGCGGCTGGTACGCAGGGCGAGGCCGAGCGCGACATCGTTCTCGTCGTCGGACCCGAAGGCGGCATCGCGCCATCGGAGCTGGCCCAGCTCGAAGCTGCCGGCGCGACCCAGGTGCGCCTGGGCGACACCGTGCTGCGCACATCGACCGCCGGACCCGCGGCTCTTGCCATCCTGAACGCAACGCTCAATCGCTGGTAACGCCAGCTTAAGATAGAGATATGTCTTCTTCAGGCGCGGGCCCAACCGAAAGTGCAGCACCGTCGATCTTCAGCCGCATCATCGCGCGCGAGATTCCAGCGACTGTTGTCGCAGAGACCGATCGCATCATCGCGTTCGAAGACATTGCCCCGCAGGCCCCTGTCCACATTGTGATCACCGTCAAGACTGAGAAGTACCGCAACGTCGTCGAGCTTGCAGCCGGCGATCCTGCCCTGCTCGCCGAGCTCATCGCTGTCGCGAACGACATTGCGGCTGAGCGCACGAACGGTCAGTTCCGCCTGGTGTTCAACACGGGAGCGGATGCCGGTCAGACGGTGTTCCACGTTCACGCGCATCTGCTCGGCGGACACCTCACGGAGGGATCCCTTGGCGGAGCATAACGACGCATCAGAACCGGCTACACCCGAGGTCGTTGCTCCGATGGCGGGAGCAGGCGAGGCCCGGATCCACATCGACGGAATCGCCATGGTCCGACTTCTCGGGCCGCAGGACCGATTCCTGACGACGATCGAGAAGCAATACCCATCAGTCAGCGTCCACGTGCGCGGCAATGAGATCACCGTGTCTGGTCCCGTCGCGCAGGTTGAAGCTGTCAGACGTCTCATCGAGGAGTTGCAATTGATGATTCACAACGGCCAGGAACTGGGGGAGTCAGAAGTGACAACCTCGGCGAAAATCTTGAACGACGACAGCACGCGCAGCCCGTCCGAGCTGCTCGGTCAGGCCATCCTCACGTCGCGCGGCAAGAGCATCAGGCCGAAAACCCTGGGCCAGAAAGACTACGTCGACGCGATCGACGAGAACACCATTGTGTTCGGCATCGGCCCCGCCGGTACCGGCAAGACCTACCTGGCTATGGCCAAGGCCGTCCAGGCACTGCAGCGCAAGGAGGTCGAGCGGATCATCCTGACGCGTCCGGCCGTCGAGGCTGGCGAGCGACTGGGCTTTTTGCCCGGCACGCTCACCGACAAGATCGACCCGTACCTGCGCCCGCTCTACGACGCTCTCAACGAGATGATGGACCCCGAGCTGGTTCCCAAGCTTCTCGCTGCAGGCACCATCGAGGTCGCTCCTCTCGCGTACATGCGTGGACGCACCCTCAACTCGTCGTTCGTCGTGCTCGATGAGGCACAGAACACCACACCAGAGCAGATGAAGATGTTCCTGACTCGTCTCGGCTTCGGCTCGAAGATGGTCGTGACCGGCGATATCACGCAGGTCGATCTGCCGGCGGGTTCCAGCGGACTCCGCTTGGTGACCCGGGTGCTCGACAACGTCGACGACATCCATTTTTCACGTCTGACAAGTGCAGACGTCGTGCGTCACACCCTGGTCGGTCGCATCGTTGATGCGTACACCGAATACGACGCGCACAAGCAAGCACAGCGCTACGAGAGCGAACAAGCACGCGAATTCGCAAACCGGGCAGAGCGTCGCTCTGGCGCGGTACGCGATCGCATCCCGAAACGGAGACAGAGTTGAGCATCGAAATCAACAACGAGTCGGCAATTCCTGTCGACGAGGCAACTATTCTGCGGTTGGCCGCATTCGCCCTGGATGCGATGCACGTGCACGCTGACGCCGACCTGGCGATTGTGCTGGTTGACGAGGGTGCAATGGAACAGCTTCACGTGCAGTGGATGGACGAGCCGGGCCCGACCGACGTTCTCAGCTTCCCGATGGACGAACTGCGCCCGGGCACTGCAGATGCCGAGACCCCGCCCGGACTGCTCGGAGATATCGTGCTCTGCCCCCAGGTGGCCCAGGAGCAGGCGATCACTGCCAAGCACAGCACGCTCGACGAGCTCTTGATGCTGACCACCCACGGCATCCTGCACCTGCTCGGCTTCGATCACGCGGAGCCTGACGAGGAGAAAGAAATGTTCGGCATCCAGCGCGACATCCTGGCTGGCTTCTACCTGCAGGAAGGCCGCGCGTAGTCATGATCGGCTGGTTTGTAGTCCTCGCTATTCTGCTCGTCGCTTTCGGCGGGCTGATGGCTGCGGTTGACTCTGCCATCACAGCGCAATCCAGGGCGGACATCGCCGAACTGGCTGAAACGTCCAGGTCGAAACGGTCGCTGCTGGCCATCGCTGCCGACACTGGCGCGCATCTGAACGCGCTCAACTTCATGCGAATCATCGCTGAGACCACCGCTGCGGTGCTGGTCACGCTGGTGTTCGCGACCACCATCGAGTCGTTGTGGCTTGCCCTGTTTCTGTCGGCGCTCATCATGACCGGGGTGTCGTTCGTGCTCGTCGGGGCGAGTCCCCGCAGCGTGGGTCGTGCGCACCCGGCCGGACTGCTGAAGTTCACCGCGCCGCTTGTTCACTTCTTGCGTGTACTTCTCGGCCCGATCGCCAACGCTCTCGTCTCGCTCGGCAACCGGGTGACACCGGGCCGCGGCAGGCTCAACACGTTCACGTCCGAAGACCAGCTGCTTAGTATGGTCGACGAAGCCACAGAGCTCGACGTGCTCGAGGAGGACGACAGGGAGCTCATCCACTCGATCTTCGAGTTCAACGAGACTGTTGTGCGCGAAGTGATGATCCCGCGTACCGACATGGTGACTATCGATGCCGACGCCACGATCGGCGCCGGAATGGGGTTGTTCCTGAGCAAGGGCTTTTCGCGCGTGCCCGTGGTCGACGGTGAAGTCGACGACGTGACAGGCATCCTGTACCTGCGTGATGTGGCCAGGCTCGTCTACGAGCGCCCGGCGAACGTCGATTCCCTGACCGTCGGCGAGCTGGCACGACCAGCCGTCTTCGTGCCCGAGTCGAAGAAGGCCGACGATCTGCTGCGCCAGATGCAGCTTGAGTCCAACCACCTCGCTATGGTCGTTGACGAGTACGGCGGCATCGCCGGGCTGGTCAGCCTCGAAGACCTGATCGAAGAGCTGGTCGGCGACATCTCAGACGAGTACGACAGGGATGTCGTCGAGGTCGAGGACCTCGGCGCAGGCCGCTACCGGGTGAGCGCCAGACTGCCTGTCGATGAACTCGGCGAACTTTTCGGGCTCGAGCTCGATGACGATGACGTGGATTCAGTCGGTGGCTTGCTCGCTAAGACATTGGGTCGGCTTCCAGAAGCCGGTTCGGTTGCGTCGGTGAGCGGATTGATATTGACGGCCGAACGCACAGAGGGTCGGCGAAAACGAATCAGCACGGTGCTGGTGGAGCGTGACAAGGCCTTGATCGACGCGCAAACCGCGTTTGTCACAGTGTCTGAAGATGAAGGAGTACATGGTCGTGGCTAAAGATGACTACAGGGCAGGATTCGTATCATTCGTGGGACGGCCGAACGTCGGCAAGTCCACCCTCACCAATGCATTGGTCGGGGAGAAGGTTGCGATCACCTCGTCGAAGCCGCAGACGACCAGGCGTGCGATTCGTGGAATTGTGCACCAGAAGAACGGCCAGCTGATCTTGGTCGACACCCCCGGCATCCACCGTCCGCGCACCCTGCTCGGCGAGCGCCTCAACAGCCTCGTAACCTCGACGCTCGGTGATGTCGACGTGATCGGCCTGTGCATTCCGGCCAACGAGCCGATCGGCCCTGGCGACAAGTTCATCAATGAGCAGCTTGACGCGTTCCCGCGCGCCAAGAAGGTGGCGATCGTCACCAAAATCGACGCCGCCTCGAAGACCAGCGTCGCCGCTCAGCTGCTCGCCGTGTCGCAGTTGCGCGATTGGGAGGCCATCGTGCCGATCTCGTCGACGAGCCACATCCAGCTGGACACCCTCACCGGTGAGCTGTTGCGCCTGCTCCCGACGTCTGAAGCGCCCCTGTATCCGGCGGATGCCGTGACAGACGAGAGCCTGGAATCGCGTATCTCTGAGTACATCCGTGAGGCCGCACTTGAAGGTGTCACCGACGAACTTCCGCACTCGATCGCTGTGACGATCGACGACATGATCGAGCGTGACGACCAGGACCTGGTCGAGATCTACGCGAACCTCTTTGTTGAGCGCGACAGCCAGAAGGGCATCATCATCGGCAAGTCGGGTAGCCGGCTCAAGGATGTCGGCATGCGTGCCCGTAAAGAGATCGAGCCTCTGATCGGCAAGCGCGTCTTCCTCTCCCTCCGGGTCAAGGTGGCCAAGGAATGGCAGCGCGACCCGAAGCAGCTGGGCCGTTTGGGCTTCTAGGCGATATCGGTTTCTAGGCGATATCGGTTTCTAGGCGCCTGTCGGCTTCTAGCCGAGCGGGATTTGCCCGTTGTTGTTTCGCGAATGCCACGCACCATAACGGTGCGTGGCATTCGTCGGTTCGCGAGCGGTTGCCTGCCCATCCGTCTCCCGTACATCGTGAGGATGATTTCACTTCACCGTGGGTTGAGATCTGGGTGAACCGGTTCGGCGCCTGGAATTCGGGCCGTACTGTGGAACGATGTCCGAAACGTCAGCTGAGAATGGAGGCAGGATGCATCGAATACCCGCCCTTTTTCGGCACAATCGTCTGCTGTTCGAACCAGCAGTGGCGCTCGCCTTCCTGCTGACCTGGGGGCTCGTCTCTGCCGTGATCGGAGGCAGGAACGATGCAAGTGTCATTCTGCTGCTGGCGATCGCAATCGGTATGGCCCGGATCAGCCCCGGGTGGGCGCTCACTGCCGGCGCCATCGGGCTCGCGCAATTCATGGCAGAGTCCATCTCTGGATCCTCGTTGACCGGGTGGCCACTGCTCATAACCGGCGTCATCGTCTTCTTTGCCTCGAGCGCGTATGGAAACACTGCGTCGCGCTGGGTCGGCCTGGTCGGCGCGATCGTCGTGACGGCAGTGGTGTCCTCGCTCCTGCTCACTTCGCTTGGCATGCCAGGCTACGTCTTCGGTTCCTGGACCGAGTCGAGTGTCGTCAGGGCGATCGGCGCTGGTGTGCTGTTCCTCGGGCGCGTGCAGGTGGTCGCTGCCGTGCTCTGCGGCTCGTGGGCCCTCGGCTTGATCACACGAAGCCGTGCCGCACGGCGAATCGCACACGCTGGCGTGGAGAGCTGGATCATGCTGCGAGACAACGAGGCTCCAGACCGAGTTGTGATGCGACCGTCGCGATTTGTGCGAGAGCTGCGACAGACTGATTTCGCAATCGACGTGATGATCGCCGTCGGCTTCATCGCGTTCGATGTGATGTCATACGGTACGACGTCGGTTCCCGGCTCTTTCGTTGTCCTTGCCCTCGCGGGCGCATTAGCGGTTCGTCGGCTGTCCCCGGCGCTCTCGCTCGCATTGGCCTGGCTTGCCGCGCTCACGCAGATGGCGACCCACCTCGACATCCTGGGCGCCGACTTCGCCATCCTTATCGTGCTCTACGCGACTGCTGCCTACGGGGGCAGGATCGTCAAATGGGTCGGCCTCGCCTCTGTCGGTATCGGCGCGGTGTGCGCGGCGGGCTACCTGCTGATGCGGAACGGTGCCTATACGCCTTCTGCACCGCTTGATGTCGCTGGATTCACCTTGCAGTTCGTCGGTTACTTCGTTGCATCCGCTGCCGTACTCGGACTTTCCTGGACGCTCGGACTCCTGACGCGTACCTGGCAGAGCGCCAGGGCAAACAAGCGGCTCGAAGTTCAAGCGGTCCAGGAGGGCCTTGCCGCGCAACGCAGTGTCATCGTCGAGCAAGAACGTAACCGGATAGCCCGCGATATGCACGACGTCGTTGCGCATTCACTTGCCGTCGTGATCGCACAAGCCGATGGCGCCAGGTATGCGCGCGCGACGGATCCCGGCGCAGTTGACACGGCACTCACCACTATCTCGACGACAGCCAGGGAGGCGCTCGGAGACGTGCGGCTCCTGCTCGCCCAGTTGCGTCAGGATGAAGTCGCAGGGCCGCAGCCGATGCTCGTTGACCTTGATCGGCTGATTGCCCAGATGCGCAGTGCGGGACTGAGCATCAATTGGACGGTGACGGGCGAACCGCTCGCACTCGGCTCCGGCGCCCAACTGGCGCTCTATCGAATCATTCAGGAGGCGTTGACGAACGCGCTTCGTCATGGTGACCCGCAGCGCGAGGTTCGTCTCAGTTTAAGCTGGGACTCGCTCGGGGTCGTCGTGACAGTCTCGAACGAGATCAAGGTCAGGGGGAGCGACGAACCGGGAGCGGCCGAGAGTGTCGGCCACGGCCTGCCAGGTATGCGAGAACGCGCGCTGCTGGCCGGAGGCGCCTTGCACACCGATACCCAGGATGGCCGGTTCACCGTCACCGCCCGAATACCAGCTGGCTGGAAAGTCACAGCATGACCCAGGAGAACGTTCAGATGAATGCAGACCAGATGAACACGGCTGGGCCGGTCGATAACCCGGGCGACGATCACAGCAAGCCAGACACGGCATCCGTCGAGGGTGCACACCAGACGCACATCAGAGTCGCGATGGTCGACGACCAGTCGTTGTTCAGAGCTGGCATTCGCATGCTCATTTCGTCGCAGGCTGACCTCGAGTTCGTCGGCGAAGCCGGAAACGGCCTCGAAAGCGTAACGATGGCGGCCACAACCCGACCGGATGTCATCCTGATGGACATTCGGATGCCGGTAATGGACGGCATCGAGGCCACGCAGCGCATTCTTGCGGCCGCCGAAGCGCGCGGCGAAGCCCCTCCGCGCATCATCGTTCTGACGACGTTCGATCTCGATGAGAGCGCCACGAAGGCGATCAGGGGAGGGGCGAGCGGCTTCGTCCTGAAGGATGCCGATCCCGAGTTTTTACTGGCAGCGATTCGCACTGTGCACTCCGGCAGCGCAGTCATCGCAGCGTCTGCGACCAGAGAACTGTTCCAGCATTTCGACGCCAGGGAGTCGAGCGCCCCTGAGGTGCCCGCATCCTTTGGCACGCTGACAAGTCGGGAGCGCGAGATCTTCGTGCTCGCCGCCCGCGGACTGAGCAATTCCGAGATTGCAGCAGCGGAGTTTCTCTCGGAGGCGACAGTGAAGACCCACATCAGCCGGATTCTGGCCAAGCTCACCCTGCGTGATCGCGTGCAACTCGTCGTCTTCGCGTTCGAGCACCGCCTCACGGAGTAGCCCGCGGTAGACACCCGCAGGAGAAACCCGCAGGAGAGCTGTCTGCCGCCGCCATACCCGCAGCGGATGAATATGGTGGCTCTGGTCGTCGGCATCTTCTCCGTGCTCATCGGGTTCAGCGCGCTGGCGCCCAGTCACTCCTTGGGTCGTTGCCAGGTATCGGGTTGCTGCCGCCGACGGTTCCGTGGCAGTTGGTTGTCGGCTGCGCGATCGGCGCGACGGTGCTCTCGCTTGCTACGTCAGTGCTGCCGGCGAGACGGGCGACCACGCTGTCTCCGATGGTTGCGCTGGCCGCAGACTGAGCGTATGGCTACGCCGAGTGTCCGCTGGGAGGAATCGGTCAGTGGGCTGAGGGCTCACTCAGAACTTCCGTTTTGGACGATCACTCCGATGCTGTGGTGTGAGAGTAAACGCGGAGGTGGAGCGTGGTCGATTCGCTGCTGAGCGTGAGTATCGTGGATGGCCCAGTGCTGGCTGTCCTGTACGGCATGGCGGGCTTCGTCATCCTCTGGCTTTTCGTGGGCTTGGCTCGCGGCCACAGCAGGATGGTGCTCATGGCCGCTCTGGTCACCGTCCTGTCCGGGGCGCTTGGATACGTTCTGTGCTCGCTGGCCAGCGATGTATGGGACTTGTTCGGTGTCTCCCTGTCGGTGGCAACCCGACTCTGGGCCGCAGCCGGATTCGCCGGTATCGGTTTGGCCGTCTTCGTGCTGGTGATCGGCCATTGGCGGATGCGTATCCTCGCCGTTGTCGCCATTCCTCTCGTTCTCATCACAGCGGCTGCAGGAGTGAACGTGGATTTTGGTCAGTTTCCGACGCTTCGTACTGCACTGGGCCTGCCCGAGTACCAATCGCTCGAATCGGTTCTGGCCGGCTCCGGCACTGGTTTTGGCATCACCCAGACGACGGATGTCACGAAAGGCGTCGTCGGCACCGTCACTATCCCTGCGACGGTCTCCGGGTTCAAGGCCCGCGATGCGCTGGTCTACCTGCCTCCGGTCGCGCGCCTGCCGAACCCGGTGCGCTTACCCGTTGTGATGATGATGTCCGGGCAACCGGGTAGCCCAGCCGACGTGTTCACCGCCGGTCACCTGGAGACGATTCTCGATTCATTCGCTGCGGCGCACTCTGGACAGGCGCCGATCGTCGTGGTTCCTGACCAACTGGGCACGCCCGGCAACAACCCGATGTGTGTTGACTCCCCATTGGGCAATTCGGCCACCTACCTGACGGTCGATGTTCCGAACTGGATCAGGGCCAATCTTCCGGTGGGGGCAGACCCGGTGGACTGGACCATCGCGGGCTTCTCGCAGGGCGGCACCTGCTCGATCCAGCTCGGGGCAGCCCATCCAGAACTGTTCGGCAACATTCTCGACATCTCGGGGGAGTTGGTGCCGCAGAACGGCGACACAGAGCAGACCATCGCGGCGGGATTCGGTGGTGACGCTGCTGCATACGCCGCTGCGGCGCCGACCGTGATCCTGGCCGCTCACGCACCGTATTCGAATCTGCTTGCCCTCTTCGCCGTCGGCGCTGACGATTCCAGATACGTGCCGTGGACGCGGGAGGTGGCGGCCGCTGCACGCGCAGCAGGTGCCACCACCGATGTCTTCGAGTCGCCAGGCACTGCTCATGATTGGCACACGGTGCAATACGCCTGGACGAAGGCCCTGCCGCTTATCGCGGCCAGGGGCGGCGTGGGGGAGGCGAAGTGAGTGCAATGAGCAACGCTGCAGGGGCGTCTCCGGTGGCAGGGACAGCGCACGGGTCCAATTCCGATCCTGATCAGCGTCCCAGGCGGGTCGCCTCCGCGACACGCTCCAGGCTCGCGGGCGTCAGCGCCAGACAGCCATTTGCCGGCGGCTATGCGCTGCTGTTGCTCGTCGTCGGGTTTTTTCTCGGGCCGATCGTTGGCGAGCGCCGAGATCTCAGGGGACTCCTCGGTACCGGTTATGACTCGGTAGTCGATCACGGTCGCTGGTGGTCTCCCGTTACCAGCGTGTTCATCGTCGACAGCGCCATTGAACTCGTGTTCGCGGTGCTGGCAGCGCTCGTCGTGCTCGGCTTCGCCGAACGGCTGATGGGAACCTGGCGGGTCGCCATCACCTTCGTCATGACGAGCATCATCGGCGCCAGTGTCGGTATCTTGGCACAGAGCATCGGCGTGGCAGATGGCGAGATGTGGTCACGTGGCGTCAGAGAGATGTTTACCTTCGATCCGTTCACGCCGATCGCAGGCAGCATCATGGCGGCGAGCTGTTTCGCCGGCCCGCTGTGGAAGCGTCGCATCCGTGTGATCACTCTCACCGTGCTGCTCACGCTGGTGCTCTATTCCGGACAGCCCTCTGACGTGTACCGGCTGATCGCTGCGGGGGCAGGGCTAGGGCTCGGACTCGCCTTCCGGCCGACGCCTGTCGACCTGAGCTGGCACCGCAGCTCCGACCACGAATCACGCACCCTGATCGCTGCGGTCGTCGGTGTGCTGGCTATCGGCCCACTCGTCACGCTGTTCTCCGGCGGCCGGTTCGGCATCCTGGCCCCGCTGGGTCTGCTGCTCACGCACAACGTGCCGGATGCCACTGAGGTTGCCGATCGTTGCCTGGTCGGCAACGTCACCCGGCAGTGCGTGCAGGAGCTCACTCTCGAGCGGATCGACGGAGTCGGCCCGCTTCTGGTGAGTCTGTTGCCGCTGGCATTGCTGCTCATCGCATCGTTCGGCCTCGCCCGTGGCCGGCGCTTGGCTGCCTGGCTGGCCATCATCGTGAACGTGGGTCTGGCAATTCTCGGTGGCTGGTACTACGGGCTGCTACCGATCTTCGGCCAGCCGTTCGTCTGGCACTGGCGCTCGACGCACTACTGGGAGATTGCCCTGGTGCTTGTCGTTTCAGTGCTGGTGCCACTCATTACCGCCGGAATCATTCTGGTGAACCTGCGGCACTTTCCGGTGAAATCGTCGCCGCGCAGGTTGAGGCGCTTCGTCATCACAACGGTGGTGAGCTTCGCGACGCTGGCCGCACTCTACGTCGGTATCGGTTGGATGCTGCGGGATCGTTTCAGCCCGAACGTCACCCTGCTCGACCTGATCGCTGACATCCCTGAACGATTCATCCCTGTCGGCTTCCTTCGACTTGAACGAGTGTCATTTCTACCCACCGATCCGTTGACCACCGTGCTCTCTCAGTCGGTCGGTCCGGTCTTCTGGATTATCACGATCGTCGGCGCCATCCTGTGCCTGACCGGCAACCAGGACAAAGCGCGCGCGGGCGACAAAGCCAGGCTGCGTGCGCTGCTCGCCAGTCGCGGCGGCGAGTCGCTCTCATTCATGTCGACCTGGGATGGCAACTCGATCTGGTTCAACCAGGAAGGCAGCATCGCCATCGCGTATCGGGTGGTCAACGGAATCGCCATCACCACCTCAGACCCGATCGGTGAACCGGATGCCACGAGCACTGTCGCTGGTAACGCGGTCAGCGCCTATGGCAGGCAGGCGGTCGCCGATTTTGCCGAGATGTGTGATGACAACGGTTGGCTTCCTGTGTTCTACAGCGTGCATTCCCGGTGGCTGCCGGTGTTCGCCGCAATGGGCTGGCAGACCATGAGTGTGGCTGAGGAGACAGTCCTTCGGCCGCGCACGTGGGAGACGACGGGCAAGAAGTGGCAAGACATCCGCTCATCGATCAATCGGGCCGATCGCGAGGGTGTCAGAGCAGTCTGGACGAGCTTCAAGGATCTGTCACTGCGGCAATCAGTGCAGATCAGCGAGATCTCGGAGCTGTGGGTGCAGGAGAAGGACTTGCCAGAGCTCGGTTTCACCCTGGGAGGCCTCGACGAGCTGCGCGACCCGGCGGTGCGGCTGATGCTGGCCATCGACGAGAATGAGCGCGTGCATGCAGTGACAAGCTGGCTGCCGACCTATCGCGATGGCGTGGTGATCGGTTGGACGCTCGACTTCATGCGGCGCAGGCCAGACGGGGTGAACGGCGTGATGGAGTTTTTGATCGCCGAGACCGCCAGCATGCTCAAGCAACAGCCCGAGATTGAGTTTCTCAGTTTGTCTGCTGCTCCGCTCGCGCAGAGCGTTTCGGGCGAGGACGACGACGAAAGCGGTTTCACCACGCGCATCCTCGAGTTCCTCGGCACTGCCCTCGAGCCGGTATATGGTTTCCGGTCATTGTTGGCCTTCAAACGCAAATTCCAACCGGAATTCCTGCCGCTGTACATGGCGTACCCCGATCCGGTCGCGTTGCCGGGGATCGGTCTCGCTTTGGCGCGGGCCTACCTGCCGTCCGCCTCGGTGCGCGATGTCGTCGCGGGTGTCCGCGTGCTTCGCTGAGATACCGAAGTCCGGCATCCGCCCGACTGAGTGAACCGGTCAGCGAAAAACGGTGCTAGCCTGAAAACGTGTTGTTCGGTGCGCTCCTCCTTAGCTGCCGCGACGAGTCCTAATCTGAGGCCTCCCTCGTCGCGGAGTTTGTCGTTGGCTCATCACCATTCGCGAGGAGATAACAGACCATGAAAAACAACCAGTCAGCATCGTCGATGCCGGTGCACAAGTACCGTCCGTACCACGAGCAGTTCCGTGTCAATCTGCCGGATCGCACGTGGCCAGACAATCACATCACCGAGGCTCCGCGCTGGTGCGCTGTCGACCTCCGCGATGGCAACCAGGCGCTGATCGACCCGATGAGTCCAGAGCGTAAGCGGATCATGTTCGACCTGCTGGTCCGCATGGGCTACAAGGAGATTGAGGTCGGCTTCCCGTCGGCCAGCCAGACCGACTTCGACTTCGTTCGCAGCCTGATCGAAGAGAACGCCATCCCCGATGACGTCACTATCCAGGTGCTGACGCAGGCGCGCGAGCACCTCATCCGTCGTACGTACGAGTCGCTGGCCGGTGCCAAGCAGGCCATTGTTCACCTGTACAACTCCACGAGCGTGCTGCAGCGCGAGGTCGTGTTCCGCGAAGACAAACAGGGCATCATCGACCTTGCCCTGAACGGCGCCCGTATCTGTCGTTCGCTGGAGTCGACGCTGCCAGACACTGCGATCTACTACGAGTACTCGCCGGAGAGCTACACCGGTACCGAGCTGGAATTCGCTCTCGACATCTGCAATCAGGTCGTCGCGATCTTCGAGCCGACGCCGGAGCGCAAGGTCATTATCAACCTGCCGTCGACAGTCGAGATGTCGACGCCGAACATCTACGCAGACTCCATCGAGTGGATGAGCCGCAACCTGGCCCAGCGCGAAAACATCATCATTTCGCTGCACCCGCACAACGACCGCGGCACCGCAATCGCAGCCGCAGAACTCGGCTACCTGGCCGGCGCTGACCGCATCGAAGGCTGCCTGTTCGGCAACGGTGAGCGCACCGGAAACGTCGACCTGGTCGCCCTTGGCATCAACCTGTTCACGCAGGGCATCGACCCGCAGATCGACTTCAGCAACATTGACGAGGTCAAGCGCACCGCTGAGCACTGCAACCAGCTGCCTGTCCCTGAGCGCAGCCCGTGGGCAGGCGACCTGGTCTTCACTGCATTCAGTGGGTCACACCAGGACGCGATCAAGAAGGGCTTCGAGGCCATGGCCGTCGAAGCTGAAGCTGCAGGAAAGAGCGTCGACGACCTCGTCTGGGCTGTGCCGTACCTGCCGATCGACCCGAAGGATCTCGGTCGCAGCTACGAAGCCGTCATCCGCGTCAACTCGCAGTCGGGCAAGGGCGGCGTCGCCTACCTGCTGAAGACTGACCACGCCCTCGACTTGCCGCGCAAGCTGCAGATCGAGTTCTCCGGCGTCGTGCAGGCCAAGACGGATGCCGAGGGTGGCGAGGTCACCAGCGAGCAGATCTGGGAGATCTTCAACGACGAGTACCTGCCGGCTAAGCACGATAACGCCGAGGCCAAGTGGGGTCGCTTCGAACTCTTCTCCACCCGCACATCGAGCGACCTGGCCGGGTCGGTCAACCTCGAGGTCAGCCTGCGCGATGGCGACACAGTGTCTGGCGCTGAGGCATCCGGAAACGGTCCGATCGCAGCTTTCCTCAGCGTGATGGCTGAGCGCGGTATCGACATCACCCTCTACGACTACGTCGAGCACGCCATGTCGGCCGGTGGAGACGCTCAGGCCGCCGCCTACGTCGAACTCGACGTCAACGGCAAGCGCTACTGGGGTGTCGGCATTGATGCTGACATCTCGACCGCATCGCTGAAGGCTGTCGTCTCTGCCGTCAACCGTGGCATCCGCGTCGAGTCAGAAGATCGCGAGCTCGCTACGGTGTAGTCCGTCGTCACGTCAGTAGGCAATCGAGCCCGCCATCCTCCATTCGTGGGGTGGCGGGCTCGTTCGTGTTTCACCGGTGGTGGGCACAATCGCGTTTCAGAAGGTGGGTTCACACGCGTTTTAGGAACTCGTGGCCTCCATCGCGTTTCAGAAGGTGGGTGGGCTGAATCGCGTTTTCGGGCGGTGGGTTTGAACTGCGTCTGAGTTCCACAGATGAGTCCGCCGCGTCGACGCGCTTCCTCTGTGCGTGCATAACTCCTGCAAAATGAGATGCTCGGCGGTTGCAGCCCCGAAATCACGGGGCGGTCGGCGCTGGTGCCTGCAATTCTGCAGGAGTTATGCAGACGCAATGACGAGAAAGTGGCAAGGAGCCCTGGGGACAGAAGAGGCCGCCAGTAGTCAGTGGACTCGAGCCCTTCCACGCCTGGTTGGTCCGCACATGCATGTGAGCCGCTGTCAAAGTGCATAACTCCTGCACAACGAGGGGCTCGGTGGCTGCAGCCCCGGAATTGCAGGGCAGCTGTGAAGAACGACCGCAATTTGCAGGAGTTGTGCGTTCGCTGGGGTCGCCACCGTGGCCGAAGCGTGACGAACCCGGGCCACTGCCGCCTCACGCATGCGCGTGCCCGACTTCATCCTGCGCGGTGCTTCGGGTGGCCGTTTCTCTGCACGGCTCCTGCATAACTCCTGCAGAAAGAGAAGGCCAGACTTCAGCAGGCCCGGAATCACGGGGATGTCGGCAACCGGTGCCGACATTCTGCAGGAGTTATGCACTCAAAGCGCGGGTGATGGGGCCACACAACGGGGAGCGCTCGGTTAGGCACACTTCGATTCGGCTCAGTAACGCGACCTGCAGGGGTCGCCCTCCGCCGGCGGCAGCCCGAGACCTCCGCCGGCGGCAGCCGGAGCTAGTCGTGCTTGCGACGACGCAGCACGATGACCGGGCGCCGCCAGCGCGGCCAGCTGCCAAGAGCCCGTTGTTGCGGCAGGCTCCAGCCGAATTTGGCGGCCAAGATGCGGATGATCGTCGTGGTGAGGGTGCAGATGATCGCCGCAATGGTGATCGGCACACCGAGAGCATTGAGGATGACCAACAGCCCACAGCCGACCCCGGCGGCAACGGCATAGAGCGAGCCGACGTGCATGACGGCGATCGGGATGTTCAGCATCACGTCACGGATGATCGAACCGCCGACGGCAGAGACCACGCCGACGAACATCGCCGGGATCTCCGGCAGGCCGAACGCCAGTGCCTTGGTCGTTCCGATCACGCCGAACAGGCCGATCGTCACAGCGTCGAGCACGATGATGAGCGGGCCGAGCCGGTTGAACACGCGCTGCAACAACATTCCGAGCAGAGCGAACAATGTCGCGACCGGCAGATACCAGTTGGACTGCAGCGCGGCCGGACTGATGCCGAGCAGGATGTCACGAAGAATACCGCCGCCGAGTCCGACGACGATTCCGATCAGTGCGATGCCCAACAGGTCGAAGCGTCGATCCTTGAAACGACCGGCAAACATCGCGCCCTGGATGGCACCGATTGCCACGGCCGTGAGGTCGATCCAGAGCGGGATGGTGAAGAGCGAGTTGGTCACTTACTACTAGTACCACGCCGCAACGCGGCATTAGGTGCTCGCTTCACACAGTGTCTGCGGCTCTGTTCGAGAGAAACTCCTGAAAGGTTCTGCGGCCGTATGGCTCGCCGGGAACGAGGATGCCGCCAGCGGCGAATCCGGCGTAGATCTTGCCGGGCAGCCGGAGTGGCCAGACTGGTCTGCGCGACCTCGTCGATCGGGCCCAGACCGCGGCGAATTCCCGTACCGAGCGGGCTTCCGGGCCCCCGATATCGGCGACACGGCCAGCAGGGACACCGCCGACCAACTCGACGAGCCGCGAAGCGACCTCGGCAGGGTCGATCGGCTGGGCGCTGAACGACGGCGCCAGAATCGCGGGGGATGCGCGCTGGCCGGTGAAGATCCGCTCTATCAACGTATGGAACTGTGTCGAGCGCAGGATGGTGAACGGCATCGCTGACTGCCTGACGAGCTCCTCGATCGCTACCTTTTCTCGGTAGTACGGCAGTGGCACCTGGTCGATGCCCACGATCGAAATGAGGACGACGTGACTGACGCCGGATGCGCGGGCAGCGGTCAGCAGGTTGGAGGCCGCCTCAACGTTTCTCTTTCCGGTCGACAGATGCACGATTGTGTCGACATCCGCCACCGCCGACGCGATCCCTGCGCCGGTCAGCAGGTCGCCTGTCGTCAGCCCCTGATCGCGCCGACGACTGAGCACCCTGACGTCGTAGCCGGAGCCAGCTGCTCGCAATTGAGTGACGGTGGGCACCCCGAGTGCGCCCGTTCCTCCGGTGACCAGCACCGTCGTCATGCGCGCTGCCCGTGAAAGTGCCTCGACTGGCCTGTCATCATGAGTCCATTGTGCGGCAACGGTCGATAATAGAGGAGTGCCTGTTTATCGTGATGAAGCCGTTGTGCTGCGTACCCACAAGTTGGGCGAAGCCGACCGTATCGTGACGATGCTCACCCGTGAGCACGGCAAGGTCCGCGCTGTCGCGAAGGGTGTCCGCAGAACCACGTCAAAGTTCGGGGCCAGACTCGAGCCGTTCATGGTGGCCGACGTGCAGCTCTATGAGGGCCGCAGTCTCGACATCATCACCCAGGCAGAGTCTCTCGGTTCCTATGGAGCACAGATCACCGCAGACTACGGCAGCTACACCGCCGCCAGTGCGATGGTTGAAACCGCCGACCGGTTGACCGAATCTGAAGGCTCCCTACAGCAATACCTCCTGCTCGTCGGGGCATTGCGGTCGCTGTCCAAGCGCGAACACGGCGCAGACCTCACCCTGGATTCCTACCTTCTGCGGGCGCTGTCGATGGCTGGCTGGGCGCCAAGCTTCCAGGACTGCTCGCGCTGCGGTGCAGAGGGAGATCATTCAACAGTTGTCGTGCAGCTCGGCGGTATCGTTTGCGACGACTGCGCCCCTCCCGGTTCTCCTCGCCTCGATTCGGCCACAATCGGCCTGCTCGGTGCACTGCTCACCGGAGACTGGGGCACTGCCGAAGCCGCGACAGATCGAACCAAGGGGCAAGCAACCGGTGTCGTCGCCGCTTACACGCAATGGCACCTGGAACGATCACTCCGCTCCCTGCAGCACGTCAGCCACTGATCGCGTGTCGGCTCCAGACACGCAGTTGATGAAAGAGAATTGATGAGCCCGAAACCCTTCACCCACAAGGATGCTGCGGCATACATGCCACTCGACTGGACGGGGCTCTACCCACCTGCGCTCCCTGCCAAGGTTGTGCCTGACCATGTCGCAGTGGTGATGGATGGCAACGGTCGCTGGGCTAATGCCCGCGGTCTCACTCGCATCGAAGGGCACAAGGCGGGCGAAATGGCGCTGCTGGATGTCGTCGCCGGCGCTATCCAGATGGGTGTCAAGCACCTCAGTGTCTACGCGTTCTCGACCGAGAACTGGAAGCGGTCACCCGACGAGGTGCGCTTTCTGATGGGCTTCAACCGCGAGATCCTGCACCGCAGGCGCGACCAGTTGAACGAGTGGGGCGTGCGCGTGCGTTGGGCCGGACGTCGCCCGAAACTCTGGGCATCGGTCATCAACGAGCTGCAGTACGCCGAGGAATTGACGAAGCACAACAACACCCTCACGCTCACCATGTGTGTCAATTACGGCGGACGCAGCGAGATAACGGATGCCGTACGCCAGATCGCAGAGGACGTCGCGGCTGGTCGGATGAAACCGTCAGCCGTGTCTGAGAAAGCGATACAGCGCAGGCTGTACATTCCAGACCTACCCGACGTCGACCTGTTTGTCCGTAGTTCAGGGGAGCAGCGCACCAGCAACTTCATGCTCTGGCAGAGTGCGTATGCCGAAATGGTCTTCCTCGACACGCTGTGGCCAGACTTCTCGCGCGTAGATCTTTGGCAAGCAGTTGAACTGTATGCCTCCCGCAATCGGCGCTACGGCGGAGCCGTCGACAAGCCGACCGACGCGCTGGGCGTGTAGCTCTCCGGGCGGGCATGGTCGAGTGTCAGGGGCCGGTGGGATACTCGGTGCAATCTGAGAAAGGACACCACCATGGCCACTCACATCACGCCCATCGATCCACCGCAGCTGTATCGCAGCCCGGCCTTCGCGCAAGGAATCATCATTCCCGCAGGGCCGACGCTCTATGTCGGTGGGCAGAACGGAACTGACAGCACGGGCGCACTTCTCGACGGGTTCGAAGCGCAGACTGAGCAGGCAATGCGCAACGTTCTTGCGGTGCTCGCCGAAGCCGGATCTAGCCCTGAGCACGTCGCCAAGTTGACGATCTATCTGGCCCCCGGACTCGACCCGGCCGCCGGATTTGCTGCCGCCGGTCCGGTGTGGGGCAACAATCGCACAGCCGTGTCAGTGCTCGCTATTGCGCCGGCCAGACCTGGTGCACTTGTCGAGATTGAGGCGGTGGCGATAATCCCGCACTAGTTGTGCACGGGAGCACGGGAGCACGGGAGCACGGGAGCACGGGTGCACGGGAGCACGGGAGCACGGGGATTCAGCCCCCGGCCCTTGGGAATACCGGGGTGGGGTGTGTGGTTGGGCCAACCGTGAGTGAAACTATCAAAGTAGACATTTGGTCAGACGTTCAGTGCCCCTGGTGCTATATCGGCAAGCGCAAGTTCGAAGCGGGCGCAGCCCAGTTCGGCGGCGATGTCGAGGTTGAGTACCACAGCTACGAACTCTCACCCGATACCCCCGTCGATTTCGACGGCAGCCCCACCGAGTACCTCAGCCAGCGCAAGGGCATGCCGATTGCCCAGGTCGAGCAGATGCTCCAGAACGTGACTGACATCGCCAAGAGTGTCGGTCTCGACTACGACTATGACTCGGTGCACCAGACCAACACGGTCAAGGCGCACGAGCTCATCCACTATGCCAAGTCGAAGGATCGCCAGCTCGACATGAAGGAGCGCCTTCTCAAGGCATACTTCGTTGACGGCGCCCATGTCGGACGCATCGAGGACCTCGCCGACCTGGCCGCAGAGATCGGTTTTGACCGTGCAGATGTGGTGCGCGCGTTGACCGAGAACGAGTTCCTGGCCGACGTCAAGGCTGACGTCGCACTGGCTCAGGAATACGGCATCCAGGGCGTTCCGTTTTTCGTCATCGACGGTAAGTACGGAGTGTCTGGCGCACAGGATGCTGCAACCTTCGCGCAGGTGCTCGAACAAGTACGATCAGAGAAGTCAGAGTCAGCCGTACTGACCCCCAACGCATCAACTGAGGAGTAATCCATGAGCAACACTGATACCACCGCAGAAGACATCGTTATCGAAGCCGGCGACCGTCCGACCATCGAACTCGTCGGCCAAGCAGATGCTGGCGGATGCTGTGGCGGAGGCGCCTGCGGCGTCTAGTCAGCGCTATCCCAGTCCGCGCGATGCCAATCGCATGGACCGGGTCTCACACATCGAGCCTGTCACAACCGGAATCCGGTCGTGACGGGCTCGACTGCGTAGTGGCTTGCGCGTTGTCGGCAGGGAACCCGGGATATACCCAGGCCTTTCCGGCTATCTACTCAGGATCGCTGACGTCGGCCACTGTAGCGTCGAACGCCCTGATCAGGTCGTCAGCCTGCACGAAAGCGCTGTATCCGTGCTCCCCGGCACCCATCGCTACCTCGCGGCCCACCAGGCTTGAATCGGCGAAGACCGGCCAGTCAGTCGTGCTGCCGAGCGGCGTAATAGTGCCACGGGCATAGCCGGTGGCTTCCAGCGCCAGCGATTCGTGGGGGAGTGAGAGCTTGTTCACGCCGACCAGCGATCGCAGCTTCGCCCAGGAGATTTTGCGGCCGCCGGGAATCAGCGCGAACAGATAGTCGCCGTCATGGCGCTTGACCACCAGGGTTTTCACGATGTCGCCTGGTTCGATTCCCATCAGCTGGGCGGCCTCACCAAGACTGCCTGCAGGCGGTCTCTCGACGATACGAACGTCGAGTCCGCGCGCTGCGGCATCCCTCACAACCCGCTCGTGACCGACGATCTCAGCACTCTCGTTGGCAGCATTCATAAAACGCCCCGTCTTTCTGGGAGAATTGAAGATAATGACTCCTGTATCCACGATAAGCCAGCCAGCACCTTTGACGATCGGCCCCCTGAAGCTCGACGTTCCTGTCGTGCTCGCGCCGATGGCCGGCATCACCAACACGGCCTACCGTCGGCTCTGCCGCGAGTTCGGTGCCGGACTCTACGTGAGCGAAATGATCACCTCGCGCGCGCTCGTCGAGCGCACTCCGGAGTCCATGCGCCTGATCACCCACCACGAGAGCGAGAAGACTCGCTCAATCCAGCTCTACGGCGTCGATCCGAAGACCGTGGCGGATGCCGTGACCCTGCTTGTCGCCGAGGATCGCGCCGACCACATCGACCTCAACTTCGGCTGCCCCGTACCCAAGGTCACCCGCAAGGGCGGCGGCTCGGCTCTGCCGTGGAAGAGCACCCTGTTTCGACAGATCGTGGAAGCCGCGGTCAAGGCCGCTGGCCCCCTCCCTCTCACCGTCAAGATGCGCAAGGGCATCGACTCAGATCACCTCACCTACATCGAGGCAGGCAAGGCTGCAGAGGGTGCCGGCGTCGCCGCCATCGCGCTGCACGGTCGCACGGCCGCCGAGTTCTACTCCGGCCAGGCCGACTGGTCGGCCATCGCGGCGCTGAAGAGCGCGATCACCTCGGTGCCCGTGCTCGGCAACGGCGACATCTGGTCTGCTGATGACGCTCTCCGAATGATGAGCGAGACCGGCTGCGACGGCGTTGTCGTCGGACGCGGTTGCCTGGGTCGCCCCTGGCTGTTCGGTGACCTTGCCGCAGCCTTCGACCCTGAGTCGCATCAGGGTGAGGGCCTGATCCAGCCGAACCTTGGTGTCGTCGCCCAGACGTTCCGTCGTCACGCCGAGTTGCTCACCGAATTCTTCGACAGCGAAGAGCGCGGATGCCGCGACATCCGTAAGCATGTCGCCTGGTATTTCAAGGGCTACCCGGTGGGTGGCGACCTGCGTGCCAGCATGGCAACCGTGCAGTCGCTGGCGCAGCTCGACGATTTGCTCGGACAGCTTGATGCGGACCAGCCGTACCCCGGCATCGGAGCAGAGGGCCCACGCGGTCGCGCCGGAACCCCGAAGAAGCCGGCACTACCGGAGAATTGGCTGAACTCGCGAGAGCTCGACGGCGTTCAGCGCGAGAATTTGACCGAAGGCGAAGGGGACACCAGCGGTGGCTAACAGCACGGGGTACAGCGCGCACGATGAAGAACGGGCATTCCCGGAGGCGCACAGTTCCCGCCGCAGCGACTTTGCACGAGACCGCGCCAGGTTGCTGCACTCCAGTGCATTGCGCCGTCTTGCCGCAAAGACTCAGGTGCTCAGCCCCGCTGCAGGTCTCGACTTCGCCCGCAACCGGCTCACGCACTCCCTCGAAGTCGCCCAGGTCGGCCGCGAGCTGGCGCTTCGCCTGGGCCTCGACCCCGACATTGTTGACACAGCGTGCCTCGCCCACGACATCGGCCACCCGCCGTTTGGGCACAACGGCGAGAAGGCGCTGAACACCTGGTCCGCCGACATCGGCGGCTTTGAGGGTAACGCCCAAACGCTGCGCCTGCTGACGCGCCTCGAGCCGAAGGTCTTCGGCCCAGACGGACACAGCTACGGCCTCAACCTCACCAGGGCCAGTCTCGACGCCAGCTGCAAGTACCCGTGGCCGACCATCTCGTCTGTTGCCGATCCAAGCGGCAGGGCCAAGTTCGGCTTCTATCCCGATGACGCCGCCGCATTCAACTGGATGCGCGAGGGCGCTCCCGCCCGCCAGCTCTGCATTGAGGCTCAAGTGATGGACCTCTCAGACGACGTCGCATACTCAGTGCACGACTTCGAGGATGCCGTCGTCAATGGCTACATCGACGTCGCCGAGCTCGGCACCCGCGTGAACCACGACGAACTCGTCGCCTCGATGTACGAGTGGATCGGCGGCGAACTCAGCCACGACGAACTCATCGCGGCGTTCGACCGGCTCGATTCCCTCGATGCCTGGCTTGAAGACTGGACCGCCAGTCGTCAGGACCAGGGCCGCCTGAAGAACCTCACCAGCCAACTGATCGGCCGTTTCTGCGGCGCGGCAGTGGATGCCACGCGTGCGGCATACCCGAGCGAGAACCTCATCCGCTTCGCTGGCTCCATCGTTGTGCCCAGAGAGATCCAGGCCGAGATCGCCGTGCTCAAGGGCATCGTCGCCACGTTCGTGATGTCGAAGACCACCCGGCAGCCGATTTACACGAAACAGCGCGAGGTGCTCGTGGAGCTGGCCGACGCGCTGCTCGCAACGGGCTCCACACAGCTTGATCCGGGTTTTCGGGATGACTGGCACGCTGCAGGTGATGACGCGGCCCGCAAGCGCGTTGTCGTCGACCAGGTGGCGAGCCTCACCGACCAGTCGGCGCTGGCCTGGCATGAGCGGCTTTCGCAGGGGTAGCTGCACTAGAATTGCGCTATGGCTGGACTAATTCGACAGAGTGACATCGAAGAGGTCAAGGCCCGCACAAACATCGCAGACATCGTCGGCGACTATGTCAGTCTGAAGTCGGCAGGAGTCGGCTCGATGAAGGGCCTCTGCCCCTTCCACGACGAACGCAGCCCCAGCTTCCACGTACGCCCGCAGGTCGGTTTTTACCACTGCTTCGGCTGCGGTGAGTCCGGCGACGTCTACTCGTTCCTGCAGAAGATGGACCACGTCAGCTTCAGCGAGGCCGTTGAGCGGTTGGCTGGACGGGTCGGCCTTGAACTTCACTACGAAGACGGTGGCGCTGCCCCCGACCATGGCAACCGCGCCCGCTTGCTCGCCGCCAACCAGGCCGCAGCCGACTTCTTCGTCGAACAGCTCGGCAGCCCCGGAGCGGATGTTGGCCGTCGCTTCCTCGGCGAACGCGGCTTCGACGCACTGGCGGCCGAACGTTTCGGCATCGGCTTCGCGCCGAAGAGCTGGGATGAGCTCACCAATCACCTGCGTCACCGCGGATTCAGCACCGAAGAACTCACCACCGCCGGCCTGGTCTCGAGCCGCGAAGGCTCGTCCAGCGTCTACGACAGGTTCAGGGGCCGCCTGGTATGGCCCATTCGCGACATCACCGGGCAGACGATCGGCTTCGGCGCACGCAAGCTGCTCGACGACGACAAGGGCCCGAAGTACCTGAACACTCCAGAGACGCCGGTCTACCACAAAGCCCAGGTGCTCTACGGGCTCGACCTGGCCAAGCGCGACATCTCTCGCACCCACCAGGTCGTCGTCGTCGAGGGATACACCGACGTGATGGCCTGCCACCTGGCGGGTGTCACCACGGCTGTCGCCACCTGTGGCACCTCATTCGGTGTCGACCACATCAAGGTGCTGCGCCGAGTGCTCGGCGACGACACCGGCGTCGGCGAGGTTGTCTTCACGTTCGACCCGGATGCCGCCGGTCAAAAGGCCGCAATGCGCGCCTTCACAGAGGAGCAGCGGTTCGCCGCCCAGACCTTCGTTGCCGTTGCGCCTGACGGCTTCGATCCCTGCGACCTGCGCCTGAACAAGGGCGACGATGCGGTTCGCCGCCTCATCGACTCCAAGAAGCCCATGTTCGAGTTCGCGATCAAGCAGCAGCTCAGCCAGTACAACCTCGAAACCGTCGAGGGGCGTATTTCCGCGCTGCGTGCTGCGGCCCCTGTAGTGAGCGAGATCCGCGACCCTGCACTGCGTCCCGGCTACTCACGTGAGCTCGCCCGGATGCTCGGTCTTGACATGGCCGAGGTGACCAAAGCCGTCACTGCCGCGGCAGCCCGCGCACGCTCCGGCGAGACGGCAGACAAGCCGAGGCGCTACGACGCTGAGCCTGAGGCACCCCGCGAACAGCCGTTCTCGCTGGTAGAGCTGCCGACCGATCCCGCGACCAGGCTCGAACGTGACGCCCTGATGGCGATGCTGCAGCGTCCGGCCCTGGTCGGCGTTCCCCTCATCGCTCGGGCGACCCAGACGACGTTCACGCATCCGTCGCTCGCCGTTGTGCGTGATGGCATCGCTGCCAGCCTTGATCACGCCACCAGCCCAGACTGGCTCGACCGCGTGGTCGCCGAGGTTCCGGCTCCGCTCGCGAACCTCGTGCAGCAGTTGGCCGTTGCGCCGCTCCCCGAGCGCACCGAGCGCGAGATCGGGCCGTACGTGACAGACATCACCACGGCGCTGATCGATCGCGAACTGCTGCGCTTGAAGGCAGATCTCCTGGGGCGTTTGCAGCGTGCAGACCCCACTGATCGGGAGATTTACTCGACGATTCAGCGCGAGCTTGTGCGCGTCGAGGCTGAACGCCGTAATCTGCGCTCCGAATAATTCCGCAAGGTTGCAGCTATGTAAAGAAGCTCAACAATCCTGCGAATAAACCCTGTTTGTGTGCTAAATCTGTCATACAGCACTGCATCGATGCACGTTTGCGCGCGTCGATGCATTAGACACCAACAGGAAGAGGTATACGGATATGACGTCCGCATCCACCAACGGTAAGCGCGCCATCGCCGCAACCGCAGCATTCGCTGCAGCTGCTCTCGTGCTTGCCGGCTGCTCTGCCGGTTCCAACAGCTCGGGTGGGGGATCCCTCACCATCGGTACGACCGACAAGGTCACCGCTCTCGACCCGGCCGGCGCCTATGACAACGGCTCGTTCCAGGTCGCGAACCAGGTATTCCCATTCCTGATGAACACCCCGTACGGTAGCCCGGACGTCGAGCCGGACATCGCAACGAAGGCCGAGTTCACCTCGCCTACCCAGTACACCGTCACCCTGAAGCCCGACCTCAAGTGGGCCAACGGAAACGACCTCACGTCGTCTGACGTCAAGTTCAGCTTCGATCGCCAGCTCGCGATCGCCGACGACAACGGCCCGTCGTCACTGCTCTACAACCTCGACAGCGTCGAGGCAACCGACGACACCACCGTCGTCTTCAACCTGAAGCAGGCCAACGACCAGATCTTCCCGCAGATCCTGTCGAGCCCGGCTGGCCCGATCGTCGATGAAGAGGTCTTCTCGGCTGACTCGCTGACCTCCGATGACGACATCGTCAAGGGCAACGCGTTTGCAGGCCAGTACGTCATCACCAGCTACAAGTTCAACGAACTCGTCGGCTACAAGGCGTACGAGGGCTACCAGGGCGTTCTCGGCGCACCGGCCACCGACGTCGTCAACGTGAAGTACTACGCAGACTCCTCCAACCTCAAGCTTGAGGTTCAGGAAGGCGCAATCGACGTCGCGTTCCGCAGCCTGTCTGCAACCGACATCGAAGACCTGCGCGGCAACGACAAGGTCAAGGTCGTCGACGGTCCTGGTGGAGAGATCCGCTACATCGTCTTCAACTTCAACACGCAGCCGTTCGGTGCAACGACGGCTGAGGCCGACGCGGCCAAGGCTCTCGCCGTACGCCAGGCGATGGCTGACTCCGTCGACCGTGCTGAGATTGCCACCCAGGTCTATAAGGACACGTACACCCCGCTGTACTCCTACGTACCTGCTGGCCTGACCGGTGCCAACGAGTCGCTCAAGGGACTCTACGGCGACGGCAAGGGCGGCCCGGATGTCGACAAGGCTAAGGCAACGCTCGAAGCTGCCGGAATCACCGAGCCCGTCACGCTGAACATCCAGTACAGCAACGACCACTACGGTCCCTCCTCGGGCGACGAGTACGCACTGATCAAGGACCAGCTTGAGTCGACGGGTCTCTTCACCGTCAACCTGCAGACCACCGAGTGGGTCCAGTACTCCAAGGACCGCTCGTCTGACGTGTACCCGATCTACCAGCTTGGCTGGTTCCCGGACTACTCGGATGCCGACAACTACCTGACGCCGTTCTTCCTCACGGAGAACTTCCTGGGCAACCACTTCGATGACCCTGAGGTCAACGACCTGATCCTCGAGCAGGCTGTCACGCCAGACGCCGGAGAGCGCACCGCACTGATCGAAGAGGTCCAGGACAAGGTTGCAGCCCAGCTGTCGACCCTGCCTCTGCTGCAGGGCGCCCAGGTTGCCGTCACCGGCACCGACATCACCGGTACAGACAAGACGCTCGATGCGTCGTTCAAGTTCCGCTACGGAGCACTGGCCAAGGGCTAGTGACCAAACGCTAGAGACTCTCTAGTGTGATCATCGGGGGCATCCAGCTTCTGCACGTCGTTGGATGCCCCCGAACCGTTTGTCAGAGTCAGACCCGCCCGCGGGCCTGACCCGTTTGCACATGTTAGGTAGCAATGACCACAGTGGCACCGTCGCCGCCGGCCAGCTCCATCCGGCCAGCCGCACGCACGCGAAAGTCCGGGGGAGGGCTCGGCAGGTACATCCTGATCCGATTCCTGCTGATCTTCCCCACCATCTTCATCTTGGTTTCCATGGTGTTCTGGTTGATGCGGGCCACCGGTGACCCGATCACCGCGGCCCTCGGTGGCAAACTCACCGGAGACCAACTCGCCGAGCGCATCCATGCCGCCGGATATGACCGACCGATCATGGTGCAGTATTTCGAATACCTCGGTCAGATCTTCACCGGCAACTTCGGTACGACGATCAGCACGAACCGCCCTGTCGTCGAGGTGCTCACCACCTATGGTGCGGCAACAGCCGAGCTGGTGTTCTATTCGCTGCTGGTGGCCTTCATCGTCGGCATCCCGCTCGGTATGGTTGCCGCATACTGGCGCGACAAGGGCCAGGATGCCTCGCTCCGCGTCTTCGCCATCCTCTGCTACGCCACTCCGGTCTTCTTCTCCGGTCTGCTGTTCAAGCTGGTCTTCGCCGTCTGGCTCAAGGTGCTTCCCGTCTCGGGGCGAGCATCAACGGGTACCGAGATTCAAATGGAGTTCCTGCCGAACAAGACGGGCTTCTATACGCTTGATGCCATCATGACCGGTGATCCGGCCGCCGTCGCCGACGTACTGGCGCATGCGGTGCTCCCGGCGCTCGCGCTCGGTCTGCTGACCGCCGGAGTGTTCCTTCGCCTCGTACGGACCAACGTCATTGGAACCCTCGGCACCGACTACGTCGACGCCGCGAGGTCGCGTGGCGTCAGCGAGTTCAGGCTGGTGCGCAAGCACGCATACCGTCCGGCGCTCATCCCGATCATCACAGTCATCGGCATGCAGATCGCTCTTCTGCTCGGTGGCGCAGTGCTGACAGAGACCACCTTCGAATGGAAGGGACTCGGCTTCATGCTGTCCGAATTCCTGAAGGCCAGGGACTTCGTTGCCGTGCAGGGAATCGTTGCTCTGCTTGCCGTGATCGTCGCGCTCACCAACTTCATCGTGGACATCATTGCCGCGCTCATCGACCCGAGGGTGAGGTACTGATCATGTCGACACTGACTCCGCCGCCTTCGGCTACACCAGCGACGCCTGAGCTTCCCGTTGCCGAGACGATCGTGACCCCCGCGGCCACTCCGCCGCCGAAGCGCAGTATCTGGTCACGGCTCCCCGTCGTGCACCAGCTGCACCAGAGTGTCGGCCTGCAGCGCGGCATGCTCATCGCCGGCCTCGTCATCACCGGGGTATTCATCCTGATGGCGATCTTCGCGCCGATCCTCGCCCCGTATGGCTTCAGCCAGCTTCGTGATGCTGACGGCCCGTTCGGTGCCCAGCAGCCGCCGAGCGCCGCGCATCCGTTCGGCACGACTGTCGGCGGCTACGACGTGCTGTCGCGCGTGATCTGGGGATCCCAGACCGCGCTCTTCGTGATCGTCGTCGCCGTTGTGCTGTCGATCTTCGCCGGTGTGTTGCTCGGTCTCGTCTCCGGCTACTTCGGTGGCTGGCTCGACCGGATGCTTGTCGTCATCTGCGATGCCGTGTACGCGTTCCCGACGCTCCTGCTCGCCATTGTGATGTCGATCGTGATCTCCGGCGGCAAGTCAAACCTCATCGGTGGAGTGCTGGCTGCGGCCATCTCGATCACCGTCGTTTATATCCCGCAGTATTTCCGCGTGATTCGGGCAGAAACCGTGCGCATCAAGTCGGAGGCCTTCGTCGAATCGGCGCGAGTCCTGGGCGCGAGCAATAGCCGGATCATGTTCAAGCACGTGTTGCGGAACGCCACCAGGACTCTTCCGCTGATCTTCACACTCAACGCGTCCGAAGCTGTCCTGACACTGGCCGGACTCGGCTTCCTCGGATTCGGCATCGAACCGACGAAGGCCGCGGAGTGGGGATACGACCTCAACAAGGCGATCTCCGATGTGACAAGTGGGATCTGGTGGACCTCTGTGTACCCCGGCATCGCCATCGTGCTTGTCGTGCTCGGCATCACCCTGGTGGGTGAGAGCCTCAACGACTTGGCCGATCCGCGTCTGCGCGGTCGTCGCAAGGTCGCAAAGTCAGCTGGTCTCGTCGCCGAAACGTCAGTTGTTCCTGGCGGTACTTTGACCGCGGGCCCCGGAGGCCTTGACGGACTTGAAAGTGAACCGACAATAGACCTAGACGGATTGGAGACCAAGCCGTGAAACATGTCGTGAAGATCACGAACCTCGGGGTGTCGTTCTCAACGGATGCCGGCGCGGTCAAAGCAGTCGACGGAGTATCCCTGAGCGTCGCCCCCGGCGAAGTTCTGGCCATCGTCGGCGAGAGCGGCAGCGGTAAAACAGTCACTGCCAAGACAATCCTGGGCTTGCTGCCTGAAACTGCGACGACGAACGGCGCTGTCGTCCTGTCAAGCAAAGACGGCCGGAGCGAGAACGACATCATCGCGCTCAGCAAGGCACAGCTGCGACAGGTGCGAGGCACTGACGTCTCGATGGTGTTCCAGGAGCCATCCACGGCGCTCAACCCGGTGTACACCGTCGGTTGGCAGATCGCCGAAGGCATCCGGGCCCATGGCGAGTACACGAAAGCAGAGGCGAAGGCCAAGGCCATTGAGATCCTCGGCCGCGTCGGCATTCCAGATCCGGAAACCCGCGTCAACTATTACCCGCACCAATTCTCTGGCGGGCAGAAACAGCGTGTCGTCATCGCGATGGCGCTGGTTCTCGACCCCGGCCTGATCGTTGCCGATGAGCCAACGACAGCACTCGACGTGACGGTGCAAGCTGAGATCCTCGACCTGCTGCGTCGCTGCCGTGATGAGTTCGGTACCGCGATCGTGCTGATCACCCACAACATGGGCGTCGTTGCCGACCTGGCAGACCGCGTCGCGGTGATGTACCAGGGCAAGGTCGTTGAAGAAGCCGATGCGCAGACGCTGTTCTCCAGCCCCAAGCATCCGTATACGAAGCGGCTTCTCGCCGCCGTGCCGCACGTCGGTCAGGGCATCGAGAAGGCTGCGGCCAGGGTCGCGGCCAGAGAGCCTGAGTGGGACTCCAAGCCCGCTGTCGTGGTGGCAGACGACTTGCGCATCCAGTACCCCGGCCGTTTCGGTCGACCGGGCTTTGTCGCGGTTGACGGGGTGAGCTTCAGCATCCGTGCCGGTGAAGTCGTCGGCCTCGTCGGCGAGAGCGGATCGGGCAAGACAACGATTGGGCGTGCGATAGCCGGGCTGACCCGGGTGACGGGTGGTTCGCTGCAGGTTCTCGGTCACGAGATGAACGGCTTCAAGGAACGCAAGTTCAAGCCGGTGCGCAGCGACATCGGGTTCGTCTTCCAGGACCCGGCGTCGAGCTTCAATCCGTTGCTCACCATTGCAGATTGCGTGGCTGAACCGTTGATCGTCCACGGCCGCGCGTCGAGCACCAGTGCTGCGCGGGCCAGGGTGAACGACCTCCTTGAGGCAGTCCAGCTGCCTCGCGCATTCGGCGACCGATTCCCACACGAACTCAGTGGTGGCCAGCGCCAGCGCGCCAGTCTGGCCAGAGCGTTGGCCCTTGAGCCGAAGCTGCTGATCGCTGACGAGCCGACATCCGCTCTCGATGTGTCTGTGCAGGCGCGGGTACTCGAACTCTTCGCCGAATTGCAGCGTGAATTCGGTTTCGCTGCCCTGTTCATCAGCCACGACCTGGCTGTCGTCGACATCCTCGTCGACCGGATCGCCGTGCTGTACAAGGGCAAACTTGTCGAGCAGGGAACGGGCGCTGAGGTGCTCGGTGCGCCCCAGCATCCGTACACCCAGCGGCTGCTCGCTTCGCTTCCCGTGCCTGATCCCGCCGAACAGGCGTTGCGTCGAGAGGAGCTACGCCGGCTGCGTGCGGCAGGATAGTGATTATGAAACGCCAAGCGGTACCTGATTTTCCGATCACAACGAGTGACCTGACGATTGAGTATCCGCCGCACGGCGCGAGCCCGGCGTACGTCGCAGTGCGCGGTTTGTCACTGCGGATGGCGCCGGGCGAAGTCGTCGGGCTGCTGGGGGAGAGCGGATCAGGCAAGACGACGCTGGCGAGGGTTCTCGCCGGAGATACCGTCTCAGCGTCTGGACTCCAGCCGCAGATCACCGGCGGAACGGCGACAGTGCTCGGCATCCCGTTGCGCCGGATCAGCAGGCGCAAGTTCGCAGAGCTCACCTTCGGCGTCGGCTACCTCGCGCAGGATGCCGCGGTGACGCTGCCAAGCAACCTCACCGTCGCGGAAATCGTCGCAGAACCGATTCTCGAACGGGACAAGCACTACAACAAGGCCGCACTCAACACCCGGGTCGCCACCATGATCGACGCGGTGAGGCTGCCGCTCGCGGTGCTCTCTCAATTCCCCTATGAGTTGAGCAGCGGGCAGCGGCAGCGTGTGGCACTGGCCAAGGCGCTGGTGTTCGGCCCGACGCTGCTCATCGCTGACGAGCCGACAGCCGGCGTGGACGTCAGTGTGCGGGATGCAGTGATCGACCTGATCGTCGAGCTACAGCACGAGCGCGCATTCTCGGCGCTCGTGATCAGTCATGACCTGGCGGTGTTGCGCCGGGTGGCGAATCGGATCGCCATCATGCACCAGGGCGTGCTTGTCGGCCTCGGGACGATCGAGGAGGTGTTCCGCGATCCGTGGCATCCGTATGTTGCCAGCATGGCCGAAGCTCTCACCACGCAGGCGCACAATGTGGAGCGCGAGCAAGACCGCGCACAACCGCACGCCGCTCACCACCGGCACAGCGCGCAGACTCGACTGGAGGAATCCAATGACTAATCAGCATCAGGCGGTGTTGCCAGCGGGAATCGCATCAATCGAACCCGTTGCAGTGCCGCCCACACCGGGTCCCATCTCTGTTCTCCCGAATCCGACACCCGTGTTCACCACTGCAGTCGAAGCCGGTGGGGGAGAGGTCGTCCCGTTGTCAGAGGCAACCAGGGGTTTGGTCTGGCTCTCCTACGCGCATTCGAGCGAGCTGGGGGATACGCTCGCCGCCAATCCGCAGATCGATTGGGTGCAACTTCCCTGGGCAGGTGTCGACGCGTTCAGCGACGTTCTCGAGGCTCAGGCCAGGCCAGGGCTCACGTTCACGAGTGCCAAGGGTGCGTACGCCCAGCCCGTTGCAGAACACGCCCTGGCGCTAACACTTGCTCTGCTTCGCGTGTTGCCCAAGCGTGCCAGGGCGACGCACTGGGAGACAAAGCCCGAGGGGCGATCGCTCTACGGTCTCAACGTTGTCATCATCGGAGCAGGCGGAATCGCCCACGAACTCATTTCGTTGCTTGAGCCATTCAGGGCTGACGTGACTGTGGTGCGCCGAAGCGCCGATGCGGTGCATGGCGCGGCACGCACTGTGCAGACCGATCGGCTGCATGAGGTGTTGCCGACAGCGGATGTCGTGATCGTGGCTGCGGCTCTCACCGCGGGCACTCGGCACCTGATCGGTGCGCCCGAACTCGCCCTGATGCAGTCGAACGCCAACCTGGTCAATATCGCCCGCGGACCCCTGGTCGACACGGCTGCTCTGGTCGACGCGTTGGCTGCGGGGCGCATCGCCGGAGCCGCGCTTGACGTGACGGATCCCGAGCCGCTGCCTGACGGGCATCCGCTCTGGCATGAGCCCCGATGCCTGATTACGCCGCACATGGCCGACACGCCCGAGATGACTGCGCCATTGCTCGCAGAAAGAATTCGTTGGAATGTAGCTGCATTCCTCTCAGATGCGCGATTTATTGGGGTAGTTGACCCCCATCTCGGGTATTGACCAGCCGGTTTCGGTCGCTGTGGATTTGGTGAAAGCGCAACCTGTGAAATAAAGTAGCAACGCTGCTCAAGCAGTAATCCTCGATAGCTCAATTGGCAGAGCAGCCGGCTGTTAACCGGCAGGTTGTTGGTTCGAGTCCAACTCGGGGAGCTAAAGGCCACCAAGGGCTCCACCCCTGGTGGCCTTTTTGCTTCTCGTACAGAAAGCCCAGTCTCTTCGGAGGCTGGGCTTTCTGTGTTTAACCAGGGCGGGCCCTGAGCCCTGAGAGCCCTGAGCCCTGAGCCCTGTGCCCTGTGCCATGGCCTCGCTGCGGCCAGAGTCGTGCATAACTCCTGCAATTTGCGGTCGGCCGAGGTTGCCACCCCGTAATCATGCGGGTGTTGTTGGTTCGTGCAGAATTCTGCAGGAGTTATGCAGCGGTAACGCACATAGATATGGATTCAGGCTCGGCACGGGTGCCAGCGGTTGTGGAATCTGTAGCAGGGAGTGCGGGACGCTTCCTGCGCATAACTCCTGCAATTTGCGGTCCGCTGCGATTTCCACCCCGGAATCATGCGGGAGTTGCATTGCCGCGCGGAATTCAGCAGGAGTTATGCAACCAGCAACCAGCAACCAGCAACCAGCAACCAGCAACCAGTAGCCAGTAGCCAGTAGCCAGTAGCCAGTAGCCAGTAGCCAGTAGCCAGTAGCCAGTAGCCAGTAGCCAGTAGCCAGTAGCCAGTAGCCAGTAGCCAGTAGCCAGTAGCCAGTAGCCAGTAGCCAGCAGCCAGCAGCCAGCAGCCAGCAGCCAGCAGCCAGCAGCCAGCAGCAGCCAGCAAACGGGCGCGGAGCGTGACAGTACCAGACAGGGCCACAGCACGGATCCCCGTATAGTTGCGGAGGCGCCGATACTGGTATTCCGCGGTTTCTGCTCGCAGCGTGGCGGTTCACATGCCCTCCGGTGCGCCAGGTCGCCCTCGATTTCACCTCTGGTGACCTTCTTGTTTCTCTCGTACTGTGCAGATAGGTGTCGCGCAGGTACGTACAACGAAAGGCATGGGATGGACTTCTGGTTGATCCTCAGCGCAGGGCTCGGCGTTCTCGTCGTCATTCTCGCGATTCTCTGGCTCACGGCTCTGCGCGCGTCACGGCGCACGCGCCTCGATCGCAGCAACGCAGAGCGTGCCCGTATTGACCTCGAACTGTCGCTCGCCGAGCAGCAGGGCCGACTCGGCATCATCCGCGAACTGCAGGATGTCGCCGTGCTGGCGGTCTCCAAACTGATCACCCGCGCAGAGGGCTCGCGCTACACGGCCGAGAACGACCCGTCGAGCGCGGTGCGCGTGATGACAGCACTCGTCGAAGACGGAAGATATGCACTTGCCGACATGCGTCGCGTGCTCACCATTGCGCGTGAGGGCGAGTCAGTCGCTGCGATGAAGCCCGGCCTGAAATCTGCCCGCGACCTGTTCAGGGTGATGCACGACGCCGGACTCGTCATCAGCTTCACCGAGACCGGCGAACGCTTTCCGCTCAAGCCCGGTGCGGAGCTCGCGATCTTCCGCATCCTGCAGAGCTCTCTGGCCAACACGCTCAAGCACGGTGGTATCGGCACAGAGGCGCGCGTCTCGTTCAGCTGGAGCCACGACGGCCTGCAGCTCTTGATCGACGACGACGGCATCCGTGCAGCCGCGCGCAGGGCCGCGCGTGAACCAGATGCCGCAGCAGCCCCGACCTCCTACTCGATCGAAGACGACCTGAAGGCGCTCAACGAGACGCTGTCCGGTGCGGGGCTCACCCAGATGCGGGAACGCACCCAGCTGTTCGGTGGCGTCTTCAACGCCGGAACCGTTCCTGGCGTCGGCTTCTCGGTGTCTGCCGTGTTCCCGTCACTGCGTTTCCACAATGGCGTTCACGGAGTGGATCTGGCCCGCTCGTGAACGAAGCGTCTCCCGCCGGTGACGATGACGTCACCGAAGCGGCAGTCAATCGGAGTGCAGTGCGCTCCGGACTGGCCGTCGGACTGGCCACCGCCGCGTACGGTGTCTCGTTCGGCGCCCTCTCTGTGGCCTCAGGTCTCGACATCTGGCAGACGTGCTTCCTTAGTCTGATCATGTTCTCTGGTGGCTCCCAGTTCGCCCTGGTCGGCGTCGTAGCCGCCGGGGGAGCGGCTGCGGGCCCCGCGGCCATCGCCAGCGCGGCGCTTCTCGGCACACGCAACAGCATCTACGCCATCCGCACTGCCCCGATCGTCGGGCGTGGCTGGCTCAAGCGGATCGCCGGCGCCTGGCTCACCATCGATGAATCGACGGCCGTCGCCCTCGCCCAGCCGACTCCGCGCAGCAAGAAGCTCGGCTTCTGGGTGACAGGGCTCGCGATCTTCATCGGGTGGAACATCACGACGCTCATCGGCGCCCTGCTGGGGGATGCAATGGGGGACACCCGCGCCTACGGGCTGGATGCCGCCGCTGCTGCCGCCTTTGTCGGCCTGCTCTGGCCGCGGCTGAAGAACATGCAGACGGGTGCTGTCGCGGTTGCAGCTGGTGTCGTGGCGACGCTCCTGACCCCGGTACTGATGCCAGGGCTGCCGGTGCTTGTGGCGGCTCTGGTCGCCATCGTCATCGGCGCGTTCAACCTGCTCGGTGCCCGATCGGTTGCGATTGATTCGCCTGGAGGTGCAGGTTGACGCTCTGGCAGATCATCATCCTGGCGTCGATCGCCTGCGTCGTGCTCAAAATGCTCGGTTTCCTGGTGCCGGCCCACGTGCTGGAGAATCCCGCGGCGTCGCGCATCGCCGACCTGCTCACCGTGGCGTTGCTTGCGGCACTCATCGCCGTGCAGACACTCGGTCAGGGGCAGTCCATCGTGGTGGATGCGCGTGTGCCCGCCGTCATCGTGGCCATCGCGCTCTTCGCCCTCCGCGTGCCGTTCATCATCGTGGTCATCGTGGCGGCCGTCGTCGCTGCCGCCATCCGCGCCTTCGCCTGAGCAACGAAAAAGGCAACGAACGAAAAAAGGCAACAAAGCCCTGAGCAACGAAGCCGTGAGCAACAGAGCCCTCAGAATAAGAAACCGCCCGGCACCATCGGGTGCAGGGCGGTTCTTATGCAGCGGATGCTCTCCGCGACATGGATTCAGTCTTCGAGGTTGTCGACTCCGGGCAGCCAGGACAGGCCGGGCACGCCCCAGCTGCGCTTGCGGCTGATCTTCGCTGCCAGCTTGGCATCCGGGTACTCCAGGCGATCGACATACAGCGTGCCGTCAAGGTGGTCGAACTCGTGCTGGAAGATGCGAGCGAGCCAGCCGTCTGCCCGGATCTCGAAAGGCTGCTGGTCGAGGTCGACAGCGCGCAGAATTGCTGACTGTGCCCGCATCAGTGGGAAACGCTCGCCGGGGAACGACAGGCACCCCTCGACATCCTCGTCTTCGTCGGCAAAGCCGGCAGGGATGGGGGTGATCCACAGCTCTGGGTTGATGGCCACCCCGCGCCACGTGACGTCATCATCGTCCGTGTAGCTGAACGTGAACAAGCGCAGGCCGACTCCCACCTGCGGGCCGGCGAGACCGACGCCGGGGGCGGCATCCATCGTCTCGAACATATCGGCAACCAGAGCGCGCAGGTCATCGTCGAAATCGACGACGGGAGCGGCGGGGGTGTGCAGGACAGGGTCACCAGAAATAAGTATTGAGCGTACGGCCATTTGACAAGAATATCGGGCGGCTTCTCGATATGGTCGAACCGTGACTCCTGACCTGACTGAACTGGCAGTAGACATCGCAATCGACCCTCGGCAGGCCATCGGAATTCCCATTGCCCTGATCGGTGCGGTGTTCCTCTCGCTCGGTGCACAATTCCAGCACCGCGGTGTGGGAAAGGTCGAAGCGAACACCGAACAGGTGACCGGCGGACTCAACGTCAAACAGCTGATGTTGCTGCTCTCACGGCCGTCATGGGTGTTCGGCACGATCATGCTCGGCCTGGCCATCGTGTTCCAGCTGACTAGCCTGTATTTCGCCCCGTTGATTGTGGTGCAGCCGCTCGGTGCTGTCGCCCTGGTGATCACGGCCATCCTCAACGCCAGGATCAGCCATGTTCGCCTCAATCGTCCATCAATCATCGCCATCGCGATGTGCGTCGGTGGCGTCGGCCTCTTCGTCACAGTCGCCGCATTCACCGCCGTCGACAAGCCGGTCACTGATCAGAACCTGGTGACGATCCTCATCATCCTGGCTGTCGTTCTGATACTCGCGGGGATCGCGTTCGTGACGCTGCGCAAGCGGTTCAAGGCGATTTTCTACATCATCGGCGCCGGTGTGCTCTACGGATTCGTCGCGACGCTGGCCAAGGTCATCCTCAACCGGGTGCAGCACGAGAACTTCGAGGGGCTCACATTCATTTGTCTTCTCGGGCTTCTGCTTGCCGCAGCCCTCGGTGGCTACTTCGTGCAGAATGCCTACGCGTCTGGCCCGCCTGACCTCGTGATCGCCGGTCTGACCGTCGTCGATCCGCTGATCGCCGTCGGCATCGGAATCGTTGTCCTCGGTGAGGCTTCACAGGCGCCGCCGTGGGCAGGATTCATCTTTGTCATCGCCGGAGCGATAGCGATCTGGGGCGTGTTCCGGCTCTCGAAGTACCACCCACAGTCGGCTGAATAGCGAGCTGACGGGCTATGACGCGAATCAAGACGCGCCGGGAAACACGGGCACTCGCAGCTGCCCGGTTTAGAATAGGGTTCGAAGTGACTTGCGCGTCAGCGCGTTTTCGCTTCCCAGACTTCCTGTCGGACGATCATTCCCGGCACACCAACGTAGGGACCTAGCCACTTGTCAGACTCGACTCACTCGCGCGACGCCCACACAGGCAACGCCGCACAGGCGAAGAAGCCGATCCGTGTGCTGATCGCAGCCGATACCTTTGCCCCAGACGTCAACGGGGCCGCGCGCTTCGCTGAACGGCTTGCAGCCGGTCTCGTGAACCGTGGGCACATCGTGCACGTGATGGCTCCAGCCGCGTCGCGCAAGCATGGCTCCTGGGTCGAGACGCACGAGGGCCAGCAGATGATGGTGCACCGCTTGCACAGCTGGCGCTGGTACCCGCACGACTGGCTGCGATACGCACTGCCGTGGATCATCCGCCCGGTCAGCCGCCGCGTGCTCGACGATTTCAAGCCGGATGTCGTGCACTTCCAATCTCACATCAACGTGGGTCGTGGGGTCACGATCGAGGCCGAGAAGCGCGGCATCCGCATGATCGGTACGAATCACTTCATGCCCGAGAACATGCTCGAGTTCACAGGGATCCCCAAGGGTCTGCAGGATCGCGGCATCGCCATGGCGTGGAAAGCGGCCAGGCGCACCTTCGGACGCGCAGAAGCTGTCACGACGCCGACTCAGCGTGCCGCAGAGTTCCTGGAGAAGTACACCGGACTGACCGGCGTGCGCGCGATCTCGTGCGGCATCGACGCAGATAACTACTCGCCCAACTTTGAGCCGCGTACCGAGAACCGCATCCTCTTCGTGGGCCGTGTCACCGGTGAGAAGCAGATCGACGTGCTGTTGCAAGCCGTCGCGCTGCTGGATCCCAGCCTGGACGCCCAGGTCGAGATCGTCGGCGGTGGAGACCAGAAGCGCAACTTGGAGCACCTGGCGATCAGTCTGGGCATCAAGAATCGTGTCACGTTCACGGGCTACGTCACCGATGACGAGCTACGAACCGCATACTCACGAGCAACAGTGTTTGCCATGCCGTCGATTGCCGAGCTGCAGAGCATCGCGACGATGGAGGCCATGGCATCCGGTCTGCCCATTGTCGCCGCCGACGCCATGGCGCTGCCGCACCTCGTGCACGATGGCAAGAACGGGTACCTGTTCGAGCCGAGCAGCGCGAAGGATCTCGCGGCGAAGCTGACCACCGTGCTGACGGCTGCACCGGATGATCTGAACGCGATGAAGAATGAGTCGCTGAAGATGATCGAGGCGCACGACATCAATCGGACGTTGAGCACTTTCGAAAACCTGTATCGTGGTGAGCCGGTGCCCGATATGGTCGCCGACGAAGCTTCTGCCCACTCTCCGGAGTAAGCAGAACTCGGGGTGGTAGCTCAGCTGGTTAGAGCAGCGGACTCATAATCCGTCGGTCACGGGTTCAAGTCCCGTCCGCCCTACTGTAAATTGATCTGATCAGGATTTTCCTTTCCCGAGGTCGCTTTCAGTTCAGTGGATCAAAACTTGCTACGCATTAAACTCCGGCCTAGGGTTTCGCGCGGATAGCATGCGTTGTTCACTTTCGGTGCTCAGCTCCAACTTGGGTGGGAGCCTAGTTCTCGAAATCGGTTGGCTCCGATTCGCCCTTGGGCGATCTTTACGCCGTGCATGTGTCCAGGCAGAACAAGCGCTGCCCTTGCTGGTTAAGAGTGTTGTCGGCGGCCATTCTGGATTGGCGTCAACAGTGGATCAGATGAGACCTATTGCGCGGAAACTACCCGCGATTAGTGGGCTCCCTGGAATGATCGGCTGTCTTCGGAGGTGCATCTCATCGCGGATTGGGCGCGACTGCCCTCGCGGAGTATCACGCAGGGTAGGTGATTCCCTGCCGTGCAACTTGCGGATATGGTCACTCCATGTCCTCGACCGTGAGCCCGCCACCTGATCCGATCGCGATGCTGCGATCCAAGAGCTATCTCGCGCTCCTTGTCTTGGCCGCGCTCATTGGTGTTCCGATCTCCGCTGCGGCGTACTTCTTCCTCGCGCTCATTGGCGTCATACAGACGTGGATCTTTACGACCTTGCCTGAAGCGCTGGGCTCCGGCGCTGCACCCATCTGGTGGCCGTTTGTTCCCCTTCTGGTCGCCGGAGTACTCGTTGCGCTGACGATCCGCTACCTACCGGGAAAGGGTGGGCACTCCCCGGCCGACGGCTTCGCGATGGAGGGCCCACCGACCGGGCGGCAGATCCCCGGCGTGGTACTCGCTGCGTTTGCGACCCTGAGCCTGGGCGTCGTGCTCGGCCCCGAGGCGCCATTGATTGCCCTCGGTGCTGGACTTGGCGCCCTGACAGTGAGGCTCGTCAAGCGCGACGCGCCGCCTCGATCGCAGACGATGATGGCGGCCGCGGGCAGCTTCGCCGCCATCAGTACGCTCCTTGGCTCACCGCTCACGGGCGCCTTTCTGCTTATGGAGGCATCGGGGCTGGGCGGCGCGACCCTGGGGCTCGTGCTCGTACCCGGTCTGTTGGCGGCAGGGATCGGCTCACTAGTGTTCATCGGCCTCGACGCCTGGACCGGCTTGGGAACCTTTTCACTAGCGATTTCCGACATCCCACCCGCGGAGGCTCCCACGGGTGCGCAGTTCCCCTGGGCAATACTGATTGGACTCGCGGCCGTACCGGTCGGCGCCGGAATCCGTTGGCTGGGCGTTGCCCTTCGACCGCACATCGAGCGTCGGATGCTGCTCCTCATGCCCGTCGTCGGCCTGGCGATCGCGGGCCTGGCAGTCGGCTATGCCGTAATCAGCGGCAGGAGTGCATCCGAAGTCCTGTTCTCGGGACAGGACGCCTTGGGTCCGTTCATTGCGAACGTGTCCGAGTACACCGTCGGCGCGTTGCTCCTCCTCATTGTGTGCAAGGGAGTCGCGTACGGTTTGGCGCTGAGCAGCTTTCGTGGCGGCCCCACTTTTCCTGCGCTCTTCATCGGAGCCGTTGGTGGAGCCGCCCTGTCGCATCTGCCGGGCCTGCCAATGATTGCCGGTGTCGCGATGGGCATCGGGGCGATGTCGGTCGTTATGCTCAAGCTGCCCCTCACCTCCGTCCTACTCCCAACGCTAATCCTTGCCTCGGATGGGTTGACGCTCATGCCGCTCGTGATTGTCGCGGTCGTGGTCGCCTATGTCGTCTCCGCCCTCTTCACGCCGCCGGCCGCAATGCTCGCCCCGACCCCGGTTCTCAAGCCGGGACCATCTGTCAGGTCCTAGCGGCGGATGTCGAATCATCGGGCTGGGCTTTATCCGACGCCGATCATGTGAAGCTGTGGAATCGACCGGTGCCGTCGTACAAGGTGATCAGGTCGCCGATTCGGACGTCGACAGCAGGGATACGCGCGGCTTCGAACATGCGCTAATCATGTCGTGTTCCTCATGGTGTGACGCTCGCTCGGGAATCACGCAACACCAATTCGATCAAGTTGCGCACCAGCGACGGCAAGCGGAGCGCTGTGCAGGGGTGCCGGCCGACCAGCGCACGGACTATATCGACCCGTTCGCAAAGGACAGAGATCCCCGGCGGCAGAAGAGTCAAGTGAAGTAGCTGCTCACGTCGTCGGTCGTTGTCACACGGGCAATGTCCTGCTGCACACCTCCATTCTTGTCGCCAGGTCCGCAGATCGCATGCGCCTCACCCTGTTCTGTGCCCGAGCTGCAGAGCATAATGAGCGGATGTCGAGTGAGTCGGTCGCATCGCGCCGGCCGGCAGGGAGTCGTGCCATGACGAATCACTTAAATTCGAGTGCCTGCACGCTGATGGCCACCGCTGATGCTTCCTGACGCGATCCGGGTGCGTGGCGCCCGAGTGAACAACCTGAAGAACGTCGACGTCGATGTGCCGCTTCACACCCTCGTCTCGATCGCTGGTGTGTCCGGCTCCGGCAAATCGTCGCTCGCCCTCGGCGTGCTCTACGCCGAGGGCTCCCGTCGGTATATCGAGGCGCTTTCCACCTACACGCGCCGGCGCCTCTCGCAGGCCGCCCGTGCCGTCGTCGACAGTGTGGAGCACGTTCCGGCCGCACTCGCGCTTCGCCAGCGTCCCGCCATCCCTGGGGTGCGGTCCACCTTCGGCACATCAACAGAACTCCTCAACAGCCTGAGACTCATTTACTCCCGACTCGGGTGCCACCAGTGTCCGAACGGGCATCGGCTGCAGCCGACGATCGACGTCGCGCTGGACCGCCCCCTGACCTGCCCGACCTGCGGGGTAGTGTTCCCGCCCCCGAGTGCGGAGTCGTTTGCATTCAACAGTGAGGGTGCTTGCGAGCGTTGCCAGGGAACGGGGATCGTCCGCGACGTCGACGACAGCACCCTGGTGCCCGACGAGACGATCAGCATTGACCAGGGCGCTGTCGCACCATGGGGAATGTTCGGGCTGGCCGCCAACCCGAAAGTGGTTGCCGAGATGGGAGTGCGCACGGACGTGCCCTTCAGCGAGCTCACTGAGCACGAGCGGCAGATCGTGTTCGCTGGGCCCGCTGAGAAACGGATCGTGCTGTTTCCATCGAAGAACGGCAAACTGTTCGAACTCAATGCCACCTATCGCAATGCCCATCAGGCGGTGGTTGAAGCCCTGCGCAAGGCCGAGACCGAGAGCGGGCTCGGCAGGATCGAGCGGTTTCTGAGCGTGCAGACCTGTCCGGTGTGTCAGGGGAGCAGGTTAAACGCCCGGGCGCGCTCCACACTGGTCGACGGAATCAACCTTGCGGACGCGACGGCGCTGACACTTGAGGACGTTGCCGCGTGGGTGCAGACCCTGCCCGCTTCAATGCCTCCGGACATGACAGCAATGGCCGACAGCATCGTCGCCAATATGGTGGAGGCCGCGCAGATGCTTCTCGGGCTGGGTCTCGGCTATCTGACGCTGGACCGTGCCTCTGCCACCCTCTCCACCGGCGAACGGCAACGCGTGCAGCTCTCGCGTGCGGTTCGCAACCGCACAACGGGTGTGCTGTACGTGCTTGATGAGCCGTCGATCGGCCTGCACCCAGCCAACATTGACGGGCTCCTTGCCGTTATCCGGAGTCTCCTGAGCGACGGCAACTCCGTTGTCGTG
Source organism: Leifsonia sp. A12D58 (assembly GCF_047530025.1). Taxonomy (NCBI): domain Bacteria; kingdom Bacillati; phylum Actinomycetota; class Actinomycetes; order Micrococcales; family Microbacteriaceae; genus Leifsonia; species Leifsonia sp. A12D58. Next base: position 136,773 of record NZ_JBLJAT010000002.1, on the reverse strand, counting down.
GTCGATCATGACACTCACGTCATCGGCGAAGCTGACTGGTTGATCGAAATTGGACCCGGCTCAGGCGCGGCCGGTGGTCGCGTCATCGCCTCAGGGACGCTCGCCGACATCGCCGCCAACCCACATTCGCGGATCGCGCCATTGTTGAGCGCGAGCGGTCATGACGTTGTGCGCCAACGGGCCAGCGCGTCAACGCTCTTTGCCCATGGCCGTATCCAGATGTCTACGACATCCGTCCACACCGTCCACGCGCTCGATCTCGACATTCCCAAGGGCCGCCTGACGACGGTCACCGGCGTGTCCGGCTCCGGGAAGACAACCTTGATTCTCGAGAGCCTCGTGCCCGCACTGATCGCCCGCGCCACGGGCACGAAGCTTCCCAGCCACATCACTGACGTCGACCCCAGCGGCATCCGGGTCGTCGACGTCGTGGATGCGTCGCCCATCGGAGTCAACGTCCGCTCCACCGTCGCCACCTACAGTGGCGTGCTCGACGACCTGCGTCGCGCGTATGCTCGAACCCCCGACGCAACCGAGCGCGGCTTGAAGACGGGGGACTTCTCCTACAACACGGGATCCCTGCGCTGTCCCGACTGCGACGGCACCGGCCAGATCTCCCTTGACGTGCAGTTTCTCCCCGACGTCGCCATCGTCTGTCCTGCCTGCAACGGCAGCCGGTACAACCCGACAGCATATGGAATCCGCCGCCCTTCGACGGATGGCGCGGGGGAGCCGCTCAGCCTGCCGGATCTTCTCTCGCTCACTGTCGACCAGGCACTGCCTGCCCTCACCGACGTGAAGCGGGTTCACTCCCGGCTTCAGGTGCTCGCTGACCTCGGCCTTGGATACCTGACCCTCGGTGAAGCCACGACGGCGCTTTCCGGCGGTGAAGCGCAGCGGCTCAAACTCTCTGCCGATGTCGGGCGCGACCAACACGACGCCCTCTTCGTGCTCGACGAACCCTCGATCGGCCTGCATCCCCTCGACGTGCAGGTTCTCTTGCGGGTTCTGCAGCGGCTCATTGACCACGGCGCCACCGTCGTGACCATCGAGCACGACCTCGACATGATCCGCGCGTCTGACTACATCGTCGATCTCGGACCGGGCGGAGGGTCAGCAGGTGGACGCGTCGTCGCCACAGGCACGCCGGAGGAGATCGCGGGCTCGGCTGACAGCGTCACGGGTCGATATCTAAAATGAAGACGGCGGTCGGTGACGGGTCGCTTACTGACTACAACGTGCCGCAGACTGGAGGGGTGAATGATGACGACCTGGATGACGGCAGTGACTTCTTTGATGGTCCGCCGTGCCCCGCGTGCGGTGTGGAGATGCAGGATGACGGTGTCGACACTGCCGAGGGGATCGAGTCCTGCCACCGCTGTCCGCGCTGCAAGTTGGTGCTCGTAATTCCCGGCTACTGAGAAGCTCCGGGTCGCGGAGCTGACAGAGAGCTGGTGGCCCTCTCAGGCCACCAACATCCAAGCGCCTAGTCCTTCAGCGCCAACGCCACACTCGCAGCCATCGGGGTAGTGGGCCGACCCAGCAGCGTGCTCAGGTCGCTGGTGATGTAGTCCAACGTGCCATTCGCGATCGCGACATCGGCATCGACGATGAGCTCGACGATGTGCTCGGGCAGTCCGGTCTGATTCAGCATCTGGCGGTAGTCCTCAGCCGGAAGATCCGCGTACGTGACAGTCTTGCCAGACTGTGCTGTGACCTCGGCTGCAAGGTCAACCAGCGTCCACGTAGTGTCGCCGGTGAGGTCGTAGAGCTTTCCGGCTTGGTCGTCGAGGGTCAGGATGATTGCCGCGGCTTCGGCAAGGTCAGCGCGGCTCGCCGAGGCCATCCGACCCGTGCCCGCGCTCCCGGCGAGGGTGCCATAGGTGAGGGCCGCGCTGATGCCGGCCGTGTGGTTCTCGGCGTACCAGCCGTTGCGCAGGATGACCGCGGGAATCCCGGACGCAACGATGGCCTCTTCAGTGGCCCGGTGCACGGGCGCCATTCCCATCAAGTTGGTGGGGGAGTGTGTCACAGATGTGTATGCGAGGAGTTCTACGCCGGCCGCGATCGCAGCGTCGACTGCTGATTGGTGCTGGGCGACGCGCATGGCATCTGGACCCGAGGGTGAGGACACCAGCAGCACCCTGTCGGCGCCTGCGAATGCATTCAGCAGTGACTCGGGGTTGTTGTAGTCGGCAAAGCGAACTTCAATGCCCAGGCTGGCCAATGCTGCGGCCTTCGGAGATTCGAGGTCAACAGCGATGATCTCGCTGGCGGGTATCCGGGAGAGCAAGTGATTGATGATCTGGTGTCCAAGTTGACCTGTGGCTCCGGTGATGACAATCATGAATGAGTTCCTTACAGATTAATGAAATGGGGCAAGAAGGCCAGCAGTTCGTCGGTTCGATGGATCTTCTTCGACACCCTGATGGTCATGATCTTCACCGTACGGTGCAATGCCAACCTGCTCCAGAGACGTCCGGTCCTAGCGTCTCTGGCCGCGGATGACCCATCCTGGGAGCGGGAGTACCAGCCACTTCAAAGTTGATGCTGCAACACTTGAAGTCATGAGTTCGTCGGGAGAATTGGCAGAATTGTTGAGGGTATGGCGGGAGCGCCTTGCCCCGCAGATGGCAAATATGCCGGCACGCTCCACTCGGCGCACCGCCGGTCTGCGGCGCGAAGAACTAGCCGTGTTGGCCAATGTGTCAGTCGACTACATAGTGCGACTCGAGCAGGGACGCTCGTCAGCTCCCTCTGTGCAGGTCTGTGTCGCGATCGCCAGGGCATTGCAGCTCAGCGACACTGAACAGGAGCACCTGTTCCGTCTTGCCGGGCATGCCACCGGCGGCGGTCGCATCGGCAGGATGGTGCCCGCAAGCATTCGCCGACTTGTGGAACGCGACAGCAAACGGCCAGTGGCCGTCTTTGATGCGATGTGGAATCTTCTGCTCTGGAACCCGATGTGGGCGGCGCTGATGGGCGACCCCTACTCATCGCGAGAAGCGGATCGCAACCTTTTGTGGCTGCACTTCGCTGGCGATTCGGACTGCCATCTGCACGGTCCCGTCAGCGCAGACGCACTTGACGCGTCATTGGTGGGCGACCTGCGCCGAAGCGCGGGGCGTTACTCCGACGACCCCCAGTTGTTGCAACTTGTCGCACGGCTGAACGAGACAAGCGTTCAGTTCCAGGAGATCTGGGCGCGTCACGAGATCAATGAACACGGGCCAACGATCAAGCGGGTCGTTCACTCCGAGGTGGGCACGCTTGACGTGGATTGTGACATCCTCACCACTCAGCGCCATGATCTGCGGATCATGATGTGCACCGCAGAGCCCGATAGTGAATCAGCAAGCAAGCTGGCACTACTCGGAGCTATCGGTACCCAAAAGATGATGGTTGGTTCTCGCTAGAGAGTACCCGGCCGCTTTAGCAGCTGCAGCGGTCGGCCTGGGGAACGCCAGCCAGCGCCTCTTCGACGTGCTCGCCGCAGCCTGCCCATGTTGGCTTGTTGCAGTTCTGGCAAGTGACGCGTGCGCACATAGTGTGTATTCCTCTGTAATCAGTTGGTGTGTAGGTAACGACTGGGCTGCGGGCGCGCCTAGCGGCCGAACAGGCGAGCGAAGAACCCGCCGCGATTCGCCGACGCGGCCTCAATCTGAGCCGGTGTGTGGGTGCCGTTGCACCAGTTCGATGCAGGCACGCTCTGCTTCACCGTCTGTATGTGCTGGCCGCAGCCCGCCCATGTCGTTTTTCCGCATACGCGGCATCGTGTTGCTCGGCACATCTGGCACACCCTTGTCGTGGTAAGAATTGCGAATACCCTCGGGGGTATCCCCAACTATACCTATGGGGGTATATCGGCTGTCAAATCGACCGAGTGCGGACCGCGCGGCGCTGCGGTGGCGTGAGAGGGGTGGAACCTGGTCGATCTACGCGCTGAGAATCAACGCCTCGCCCTGACCGCCGCCGCCGCAGAGCGCTGCGACGCCGATACCGCCACCACGCTTCTTCAGGGCGAGGGCGATGTGCAGTGCCAGGCGTGCGCCGGATGCCCCGACCGGATGGCCGAGAGCGATGGCACCGCCCGACTGATTGACGCGGGCAAGATCGATGCCGAGATCATCGGCTGACTGCAGCACGACAGAGGCGAATGCCTCGTTGATCTCGATCAGGTCGAGCTGGTCGCCGGTGATGCCCTGCTTGCGCAGTGCAGCGGCGATGGCATTCGCTGGCTGCGAGTGCAGCGAACCGTCGGGCCCGGCAACCTGTCCGGGTGCGCCGATCTCTGCCAGCCATTCGACGCCATTGCGCTTGGCCCACGCCTTGCTCGCCACCACCACGGCCGCAGCGCCATCGGTGAGCTGCGACGCGTTGCCCGCAGTGATCGTGCCGTCGGGATTGAACACCGGCGAGAGCCTGGCGAGACCCTCAACCGTCGTTGTCGGGCGGATGCCATCGTCCTCGGCGACAAGCACCGGCTCACCGCGGCGCTGCGGCACGGCGACAGGAGCGATCTCATCGGCGAAAACTCCGGCTTCTCTGGCCTTCGCAGCGCGCAGGTGTGACGCAGTTGCGTACTCGTCCTGACGCTCGCGCGAGATCGAGCGGATGGCGTTGCCGTCATCTGTCGCCTGCCCCATCAGCTTGCGGTCGAACGGGTCCTGCAGCCCGTCGTAGTTGAGAGAGTCGTGCAGCGTGCGGTCGCCGAGGCTGAACGACTGACGCGACTTCAGCAACAGGTGCGGCGCGTTGCTCATCGACTCCTGACCACCGGCCACCACGACCTGCGCCTCACCTGTGCGCACCAGCCTGGCGGCATCGATGATGGCCGTCAGCCCAGACAGGCACAGCTTGTTGATTGTCACCGTGGGCACGTCCCAGCCGACACCGGCGCCGATGCTGGCCTGTCTGGCGGGCCCCTGACCCGCGCCGGCCTGGATGACCTGCCCCATGATGACGGCATCCACCTGCTGCGCCGCGACGCCCGAGCGCTCGAGTGCCGCGCGGATGGCGTGGCTGCCGAGTTCGGTGGAACCGAGCGACGCGAAGGCGCCGTTGAACTTGGCGAACGGCGTGCGCGCGCCACCGATCAGTACCGGGGTTATCTCATCGTTGGTCATGCGTCGTACTCCTGTGCGTGAGGGCTGTGCGTAAAGGCTGATGGTCAGGGAGGGATGAAAAGGGCGAAACTTAGCCGGTGAAGGCCGAGTGTCCGGTGATCTCACGCCCGAGGATGAGCGCCTGAACGGTCTCAGTTCCCTCGTAGGTGTGCAGCGACTCGATATCGGCGAAATGGCGGGCGACCCGGTTCTCCAGCAGGATGCCGTTGCCACCGAGCAGATCACGCGCGTTGGCGGCGATCGAACGCGCAGTGCGAGTCGCCGTGTACTTGCCGAGTGAGGCCTGCGGACCGCTGAGGTCGTGCGCCTCGTCGAGCCGGGTCAGCTGCACAACGAGCGTCTGCAGCTGCGTGAGCTCGCTCAGCATGCGGCTGAGGCGCTCCTGCACGATCTGGGAGGCAGCCAGCGGGCGGCCGAACTGCACCCGCTGCGTGGCGTAGTGCACCGCGGTCTCGTAGCAGGCAGTTGCCTGTCCGAGGGCGCCCCAGGCCACACCGAGGCGGGTCGCCTGCAGCACTGTCGAGGTGTCACGGAAGCTGTGGGAGCCGGGCAGCAGAGCGGATGCCGGCACCTCGACATCCTCGAGCACGATGTGCGCCTGCCAGATAGCTCGCAGCGACGCCTTGCCGGTGATGGTCTTCGCCCGGTACCCCGGGGTGTCCTGCGGCACCAGGAAGCCGTGCACCTGGCCGTCGTCACCGCGGGCCCAGACGACGGCGACGTCGCCGACGGAACCACTGCCGATCCATTTCTTCTCACCGGTGATCACGAAGCCGTTATCGGTGGTGATTGCACGAGTTTCCAGGCTCACCGAGTCGGAGCCGTGGGTCGGCTCTGTCAGGGCGAACGCGCCGATCTTGCGTCCGCGGGCGAGCGGCTCCAGCCACTCGGCCTTCTGTTCAGGCGAGCCGTGCAGTGCGATCGAGCGCAGAGCGAGGGCGCCCTGCACGCCGATGATGGTACTCACCGAACCGTCACCGCGGCTCACCTCGGCCATGATCAGGCCGGCGGCCATCGGGCTCATCGGCTCAAAGCCGTCGATGTCGAGGCCGTCGCGCAGCAGGTCGAGCTCGCCCAGGCGCGGTACGAGATGCAGTGGGTACTCCGCGCGATCCCAGTAGCCGTCGATCACCGGGAGCACGTCTTCGCGCACGAATGCCCGTGCGCGGTCGCGGTAGGCCAGGTCCTCGGCCGAAATGCCGCGGAAGACGCCGGCGAAGTCTGGATCGAGCGGCTCGTCGAGGTGGTACTCAGGGGCTGTCGTGCCGACGAGGGTGGGCTGGGCTGCCATGTCAGGCTCCTTATTCTGTGGTGGTCGGAGAGAATCGGGGGATGTCTGGTGCTTACGCCGACCGGGTGGCAGCGGCGTGAAAGGTGGGAAAGCTCGGAACGGGCACGTCGGCCAGAAGTTCGTACGTAACGTCGATCGTGGGCAACGGATGCTCCTTTGCATGGGGATGCGAGAGTCGAATCATTGACGTCGTCGCGCGCGATTGCTCGTGCATCCACACTATTCATTTGTGATCCGGAGTGTCAACAGACGATACTGAGGTTCAAGCGGAGTGCGAGTGCCCACCCGCCGGAGTCAGAGCGAGGAATTTATGAGATCGAGCGAGACGCCCCCCGAGCCGCCACAGAGCATGGAGATCGCTCTGAAACTGCTGGCACGCAATGGCTACGAGTCGACGACCGTTGATGAGCTGGCCGACGCCGCCCAGATCAGTCGCAGCACATTCTTTCGGCGGTTCGGGTCGAAGGACGACATCGTCTTCGCTGACCACGACTTTCTCATCGAGCGACTGCAAACGCAGCTCACCGACTTTCTCGGCGATCCGCTGAACGCCGTGCAGGAGGGCACGCGCCAGGTACTCGACTACCACCTCAGGCGCCCAGAGACCTCTCGGCTGCGGCACGAGCTGCTGCAGCAGAACCCGGTGCTCCGTGACCGCGAGCTGATCACGTCGTACCGCTACGAGCGCAGCATCGCCGATTTCCTTCGAGCCGCCCTGCCCGCTGCGCCGGAGTGGGCAACCCTCGCCTTCGCCTCGAGCGTGGTGTCGACGCACAACTTTGAGTTGCGTGGCTGGCTTCGCGATCCGTCGACGGATGCCGCGAGCGCGCTGGCCACGGAGCTGAAGCAGCTCGTCGAGCTGTTCCGGCCATTGCTGAAGCAGGATGCGACGACAGAGCTTCCTACTCCGGCCCGCCAGGTGATAGTGGCACTCGTGCAGTCGGGGGAGACACCGGCCCAGGCGCTCAGAAGCATCGCCCGCGACCTGGAGTCCGCAGAGGCTTAGTACGCGAGGCCTAGAAGTTGCCGATGCCCTTGCCGATCAGAACCACGCCGAGCAGGAGCAACAGCACGCTCATGATGACCGCGTTCTCCCGCGTCATCCAGGTGCGCATTGCGTCGAGCGGGCCCGCCATTCTGGCGGAAGCGACGAGGTAGGCGATAACGGGAACCAGCACAGATGCCCCAGCGATCACGGTGAAGACGATGATCACGACGGTGACCTGCCCGGCAGGGAGCCCACTTGCCCCGATGATGAGGCCGGCACCGATGCTCAGCAGCAGGTTCTTCGGATTGACAGCGGCCAGCAGAAAACCGAGACCCACGCCTTTTGCCGCGGTCATGGAATCGATCGCCTTCATCCACCCGGGGAGTTTCGGTTCGTCATCCCCGCGTGGCCGCCCGCGCCACTGCCTGAGTGCGAGCAGCAGGAGCAGGATACCCAGGATGATCTTGATCGTGCCAGCCACTGGTTTCGAATCGTCCGCCCCTGGTTCGGGGAGCAGCGACGAGATCAGCGTGAAGAGTGTCACGGCGAACGCAATGCCCAGGATCCAGCCCACCATGAAACCGATGCTCGTAGCCCGCGCCCGCGGTGAGAGCAGCATCAGGATTGCCGCGATGATCGGGATCGGGCTGATCAGGATGCCGAGGGCCAGGCTCAGCACATCTCCGATAGTGGATCCCATGACTATTCCTCTCTCGTTGTCGTGCCGAGCGAGGCAACCGCTGCGCGGTTCGTCTCGAACACGTGTTCATCGCCCAGGACTCCCAGTGCGAGCAGGCGTTCCTTCAAATTGGGGCGCATCCGGCTAAAGCTCACCCCGATGTTTCGGGCACTGAGCCACTCCTTGAGGGTGGTGAAGCTCTCTGCGCCGGTGACATCGACATCCGTGATGGCCTCCATGTCAATGACGATATGCCGGACCGAGTCATCGTGAACCGCAGTCACCGCTTTCTTCACCGCAGAGGCGAAGACCGGCCCGTTCGCGAAGAACAAGGGTGCGGCCAGGCGGATCACGATGATCCCCGGTGCCGTCAGTGTGCCGCGTGGGGCCTCGACCAGTAGTGAATCGCCGGGATTGTCGTTGGACGTTAGAACGTCGATCGCCGGATTGGCCGCGCGCTTGGCGAGGTTGATCAGTGCCAGGACGAAAGCCACCACGATGCCGGGTATTGAGCCGATGAACAGCGTGGTGAGGAAGCAGACGACGCCGATGAGGAACTCGAACCTGTCGAGGCGCCACAGCTGGCGGAATTCGGCGATGCCAAGCAACGGAATCACGGCGACCGCGACGATCGCCCCGATGGCAGGAGAGGGGATGTCTTCAAGGAGCGCTGTACCGAAGAGAAGAAGCAGCAGGGTGCCGACGGCCGTGATGATGCTCGGCAACTGGGTGCGCGAGCCCGCCTGGTCCATCGCCGCTGTGCGGGACGTAGACGATCCAACGGCGAATCCGCCTGTCGCTCCAGAGGCGATGTTGCCGAGGCCGAAGGCGAACAGGTCGCGGTTCGGGCTTGTGCTGTAACTGTTCTTGTCTCCGTAGCTGCGTGAGACCAGCAGCCCCTCAGCAGTGGTGACCAGGGTGAGCGCAATGGCGGACGGAATGAGTGCGAGCCACATCGACCAGTCGAGGATTGGCCAGGTGAGGGTGGGAGGTCCTGCATCGACGGGTCCGAGCACGGCTACCCCTGCACTCTCGAGGCCAGCAGTGACAACAACGATCGTGGCGACTACGAGCACCACGAGTGCCCACGGTACTGCCCTGGCCACTCGCCTGCCGACGAGAAGGATGACGATGGCCACAGCCGAAATCAGGACCGACCACAGGTTCAGAGTGTCGAGGCCTCCAAAGAGTCCGCCGACCTTGTCGATGAACTCTCCGCCCGAGTCGATCTTCACGCCCAACATCTTGGCGACCTGGCTGACCAGGATGTCGAGCGCGAGACCGCCGACGAAGCCGATCAGGATTGGCCGTGACAGAAAGTTCGCCAGGAAGCCCAGTTTGAAATAGGCGCAGGCCACGAAGAGCACCCCGCTGATGATCGCCTGTGCACAGGCCAGCGTCAGATAATCGTGGCTGCCGGCCACTGCGAGTCCGCCGATCGACGAAGCCACCAGTGCTGCGGCAGCGGCATCCGGTGAAGCGACGAGCTGGCGGGACGAAACGGTGAGCGCATAGACGACTGTCGGCAGGATCAACGCATAGAGCCCGGCTGTCGGCGGCAGGCCGGCAATCTGTGAGTAGCCGATGTTCAACGGGATGGCGATGGCGAGCAGAGTGACACCGGCGGCTGTCTCCCGCAGGAGATTGTGCCGGGTGAGTCCGATGAGAGGTCGCTGCACGATTTCCCCTTTTTCCCAGACCATAGCGATTAACGCGCCGAGGGGAAAGCCCTTGTCGGTGTGGGCAGGGCGCGCGCATGATACGTGCACGACTGTAAAAAGACCGCCCAGGGAGGCTCGCAGACATGACACAGGCAGACGATGATATCCAGCGCACGGCATTGCCGATTCCCGATCTGGCATACACAGGAACCGTGACGTACGACGCCTCAGACCCCGACACGGCGTATCCACCTATTCGTCGACTTAACCCGCCGGCGGGCGCGCCGAACGTGCTGATTGTCTTGATCGACGACGCCGGGTTCGGTTCATCGAGTGCATTTGGCGGCCCCGTGCAGACGCCGAACTTCGAGAGGGTCGCCGCCCAGGGACTCAAGTACACCAGGTTCCACACCACGGCTCTCTGTTCACCGACGAGGGCGGCGCTGCTCTCTGGCCGCAATCATCACACGGTGGGCATGGGCGGGATCACCGAGATCGCCACCAGTGCGCCTGGATACAACTCCCTGCGTCCCAACAGCTGTGCTCCGCTTGCTGAGACGCTGAAGCTCAACGGCTACAACACTGCCCAGTTCGGCAAATGCCACGAGGTGCCGGTCTGGGAGACCAGCGCTGTCGGACCGTTCGATCATTGGCCGCACCCTGGCGGCGGATTCGAGTATTTCTATGGTTTCCTCGGCGGTGAGACCAACCAGTGGTACCCGGCGATTTACGAGAACACGTCTCCGCAGGAGCCGTGGGGAACTCCGGAAGAGGGCTACCACTTCATGGCCGATATGACCGACAAGGCGATCAACTGGACCAGGCAACAGAAGTCGCTTGCGCCGGACAAGCCCTTCTTCACCTATTTCGCCCCTGGTGCCACGCACGCTCCCCACCATGTTCCCCAGGAGTGGGCAGCGAAGTACAAGGGCCAGTTCGACCAGGGCTGGGATGCGGTGCGCGACGAGACGTTCGCTCGTCAGAAGCAACTGGGCGTCATTCCAGCGGATGCCGTCCTCACCGAGCGCAGCGCCGGAATCCCCGCGTGGAGCGAGATGAGTGACGCCATAAAGCCCGTCCTTGCCCGTCAAATGGAGGTCTACGCGGGGTTCCTCGCCTACGCGGACCACCACGTGGGGCGCCTCCTCGACGCCATCGAGGATTTGGGGATTCTTGACGACACTCTGGTCTACGTGATCATCGGCGACAACGGCGCGAGCGCAGAAGGCACCATGGAGGGCACGACCAACGAGGGATTCGTGCTGAACCACATGGAGCCCCTGGAGACCGAAGAGTTCCGGATCGAGCACATCGATGACATCGGCACTCCCAAGTCCTACAACCACTACGCCATCGGCTGGGCGCATGCGATGGACACCCCTTACCAGTGGACCAAGCAGGTCGCCAGCCACTGGGGCGGTACCCGCAACGGCACAATTGTGAGCTGGCCGAAGGGCATCACAGCCAGGGGAGAGATCCGCAGCCAGTTCAGCCATGTGATCGATGTGGCCCCCACTGTGCTGCAGGCAGCAGGCATCCCTGAGCCCAGCACGGTGAACGGCGTCACCCAGCGCCCCTATGAAGGCACCGCGATGAATTACTCGTTCAACGACACAGACGCGGCAGAGGCGCACGAGACGCAATACTTCGAGATGTTGGGCAATCGGGCGATCTACCACAAGGGCTGGACTGCTGTCGCCAAGCACAAGGATCCGTGGCTGGCGTCGAGCCACGGTCTTGACGACGATGTCTGGGAACTCTACAACGTTGAGGCCGACTGGACCCAGTCCCACGACCTGGCAAGCCAGGAGCCGGAGCGGCTCGCCCATCTCCAGCGACTGTTCCTGATCCAGGCGGCCCGCTTCAATGTGTTGCCGATGGACATCCGCTCTGCTGAACGACTGAACGATGAGCTGGCTGGCCGACCGGCACTGATCAACCGCCCCACCCAGATCTTCTATCCGGGGATGCGCCGACTGGGTGAGAATTCGGTGATCAACGTCAAGAACAAGTCGTACACGATCACCGCTCTTGTCGAGGTTCCAGACGATGGGGTCAACGGCGTGATCCTGGCGCAGGGCGGGGCGTTTGGCGGCTGGAGCTTCTATGCCACAGACAGCACGCTCAAGTTCGCGTACAACGTGCTCGGTATCCAGGAGTTCCTCATCGGTGCAGACAGCGTGGTTCCCGCAGGTTCCCATGAGGTGCAGGCCCACTTCGCGTATGACGGCAACGGCCTCGGGAAGGGCGGGACTATCACGCTGTCCGTTGACGGCGAGAAGCTGGGAGAGGGCCGGATCGACCGCACAATGCCATTCCAGTTCTCGTTCGATGAGACGGTTGACCTGGGTATCGACCTGGCTTCTCCGGTGTCATCTGACTACCAGCCGACGGGCAATGCCTTCACCGGGAGCATCGCGTGGGCGCGGATCGACCTCGGAGACGATGACCAGAGCCATCTCATCGATGACGAGCACCGCCTGGCGGCAGCGATGTTGCGGCAATAGTGCAGTCGCCGGAGAGAACCAGGTCAGGGACCGGCATGGTGACGAGGACAACGCCACGGCGGCTGGCCTGGTTCTTTCCCACACTCGCGGGCTACCAGCGCAGCTGGATCCGGCCTGACATCCTCGCGGGCATCTCGGCCGGGGCCGTGATCATCCCGCAGGGCATGGCGTATGCCACAATCGCGAATCTCCCTGTGCAGGTTGGTCTGTACACCTGCATGGTTCCGATGCTGGTGTACGCGATGCTTGGCGGCTCCCGCGCGATGAGCGTGTCGACAACCTCGACAATCGCCACGCTCACAGCGACAACACTGGTGACCGGAGGCATAGCCGCCAGCTCGGATGACCCGGCGAGGGCAGTGACGACACTCACGTTGCTCGTGGGCCTCATCCTGGTACTGGCACGCATCTTGAAACTTGGCTCCCTGGTGGAGAACATCAGCAGGGCGACGATAGTCGGCATCCAGATCGGTGTGGGGGCAACTGTCGCCATTGGACAACTGCCGAAGATGCTGGGTGTCGACAGCAATTTCAGCGGGCACGGTTTCATTCGCTCTGTCATCGCCCTGATCGAGGCGCTGCCCGGTATCAACCTGGCCACGACAGCACTCTCCGTCGGCTCTGTGCTCGTGCTGGTCTTCGCGAAACGAATGGCGCCCAGGCTGCCTGCCCAGCTCATTGTCGTGATTGTCGGCATTCTCCTGGTTGCGTTCGCCGGGATCACGACGGCCGGGGTGGCGCTGATCGACCCCGTGCCGACGGGGCTCCCGCTGCCTGCATTGCCGTCGCTCGAGCGGATCACCGGCCTGATCCCCGGAGCGCTCGCCATTTCGATCATGGCCTTCCTGGAGACGGCGGCGGTTGCCCGGGGGATCCGCGAGGCCGGTGACACCCAGATCGATAGCAACCAGGAGCTGCTGGCCAGCGGGGCAGCCAGCCTGGCCGGCGCATTCTTCCAGACACTCCCCGCCGCCGGCGGATTCTCCCAGAGCGCCGTGAACAGGGCTGCGGGGGCAAAGTCACAGCTCGCCACGCTCGTGACGGTGGCCCTGGCGGTTCTTGTCGCGCTGTTCCTCGGCAGGGTCCTCAGCTTGCTGCCCCAGGCCACGCTCGCTGCAATGGTGTTCATCGCTGTCGTCGGCCTCATCGACATCGGAGCACTCGTGCGGTATGCCCGAATCAGCCGACCCGAATTCTGGATTGCCACCGTCACGGCTGTCATGGGATTGACAGTCGGCCTGCTTGCCGCGGTTGCCGTGGGCGTCGCCACCACATTTGCGCTTGTCCTGCACGAGTTGAACCGGGTGCGAGTAGTCGTGGGGGAGCGGCGCGGGTCCACGCTCGCAATCGTGATCGAGGGATCGGTGTACACGGCCAACGTGCTGGAGAACGAGCAGGCCGTGCTGGCTCTCGTCGACGCCGAAGATGGTGTCAGCAGGGTCGTGCTCGACCTCTCGCACATGATGGCAACATCACTGATGGTGATCGATGCGCTCGAAGACCTTGACCGCGAGCTGGCAGAGCGCGGCATCACACTCGTCGTCGCTGCGCTGCCCGACGCGGCGACGGCGATGGCGTCAAAGACGGAATGGTTCAGCACACTGCGAGCAGACGGACGGGTCTTTGCGTCGGTTGCAGAGGCGCTCAGATAACCAGTCCGGCTTATAGCGACCGAACGCAACAAAATCGATGTGCGACGTCGTCGTGTCAATCACCATCCCCGTTGTCTTCCACCGGGTGTACTGTGCGAAAAAATCGCCTGATCAGGCGAGTTCACAACGTGGATGGATGGCTGCGATGACTGATTTTGAATACGGGCCTGTCGAGATGATCCTCGCCGGCTTCGATGGCGACGAACCGAACCCGGGAGTGATGGGGGCGATCGCCGACCTGGTTGAAGCGGGCACCGTGCGTCTGCTCGACCTGGTGTACATCTCGCGGTCCGATGAAGGAGAGCTCGCCTACATCGAAGTAGAAGATGCACCGGATTCGTTCGGAATCGGCCAGATCGATCTTGGCGCGAGCGGCATGGCCGGCGCAGACGACATGCGCGAGTTCGGCGATGCACTACCGCCAGGCACCTCGGCACTTCTGCTTGTCGTCGAACTGACCTGGGCGAAGAGCCTCGCGTCACGACTGGCAGAGGCGGGCGGATACATCGTCGATGCCAAGCGCATTCCTGCACCAATCGTCAACGAAGCAATGACCCTCGCTGAGAGCTGAGAAGGAAAAGGATCACATCATGCCAATGTTTAGAAGGGCAGGCCGCCCAGGCCTCGTCGGAATGGCCGCCCGCACAGCCGTTGTCGCCGGGACAGCAACCGCGGTCGCCGGCGGAGTGAGTCGCCACCAGCAGAACAAAGCCAACGAAAGCGCAGAGGCCGCGCAGTACGAGCAGCAGCAAGCGCAGCAACAGGCCCAGGCAGCGCAACAGCAGGCCCCCACGCAGCAAACCGCTGCCCCGTCCGACGACGGTGGCAACGTTGTCGCAGAGCTGGAACGGCTCGCAGCGCTCCACCAGCAGGGTGTGCTCAACGACCAGGAATTTGCGGCGGCAAAGCAAAAACTTCTGGGTTGATTTCGAGAGCAAACCGGTGCTCCGAGTCGGTGCCGGGTGAGTGCCTGAGTCATCGCGTGGAGTGACATCCACGCGGTGTGCCTCGGGTCCGGCGGAGAACGATTGGTTCTCCGCCGGATTCTGCGTTGCGGGGCCAGAGTGCTCCATAACCGTCCACTGCCGTTGAACTAACCAGCCCTCCGCCTCGTGCTTACTGTTGAATGGGTCGCTCGAGCGGGTCTGCCGCGCGCGTTGGCCTCTGACAAGAGCATGAGCATGAGCAGGAGGCCGGTATGCCTGATGACGAAGCCGCCCTGCTCCGCACGCTCTATGACGAGCACGCCGGCGCATTGTGGCGCTATGTCGTTCACCTGACCGGAGACCGAGCCTGGGCAGAGGACATCGTGCAGGAGACACTGCTTCGCGCGTGGCGAAAGCCCAGTGTGCTCGATCAAAGCGAGGCATCAGCTCGCGCCTGGCTGTTCACTGTGGCCAGGCACTTGGTCGTCGATGGCAAGCGGAGCGCGCAGAATCGGCACGAATTCGGTACTGACAGCCTGCCCGAGCCAGGCGTCACCGACGAGACCGATCGAATCCTCGATGCCTGGCTGGTAGCGGATGCGCTGGCCTCGCTGTCGATCGAACACCGCGCGGTACTCGTGCACGCCTACTACGGCGGGCGCTCAGTCGCAGAGATCGCTCACGAACTCGATATTCCGGCTGGCACAGTGAAGTCGCGGATGCATTACGGATTGCGCGCCCTGCGCCTTGCCATGCAAGAAAAGGGGGTGACCCGATGACGACACCTGGACCCGACCACGAGCGCTACGCGGAGTGGGACGCGGCATATGTGCTGGGCGCACTCTCCCCAGCTGAACGGCGCGAGTTCGAGACTCATCGTGCCGAGTGCGCGGTATGCACGGCATCGGTCCTAGAGCTGGCTGCAATGCCCGGCCTGATGTCTGCCCTGCCCGCCCCAGACGCGTTTGACGCGTTGGCCGTCGACGCAGAGACCGCGGCCGGGATTCCGTCAACGGTGTTGGGCGGATTGACGCAGCGGGTGTACCGATTGCGTCGGCGGAGGCGCCGAATGACGACAATCGTCGTCGGAGCATTGGCTGCAGCGGCGACCATGGGCATCGTGCTCCCGATCACACTCGATGCTGGCCCACCGACCGCTGTACCCACCCAGTCGACAACATCGACAGTGCAGCCGGCAGCAACACCGCGTGTCGCCATCGCGCTGAGCCCGGTGACGCCGAGCCCGCTCAGCGCAACGGTGAGCCTGGCGGCGGCTTCCTGGGGCACCCTGATCGACATGACCTGCACGTACGGCACGGCGGGCGAAGCGCGAGGAGCATATGCGACCACCGGTCGGTACGCCCTCTACGTGACAGATGCGGCCGGCACCACCACACAGGTCTCCAGCTGGAGCGCCGCTCCGGGAAGCACGGTGACGACCACCGGTTCGATCGAGACCCCGATCTCCGGCATCCGGAGCGTTGAGCTGCGGTCGCTGGAGAACCACTCGGTATTGCTGGCTCACACCCTCGGCTGATCGCCGAATTGCTTGCCTGTCGGCTTGCCTGGCGGTTGAACCGGATGCGCTGGGGTCTCGTGCTCTCCATAACGGAATGAGAAATGAAGTGAGGTACCAATCGTGCGTAAGAAACTCATTGTGTCGATCGCCATCGCTGCCAGCGCGCTCTTCGGACTGGCCGGCTGTATGGGAAGCGGTTCTGGTGGATACGGTGCGGGAAGCCCATCATCAAGCTCGACGGCTCCCTCGACAGTTGCTCCCGCCGGCGCCACAGCGCTCGCAACTGCTTCATCGTCTCTCGGCACTATCGTCGTCGACGGGTCCGGCCTGACCGCCTACGTGTTCGACAAGGACACCGCAGGGTCGGGGACGAGCGCGTGCACCGGTGACTGCCTGATTACCTGGCCACCCGTCACCACCTCATCGACCACGCCGACAGTCACCGGTGTGACAGGAAAGGTCGGCACCATCACGACGAGCGATGGTAAGAACCAGGTCACCCTTGATGGACTGCCGCTGTACTACTTCGTGAACGACACGGCGGCCGGCGATGTGAAGGGTCAGGGTGTGCAGGGAATCTGGTGGGTCGTCGCCCCAGACGGAACGAAGATCACCATGGCGGCTACTGGGTCCAGCGGCTACTGATTCGCGGCACTCCCGTTGCCACCGCAGGCGGAGTGACATCCGCGAGGTGTCGTGGATCCGGCGGAGAACAGACGTTCTCCGCCGGATTCTGCATACCGGCACCAGGAATCTCGATCGATCCAGAATCTTTTTCGTCAGAGTGCATCCAATCGACCTCTTTCGGCAGAAGTAGCAATAGACAGCACTTCTGCGCCTTCGGGCCTGACATGGAGGTAACTATGCGCAAGACCCTCACCGCCGGCATTGCAGTCGGCGCATTCATTGTTCTCGGAGCGGCCGCTCCGAGTTTCGCCGCTGACGGAGACGCTCAGCTCTCGGTTTTTCACGCAGTTCCGGGTGTCACTGTCGACGTCTACGTGAACAACGCCTTGACGCTCGACGACTTCACTCCAGGCTCGATGGCTGGTCCGCTTTCGCTCGCAGCGGGCACGTACACTGTCGCCATCACCGCGTCCGATGCGGCTGACGCCTCCAAGCCCGTCATCGGCCCGATCGACCTCACCCTCGAGGCCGGCAAGAACTACACCGCTGTCGCGGACCTCACGGCCGACGGCACACCGACGGCCACGCTCTTCACCAACGACACGTCGACGATCGCTGCCGGTGAAGGCCGCCTCACCGTTCGCCACGTTGCTGCGGCGCCCGCCGTGGACGTGCTGGCAGGCGGCACTCCCGTCATCACGGGACTGACCAACCCCAATGAGAAGGTTCTCGACCTTCCTGCCGGTGTCGTGTCGGCTTCCGTGGCGGCCGCGGGTACCACCGAGCCGCTGATCGGCCCGGCCGATGTCAACGTGGCAGAGGGCGTGAACACGATTGTCTACGCATGGGGAAGCCTGGCTGACAAGAACCTCGCGCTCGCTGTGCAGACGATCGACGGGATGAACTCCAACCCGGACAGCATCCCTGCCGGCTCTGCAGGCCTGGTGGCCACCAACAAGCCGTTCGACTCAGCAGGGCTGACGCTGGGGGCGTCTGTTCTGGCCCTGCTGGCTGCCGCCGTCATCGCCGTGGGGGCAACGACTCGCGCGAAGGCGCGACGCTGACCGGCATCGAACGGACTGTCGCGGTGAGGAGAGCACTCCTCCTCACCGCGGCAGTCGCCTGCCTGTGTGGAATGGCGGGGTGCGGGGCGGTCACACCAAAGCCCGATTCCACATCAGCGCCGATGACGTTCGAAGCGAGTCCGACCCCCGCACCGCGGCCCACGGCATCCGTGGAGGTTCCGATCACTGGCACCGGCCTGGACCAACAGGTGCCCCTGGCCGTGCCTCCGGTTCGAATCCAGATCCCGGCGATCGAGGTCGACATGACGGTGCAGCCAGAGGGGGCCACGGAGACCGGTGCGATGTCGCTTCCGAAGAACCCCGCAGACGCCGCCTGGTATCGCTACGGGTCGTGGCCGGGAGGGGCTGCGGGTGCAACAGTGATCGCCGCCCACGTGGATGCGCTCGACTATGACATCGGTCCGCTCTCGCGACTACCTGAAGCGACAGCAGGCACCGAGATTATCGTGACCGCAGCAGACGGACACGAGTACCACTACGTGGTGCAGGAAGAGGGCATGGTCAGTAAGCCCGATGTTCCCTGGGAGACGGTCTTCGATCGCACGGGGCCGGCGCGACTCACCATCGTCACCTGTGGTGGGCAATTCGATTACGATCGACGCACGTATCTCGACAACGTTGTCGTGACAGCGCTGCTGCAGCCCTGACGCTATGAGTATGCTGGACGACAATGTCGCACCACCCGACCCGTCGATGACTCGTCGACAGTCTCTTCATTCGTCGCGACCCAGGATCGAAAGGTCGCACACAGAGCTGATGGATCACGATGACGTCGACATCGCCGAGCGCTTCAGCGCCGGAGATGAGCGTGCGCTCGCCGATGCGTACGCGCGTTGGTCTGGAATCGTGCATTCTCTCGCCCGTCGAGCCCTCGGCATAGACGCCGATGCAGAAGACGTCACTCAACAGGTGTTCATCTCAGCGTGGCGCGGGCGCTCGACCTTCGATCCATCGAAGGGCCAGCTCGGTGCTTGGTTGATCGGCATCGCGCGCCGCCGCATCGCCGATGCGCTCGAGGCCCGAACGAAAGTGCGACGGATCGAGGAGAGCTGGGCGGCATCGTCCGGAGCGGATGAACGATCAGAACTGGTCGACATCGCCGAGCGCCTGATGATGGCGGACGAGCTCGAACGACTCGAACCGGTACCCAGGCGGGTCATGGCCCTTGCCTTCTACGGAGACATGACCCACTCAGAGATTGCCGACAGCACGGGAATTCCACTCGGAACGGTGAAGAGTCATATCAGGCGAAGTCTCGGCAGATTACGAACACGATTGGAGGTGGATGATGACGCATCTCGATGACGAGAGCATGGCACTTTTCGCAATGGGCGAGGCTGTTCCCGACGAGGAACAGAGGCAGCACATGGAGCACTGTGCGCGCTGTGATGCCGAACTGTCCTCCCTCAGTCGACTTGTCGGTGTGGGCCGGGCCTCCCGCGACGTCGAGGTGCTGCCGCCGCCCGCCAGCGTGTGGAATCGCATCCACGCCGAACTCGGACTGTCGGACGCTGTCGCCGAGGTTCCTGGCGAAGAAACCTCGGTCGCTCGTGTTCCTGCCGCGCCCGAGAAGCCAGCGCTGACGGTGGCTCCGGTCGTGGATTCGGCCGAGGAGCCTCGCGCGACGGTGACGCCGATTCGCCGCATACGAATGACGGTTACGCGCTGGTCGATGGTCGCCGCCGCTCTCGTGGTCGGCGTGGTGGCCGGAGCCGTCGGATCGTCGCTGCTCGCGCCGTCCAGCACGCAGACCGTGCTCGCAGCGGCCGTGCTCGAACCGTTCCCGAATTGGTCGGCCAGCGGATCGGCACGCGTGGAAGAGGACGCATCAGGCGCACGCGACGTCGTCGTGGAACTCTCCGCTCCTGGCGGTGGGCTTCGCGAGGTGTGGCTGATCGATCCGGAGACATCCGGCTTGGTGAGCATCGGCCTGCTCTCCGGTGCCAGCGGGACGTTCTCGATCCCGTCAAATATCGATCTGAGCCGGTACTCGGTTGTCGACGTGTCGGAGGAACCGGATGACGGAAATCCGGCCCACTCCGGCGACTCGATCGTGCGCGGCCAGTTGTCCGCGGTGTAGCGGTCGCCCTAGTGGAGCAGGCTGTAGATCGCTACGACCACTCCGGCAGCAGCGTAGAGCGCCAGCGGCACCATCACGAACCACTCCCGCCAAGAGCCGGTGTTTCCGAGGATCGGCAGTGCGAAATTGCCACCGCGTGACCACAGCGAATTGAGCACGGGAACGTTACCCAGTATCCGAGGCGCTTTCGGCTTCAACGGCCAGAGCAGCGGCAGCCCGCCCGTGGTCAGGAAGTCGCCGGCCAAATGCGTGATCCACCCCACGGCTATGCACAGCGGCAGCCACTCCCACTGGGTAGGCGCGAGCCAGCTCACCACGATTGAGACGACAGCCCCAAGAGTCCATGCCGTGCTCCACCGCTTGACAGCGTTCAGCACTTTGAGCGAAAAGGCCAGCAGCGCCGCGACAACGAACGCTGAGGCGACGCTCGCCGAACTGCCGTACACCGCCGTCGACCAACCGATGCGAGAGAGCCAGATCGCGCCGTAGAGTACGGCGAATGCGGCGAGCGCCGAGTGGGTGCCGTTGCGATGTCCACCGGTGACACGGGAGACGACTGACGTTGCAAGTCGTCCAACGCCAGGCAACGACTGCGCAATGGTGGCGCTGTGATGATCGGCGTCGGGAAGGAGCGCGGCCCCCGCGCACACCACCGCTCCCAGAGCGATGCCCACCGAACCCAGCGGATAGAGGGAGAGAGTTGGAAGAGATGCGGCGGTTGAGGTAATTGCGACCCAGGCCGCCGCCCCTGAAATCGCGTGGTGCGTGCCCATCATGGTGGTGCTTGTACTTTCTGCAATGGGAGAAGACGAAAGTTCAAGCTTCGCAGAGATGAGGGCCGGTCTCTGACCGTTACAGCGCCCGACCGGCACGACTCAAGGCAGGCGCAGTGGGCGGATGGTGCTTCAGACGGTCGAACTCGCCGAGCCGTTGCGGCTGAGTGTTGACTCCAGGGTTCTGAGTGCAGCGGTGACGGCGGCGTCCGTCGGTAACCGCTTGACCCTGATTCGCTCGACGAGGTTCATGTCGAGAAAAATTCCGGCGACGGTGCCGAGGTGACATTTGCGGATGGCGATCCACTCAGAGAACGGTAGCCGGGCGCAGCGGTCGCCGCCACGGCCGGCGACGGTCATCACGAGGCGTTCGAGGCCTCGCCAGTTGGGGCGTTCACCGTACGACTCAGGCACGACGAAGATGATCACGTACTCAGGGTCTGAGAACTGGAGCTGCGCCAGAATCGCCAATTGATCGGCTGAATACTCATCCGCCGGCTCCATCACTAGTCGCGCTAACTCCACTCCTGCACGATACGTGCGCGAGTGTAGAGGCGCCTGTGAGGTGCGTGGAAGGCGGCTCCACGCCGGCTCGACTCGGCCTAGGACCCCTCGGGCGCACCTGGACTGAAGCGATACCCCATGCCGGCTTCGGTGTGCAAGTAGCGGGGGCGCGACGGATCGGCTTCGAGTTTCTTACGAAGTTGTCCGAGGTAGAGCCGCAGATAGCCGCTGTCGCCGGTGTGATTGGGCCCCCACACCTCAGTGAGCAGCGTCTCACGGGTGACCAGCCGTCCCGGGTTGCGCAGCAGCGTCTCCAGGATGCGCCACTCGGTGGGAGTGAGCCTGACAGCTTCGGTTCTGTCGGCGATGGTCCGCATAACGCTCTTTGCCGACAGATCGACGGCCACATCACCCAGCATCACCACTGGTTCCTGATCGACGGGAACCACCCGACGGGTGAGCGCCCTGATGCGTGCCAGCAACTCATCAATCGAGAACGGCTTCGTCACGTAGTCGTCGGCGCCTGCATCGAGGGCCTCGACCTTGTCTGAAGCACCTGTTCTGCCTGACACCACGAGCACGGGTACCTGCGACCAGCCGCGCAGGCCTTCGATCACGGCGATGCCATCGAGGTTCGGCATGCCCAGGTCGAGCATCACGAGGTCTGGATGGTGTTCGATTGCCGCATCAAGGGCGCCCACGCCATCCGCTGCAGTGACGATCTCGTACCCCCTGGCGCCCAGGGTGATGCGCAGCGCTCGCAGCAGCTGCGGATCGTCATCGGCGATCAGGATTTTCATTCGGGGTTCCCGTTCTCGGTCGGTGCGGCGGCCGCCGGCAGGGAGACAACCATGGTGAGCCCGCCGCCTGGGGTGTCGTCGGCTTCGAGCGTACCGGCCATGCCCTCGACGAAGCCCTTCGACAGGGCGAGCCCGAGGCCGAGCCCGGTGAGGTTGTCGGTGTCGCCGAGGCGCTGGAACGGCACGAAGATCTCATCGCGTCGCTCGGCAGAGACACCGGGTCCGTGGTCAGAGATCCGAATCTGCACGGTACCGGCGAATTCGCTGACAGCCACCCGCACGCGCGTCTCCGCGGGGGAGAAGCGGGTGGCGTTGGCCAGCAGGTTGACCAGCACGCGTTGGAGCAGCCCGGCATCCGCTCGCACCGGGGAGACATCGGCCCCGAGATCGAACTCCACCTCTGCCGGGCCAAGGCCGAGTTCGTCGAGGGCAGGAAGGATGACCTCGGCAATGTCGACGTCATCGATCTTCACGGCAAGAGCACCAGCTTGCAGTCGGCTCACATCGAGCAGATTCGTGACGAGGGAGGCGAGCGAATCCAGGCTCTCCGCGGCGGTGGTGAGCAATTCGCTCCTGTCGCGGGCGCTCAGGACGACGTCATCGGCCCGCAGACCACTCACGGCGGCTGTCGCTGCGCTGAGTGGGCGGCGCAGGTCGTGTCCCACCGCGGCAAGGAGAGCGCTCCGCACCCTGTCGGCCTCTTCGAGCGGGCCGAGTTCCTCTGCGGTTTTGGCCAGATCTGAGTGCTCAAGCGCTGCATCGATCTGGGTGGCAAGGACGGCGAGCAGTCGGCGTTCTGAGGCAGCCAGGTCTGGCCCGTGCAGCTCGAGCACGGCGCGCTCTCCGACCGGCATCCTCGTCACGTGGGTATCATCGGCCGGCTCACCGTCGGTGTAGAGCACGGTGTCGCCGGCGAGCAAGCGCACGCCGCTTAGGCTGAAGGCTTCTCGTGTGCGGGTGATGAGCGCCTGCAGGGCATCCTGACCGCGCAGCACGCTGCCGGCGACAGTTGCCAGCAATTCGGACTCTGCGGCGGAGCGGCGAGCGCTCCTGGCTCGCCTGGCCGCCTGGTCGACGACATAGCTGACCAGGAGGGCGTTCAGCAGGTACAGGCCGAGTGCGAAGAGGTGGAGCGGCTCTGCAACGGTGATCGTGTACAGCGGCTGCACGAAGAAGTAGTCGAGAGTGAGCCCGGAGAGCAGCGCGGCGAACAGCGCGGGCCAGATGCCGCCGACCAGCGCGACGAGCACGACGAGCAGCTGATAGCTCAGTACGTCGGAGGTGATCGATTCCTCGCTCTGGAACAGCACGAGCACCCAGGTGGTGAGTGGCCCACCGATCAGGGCAAGGGCAAAGCCCAGGATGCGACGCTTTGCAGACAGGGCGCCCCCGAAGCGCGGAAGTAGGAACTTCCCCCCAGCCGCGGAGTGTGTGACGATGTGCACATCGATGTCGCCTGACTCACGGATGACCGAGGTGCCGATGCCGGGGCCGGTGAGCGCCGCAAGAAAACGGCTGCGGCGGCTGACACCGATCACGAGTTGTGTGGCGTTTGCTGCCTTGGCGAAGTCGACAAGGGAGCGGGGCACGTCGTCGCCGACGACCTGGTGGAAGGTGCCGCCGAGGGTCTCGACAAGTGCCCGTTGGGCGGCCAGTGCACCGGGATGCGGCGAGCGCAGCCCATCTTCGGTTGTCACGTGCACGGCGAGGAGTTCGCCACCAGACGAGCGCGCTGCGATGCGGGCGCCTCGGCGCAACAGCGTCTCGCCCTCTGGTCCACCGGTCAGGGCTACGACGACCCGTTCCCTGGCTTCCCACTTGTTGCTGATGCCGTGCTCGTGCCTGTACGCCTTCAGAGCACTGTCGACCTCATCGGCCAGCCAGAGAAGCGCGAGCTCCCGCAGGGCCGTGAGGTTACCGAGACGGAAGTAGTTCGAGAGTGCAGCGTCGATGCGTTCGGCCGGATAGACGTTGCCCTCTGCCAGTCGATCGCGCAGTGACTGCGGGGCCAGGTCGATGACCTCGATCTGGTCGGCTGCACGTAGCACGGCATCCGGAATCGTCTCTCGCTGCACAGCACCGGTTATCTGCTGCACCACGTCGTTGAGCGACTCGATGTGCTGGATGTTCACCGTCGAGATCACGTCGATGCCGGCAGCCAGGATCGTGTCGACGTCCTGCCAGCGTTTTTCGTTCTCGACTCCAGGGGCATTCGAATGCGCGAGTTCGTCGATGAGTGCGATCTGGGGGCGACGGGCGATGAGCGCGTCGACATCCAGTTCGGTCAGGACTGTACCTCGGTACTCAACGCTTTGGCGTGGCAGCGTCTCCAAGCCCTCAAGTACTGCCGCAGTGGCGCGGCGCCCGTGGGTTTCCACGAGCGCCACGACCACGTCTTTGCCTTCGTCACGCAGGCGGCGGCCTTCTTCGAGCATGGCGTATGTCTTGCCCACGCCCGGAGCCGCTCCGAGCAGTACCCGAAGGCGACCGCGTTTCATGCGTTAGTGATCCATCTCTGCAAGTGCGATGTTCAGCCGAAGAACGTTCACCGTCGGCTCACCGAGGTAGCCCAGGTCTCGCCCCTGAATCTTAGACTCGACCAGAGCGTGAACAGTGCTTTCGGGCAGGGAACGGGCTGCGGCGATCCGCGGCACCTGGAGCAACGCATATGCCGGAGAGATGTGCGGATCGAGGCCGGAGGACGATGCCGTCAGCGCATCGGCGGGGATCGCGTCTGCACTCACCCCGTCTGCGGCTTCAATGGCCAGCTTGCGCTCGGCGATCGCCGTGAGCAGGTCGGCATTCTCCGGACCCCAGTTGGAGCCGCTCGATGCCGCAGCGTCGTAGCCGTCGCCGGCTGCCGATGGCCGCGGTTGGAACCACTCTGGCAGTGGCACGCCGTCTGCGTCAGAGAACGACTGCCCGATGAGTGCCGACCCGACGGTGGTGGCACCGGATGTCACGGGCGAGCCATTGGCCTGCCAGGGCAGGGCGAGCTGCCCGATGCCGGTGATGGCCAGCGGGTAGAGCACACCGAGGATGATAGTAAGTACCACCATCGCCCGGAGTGCGACCCAGTAGTGGCGTACTGATGCACGCGATGTTGTGGTCATGAGTGATTCTTTCCGTCTCGAGTCTGAAGTGAAGTCATCGGTCTCTCGCTCACATTCCGGGGATCAGGCTGACGACGAGGTCGATGAGCTTGATGCCGACGAAGGGAGCGATGACGCCACCGAGACCGTAGATCAGCAGGTTGCGGCTGAGGATGCGCGAGGCTGCGACCGGTCGGTACGACACGCCCTTCAGCGCGAGCGGGATCAAGACGACGATGATGAGTGCGTTGAAGATCACCGCCGAAAGGATGGCTGATGACGGTGAGTGCAGCTGCATCACGTTCAGCAGGCCGAGCCCTGGGTACACAGCCGCGAACATCGCCGGGATGATCGCGAAGTACTTGGCTACGTCATTGGCGATCGAGAACGTGGTGAGCGCTCCGCGGGTGATCAGCAACTGCTTGCCGATTCGCACGATGTCGATGAGCTTCGTCGGGTCAGAGTCGAGGTCGACCATGTTGCCGGCCTCTTTGGCTGCCGAAGTACCGGTGTTCATCGCCACGCCGACATCCGCCTGCGCAAGCGCCGGAGCGTCGTTCGTGCCGTCACCGGTCATGGCGACGAGATTGCCGCCTGCCTGTTCCCGTTTGATGAGCGCGAGCTTGTCTTCAGGGGTGGCCTCAGCCAGGAAGTCATCGACGCCGGCTTCCGCCGCGATCGCCTTGGCCGTCAGTGGGTTGTCACCGGTGACCATGACTGTGCGGATGCCCATCGCCCGCAGCTCGGCAAAGCGCTCCGCGATGCCTTCCTTGACGATGTCCTTGAGGTAGACGACGCCCAGTATTCGGGCTTCACCGAGGTGAGAGGTGGCCGCGACGACAAGCGGGGTGCCGCCGGCCTTCGAGATCACCTCGACACGCGCATCCAGCTCGGCAAGATCCGCCGCGGAGAGGGTATCGGTCTCCCTGACCCAGGCAATGATCGCCGATCCGGCACCCTTGCGCACCTGACTGCCGTCAGGATCGTTGATACCGCTCATGCGGGTCTGTGCGGTGAACGGCACGACCTCGGAGCGACGGGTGTCAGCTTCGGTGAACAAGAAGCCGAACCCGGTGGCCAGATCGACGATCGATTTGCCTTCAGGGGTGGGGTCGGCCAGGGATGCCCTGGCTGCAGCGGTGATCAGTTCGGGCATTGCAACGCCGGGCATCGGAGTGAACTCGGCTGCACGGCGGTTGCCGTACGTGATGGTGCCCGTCTTGTCGAGCAACAGGGTGGTCACGTCACCCGCCGCCTCGACT
Organism: Leifsonia sp. A12D58; assembly: GCF_047530025.1. Taxonomy (NCBI): domain Bacteria; kingdom Bacillati; phylum Actinomycetota; class Actinomycetes; order Micrococcales; family Microbacteriaceae; genus Leifsonia; species Leifsonia sp. A12D58. The sequence goes on along the minus strand of NZ_JBLJAT010000002.1, from coordinate 110,201 downwards.
GCACGGCCGGAGAGGGCTAGCACATTGCGCTGCACCAGCCGGTCCATGCCGGCGATGCCAATGGCCGACAACAGGGCGCCGATCGTCGTCGGGATCAGGCAGACGAGCAGGGCGACACGTACCGGAACGCTGACGGCCGCATCCACATACCCGGCGATGGGGTTGAGCGTGAGAGCGACGACGACGAACACGATCGACAAACTTGCCAGCAGGATATTCAGGGCGATCTCGTTGGGTGTCTTCTGGCGGGACGCGCCTTCGACCAGGGCGATCATCCGATCGACGAACGTCTCACCTGGCTTGCTGGTGATGCGTACAACGATCCGGTCGGAGAGTACCCGGGTGCCACCGGTGACGGCACTGCGGTCTCCGCCAGACTCACGGATGACGGGGGCTGACTCTCCGGTGATCGCCGACTCGTCGACGGATGCGATTCCCCAGACGATGTCTCCGTCACCGGGGATCAGCTCACCGGCCACAACGACGACGACATCATCACGAGTCAGTTCGGCCGAGGAGACGCTGTCGAACTGTGCTCGCGCTGCACCGGCATCCGCTGTGGCGTCGTAGTTGGACACCCGGGTTGCCAGGGTGCTCGTGCGAGTCTTGCGCAGGCTGTCGGCCTGCGCTTTGCCCCGACCCTCTGCGATTGCCTCAGCAAAGTTAGCGAAGAGCACGGTGAGCCACAGCCAGATCGAGATCGCCCAGGTGAACGCAATGGATTCACCTGGGCCGATGAATGGCCCCGCGAGCGCCAGCACAGTGGTGAGCGCAGCGCCAATCTCGACGATGAACATGACGGGAGTGCGCCACATCCGTCGCGGGTCGAGCTTGACGAATGCACCGGTGATGGCAGGAAGCAGCTGATCGGAGCTGAAGGATCCCCGGCGACGCGTGCCGGTGGAGCCCGTCTCGGACTCCGGCGAGTGATGTCCCGGTTTCAGGTCGGGAGTTGTGAGTGTTGGCATGGCGGTTACTGCAGCCCTTCTGCAAGAGGTCCGAGCGTGAGCACGGGAAAGTAGGTGAGCGCTGTGATGATGACGGTGACGCCGACCAGGAGCCCGATGAACTGCGGGCGGTGAGTCGGCAGCGTGCCGGCCGTCGACGGGGTCGCGCCCTGAGCCGCAAGGGTTCCGGCCAGAGCCAGCACGAACACGATCGGCACGAATCGGCCGAGCAGCATGGTCACGCCGAGTGCGGTATTCAGCCACGGGGTGTTTGCGGTGAGGCCGGCGAAGGCCGAACCGTTGTTGTTCGCTGCCGACGTGAAGGCGTACAGCACCTCGGACAGGCCGTGGTTGCCTGCGTTCCAAATCGACGTGTTCTGCACGTCGTCCTTGATGCCTGGAATGGCGAAGCTCAGCGCTGTGCCGGCCAGGACAAGCGTCGGCACCACGAGGATGTAGAGGCTGGCGAGCTTGATCTCCTTCGGGCCGATCTTCTTGCCCAGGTATTCCGGGGTGCGCCCGACGAGGAGGCCGGCGATGAACACCGCGATGATGGCGAGCATCAGCATCCCGTAGAGGCCAGAGCCGACACCACCGGGAGCAACCTCACCGAGCATCATGTTGAGCATGGGAAGCATTCCGCCGACTGCGGTGAACGAGTCGTGCATCGAGTTGACTGCACCGGTCGAGGTGAGCGTGCTTGTCGTAGCGAACAGCGTCGAGCCGGCGATACCGAACCTGGTCTCCTTGCCTTCCATCGCTGCACCCGCTGCTGAGGGCGCGTTGCCGGTGGCAAACGTCTCGAGCAGGGTGAGTGCGGTGAGGGAGATCACGAAGATTGATGCCATCGCAGCGAGGATCGCGTAACCCTGCTTCTTGTCGCCGACCATGGTGCCGAAGGTGCGCGGCAAGCTGAACGGGATGACGAGCATCAAAACGATCTCGAACAGGTTGGTCCAGGCTGTCGGGTTCTCGAACGGATGCGACGAGTTGGCGTTAAAGAAGCCACCACCGTTGGTACCGAGCAGCTTGATCACCTCCTGGGAGGCGACGGGGCCACCTGGAATGCTCTGGGTTGCGCCGCTCAGGGTGTCGACAGTGCTGAATCCGTTGAAGTTCTGGATGACTCCGCCGGCGATGAGTATGACTGCACCGATGATCGACAGGGGAAGCAGCAGACGGAACACGCCACGGGTCAGGTCAACCCAGAAGTTACCGATCGTGCCGGAGTTGCGGCGGGCGAACCCGCGAACCAGGGCGACGGCCACAGCGATACCGACGGCTGCCGAGACGAAGTTCTGCACGGCAAGACCGAGGATCTGCACCGAGTAGCCCAGCGTCGTGTCAGGGGAGTATGACTGCCAGTTGGTGTTGGTCACGAATGACGCCGCCGTGTTGAAGGACAGACCCTCTGGTACAGCAGGGAACCCGAGTGAGTACGGCAGGATGGCCTGCGCTCGCTGCAGGAGGTAGACCATCAGCACACCGACGACGGAGAACGCGAGAACCCCGCGCAGGTAGGCCTGCCAGGTCTGCTCCCGGTTGGCATCCACCCCGATGAGCCGGTACAGGCCGCGCTCGAACTTCAGGTGTCTGGGGGACGTGTAGATGTGTGCCATGTAGTCGCCCAGGGGACGATAGACCAGTGCCAGGATCAGCACCAGAGTCGCGGCTTGAGCGACAACTGCCCATGCGCTCATCAGAATCGCTCAGGCTTCACGAGGGCATACACGAGGTACGCGACAGCGGCGACACCGAGAACTGCAGCCAGGATGTTGAAGAAGATCACAGCTTCAGCACCCCCTTGGCCACCAGGGCGACGAGTGCAAAGACGGCGATCACGCCGAGCACATAGACAATATCGAGCACAGATAACTCCAGCCGCTTCAGAACGCAGGCGCCGGTCGGCGCGCGTGCACCACCGAGGGTGCAGAAAACGATTAGATACCCGCGTCAGTGCCGGATCGCCGCCCCTAACGGTTTCCTAACGGGTGCGCGAGGAAACCTAACGGTAGTTATGCGTGGGGGCGGGTGTGAGGTCGAGACGACGCAGTAGCTGGGCGTTCAGCGCGACAACCACCGTGGATGCCGACATCAGGAGTGCGCCGACGGCCATCGGAAGCACAAAGCCGATCGGCGCCAGTATGCCCGCAGCGAGGGGGACAGAGATGAGGTTGTAGCCGGCGGCCCACCACAGGTTCTGCTTCATCTTGCGATAGGTGGCGCTGGAGAGGTCGATGACCGACAGTACCGACATCGGGTTGTCACTGGCGAGGATGACGCCGGCCGAGGCGATGGCCACGTCGGTGCCTGCGCCGATGGCAATGCCGACATCCGCCTGGGTGAGAGCGGGGGCATCGTTCACACCGTCACCGACCATGGCGACGGTGCGGCCTTCCTTCTGCAGTTCGATGATGCGGGCAGCCTTGTCTTCTGGCCTGACCCCGGCATAAACCCTGTCGATGTTCAGCTCAGACCCGACGAACTGCGCAACGGGCTCGGCATCGCCGGTGATCATGACAACCTGGATGCCGCGCGCGTGCAACGCCTCGACCGCACTGAACGATTCGGGGCGAACCTGGTCGCTGAGGGCGAGGGAGCCGAGAAGCGAGCCGTCCCTGACGACGTAGAGGATCGTCGCGCCATCGGCGGCCCAGGCGTCGAGATCTTCAGGGGTCGGCAGGTCGTGCTGGGCGAGCAGTCGGGGTCCACCGACGCTGACAGTGCGCCCGTCAACGGTTCCGCTGACGCCGACGGCGACTGAAGCGGTGAACTCTGAGGCCGAGCTGGTGTCCAGGCCGCGATCACTGGCGGCTGACACGATCGCACGGGCAAGCGGATGCTCACTGTCTGCCTCGATACGGGCGGCCAGTCCCAGTAGCTCCGGCTCGGTGACATCCGCATAGAGCTTGATGCCCGCCAGAGCGGGGTGACCGGTGGTCAGAGTGCCTGTCTTATCGAAGATGACCGTTGTCACAGTGCGCATGCTTTCCAGGGCCAGGCGATCCTTGATCAGGATGCCTGCGCTCGCCGCACGTTCGGTGGCGATGGAGACCACCAGGGGAATCGCCAGGCCGAGTGCGTGCGGGCAGGCGATCACGAGCACGGTGATGGTGCGCACGACGGCATCATCCGGCTGGCCGATTGCTGTCCAGATGAGTGCCGTCAGTGCAGCAGACCCGAGAGCGAACCAGAACAACCATCCGGCCGCACGATCAGCCAGTCGCTGTGCGTGGGAGCTCGAAGCCTGTGCCTCTGCCACGAGCTTCTGGATCCCGGCCAGTGCTGTGTCGTCACCGATCGCGTTGACCTGCACGCGGAGTCCTGAATCTGTCGCGACGGTCCCGGCGACGACATGGTCGCCTGGACCCCGGCCGACCGGCTTCGATTCTCCGGTGATCATCGATTCATCGACATCCGCTGTGCCGCTCACCACGATGCCGTCAGCGGGGATTCGCGCGCCTGGCCGAACGACAACGGTATCGCCGACCTTCAGCTCAGATGGCGAGACTTGTTCGACGCTGTCACCGCTAACTCGTTCGGCGATATCGGGCAGCAGAGCCGCAAGTGACTCAAGCGCTGTCGACGTTTGGGCAAGCGAACGCATTTCGATCCAGTGCCCCAGCAGCATGATCACGATCAGGAGCGCGAGCTCCCACCAGAAGTCGAGCTCGTGGTCGAGGATGCCGAGGCTGGCGCCCCACGAGGCCAGGAAGGCGACAGTGATCGCCAGGGCAATGAGCAGCATCATGCCGGGCTTGCGCGCCCGAAGCTCTGTGGCAGCACCGCTCAGGAATGGGCGACCGCCCCAGACGTACATCACGGTACCGAGCACGGGGGAGATCCACTCGGCCCCTGGCGTCGATGGCACCGTGTAGCCGAGGATCATCGCGAACATCGGGCTGAATCCGACAACGGGCACGGCGATGACGAGCATGATCCAGAACAGGCGCCTGAACTGGGCGACGTGGCCGGCGTGACCGCTATGACCCGCATTGCCGGGGTGACCTGAGTGATCAGCCATGGCCATCTGACCGTGGCCGCGGTGGCTGTCGTGCCCGGTCATTGTCATGTGGGCGGGGTCGTGGCTCTGATTGGGGCCGCCAGACTGATCATGCCCTGGCCCGTTGGTAGCCATCGGATCGCGCCCTCCCTGCGAATTGGTCGCCTGGTGCATGACTCGTGCGTGCTCGTTAAGCGACGTGGTCTTGGTGTGCACCGCACGATTCTCGTGGGTTGCTTCCGGTGTGGATGGTGCGGACTCGTGCTCGTCAGCCGGCGTCATGATTCCAAGCTATCCCCGGGTCGGTGAGGTCGCTAGGCCCTGATGCTGCGATGTCTGTGGGGCGCGGGAGAATGGACTCGTGCATATTGTGGTAGGTAGGAGCGGGGGCGTCATCCTCATCACCGAACTCGACGCCACCGGATCTCCAGCAACCCCGACGTTCGAATTGCCGGCAGTCAATTTTGCGCAGTACGTCAGGGCGCGCGAGAGTGCCTCGCCCCGCTGGGTGTGGGATGACACCGCTGCCTGGTATCCAGAGCTGCTCCGCGCCGGCATTCGGGTCGAGCGCTGCCACGACCTTCGACTCAGCCACGTCATTCTCTGCAATTCGGCATTTACCGCCGAGAGCCCGTTGTCACAGTCGGGACCTCACCGCTGGGATGAGGCAGCGGTGGCACACGTACCGGCAGTCCCGACGGGGGATACCCTGTTCGATTTCGCGGCCGAACCCGACACTTCGTCAGCGGATGCCGATGGCGATGCCGACAGCACAGACAGTCGTGTCGAGTTCCAGCGGCAACAACAGGCACTGCTGAGCTCGGCAGAGACGGGCAGGTTGAGGCTGCTCCTCGCGGCTGAGTCTGCCGGTGCGCTCATCGCCGCCGAGATGCAGTTCGCCGGGCTGCCCTGGCGTACCGACATCCACGATGCGTTGCTCACCTCTGAGCTTGGCCCCCGGGTGGCTTACGGTACGCGCCCGGCCAAACTGGAGGCGCTGGCCGCTCGCATCCGCTCGCTGCTTGACAACCCGACCCTCAACCCCGATTCGCAGACCGAGGTGTTGCGTGCGTTGAAACGTGCCGGGCTCCCGGTGCGGTCCACACGGGCCTGGGAGTTGAAAGAGCACTCACACCCCGCCCTCGTTCCATTACTCGAGTACAAGAAGCTCTCACGGCTGCTGAGTGCCAACGGTTGGTACTGGATGGACACGTGGATCGTCAACGGCCGCTTCCACCCCGACTACGTGCCGGGTGGCGTGGTGACGGGGCGCTGGGCGACCAAGGGCGGCGGTGCGCTCCAGCTTCCCAAGCAGGTGCGCCGTGCAGTGACGGCCGACGACGGTTGGACGTTCGTCGTTGCCGATGCCTCGCAACTTGAGCCGCGCATCCTCGCCGCGCTCTCCACCGACCTTGCGATGGCCGACGCCGGGCGAGGCACTGATCTCTATGCGGGAATCGTGGCGAGCGGCGTCGTCGAGACGCGCGACCACGCCAAGGTCGCGATGCTCGGCGCAATGTACGGCGCGACGTCAGGTGAGAGCGGCCGGCTACTGCCCAAGCTGGCGAGGGCATATCCACGCGCACTCGAACTCACGGAGGCCGCAGCCAGGGTCGGTGAGCGCGGCGGTGTCGTGACCACGAGGCTCGGCCGGTCGTCACCCCGTCCCAGCGAGGATTGGCTCAGGGCGCAGGCATACGCCTATGCACCGGAGGCATCGAGCGCCGACGAACGGATGGCGCGCAGCCAGGCGCGGGAGTGGGGTCGCTTCACGCGCAACTTCGTTGTGCAGGGGAGTGCTGCCGAGTGGGCGCTCTGCTGGATGGCCCAGATCCGCAAGGCGCTGCAGAAGCTGGATGCCGGTGGCGCTGGTGGAGCCGACCGTGATCCGTCACAGTCACCGTTCAGCCAGTCGCCGCACCTCGTGTTCTTCCTGCATGACGAGGTCGTGGTGCACACGCCAGCGGCGCTTGCCCCGCAGGTGCAGCAGATCATAGTCGACGCAGCCACCGAGGCGGGTCGCCTCCTATTCGGCGAGTTCCCTGTCGATTTTCTGTTGACCGTCGCCACGGTCGAGAGTTACGCCGACGCGAAGTGACCAGACGCGACGTGCCTACGTCGTCACAGACGGCTTCGTCGCTGCAGGACGTCGTCCTCGACGTGGCCGTGTTTGGCTGAGCCCCCGCCGGAACGAGGTGAGACCGGTGGCAGTGAGCATCGTCTCGGCCTGGGCGAGCCACTCGAGAGCGGCGGACGCGGATACCTGGGCACCTGCCTGGGCCAGCAAGCGCTGGCCGTCTGGATCCGGCAGTCCGTCTGTGCGCGCATCCTGAGTGGCCCCCTTGCCAGGGGTGAGCGCCTCAACCCGGCCGTGCCAGTACGTGCGATAGTCGGCGATCAGCGTTGCGACATTGCTGCCGGGGATCGACGACGACAGCAGAACGCGGTCGAGCATGTCATCCCACTCGTCGCCGACGCCGCTCGTCGTGCTGGTCAGCCACTGGATGGCTTCGGTGCGGCCGAGATCAGTCAGTGCGTACAGCGGAAGGCCGTCTGGCGTGAGTCCTGCTGAGCGCACGGCTCCCTGGTCGATCGCGCGCTCAAGCGTCGAGTAGATCTGTCCGACATTGGTGCTGCGGCGCTGGCCCGTGCGTGACTGCAGTTCGGTGTGCAGTTGGAATCCGTAAGCCGGACCGATAGTGAGAATAGCCAGCAGCTTGCTTCGAACCGACACCGTGCCTCCGTACTCATGCAGCGAGGAAACCTGACTCCTAAAACCATACCGACTACACAATTAATCCTCGGGCACCACGCCCTGCGGGGTCGACTATGCGCCCCATCGGCCGCCACCCTGCCTCGAGATCCCGCATTCCCTGCGCTGCGGTTGCATAACTCCTGCAGAACGCCGCCGCCGCGCCCGAGTTCCCCGCAAGTGCGGGCTCGGAATCTCCCTCGGCCGCAAACCCGCAGGAGTTATGCGAAGCGAAGGGCTGAAGCCCTAGCCGCGCAGGTTGTCGACCAGGCCACGCAGCACCGTTACCTGACGCACGCGCTCACCGGGGTCAGGGGCGGCAGTGGACACACTGAGCGTTGTCACGCCTGCAGCATCGAATGCCGCGAGTCGCTGTGCGACTTCGTCCTCGGTTCCGATGAGCGAAATGGCTCGCACCAGTTCGTCGGGCACCGCTGCGGCAGCCTCGTCTTTTTGGCCTGCCAGATACAGTTCCTGGATCTGCTCAGCTTCAGCCTCGTAGCCGTAGTCACGCACGAGGTCGTTGTAGAAGTTCTTGCCCTTGGCGCCCATCCCGCCGATGTAGAGCGCGAGGTGTGGTTTGAGCGCAGGGATGTACTTCTCGGCATCGCTACCGATTTGCACGACGGGACTGGCGTAGACCTCAAGAGCTCCGAGCGACGGATCCCGCTTCGCGGCTCCCTCGGCCAGTGCCTCGCCCCACACCGATGCGGCGCGCTCCGGGTGGAAGAAGATCGGCTGCCAGCCCTCGGCGATCTCAGCGGTCTGCGCAACACTGCGCGGGCCGAGCGCAGCAACGACGACCGGGATACGCTCGCGCACGGGGTGGTTGATCAGCTTCAGTGGCTTGCCCAGGCCAGTTCCCTTGTCTGCCGGGAGCGGGATCGTGTAGTGCTTTCCCTGGTACTCCACCTTTTCGCGGCGCCAGACCGTCCGGCAGATCTCGATGATTTCGCGGGTGCGTGACACCGGCGCGTCGTAGCGAACACCGTGAAAACCCTCAATGACCTGCGGGCCGGATGCACCGATGCCCAGGATGAACCGGCCATCAGACACGTAGTCGAGCCCCGCGGCAGTCATCGCGGTGAGCGTCGGTGTGCGCGTGTAGATCTGCAGAATGCCGGATGCGATCGAAATAGTGCTCGTCTGGCCAGCGATGAAACCGAGCTGGCTCACTGCATCGAACGAGTAGGCCTCAGGCACCGAAATGACGTCGAGGCCGGCCCGTTCGAGTGCCGAAATCTCCGCGACCGTCTCGCGGAATCCGTCGGCGTAATTGATTGCCATTCCAATGCGCATGCTTCTCCTTTGAACCAAGTGGTGTGCACATAGTCTGTCGTACCTGCATCGTCGTACGTGCGACGGCCCGGATCGCACTCGCGAATGACTTCGAGCGACTCGCGTTACAGTGTTGTAATTTTCGGTGGAGCTGCGGCATAATTCACGTAACGGCATCACTGTCGTCCAATTTCATACGCACGCCGCGCATCAGTCGGTTCAGAGGTCGTTGGGGAAGACGCACCTCACTGAACGGAGAAAAGGATGACGGCAATACAGACCCGTCAGGCACCTGCCGCACGGGGAGTACTTTATGTGCACTCTTCGCCTCGTGCGCTGTGCCCCCATGTCGAATGGGCGGCCGGTACCGCGCTCGGTGAGGCAGTGAATTTTGATTGGGCAGACCAGCCCGTGTTGAAGGGTGCCCAGAGGGCCGAATTCTATTGGGAAGGCGAACGGGGAACCGGCGCTATCCTGGCCTCAGCACTCCGCGGCTGGGAACACCTGCGCTTCGAGGTGACGGAGGATGCAGGCCTCGGCACCGATGGCGGACGCTGGCTGCACACGCCCGATCTGGGTATCTTCTACGCACAGACAGACACGGCAGGCAACATCGTGATCCCGGAAGACCGGGTCAGGTACGCCATGGAAGTTGCCGGCGCGAACGCCATCGAACTGCACAGAGAACTGCGGCTGGCGCTCGGGCAGGCGTGGGATGACGAGCTCGAGCCGTTCCGCCACGCCAGCGACATGAGCGCCGTGGTCTGGCTGCACAAGGTCGGATAGACCCACAGAGCTTGCGGCCTGGATGCGGCGCCAGACGCGCTGGTCGGTGACATTCCCGAACGACGCGTGAGCGAAGCACCAGACCGCACCAAACACACGACCCCGACCGGTGGTTTCCCGGTCGGGGTCGTGTGCGTTACAGGTGATTGCGCGGTATTACACGCTGCGGAATGCGACGACGGCGTTGTGGCCGCCAAATCCGAACGAGTTACTGATGGCCAGCAGGTCGCCGGCAGGCAGCGCGCGAGGCGTGGTCACGACATCCAGTGGGATGTCGGGGTCCTGCTCGGTCAGGTTGATCGTTGGCGGGGCAAGGCGTTCGTGCAGTGCCTTGACCGTGAACAGCGCCTCGATCGCACCGGCGCCACCGAGAAGGTGACCGGTCGATGCCTTCGTCGCCGACACCGGGATGCCATCGAGCAGGTCACCGAATACGCGGCGGAGCGCGTTGTACTCAGCGATGTCGCCCACCGGGGTGCTTGTAGCGTGCGCGTTAATGTGTGTGACATCCGCGAGGCTTGCACCGGAGTTTTCGATGGTGGTGAGCATGGCGCGTGCGGCTGCTGAGCCCTCGGGGTCCGGTGCGGTGATGTGGTACGCGTCGCTCGTGATGGAACCACCGAGAAGTTCGGCGTAGATTCGCGCGCCGCGGGCCTTGGCGTGTTCTTCGGTCTCGATGACGAGCGCTGCTGCACCCTCACCGAGTACGAAGCCGTCACGGCTGATGTCGTACGGACGTGACGCGGTAGCCGGGTCGTCGTTTCGCTTGGACAGCGCTTGCATTGCAGCAAACGAGGCGATAGGCAGCGGGTGGATTGCTGCCTCTGATCCACCGGCGATGACGACGTCGGCCAGACCGGCCTGCAGGCGGTTGTAGGCGTTGACGAGCGCTTCGGTACTGGAGGCGCAGGCGGAGACGACAGTGGTGATACCGGCACGAGCATGCAGGTCCATGCCGATTGCGGCTCCGGGGCCATTCGGCATCAGCATCGGTACAGTCATGGGCAGCACGCGGCGCGGGCCGCGCTCGCGCAGGGTGTCCCACGCGTCGAGCAGCGTCCAGACGCCGCCGATGCCGGTTGACCAGTCAACGGCCAGACGTTCGGGCTCGACCTCGGGGGCGCCGGCATCTGCCCAGGCCTCACGGCCGGCGATCAGTGCGAACTGGCTCGACGGGTCGAGACGCTTGGTCTCGAAACGCTCGAGGACGTCGGCAGGCAATATCTTGGCCTGCGCAGCAAAAGTGATGGGGATTTGGGTCTCGGCGACCCAGGCTTGTTCGAGGGTGCGTGCACCCGATTCGCCGGCGAGAAGGGCCGACCAGGTCTCTGGTGCGGTTCCGCCGAGCGGCGAGGTCGCACCGATACCGGTGATAACGATCTTCTTGGTCATAACGTCAACTCTCGTGGAGGGGAAAGCGTGGGACATGCCACAACGGGCAGGCCGACCGACATCAGTCGTCCGGCCTGCCCGAAAGGTGTGGCTAGTTCTGGGCCTTGACGATGAACTCGACAGCGTCGCCGACGGTCTTGAGGTTCTTTACCTCTTCGTCGGGAATCTTGACGTCGAACTTCTCTTCTGCGTTGACGACAATGGTCATCATCGAGATGGAGTCGATGTCGAGGTCGTCGGTGAACGACTTGCCCAGCTCAACCGTGTCGGTCGCGATGCCAGTCTCGTCGTTGATGAGCTCGGCCAGGCCGGCAAGAACTTCTTCGGTGGACAATGCCATTTTGTTTTCTCCTTGGGGGGTGTCTCGTTTGACCGAGACTCAGTTTAGGGGTGACTTGAGGAACTAGGGCAGAACTACGACCTGCGCGCCGAATACCAGACCGGCTCCGAAGCCGATCTGAAGCGCGAGGCCGCCGCTCAATTCCGGGTGCTCTTCGAGCAATCGGTGCGTGGCAAGGGGGATGGATGCGGCCGAGGTGTTGCCGGTCGTAGCGATGTCGCGGGCGATGACCACCGACTCCGGAAGCTTCAGCTGCTTGGCGAATTCGTCGATGATGCGCATGTTCGCCTGGTGCGGGATGAAGGCCGCGAGCTGGTCGCTGGTGATGCCGGCGGCATCCAGCGCCTGCTTGGCAACCTTGGCCATGTCCCATACTGCCCAGCGGAAGACTGTCTGGCCCTCCTGGCGAAGCGTGGGCCACGGAGCATCGCCGCGACGGTATTCCTGCAGCGTGTGGTTCATACCGACGGCGTCGGCCCGTGAGCCGTCTGAACCCCAAATTGTTGCCGAGATGCCGGGGAACTCGCTCGGGCCGATGACGACAGCACCCGCGCCATCGCCTAGCAGGAATGAGATCGAGCGGTCGGTCGGGTCGACGACGTCCGAGAGCTTCTCGGCGCCGATGACAAGCGCGTAGTGTGCAGCGCCGGCACGGATCAGGGCGTCGGCCTGGGCGATCGCGTAGCTGTAGCCGGCACAGGCGGCATTGACGTCGTACGCGGCAGCTGGGTTTGCGCCCACTCGGTCGGCGACGACAGCAGCCATGGATGGCGTCTGCTGGATGTTGCTGATCGTCGCGATGATGACGGCATCGATGAGTTCGGGGGAGATGCCTGAACGCTCGATGGCCTCGCGGGCCGCATCGGTCGCGAGGTCGACGGCCTGGAGGTCTTCGCTCGCCCTGGTGCGGGAGATGATGCCGGTGCGCTGCTGGATCCACTCGTCTGACGAGTTGATCGGCTCGATCAGGTCGTCATTGACGACGTTCAGATCGCCGCGTGCTGCGCCGACGGAGAGGATGCGGGTGAACTGCGCTCCGTGAGACTGCTGAAGGGTTGGCTTGATCATTCGTTTCTTTCGGTAGGACTCAGGAAGCCTGGTCGATGAGCTCGAACGCGGCCGGCAGGTCGTCTGGAGTCTTGATCGCGAGGCTCGGTACGCCTCTGAGTGCACGCTTGGCGAGTCCGACGAGTGCGCCGGCTGGAGCAACCTCGATAATTCCGGTGACGCCGGCGGCGGCGAAGGACTCCATGCACAGGTCCCACCGTACTGGCGACGAGACCTGACCGACGAGAAGCTCGACGAACTGCGCACCGTTTGAGACGAGCGAGCCGTCCTTGTTTGTCCACAGCGGAAGAGTGGGATCAGCCGGGGTGAGTGATGCGGCAACCGACGCGAGGTGTTCGACAGCAGGTGTCATATACCGCGTGTGGAATGCGCCGGCGACCTGAAGCGGGATGACGCGCGCCTTGGCCGGCGGGTTCTCGGCAAGGGCCGCGAGGGCATCCAGTGCGCCTGCGACGACGATCTGGCCACCGCCGTTGAAGTTTGCGGGCTCGAGTCCGAGTTCGCTGAGCTTGGCAAGTAGTTCTGCTTCGTCTCCACCGAGGACGGCGCTCATCCCCGTCGGGGTAGCAGCGGCCGCGGCCGCCATGGCGCTGCCACGCTCGCGCACGAAACGTACGGCGTCAGCGTTGCTGAGGATGCCGGCTCCGGCGGCTGCGGTAACCTCGCCGACCGAGTGCCCGGCGATTCCGCCGATCTTTTCGCGGCGACCATCTGCGAGCAGGGCCTTGAGGGTGAGGAGTCCTGCAGCCACAATGAGCGGCTGCGCGATCGCCGTGTCCTTGATTGTGTCGGCGTCGCTCGTGGTGCCGTGGGCGACGAGGTCGATTCCCACCGCATCCGAGATTTCACGAAGCTCTCCTGCAAACGCAGGGTCAGCGAGCCAGGGCTCAAGGAATCCGGGGGTTTGCGAGCCCTGTCCAGGGCAGACGACAACAATCACGTTTCTAGTTTCCCAATCTCAATACGTCGGTGTGTGTTGAAGAAGTACTAAGTATTCCGGAAACGTTTGGGGGATTCGTTACATCGGGGCCGGCAAGAGGGTCAGCGACGACGTGAAGAACCGTCGTGATCGCTGATCGAGCCGATGATCAGCGCCGACTGCAGGATCAGGGCTTCCCTGGCTCCGGTCGCGTCGTACCCGATAACTTCGGAGACGCGCTTCAGGCGGTAGCGCACGGTGTTCGGGTGCACGAAGAGTTCACGTGCCGTCGCTTCAAGCGACCGACCGTTGTCGAGGTAGCACCAGAGTGTGGTGAGCAACTCGGTCGAGTGTGCCTGCAATGGCCGATACACGCGGTGGATGAGTGTGGCGCGAGCAAGCGGATCTCCAGCGAGTGCCCGCTCGGGCAGCAGGTCATCCGCTTGCACGGGGCGCGGGGCGTTGCGCCACGCACGGGCGACAGCGAACCCGGCGAGAGCAGCCTTGGCGCTCTTGGACGCATCAACGAGGTTCGGGACTTCATGGCCGAGCACCAGATGTCCGGGACCGAAGCTTTCTTCAAGCTGGACCGCGATCTCCATGAAACTGAGCAGCGGTGGCGCGCCAGCTGTGTCTTCGCCCTCGACCGGCGTGGGGTGGGCGCGACCGATGACCAGCACGAGCCTGTTGCCCTGCACGCCAATCAGCACATCCGCTGCCATGTGGCGTGCAGCGCGCCTGAGGTGGTCGACGTCGAGCATCTTCGGCGTCGTACCGACGAGCACGCAGACTTCGCCATGACCGTGCCAACCGAGTGCGGCGATACGGCTGGGAAGCTCGTCGTCATACTCCCCGCTCAGAATCGAGTCGACGACGAGTGCCTCAAGCCGAGCATCCCAGAGGCCACGGGCCTCTGCTGCCCTGGCGTAGACATCAGCTGCGCCGAAGGCGATTTCGCGCGAGTACAGCAGGATCGCTTCACGAAGTGACTCGCTGCCGTCCTTGACGCGTTCCTCGACGACTTCAACCACGATCCGAATGAGCTGCAACGTCTGCTGCAGGCTGACCGATCGTAAGAGCTCCCGTGGGGCGGCACCGAAAACGTCTGCCGCGATCCACGGAGTCGAGTTGGGGTTGTCGTACCAGGAGATGAACGACGTGATACCTGCCTGGGCGACGAGCCCGACGGCGGACCGCCGCCCTGGTGGCATATCGCCATACCAGGGCAGCGTGTCCTCCAGGCGTTTCAACGTCGCCGTAGACAGCTCGCCTGAAATCGTTCGAAGCCAGGCGAGCGTCTGCTCTTTCGTCTTGGGCGCCGGTGCCACTTTCGTTGTTAGCTTTCGCCCCCGGCAGAGCCGGAGGTTCCAGCGCTCACATCGTGCAGGCGGTACTTCGCGATTGCTGCACTGACCAGGCTTCGGTCGACCTTGCCCTGACGGGCGAGCATCTGGAGCGTGCGAACGACCATGGATGGGCCGTCGATCTTGAAGTAGCGACGTGCGGCAGCGCGGGTGTCGGAGAATCCGAAGTCGTCTGCTCCGAGCGTTGCGAAATCGCCGGGAACGAACTGACGGATCTGGTCCGCTACTGCATGCATGTGGTCGGAAACGGCGATGACCGGTCCCTCTGCGCCGGCAAGCTTTGACGTGACATATGGGATGCGCTCGTCGGCGTCCGGGTAGAGGAAGTTATGTTCCTCTGCCGCAAGGCCGTCGCGACGCAGTTCGGTCCACGAGGTGACCGACCAGACGTTGGCGGCAACGCCCCAGTCCTCAGCGAGGAGCTGCTGGGCCTCGAGTGCCCAGGTGACTCCGACACCGGATGCCAGCAGCTGAGCCTTGGGGCCAGCGACCATCGACTGGTTCAGCTGGTGGATACCGCGCACGATGCCATCGACATCCACGCCCTCCGGTTCGGCCGGCTGTACATACGGCTCGTTGTAGAGAGTGATGTAGTACATGACGTTCGGATCTGTGTGGGTTCCGCCGTACATGCGCTGCAGACCGTCGCGCATGATGTGCCCGATCTCGTAACCGTATGCCGGGTCGTACGAGACGACTGCCGGGTTGGTCGAGGCGAGCAGGTGCGAGTGACCGTCTGCATGCTGGAGGCCCTCACCGGTCAGCGTGGTGCGACCCGCGGTGGCACCCATGATGAAACCACGGGCCATCTGGTCGCCAGCAGCCCACATGGCGTCGCCGGTGCGCTGGAATCCGAACATCGAGTAGAACACGTAGATCGGAATGAGCGGCTCACCCTGGGTGGCGTACGTAGTACCCATGTTGGTGAACGCGGCCATCGCGCCGGCTTCGTTGATGCCGACGTGCTCGATCTGGCCCTGAGGGCTCTCCTTGTACGCCAGCAGCAGTTCGCGGTCGACGGAGGTGTAGTGCTGACCGTTCGGGTTGTAGATCTTGGCGTTCGGGAAGAACGCGTCGATTCCGAAGGTACGAGCCTCGTCGGGGATGATCGGGACGATGCGGTTGCCGAAGTCCTTCGAGCGCAACAGATCCTTGAGTAGACGCACGAATGCCATCGTGGTGGCGATCTCCTGCGTGCCTGAACCCTTTTTCGAGATCGCATACGTGGAGTCGTCTGGCAGGTTCAGCTGGGTGTACTTGCTGCGACGCTCCGGCACGTAGCCACCGAGTTCACGGCGACGCTCGTGCATGTACTGGATCGCCGGGTCTGAATCGCCGGGGGTGTAGTACGGCGGCAGGTACGGGTTCTCTTCAAGCTGGGCGTCGGTGATCGGCACGTGCATGCTGTCACGGAACGTCTTGAGGTTGTCGAGCGTCATCTTCTTCATCTGGTGGGTCGCGTTGCGGCCCTCGAAGCTCGGTCCGAGGCCGTAGCCCTTGACGGTCTTCGCCAGAATGACGGTGGGCTGGCCCTTGTGCTCAGATGCTGCCTTGAATGCGGCGTATACCTTGCGGTAGTCGTGCCCACCGCGCTTGAGGTTCCAAACCTCGTCGTCGGTGTAGCCCTCGACGAGCTTGAGCGCACGCAGGTCGCGTCCGAAGAAGTTTTCGCGCACGTATGCGCCGCTCTCGGCCTTGTACGTCTGGTAATCGCCATCAGGCGTGACGTTCATCAGGTTGAGCAGGGCGCCGTCGGTGTCGTTGGCGAGCAGGCTGTCCCACTCGCGACCCCAGACGACCTTGATGACGTTCCAGCCGGCACCGCGGAAGAAGCTCTCGAGCTCCTGGATGATCTTGCCATTGCCACGCACAGGGCCGTCAAGACGCTGCAGGTTGCAGTTGATCACGAAGTTGAGGTTGTCGAGGCCTTCGTTGGCGGCGACCTGAAGCTGTCCGCGGCTTTCGACCTCGTCCATTTCACCGTCGCCGAGGAATGCCCAGACCTGCTGGTCGCTCGCATCCTTGATGCCACGGTTGGTGAGGTAGCGGTTGGCCTGGGCCTGGTAGATCGCGTTGATCGGGCCAAGGCCCATCGATACAGTCGGGAACTGCCAGAATTCCGGCATGAGGCGCGGGTGCGGGTAGGACGAGAGTCCTCCGCCTTCGTGCGACTTCTCCTGGCGGAAACCGTCGAGCTGGTTGGCGCTCAGGCGTCCTTCGAGGAATGCACGTGCGTAGGTTCCGGGGGAGGCGTGACCCTGCACGAAGACCTGGTCTCCGCCGCCCGGGTGGTTCTGCCCACGGAAGAAGTGGTTGAAGCCGACCTCGTAGAGGGCAGCCGACGACGCGTACGTCGAGATGTGGCCACCGACGGCGATGCCGGGGCGCTGTGCGCGGTGCACGAGCACTGCTGCATTCCAGCGGATCCAGGCGCGGTAACGACGTTCGACGTCTTCATCGCCCGGGAACTCCGGCTCGTTTTCTGCAGCAATGGTGTTGATGTAGTCCGTGGTCGGAACCATCGGTACGCCAAGGTGAAGTTCCTTGGACCGCTTGAGCAGGCTGAGCATGATCTCACGGCCACGCTGGTGGCCTTCTGCGGCTACAAGCGAATCCAGTGACTCCGACCATTCGGCCGTCTCTTCTGGATCTGTGTCGATGTTATTCATCGAGTACGGGTCCTGGTCGTTGACAGTCACACTCGACCTCTCTCTGTGGGGCCTCACCTGCGATGAACAAATTTGGCCTGATTATTCGTGCCGGAGACAAAGCGGGTCGGATTACGACCATTGGCACCTAGTCCAGCCTAGTGAGTCTGGAATGGCTGTGCGTGCGCCGCCCCAACCTCACAGTGAGCTGGCGAGCTTTCAGATTCTTGGTTCACAGAGCGCCTGGGGCTAGGCTTTCCCACCGTGTTCAGCTGCAGTAATTTGCGGCACGGAAAGGAAATGCACCATGGCTTTGGAGAACGACACCCAGGCACCAGACTTCTCGCTCATCAACCAATACGGTGAGACGATTTCGCTGAGCCAGTTCCGTGGGGTGAAGTCGGTCGCGTTGGTCTTCTTCCCTCTCGCCTTCTCAGGAATCTGCAGCAGCGAACTGTGCGAACTGCGCGACAACCTGTCGCTCTTTGCCGACAGCGGCGTCGAACTGATCGGCATCTCGGTTGACTCTCGTCACGCACTGCGCGCCTGGGGTGAACAGGAAGGCTATGACTTCAGTCTGGTCGCCGACTTCTGGCCGCACGGCGGCGTGGCAAAGGAATACGGTGTCTTCCTCGAGGAGAAGGGTTTTGCGAACCGCGCGACTTTCCTTATTGACGCGAGCGGCATCATCCGCGCCAGTTTCATCACAGCCCCTGGCGAGCCGCGGGCTATCGAGGCTTACCGCGCAGCGCTGTCTGAACTGCAGCCGGCCTAGTCCGCGACGCGCCCGGCGGTCGCGAAACGAGGCCGTCGATTTCGGACTCGGGCGCTGGTTTCTGTATGATGTGAAACGACCTGATCCGCGCAAGCGGTAGTCGGGGCCTTTAGCTCAGCTGGTAGAGCGCCACGTTTACACCGTGGATGTCATCGGTTCGATCCCGGTAGGGCCCACAGTGAAAACCCCCGAGAAATCGGGGGTTTTCTTGTTTTATTGACTCGCGCCGCCGCCGTCAGGGCGTGAGGGTCTGGCGGATCGAGCCGTGGCGGCCGTCGATGCGCACGTCGGCGATGGCTCCGTTGACGAGCGGCATCTGGGGCGGCTCATGTCCCGCGTCGAAATCGACGATCACAGGAATCGGCAGGTCGCCGAGCGCGTGAGCAACGGCCTCCAGCTGGGTCATATCCGCACTATTGGGTGCGGTCGTCCTGCCGATGAGTACGCCGTTTGCGTTAGTGAACCAGCCGGCCAAGCGGAGTGAGCGAAGCATGCGCGCTGTGCTGACGGCATCCGCGTCAGACACCTCGAGGTAGACGACCAAGCCTTCGGGCGCGTAACGCCGTTGGAATGCCGGTACATCACCATATGGGGTCGCGGCAAGCAGGGCGACGGTGTCGAGACAACCGCCGATCAGACGACCAGAGAACTCGGCCTGGGACGCTCCAGAGAGCAGCTTCCAGTGCGTCGTCGTCTCATACGCCTTCGCGGCATCCAATGGCTCATCTGCCCAGTCGCCCCAGGGTCGGGTGCGGCGATGTGGGGCAGCCTGCTGTTCGAAGGACGTTCCGACAGTTCCGGAGATGACATCTGTCCAGCGCACGAACTCGGTCGGCAGTTCGTAGGGCTCGTCCATCAGGTTTGCCCCGTGCAGGGTCGCCACTCCGTGCATGACGGTCAGCGGGAGCAACAGTGTCGAGATGTCTGACCAGCCGGCAAACCATTTCGGGTCTGCAGCAAGTGCTGCCCAATCGAGGGTGTCAAGCATGTCGATCGCCAGCTCACCGCCCCACGGCGGCAGCACAGCGTTGACGTCGTCCCGGGCGAACATTGTCTGTAGCTCGTCGACGCGCTCCGATATTGAGCCAGAAACGAGTCCACCGTTGCGCACCAGTGTGCCGAGTTCCACCCGGTATCGGCGTGCCGTGAGCGCGTTTGTCGCATCAGCGAGGCGCGGAGCGAACTCTGAATCAACGCCAGATGACGGCGACGGCACTCCGATGGTGCCTCCGGGGCGGACAGCTGGCGGATAGACGAGATTGGCCATTTCATGACCCTAGACCAGGCCGCGTCACGATCTGCGGAGGTCAGCCGAGCGTCAGCGCGGCGTCGGCAAGGCACACGGTGCCCGCGGGCAAAGAAATGGGATGGATGGCGTAATCGGGGGAGTCCGCCATCCATCCCAGGTGGTCGTTCGGGTCGACCACGACCTCCCATAAGAGCGATCGTGACATATCTTCGCGTGTGCTGCTCAGTGGCGCGAGCCGCAACTTCCCGGGTAAACGCACCGTCTACCCCCGGCGGCGGAGAACGGCGTTCCGATGCGTCCCTGCGAGGGATGACGTAGCCTCTGCCTTGTGAGATCTGACGCTGATATACAACGCAGGCCAGCGCGGCGTCGTCGGCTGGGTGCCGGTGCTGCCGGGCTGCTTGTGATGATCGTCGGACTCCTGGTGCACGCCATCGATAGTGGGCCCGTGACGAATTTCACTGCAGACGCCCTGTACGCAGTCCTTCTCTACCTGGCAGTCACGGTAGCGGCGCCTCGCCTGCTTCCCGTGCAGGTCGGCATTATTGCCGGAGGCCTGTGCGTGGCCATCGAACTCTTCCAGCTCACAGGTATTCCGGCCACGCTGTCCGACAGCGTGGTGTTCAGGCTCACGCTGGGCACGTCATTCGCGGCCATCGATCTCGTCGCCTATGTGGTTGGCGTTGCAGCGGTTGCCTGCTGCGATGCGGTAGCGAACTACGCACACTCGCGTCGAATAAGCGCGGTCGCCGCGATTGCCGCGAGTGCTACAGCCCGCCAGCAACCCGAATGATTGTGCCCGTGGCATAGCTGGCATCCGCTGAAAGTAGCCAAGCGACGGCACCGGCGATTTCGTCCGGCTGGCCCGCGCGGCCGAGGGGCACTGTCGTCGCTACCTTCGCCGGCCTATCGGGATCGCGGTGAAACTCGGTCCAGATGGTGCCGGGGGCAACAGCATTGACGCGGATGCCGAGTGCTGCGACCTCTTTCGACAGGCCGACGGTCAACCCATCGACTGCCGCCTTCGCCGCCGCGTAGTGCACGTAGCTTCCCGCCCCACCCAGCGTGGCCGCGGCCGACGAGATGTTGACGATCGAGCCACCGCCTGACTGGGACATCGCCCGTACCGCCTGTTGTGCGCACAGAAGGACGCCAACGAGGTTGACGTCGAGATCGCGGCGGATATCAGCCATATCGTTCTTGGCCAGCGTGCCGACGGCACTGGCCGAGCCTGCGTTGTTCACCAGGCCTGTCACCGTGCCGAACTCGCGGGCTCGCTCGAAGAGCGCAGCAACGCTCGCGTCGTCGGTCGTGTCGACGCGCACGGCGATGGCTCGCCGACCGGCCCCGCGCACGTCTCGTGCCACCGATTCTGCAGCGACATCGTCGCTGTGGAATCCGATCACGACGTCGTGGCCGTCCCGTGCCAGCCGTCGGCAGATCGCAGCACCGATGCCGCGGCTGCCGCCTGTCACGATCGTCAGGGGGCTTGTCTGTGTCACGTCATCTGTCCTATCGCTCTGCTGCATCCGCCACGTGGTGGGGTGCATCACAGCAATAGTGCCATTTCTGAACACCGAAGATACTGCGACCCGCGCCAGGCATCCGCTGCCCATACACTGTCGGAAACCAGTTCACCTGAGACAGGCGCCACTGCGCACACTGACAGCAACAGATTGGATGCCGGGTGCGGCAGAACAACAGAGGCGTCGTCCCTATTCTGATTGCGTCGTTGCTTTGGGGCACGACGGGCACAGCCGCTCACTTCCTGCCCGACGACGTCAGCCCGCTGGCCATTGGCGCAGCCACGATGGCGATCGGTGGCGGCCTCCTTTTTCTGCTCTCTGCCCAGGGCTCGATGCGCGCGATGGCCGATAAATCGGTGCGCGGCTGGGTGATCGCAGGCGTCGGCGGAATTTTCGTTTACCCGCTGGCCTTCTACAGTTCGATGAATCTGGCCGGAGTTGCCATCGGCACTGTAATCTCCCTGGGCTCAGCTCCACTCTTCGCCGCCGCCATCGAATATCTGGTGGACCGCGGCCATATTTCGGCGCGCTGGGCACTCTGTACCGGCATTGCGGTGATGGGCACAGTGCTCCTCGTGATCGGACGTCCTGCCGATACCGGCGCCAGCGCCTCCGATACTCCGCTCGGTGTGCTGCTCGGTCTGCTCGCCGGTCTCAGCTACGCGCTGTATACGGATGCCTCCCGTCGCGTTCTCTCTGCGGGCCACAGCTCGAATGCAACAATGGGCGCACTATTCGGCCTCGGTGCCCTGTGCCTGGTTCCGGTGCTGCTGTTCACCGGTGCACCGCTGCTGCAGTCAGCGTCGAGTATCGGCATTACGGCCTACCTCGCGCTTGGCCCGATGTTCCTGGCCTACATCCTGTTCGGGACAGGCCTCCGCACAGTAACCAGCAGCACGGCGACAACCATCACGCTCGTCGAACCGCTCGTCGCGACGATTCTGGCGATCGTGATCGTCGGCGAACGACTTGACCCCCTCGGCTGGCTCGGCCTGGCGATGATCATGATCGGCGTGGTTATCCTTGTCGGCTGGCCAACGAAGAAGCCTCGATAGACCGGGTGTGCAAAGCGAGCGACCGGTAAGCTGACCGAGTGTCAATTTCGCTCGCCAACGCCACCCAGATCATCCATGAACTCTGGCCGCTGTCCGGCGCTGAAGCCTGGGACGCTCCTGGGCTTCTGAGTGGCGATCCAGCACAGCAGATCACGTCGATCCATCTCGCCGTCGATGCCGTCGCCGGCACGGTCGATGAGGCCATCCAAGCGGGTGCCGATCTGCTGCTTGTGCACCATCCGCTCCTGTTGCGCGGCGTCACGTCGGTGGCAGAGGATCGCTACAAGGGTGCACTGCTGGCCAGACTCATCCGGGCGAACTGCGCTCTAATTGCTGCCCACACCAACGCAGACGTTGTCGAAGACGGCGTCTCAGACGTGATCGCCACCCGGCTCGGTCTGGTCGATGCGCAGCCGATCACGCCTGGCAGCGTGCCGGGCGTCGGTATCGGTCGCGTCGGCCACCTCGCTCAGCCAACGACCCTCGGGCAACTGGCGCGCGACATCGCCGAACTGTTGCCGGCGACGGCAACCGGCGTTCGAGTGTCCGGCGAGTATGGCACGCTGGTAGAAACGGTTTCGCTGTGTGGCGGAGCCGGCGACTCGTTGCTGGCTCATCCCGCGGTCGTGTCCTCGGATGTGTACATCACGGCCGATCTGCGGCATCACCCGGCTTCTGAAGCCAGAGAACAGGCGAAGCTCACTGGCTCAGGTCCCGCACTCATCGACGTGTCACACTGGGCAAGTGAATGGTTGTGGCTTGACGCCGCTGCAACTCAGCTTCGGGCCGCATTGCCGGGGGTTCGTGTGAGCGTCAGTGATCTCCGCACCGATCCCTGGGACTTCGTCGTCACTCAATAGCCTCGTAACGGCTCCACAATTTTGTAACTCAACACTCGTAAAGGTCAGGAAACAGTGAAGGCAACCCCCGTAGCCCAGAAAGAGCTCCTCAGGCTCCAGGCGCTTGACACCAAGGTCCAGCAGCTTGAGCACAAGGCGAAAGCTCTCAGCCAGCACGCAGAGATTGCTGCGCTCACCGCTACGGCCGACGCGGTCAAGGTGCGCTACATGGCTCGTCTTGGCGAACTCGACGATGTTCGTACCGAGTTGTCGCGCATCGAATCGGATGTCGACGTCGTGCAGAAGCGCATCGAACGCGACACTGATCGTTTGCAGCACACCTCCTCGGTGAAAGACGTACAGGCTCTGGAAACCGAGCTGGCCGCACTCAAGAAGCGCCAGTTTGACCTCGAAGAGATCGAGATCACCGTCATGGAGCGTCTCGAAGAGCACGAGCGCGCACTCGCTCTCGTGCAGGGCGAGCGCGAAGAAATCGCGGCCCGCATCGCCGAACTGGAGCAGGTGCGCGATGCTGACCTGGTCGAGGTCAAGAAGGAACTCGACGACCTCGTCCGTGACAGGGCAGCTATTGCGGCCAACATCTCTGATGAACTCATCGCGCTCTACGAGAAGCGTCGTGTAGCCGGCCACGGTCATGGTGCCGCACTTCTGCGTGCGCGCACGTGTGGTGCCTGCACGATGACGCTGACAGGCAACGACCTGGAGACGGTTCGCAACTCGCCTGCCGACGACGTCGTGTTCTGCCCTGACTGTGGCACGATCCTGGTTCGCACTGAAGAATCCGGCATCTGACCAACTGCTTCACGAGAAGGGGCACGGCCGAGAGGCTGTGCCCCTTCTGCGTATTCCCTTACCGGTGAGTTTGACCCGCGTGACCGTGCGTATCATCAAGGTGTCTGGCGAAAGGACTTCCATGGCTGAGTTGCTATATCGGTTGGGCAAATTCTCCGCACGTCGAGCGTGGCTGGTCATCGCCGCCTGGATAGTGATCCTCGTACTGGCCCTCGGCGCGTTCCTGATTGGTTTCAAGGGGCTCAGTTCTAGCTTTGACATTCCGGGTACAGCGTCGGGTGCGGTTACAGACGAGCTGTCCAAGAAGCTTCCTGATTTCAGCGGCGCCTCAGGAACCGTTGTCTTCACCACAGAAGACGGCTCGCCTCTGACGAGTGAGCAGAAGACCGAGATCAGCGCACTTGTGGCGGGCGCCAGCACGCTGCCCGACGTGGCAAACGTCGTGGACCCGTTCGCCACAGAAGCGCAACGCGCCGATCAGGCCAGCAAGATCGAAGCTGGACGTGCGCAAATCACCGCCGGACGTGCCCAGCTCGACGCAGGTCAGGCACAGCTTGACGCTGCCCAGGCCCAGATCACTGCCGGGCAGGCGCAGCTGGATGCCAGCAGAGCTCAGGCCGAAGCTGCCGGAGCGCTGACGGCCGAGCTTGATGCTGCGCAGGCACAGCTGACGGCGCAGCAGGCTCAGCTCGACCAACAGCAGGCCGCACTGACCGAATCACGTGCCACCCTTGACGCCGAAAGCGCCAAGCTCGAGCGTGGAGCCGAGTTGCTCTCACTCGCGAAAAACATTCGGATGGTCTCGCCAGACGATGCCGCCGCAATCGTGACCGTTGCATACACGGTGCCGCGCTTGGAACTGCCGGAGAGCGCGAAGGCGGCGACGATCGACTATTTCGAAGCCACCCCGATCAAGGGCGTCGAGGTGTCGTTCTCGTCTGACATCGCCCAGAGCGTGCCTCAGCTTGTCGGGGTCGGTGAAGTTGTCGGTGTTGTGCTAGCCGGGGTGATCCTGCTCATCATGCTCGGCTCGATGCTGGCCGCGGCGTTCCCCATCATCACTGCACTCGTGGGTGTTGGAATCGGCGCGATGCTAACGCTCTCATTCTCCGGTGTTCTCGACATGACGAGCGTCACGCCGATCCTCGGAGTCATGCTCGGACTCGCCGTGGGAATCGACTACTCCCTGTTCATCATCAACCGGCATCGCAAACAATTACTGCGGGGCGCCGAGGTGCGCGAATCCATCGGTCTGGCAAACGGCACGGCCGGCAACGCCGTACTGTTCGCGGGAACGACGGTCATCATCGCCCTGCTCGCACTCAATGTCACCGGAGTACCCTTCCTGGGACTGATGGGCACGGCCGGAGCCGTGAGCGTGTTGATCGCCGTACTGATTGCCATCAGCCTCACGCCTGCTTTGCTTGGCCTGGCCGGCATGCGCGTGCTGGGCAAGAAGGCCAGGGCTCGCATCGGGAGCGAAGGCGTGTCGAAGCAGACCGCGGTGAAGCCCATGGGCACACTCCGCGCGGTCATCACCGCCGTGGTCACGATCGGTGTACTGCTGGTTATCGCGATCCCGTCGCTGTCGATGCGTTTGGGTCTGCCTGACGGGTCATCCGAGCCGACAGGTTCATCGTCTTACAGGGCCTTCACTGTCGTGGGGGAGTCATTCGGCGAGGGTGCAAATGGCCCGCTTCTGGTCACCGCGGCGCTGCCGGCCGGACTCGACGAAGATGGAGTGCTCGCCGCACAGGTGTCTGTCGCACAAGCGATCGCGGAGCAAGAGGATGTCGTCGCCGTCGCGCCGATCGCGGTTTCGGCTGACAATCGGCTCGCCGCGTTCCAGGTCGTCCCGGCCGAGGGACCCAACAGTGCCTCAACCGAACAGCTTGTGCGAGACCTGCGCGGATTGACCGTTGACAGCGATATCGAACTCGGTGTCGCCGGGCAAGCCGCGATCAACATCGATATCTCAGAGGCGCTGGCGGATGTGCTGCCGCTCTATCTCACCGTCGTCATCGGCCTGTCGTTCCTGATCATGATCCTGGTGTTCCGCTCGTTGTTGGTTCCACTGATCGCGACAGGCGGATTCATCCTGTCGCTCTTCGCGACCTTCGGAGCGATCGTTGCCGTCTTCCAATGGGGCTGGTTAGCTGAATTCCTCGGCATTCACAGCGCCGGACCGATCCTGAGCTTCCTGCCTGTCATCCTCGTCGGTATCCTCTTCGGGCTGGCGATGGACTACCAGCTCTTCCTGGCCACCGGGATGCGGGAAGCGTACGTGCACGGGGCGCCAGCGCGCCTCGCCGTCGCCCAGGGCTTCCGTGCCGGCCGCTCGGTGGTCATCGCGGCCGCGTTGATCATGATCGCTGTGTTCTCCGGCTTCATCAGCTCGGAGTCAAGCATGATCAAGTCGATCGGCTTCGGTCTGGCATTCGGTGTACTGGTCGATGCATTCCTCGTACGAATGTTGCTCATGCCGGCGATCATGCACCTGCTCGGCACGTCGGCCTGGTGGATCCCGCGCTGGCTCGACCGCATCTTGCCCAACGTGGATGTCGAAGGGGCCGCTCTCGAGCGCCGTCACGAGGTCGAGGGGCATGATGAGCGCCAGGAGGGAGCCGGCATTTAGTCGACTCACGCCGGCACCTGTAGGCTTGCGGATTGGAATGGGTCGGCAAGACGGTCGCGTCATCTGGATCTTTCGAGGTCAGGATGCCGAGGAACGTCCGGGCTCCATAGAGCAGGGCGGTGGGTAACACCCACCCGGGGTAACCCGCGAGACAGTGCCACAGAAAGTAGACCGCCGCAGGCTTGCCTGCGGTAAGGGTGAAACGGTGGTGTAAGAGACCACCAGAGGCCAGGGTGACCTGGTCGGCTCGGTAAACCTCGCCCGGAGCAAGGTCAGACAGAAAACGCTAAGGCTGCTCGCCGAGTTTTCGGGTAGACCGCTAGAGGGCTGCGGCAACGTAGTTCGTAGATAGATGGCCGTCGACGGTGTCGTGTTTCGATGCGGCACCTGGACAGAACCCGGCGTAATAGCCGGCCCATTCCATTTCTGATCTGCCCCTGAAAAGTGCCCGCACAGTGCAACTTTGCGTACACTCGGTCGGGGGTGATCAGCGATGACCGACGAGACGCTGCCCGACGCTTCGCGTCATCCATCCGACGCTGACAGGCGACGACGTCAGCGCAGCCCCTTCCACCTGCTGCGTGATGCCATCATCATCGTCATTGTTGCGCTTCTCGTATCGTTTCTGGTCAAGTCATTTCTGATCAAATCGTTCTACATTCCGTCGGAATCGATGAGTGACACCCTGAAGGTGAACGACCGCATCCTGGTCAACGAACTAGTGCCAGACGTCGTGGCTCTCAATCGCGGTGATGTCGTGGTGTTCAAGGACCCGGGCGGCTGGCTCACTCCCCAGTCGAAGCCGGAACAGGCTCCGATTGCCGCCGGTTTCGAATGGATGCTGGAAGCCGTGGGGCTCGCGAACACCGACAGCGGTGAACACCTCGTCAAGCGCGTAATTGGTCTGCCTGGCGATCACGTCGTCTGTTGCAACAGCCAGGGACAGATGAGCGTCAATTCCACGCCGCTTGATGAACCGTATGTGCGTTTGGCGTGGGGGGCGACACGGGTGTCAGCAACCGACTTTGACGTCACTGTGCCGACCGATTCCCTCTGGGTTATGGGCGACAACCGTGGGCGTTCGAATGATTCGCGTTACCAGGGCGCGAATCCCGGCAAAGGATTTGTGCCGCTTGACGACGTTGTCGGGCGCGCATTTGTCGTGAGTTGGCCTGCAGAACGCTGGGCCTGGCTTGACGACTACCCAGCCACCTTCGGGGCCGTTCCACTCAGTTCCGCTGACCGCTGACCGCTTGACCCAGGCCGCGAACTTCAGGCGAACGGCGCCGCTGTCTCCATCAGGCGTGAGCGGATGATGAATCGCACACCCTCGGGAGCTTCGGCCGAGAATCCGCTGCCGCGTCCGGTCACTACGTCGACGGTCAGGTGTGTGTGGCTCCAGTACTCGAACTGTTCCCTCGACATCCAGAAGTCGATCGGCTGGGGCGCTGCGGCAGTGCCGATGTCGAACTGGCCCAGCCGTACGTCCTGGTCCGACGTGATGAAGTCACCGGCGGGATAACACATCGGCGAGCTGCCATCACAGCATCCGCCCGACTGGTGGAACATGAGTGGCCCGTATTTGTGCCAGAGCAGACCGAGGAGTGTCACGCTCATATCGGTGAGTGCGACGCGCGAGAGGCTTTCGCCTGGAATCGTGACACTGGCATCCATCAGATAGTTCTCCTCGTCATCGCGGTGATCGGTCCGTCCCCCCGGCCGGGCCGACCACCGGACATCAGAGAGCGATGCCTCGCTAAAAGAAACCGAGCTTGCTCTCTGAATATGAAACCAACAGATTCTTCGTCTGCTGATAGTGCCCGAGTGCCAGCTTGTTGTTCTCCCTGCCGATACCCGAACTCTTGTAGCCACCGAACGCCGCTCCTGCTGGATAGGCGTGGTAGTTGTTCACCCAGACGCGGCCGGCTTGGATGTCACGACCGGCGCGGTATGCCACGTTTCCGTTTCTGGACCACACGCCGGCACCGAGGCCATAGAGGGTGTCGTTCGCCTGGCGGATTGCATCGTCATAGTCGGTGAAACTGGTGACAGCGACGACGGGGCCGAAGATTTCTTCCTGGAAGATTCGCATCGAGTTGTCACCCTCGAAAATAGTCGGTTGCACGTAGTAGCCATCGGTGAGGTCGCCACCGAGGTCCACCCGTTCGCCGCCGAGCAGCAAGGTGGCGCCCTCCTGCTTGCCGATGTCGATATAGCTCATGATCTTTTCGAGCTGATCATTGGAGGCCTGGGCGCCCACCTGCGTGTCGGTGTCGAGCGGGTTGCCCTGCACGGCCTTCTTGGTGCGGTCGATTCCGTCGCTGAGGAACGAATCGTAGATCGGTTTCTGGATGAGTGCCCGGCTGGGGCAGGTGCACACCTCGCCCTGGTTGAAGGCGAAGAGCACGAAACCCTCCTGTGCCTTGTCGTAGAACGAATCGTTGTGGGCTGCGACATCTGAGAAGAAGATGTTCGGGCTTTTGCCGCCCAGCTCGACAGTGCTCGGGATCAGGTTCGCGCTGGCGTACTGCAGGATGAGCCGGCCTGTTGTCGTCTCACCCGTGAAGGCAATCTTGCGGATCCGCGGACTCGAGGCGAGAGGCTTGCCTGCCTCGATGCCGAAGCCGTTGACGATGTTGACCACGCCGGGCGGCAGGATATCGCCGATGAGTTCCATCAGCACCAGGATCGAAACCGGGGTCTGCTCTGCGGGTTTGAGCACGATGGCGTTGCCGGCGGCCAGCGCGGGTGCCAGCTTCCAGACGGCCATCAGGATGGGAAAGTTCCAGGGAATGATCTGTCCTACGACGCCGAGCGGCTCGTGGAACTGATACGACAGCATGTCTTCCGAGAGCTCGGCATGGTCACCGTCCTGCGCCCTGATCGCGGCCCCGAAGTAGCGGAAGTGGTCGCTGGCCAGCGGAAGATCGGCATTCAGTGGTTCACGGATCGCCTTACCGTTGTCCCAGGTCTCTGCGACGGCCAGCAGTTCAAGGTTGGCGTCGATGACATCTGCAATGCGGTTCAGGACTGCCGCCCTGTCGGTTGCACTCGTCTTGCCCCACGCCGGCGCTGCCTTGTGCGCGGCATCCAGGGCCAGCTCGATGTCGGCGGCGGTGCTGCGAGCGACCTCGGCGAACGGCTTGCCGTTGACGGGGGAGATGTCTTCGAAGTACTGGCCTTCAACCGGCTTCACCCACTCACCGCCGATCCAGTTTTCGTATCGTGGCTTGAATGTCACTTTCGCATCGGGTGTTCCCGGCGCGGCGTAGATGGTCATAACGCTCCTGTTCGACGACTCTGTCTGAGGAATGAGGACCGGGTAGCGTCCTCTTCCGCGAGCTTAGGAGCGTGAGGGTTGCGCCGGGGTTGCACGTGGAGCACGAGCGCTCGCGTCTTGTATGCATCTGGCGTTTAAGTCGCATCAGAGAGCAACGCTGGTCGCGCGCCACGGGAGCAACGTTGGTCGCGCGCCGGCAGAGGTGCCGCGGCTACCGACGGGCGGCACCGCCCAACTCACTGTCGATGAGCTCGATTCTCGCCACGACAGCTGCCCGTTTCGGGGAACGGGTGGGCAGGAGGGTGAGGCAGGTGTGCCAGACCTCGCGGTTGAATGCAGCGTCGTCGGTGCGGGCGTATGCGAGCAGCGTGTCTATCGAGGCATCTGTCAGCAGTGCGGTTCTGAGTGCACCGCTCACCTCGGCGCGAATCGCTGAAATTCCCGGCGATTCAGAGGCGCCCAGAAGCGGACCGGCATAGGCGGCAAGTGCAACCTTGTGCGCCCCGCGGGTGAGGAACGCGAGGACTCGTTGGGCGTCCAGCTCAAGCGGTACCGTCACCCGGTACGGCTTGGACTCCAGCGTCAGCATCGGTGCGCGGCGCTCGAGTACGCGACGCAGTCTCACCATTTCTGCACGCACTGTCACCAGCGCATCATCGCTGCCGTAGAGGAGTTCGGCCAGTGCCCTGGCGCTGAGGCCGTCGTGATGCCATGCAAGCAAAGTGAGGATCTCAGCGTGGCGCAGACTGAGGCCGACTGAGGTCTCTCCAATCTCGAGGCGCCCGCTCTCTGTGCCGAGCACCGTGAGCAGCGCCCGGGGCTGCTGCGCGGGTCGTGGCTGCCTCGTCCTCGAGCGCAGCGAGTGCGCCGAGCGCGATGAGTGGGCAAGCAGTTCATCGAGGCGTCGCAGCTTCAATTCGGCCTCAACGGCTGCCACCGTCGCCTCGATAAGGGGAAGAGCGATGGGTCCGACGGCATCGTCCCCACCGGTGATGTCGATCACGCCGATGATCACGCCGGTCGACGGGTCATGTACCGGCACCGCCGAGCAACTCCAGGGGTGCACAATCCGGTTGAAATGTTCGGTCCCTCTGATCTGCATGCTGCGGTCGAGTGCCAGTGCCGTGCCTGGCGCGCTCGTTCCCACCGCAGTCTCCGACCAGTCGGCGCCTTCGATGAAGAGCATTGACTCTGCCTTGTGTCTGAGCGTGCGGTCACCGTCGACCCACAACAGACGCCCTGCCTGGTCTCCGACAGCGACGATCAGGCTGGCGTCATAGGTGTGCCTGATAAGCAGGTTGTGGATGGTCGGCAGCACGAGGGCCAGCGGATGCGAGCTGCGGTACTCCCGCAGGTCATCGTCGGCAAGGCTCGGACCGGTGAGCGGCTTGTCCGGGTCGAGCATCAGATGTCTCGAGCGCTGCCAGGATTCCTGCACCAGCTTGCGCACTCCGACAGAAGCAACATCGCTAGACAGAAATTGCGGAGGAGTCGAATCCACACGGCGGCGAGATGACGGGTCCATCCTGCCTCCGATCAACGCTGTTCGAATGGCTCAAGACTACTGGCTGGGTGCCGAGAATAGCTCGCGTTTTATCGGTTGAAGCGGTCTGCTTTATCGCTGTTATCGTCCGACCCGGTCAGGCGAGAACTTGAGCGTTTGCACTCGGGGTGGGTTCTCCGGAGTCAGCTGGATCTCGATCCTGAGGCGCCCAGCGTGCCCGGGAAGGAACCACACCAGTTGGGAGGGGGTTCCAGAACTTTCGTCGGTTGAGTCTGACCTGCCGCCCGTGACCAGCCCACCGATAACGGCAATCGCAGCCGTCAGTGTGGCGTGGCGGTGAGTGAACGGTTCGTCGAGCTCGACGTTCTCAGCGAAGAGCAGGTGGTTGGGGTCATCGTGCCAGTCGTTCACCAGGGCAGTGATGGCATCCTGGGCGGAACGGGTGGCCGGCCAGACGATGCTCTGAGCCGCGGTCGGATGCGCCGAGGGCCGCTGACCGACCAGCACTCTGTCGAAGGCTTCGGTAGTGGGAGCGGATACACGCGAATAGGTGGCGTTCTCGAACGCGACGATGCCGTGGCCCGACCTCGTCGACCAGCGCATGTGCGCTGAAAATCCCGGGTATCCGCCTGAATGCGACACCACGGTCTCGCCGTCCGGATAATGCTGGACGAACAGCCCGAAGCCATAGCCGCCTGGGTGTGAGGGCAGGTCGGGCGTGAACCGATGTAGCTGCTGCATCTCGCGCCGCGATGAGCGTGACAGGACGGCATCTGTGTGCTCTGATTCAGACCGTGGCTCGAAGGCGCTGGCCAGCCACTGTGCCCAGGTGCTCAGGTCGGTGAGGGTGCTGAATAAGCCCCCAATGGGCGAGAAGGCGCCTGGTCCCGAGAACTTCAGGTAGTCCCAGCTGCCGTCAAGCCAGCGGGCACCGGCGGCTACTCCGCCCCTGGCCGCAACCGTGGAATCGAAGCCGGTCTGCTGCAAGCCGAGCGGATCGAGAAAACGCTGCGCGATGAAGTCGCGATAATCGATGCCGCTGGCCTGCGTGACGACACGTCCAAGCAGTGCATAGCCGAGGTTGGAGTATGCGAACCGGGTGCCGGGGACAGAGTCGAAGCTGAGTCCACGGCGAAGCAGTGCATCGAGGTCCGCGTCGCTGATCGATTCCTGCCTGTCACCCCACGGGTCATCGGTGGGAAGTCCGGCAGACATGGTCAACAACATCCTGACCGTCGGCACGGGGGAATCGACAGTCGGCAGGGTGGCGGAGGAGAAGGCCGGAACGAACTGCGTGATGGGGCTGTCCAGGCCCACACGACCCTCATCACGAAGGACCAGGATGGCGGCGGCTGTGAAGCTCTTGGTGCAGGATGCGATGCGATATGCGGTGTCAGGGCCCGGAATCGATCCGTCGTGCAGCGTCCCGCGCGCGTCTGCCCGCACCAGGGATGTGCGGTCGAACAACGCCCAGACGACACTCGGCGAGGCACCTCTCGCGTGGTGTTCGCTGAACGACTGCGCGATGTCGTCGATGTGGGCCGGAGTAAACGCAGAGTTACCCGCCGCCGACTCGTGATTGACAGAGGGGCGTGAAGTGCGCGGGGTCGTCATGGGGCGTCTTTCAGGACGGGTCCGGAAAACGGACTGCCAGTGCAGCTGCGCCCAGGATTCCGGCGTTATTGCGGTGCACTGCCGGGATGATCGGGGTGTTCAGCTTGAGCAGGGGAATGAAATCGTCATAGCGTTTTGAGACGCCACCGCCCACAACGAACAGGTCGGGAGAGAACAACTTCTCGAGCGTCGAGTAGTACTTCTGCAGGCGCTTGGTCCAGTCTGACCAGCTGAGGTGCTCACGCTCCTTGGCCGAGTATGCAGCCTTCGTCTCATAGTCGTGGCCGTCGATCTCGATGTGACCGAGCTCGGTGTTGGGTACCAGCACGCCGTCATTGAGCAGCGCAGAACCGATACCGGTACCGAGTGTGGTGAGCAGCACCACGCCGGGCACGTCACGGGCGGCACCGAACTGTGCCTCGGCATAGCCGGCAGCATCCGCGTCATTGACGAAGTGGATCGGCTGGCCGAGGCCCTTTTCAAAGAGCTCCTCTGCGGCCAGCCCGATCCAGTCTCGTGAGACATTGGCCGCCGACATCGTGTGGCCGTTCTTCACGACGGCCGGGAAGCACACACCGATCGGAAGACTGCCGACACCGGCAGAGAGAGTCTCAAGCAGTTGCCGTGTCGTATCGATGATGTCGCCCGGTTTGCCGCCTTTTGGTGTGGGCAGCTTGAGTCTGTCCGAGAGTAATTCGCCGGTGGCGAGGTCGACGATGGCACCCTTGATGCCGGTGCCGCCGATGTCAATGCCGATAGCCGTAGTGGCGGGAGTCCCCGTTGCATTCATGCTGACAACTTACCGGGTGGCCGTTGTCGCCGTTATCGCTGGCCCGTTCTCGCTATGGCAGAGTCAGGATTTCTGCGCCACGTTCGGTGACGACAAGGGTGTGCTCGAACTGGGCGGTAAGACTCTTGTCCTTTGTGGTAATCGTCCAATCGTCTGCCCACATGTCCCACTCATGGGTACCGAGCGTGAGCATCGGTTCGATGGTGAACACCATGCCAACCTCCATCACGGTGTCGTACTCGGGCGCAGAGTCGTAGTGCGGGATGATCAGGCCGGAGTGGAAGGCTTCGCCGACTCCGTGGCCAGTGAAATCGCGCACGACGCCATAGCCGAAACGCTTCGCGTACGACTCGATTGCGCGACCGACGACATTCACCTGGCGACCGGGCGCGACGGTTTTGATTCCGCGCGCCAGAGCTTCCCTTGTGCGTTCGACAAGCAGCGTCGCTTCTTCGCTGGCCTCGCCCACGATGAATGTTGCGTTGAGGTCGCCGTGCATCCCGTTCTTGAACGCCGTGATGTCGATGTTGATGAGGTCGCCGTTGTTCAGAACTGTGTCGTCGGGGATTCCATGGCAGATCACTTCATTGATCGAGCTGCACAGTGACTTGGGGTAGCCGCGGTAGCCG
The DNA here is from genome assembly GCF_047530025.1 of Leifsonia sp. A12D58. Taxonomy (NCBI): domain Bacteria; kingdom Bacillati; phylum Actinomycetota; class Actinomycetes; order Micrococcales; family Microbacteriaceae; genus Leifsonia; species Leifsonia sp. A12D58. The sequence goes on along the minus strand of NZ_JBLJAT010000002.1, from coordinate 75,995 downwards.
AGCGTCGACGGGTACGCGTCGTGACTGATCAGGAACTCGTGGCCAATCGCGTCAAGTTCTTCAGTGGTGACACCCGGCACGATGGCTGCGGCGACGGCTTCGACTGCCTGCGCGGCGATCCGGCCGGATTCCCTGATCAGTTCGATCTGCTCCGGCGTGTAGATGTTGTTTCCGGAGTATCCGGCCGGTGCCTTCTTCCCTACATACTCGGGGCGTTGAATGTGGGCGGGGACGGCGCGTGTAGGGGAGATCGTCCCCGGGATCAGATGACCGGCAGAATCGTGAGGCATAAGATCAAGTTTATGGCTGAAGATACTGACCACCTGTTTTGGTACAACATGCGCACCGGAGCCGTCGAACAGGGTTTCCAATCACCCTCAATCGACCGAGTCGGCCCATTCCAGACCAGGGTCGAGGCCGAGCATGCGCTCGAGAAGCTGCGAGAGAACAGCGCCAAGTGGGCCGAAGAAGAGGCAGAAGACAACCGCTGATCACCGTTCCGTGACCAGCGTTCCTCGCTGCAGGACCGTCAGCTATTCGTAGCTGTGCTCTGGTGCCGGATATGCGCCTGACTCAACATCAGCCCTGAACTGAGTGACAGCATCCGTGAGGATGTTGCGGACGTTGGCATACTGACGCACGAAACGCGGCACTCTGCCCTCACTCATTCCGGCGAAGTCGGTCCAGACCAAGAGCTGGCCGTCGACATCCGGTCCTGCTCCAACACCGATTGTGGGGATGTCCAGTCGGGCGGTCACCTCAGCGGCGACGGATGACGGCACCATCTCGAGGACGACGGCGAACGCGCCGGCCTTCTGTACGGCCAGTGCGTCAGCGATAAGGAGCTCAGCGGCAGTGCCCCTGCCCTGGATCATGTGTCCGCCAAGACCGTGCTCACTCTGCGGGGTGAAGCCGATGTGAGCCATCACCGGAATGCCGGCAGAGACGATCCGCTTGATCTGCTTGCGGCTGCGCCTGCCGCCCTCGAGCTTGACGGCATGTGCCCGCGATTCCTTCATGAAGCGGACGGCGGTGTGCAGCGCTTCCTCCGGGCCGCTCTCGTATGAACCAAAAGGCATATCGGCCACGACGAGTGCGCGCTTTACCGCGTCAGAGACCGCGCGAGTAAGCGGTATCAGCTCATCGACAGTCACCGGCAGCGTCGTCTCGTAACCAAACACGTTGTTTCCGGCTGAGTCGCCGACAAGCAGGAAGTCGATGCCGGCCTGGTCGAAGATCTGTGCCGTCAGCATGTCGTAGCTGGTCAGTCCCGTAATGGGAATGCCCTGCTCCTTGGCGTTCTGGAAGTGGCGGGTGCGCACTCGCTTCGGGCCGGTCGGGGCACTGCCGTATGGCTTCACTTCTTCTGCGGTAGCGCTGACAGGGGAGTTGTTCTGGTCTGACATGTCTCAAGTGTAGCCAGCGACATTTCGCGGACTTCTTGGCTGTTCAGTGAGGCGCGCCGCCGTGTTTCTTATGCCCGGTGTGGCCTTGGAACCACTACCCTAGAAGGGAAAGAGAGGGCCTGAATGGATAAGCAGCGTGACTTCGTTCTTCGTACCATCGAGGAGCGAGGGATCAAGTTCGTTCGCCTATGGTTCACCGACGTCGTCGGTACTCTGAAATCGGTGGCGATCGCCCCGGCCGAGGTTGAGGGTGCATTCGCCGAGGGGCTCGGTTTTGATGGCTCAGCCATCGAAGGACTCACGCGATCGTTCGAGGCCGATGTCCTCGCGCATCCAGACCCCTCGACCTTCCAGATCCTGCCCTGGCGTGGCGAGATCGACCCGACAGCGCGGATGTTCTGCGACATCACGACGCCGGACGGACAGCCGGCAGTTGCCGATCCCCGCAACGTACTCAAGCGCACCCTGGAAAAGGCGGCCGACCGCGGCTTCACTTTCTACACGCACCCCGAAATCGAGTTCTACCTGCTGAAGTCCTCGAAGTACGGCGCCGAAGGCCCCGTCCCCGTTGACTCGGCCGGCTACTTTGACAACGTTCCGGGTGGTACAGCTCACGACTTCCGTCGCCGCTCCGTGCGGATGCTTGAAGATCTCGGCATCTCGGTGGAATTCAGCCACCACGAAGCCGGTCCCGGCCAGAATGAGATTGACCTCCGTTACGCGGACGCACTCACCACTGCCGACAACATCATGACGTTCCGCACCGTCATCAAAGAGGTCGCGATCGAGCAGGGCGTCTACGCGACATTCATGCCGAAGCCGATGTCAGAGCACCCCGGATCCGGCATGCACACTCACATGTCGTTGTTCGAAGGTGACACGAATGCCTTCTACGAAGCCGGCGCCCAGTACCAGCTGTCGAAGACGGGCCGTCAGTTCATCGCCGGCCTGCTGAAGCACGCGCCGGAGATCACTGCGGTGACCAACCAGTTCGTGAACTCATACAAGCGGCTGTGGGGCGGCGACGAAGCTCCGAGCTTCGTGTGCTGGGGCCACAACAACCGTTCGGCGCTTGTGCGTGTGCCGCTCTACAAGCCGAACAAGGGCCAGAGCTCGCGCATCGAATATCGCGCCATTGACTCAGCCGCGAACCCGTACCTGGCGTACTCACTCATGCTGGCTGCAGGGCTCAAGGGCATCGAAGAGGGGTACGAGCTTCCGCCTGAGGCCGAAGACAACGTCTGGAGCCTCAGCGACACCGAGCGCCGCGCACTCGGCTACAGCTCGCTGCCTGCCAGCCTCGACCACGCGATTGAACTGATGGAACGATCCGAGCTGGTCGCCGAGACACTGGGGGAGCAGGTGTTCAACTTCGTGCTGCTCAACAAGCGTCAGGAATGGAAGGAATACCGTTCCCAGGTAACGCCGTTCGAACTTCGCAAGAATCTCGAGATGCTCTAAGAGCGCTGCACCTGAATATGGCGCGCGAACAACTCACACTCACTGAACTCGCGCGCGTCGGTTTCGTCGAACTTGGAGCCGTGCGGGAGCGGCTGGGCATCGCAGAGCAACTGGGTGCGCCAGCCGCTGCCCAGTTGCTCCCGTTGCTCGGTCTGACAGCGAGTCCCGATGCCGCGCTCAGCTCTCTGATCGAGCTGTTGCGCCGTGCCCCTGACGAGACGTGTGCGCTGCTCGCCCATCCAGAGTCAGCCGAACGCCTGTTGAGGGTGATCGGGGCGTCGAGCGGTCTCACTGAGTTCTTCCTTCGGCACCCAGACGAGCTGTCGATTCTGGCGGAGGCTCGAGAGAGCTTGCCGACGGCAGACGATCTCGATGCCGATCTGTTGGCGTCAGTCGGCGCCACAGCCGGATTCTCCCGCCTTGTCGACGACGAGGCCTGGGTGGCGCTTCGGGTGCGCTATCGCCGACGGCTCGCCGAGGTGGCTGCGTTCGATCTCGGGCAGGCCGATCAGGTCGCCGGCGTCGACGCCGTCGCCCACTGTCTGGCTGATCTGGCATCTGCAGCTCTCGATGCAGCCCTCGCCGTCGCTCGCGCCATGGTGGCCAGCGACGTGCCTGGCCATGGAACGTTCCCGACTGACCAGGTGCGCGCCACCAGACTGGCCATCATCGGTATGGGCAAGGCCGGTGCGCGTGAACTCAACTACGTGAGCGACGTAGATGTCATCTTCGTCGCAGAAGGCGACGAGCACGCCGAACTCGACAACATGCGCGCAGTCGACATCGCCACCCGCCTCGCCGTGCTGGTGATGCGTGGGCTCAATCAGTCGGCCGTCGAGCCGGAGCTCTGGGAGGTCGATCCCAACCTGCGACCAGAGGGCAAGGACGGCGCACTGGTGCGCACCCTCGAGTCGCATCTCGCGTACTACGACCGCTGGGCCAAGAGCTGGGAGTTCCAGGCTCTGCTGAAGGCGCGACCCTTGGCCGGTGACCGTGAGCTCGGCCTGCGGTACGTCACCGCAGTGGCTCCGGGTGTCTGGAACAGCTCAAGTCGCGAGAACTTCGTCGAGTCGGTGCAGCGGATGCGCGAGCGAGTCACCGCGAACATCCCGGACGGTGAGGTCGACTACCAGCTCAAGCTCGGTCCCGGAGGGCTGCGCGACATTGAGTTCACTGTTCAGCTGCTCCAACTCGTGCATGGCCAGTCAGACGAGGGTGTCAGGCAGGCCGGCACGCTACCGGCACTGACCGCCCTGGCCGACTACGGATACATCGGCAGGGTCGAGGCCGCCGAGTTCGCTCATGACTACCGTGTACTCAGGCTCATGGAGCACCGCATTCAGCTCGAGAAGCTTCGACGAACGCATATGCTGCCACGCGATGAGCAGGCGCTCAGGGTGCTCGCCAGGGCGACAGGGCTGGCGACGAGTGCCGCCGGTCTCGTTGACACCTGGACGGCGCTCAAACAGCGCGTTAGGGGCCTGCATGAGCGCTTGTTCTACCGGCCGTTACTGTCCGCTGTTGCTGCATTGCCGGCCGAGGGCCTTAATCTCACGAGCGCCCAAGCCGAGGCGCGGCTGGCGGCGATCGGATTCCGCAACACCAAGGGAGCACTCGGCCACATTGCGGCGTTGACTGGGGGAGTGTCGCGACGCGCGACGATCCAGAGGCACCTGTTGCCTGTCATCCTGCAGTGGTTCTCCGAGGGTGCAGACCCCGACTACGGTCTGCTCGCGTTCAGGCGCCTGAGCGACAGCCTGGGCTCGACCTACTGGTACCTGCGCATGCTGCGGGACTCGTCGGGTGCCGCAGAGCGACTGACCCGCGTGCTCTCCAGCTCCCGATTTGTCGGTGAGCTCCTGGAGAAGATCCCGGAAGCCGTTGCCTGGCTCGAAGATGAAGACGACTTGCGTCCGCGCCCACTTGCCGTGCTGCACGAGGAGGCAAGCGCCGTCATCGGCCGCCATGAGAGCCCCGATGCCGTTGCCGGCATTCTGCGCACGGCCAGACGTCGTGAAGTGTTGCGCCTCGCTTTCTCAGCCATCCTCGGCGAGATCACGGTGGCGCAGCTCGCTGTCGGACTGACTGATATCACGTCCACTCACATCCAGGCGGTTGTCGCGTCGATCAGAGGCACGTCGCTGGTGCCCAAACCTGGCGAGGGCGACGGGATCGAATTCGCCGTCATTGGAATGGGGCGATTCGGCGGAGCAGAGCTCGGTTTCGGTTCGGATGCCGACGTCATGTACGTCTTCAGGGCCGCCGCGCTTGAGAACGAGCCCGCCCATGATCGGGCGCGTTTCATCGTGCGTGAGCTCAATCGGCTCACCGAAGACAACGTGTTGCCGCTCGATCTCGACATCGGGCTGCGACCAGAGGGAAAGAACGGCGTCGTCGTCCGCTCTCTCGACTCTTACGCTGCTTACTATCGCCGCTGGTCCTTGACGTGGGAGGCCCAGGCTCTGCTTCGGGCGACGGGTGTCGCCGGTGACGCGGCCTTGCTCGGCGACTTCGAGGTGATTGCAGACTCTGTCAGGTATCCGGCACAGATCGCCGAGCAGGATGTTCGAGAGGTCAAGCGGATCAAGGCCAGAGTTGAGAACGAACGGCTCCCGCAGGGCGCAGATCCCAATCGGCACCTCAAGCTGGGCCGTGGCTCGTTGAGCGACGTCGAATGGTTCGTGCAGCTGTTGCAGCTGCAGCACGCGGCGGCGCTGCCCGAGCTGCAGACGACGTCGACGATGGTCGCACTGACCGTTGCGAGCGAGGCTGACCTCGTCACAGAAGAGGATGCCGCGACGTTGCGTGCCGCCTGGATCTTCGCGTCCCGGGCCCGGTCGGCCATCACTCTGTGGACAAACAAGACTTCAGACGTACTGCCGGCCGATCGCCAGCAGCTCGAGGGCATCGCCCGGATCATGCAGTACCCGCCCGGCTCGGCCAATCAGCTCGAAGAGGATTATCTGGGCGTCACGAGACGGTCCCGCGCTGTCTTCGAACGACTGTTCTATGGTCCACCCGAACGCACGCGTCCGCTGACCGGCTGACGATCTGCTCTCGATCCCGTCTCATTTGTTACGGCGCCGTAAATTTCCGGAGCAATTTTGACTGCATTTTTGACGCAATTTTGCGCGCCCAATCCAAGGTGAGTAGTCCTCAGACTGCGGCGTCCTCACGCGGCTGAACGCTGAAGCACCCCGGTTGTCGCGCTTGAAAATGCCCGCGCATAAATACGTTTGATCTGGGATTTTATTAGTCGACCCCCTCGACCAATGCGGGCTGAGACAGTGCAAAATCTTCCGTCGATTCGGGGGCGAAGACCCGCCTCCGAGTGTCCGCACAAGGGGGGACACGTGTCGGCCTAATGGGGGACACGACGTACCACTTCCGGGGGTAGACGACGCGTTTGCGAAGCGGGACTCAGACCCACCATACTCAGACCCGTAGCGCAATTTGTTCGAATCATTGATGATCCCCAGCGGCGCGGATCTCATCACAACCACGATCGCCGGGGTAGAGCCTTGTTCATATTCATCCTGCAAATCAGACACATGATGGAGGGGCATCCAGAGCTGTACATGTTCTCCGTGTACTCCGCACTGGTGTGGATCCTCTGGGCAGTCAAGGTCTTCTTGTCTGCTCGTTATCGCCCGTTCACTGGTGATTATCACGGCACGACAAGCGTCGTTGTCCCCGTGCTCGACGAGCCCCTCGACCTGTTTCGCGATGTGCTTGGCCGCATGGTCGAGCAGCAGCCTGGCGAAATCATCGTCGTCATCAACGGCCCAGAGAACCCTGGCCTTGTCAGCGTGTGTGACGAGTTCGCGCCGCTCGTGCGCTGGGTTCACACCCCGATTCCCGGCAAGCGAAACGCCGTCAAGATCGGTACTGAGCTCTCCACCGGCGACATCACAGTGCTGGTCGACTCTGACACCGTCTGGATGCCCAACGCTCTCGCTGAGCTCGTCAAGCCATTTGCAGACAGCCAAGTCGGTGGCGTAACGACGCGCCAGCGCATCCTGGAACCCACTCGCAGCTGGATCACGCGCTGGGCCGACTGGCTTGAGAACTCGCGTGCGCTGTACTCGATGCCCGCACAGAGCACCCTTGGTCAGATCGGTTGCCTCCCCGGCCGAACGATCGCCTTTCGTCGCTCAATCCTGATTCGAGTGATGGACAAGTTCATGAACGAGAAGTTCATGGGCGTCTTCCTCGAGGTTTCTGACGATCGCACGCTGACGAACCTCACCCTCAAAGAGGGCTACCGCACCGTTTACCAGCACACCAGCCTCGTATACACGGACGCACCGCTCCAGATCAAGAAGCTCTGGAAGCAGCAGCTGCGCTGGGCGCGTGGCAGCCAGTACAACACGCTTCGGATGTTGCCCTGGATGCTGGGCCACGCCCCGGTTCTTGCCTTCTTCTTCCTGATGGACATCATCTTGCCGTTCCTGCTCGCCGGGGTCATCGGTGGCTGGATCTACCGCTCATTCACTGGCCAGGGCTACAACTTCTACGAGGGCTTCCTGAGCGAATACGGTATGGGAACCGGCATCGTCACCGTCGCCATTCTGATGGTCCTGTCGTCAGTGATCAGCATGGCAATCCGTCAGATTCGCCACCTTGCCGAAAAGCCAAGCGACTTCTTCCGCCTGCCGATCTTCATCCTCGTCTCCACGTTCTTCCTGATGCCGATCCGACTCATCGGCTTCTTCCGGATGGCACACGCCAGCGGATGGGGAACACGAGTCGGCGCATATGCCGGGGGAGACACCCTGACCAGCGAAGGCACCGGAGTCGACTCCGTCGGCAGCCGTAGCGACGAGGCCGAATTCGGCACGCTGGAATCACTCGGTATCCCCGAATCCTGGTCGATCTCGCCCGCCACCGCCGGCGCTCACCAGGCAGAATCTGCTCCAGCCGGAACCGCTCTGCGCGAGTACCCTGCCGCGGAACCGGTCGTCCTTGAGTCGCGTCGCGCACAGCCGACCCGGCGTCGCTTGAACCCCAAAGCTGCGATTCCGTATCTGATCGGTATCGCCATCTTCGTCCTGGAAGGACTGCTCATTGTCTAACAAAACCTGGTGGTCAACCGGAAAGAAGAACACCCGGCGTTCGGTGATCGCGCTCATTGCCATGGCTTCAACCCTCGCGATCCTGTCGGCCATCGTGTGGGCCTCTCCGAGCAGTCCGATCCGTCAAACCGTCGAAGCCGTAGTCGCAGATGCTGGTGTGACGCTCAACCCGCTGAGTGCCGAAAACACCAAGCTCAAGACAAAGCTCGCTTCTATCGAGGCAAAGCTTGCGAAGACGTCAAGCGAGCTGACCGAGCAGAAGAAGAAGCTGCTCGCGCAACAGGCCTCGACGGCGAAGAAGCTGGCTGAAGTGCAACAGCAGGTTTCCGCTGCCAACCGTCGAACGGCGGAGGCAAAAGCAGCAGCATCGGCCACCAAATCCAAGCCGACAACGACGCCGCCCGTTAAGACTCCGGCTGTGGAGCCGGTCATTACGGCTCCGGCGAAGCAGGACATTCTGAACCCGGCCTCGCGATATTTCGGGATGTACACGGAGCAGGCGCCGTTCAACTGGTCGACGTTTGACTCGACGAGCTCGGCCATCGGCGTTCAGCCCAACCTGGTTGGCTATTTCGGCGGGTGGGACGAAACCTTCAGGGCCAACGCCGTCACGCGAGCATGGGAGCGTGGCAAGGTCCCGCTGTTGACCTGGGAATCACGCCCGATCAAGGCCGGCAACGATGTGATTGAAGAGCCTGACTACTCATTGCCCAGGATTTTGGGTGACGAAGCGGCAGGCGTGCCTGGAGCATTCGACGAGTACATCCATCAGTACGCCCGTGACATCGTCGCAACCGGACTCCCGCTCGGCATCCGGTTCAATCACGAAATGAACGGCATCTGGTACCCGTGGAATGAGACAACGGGCAAGGGTGAGTCGATCAACGGCAACAACCCGGGCGACTACGTCAAGGTCTGGAAGCACGTGCACGACATCTTCGAGGCTGAAGGCGCCAACGAGCTTGTGTTCTGGGTCTGGTCACCGAACATCATCAACAAGCTTCCGGCTATCAACAAGAAGCCGGAGTTCCTGGCGTCGCTGTACCCAGGCGATGACTACGTCGACATGGTGGGTCTCTCCGGATACCTGCGACCGGCATACGTGGCGAAGCAGGAATTCACCTTCGAGTACACGTTCGATGCGAGCCTCAACCAGCTCCGCGCGTTGACCGATAAGCCCATCCTGCTGGCCGAGGTCGGCGCATCTGAGACCGGTGGACACAAGGAGACGTGGCTGACGAGCTTCTTCTCGTCCATGGCAAAGCCGGAGAATGACGACATCGTTGGGTTCGCCTGGTTCAACCTCGCGATCACGACCTTCGTTGAAGGAGAACGCACTACCAACGATTGGCGCATTAACTCTCGAGCCGACAGCCTCTCCGCGTTCATCACAGGGCTGACGGATCCGCTGGGTCGATTCACCCTGTTGCCGGCAAGTTGACCGAACTCGTCCGAACGGCAACCCCCATGCTTCATCACTTTTCAGGACTAAGGAGAAACCAATGACGAACGACAACGGCGAGCAGCGGGCACCGCGAATCAGTGTTATCGGCACCGGCTACCTGGGTGCGACCCATGCTGCAGCCATGGCCGAAATGGGATTCGAGGTCATCGGCGTCGATACAGACCCCAACAAGGTTGATGCTCTCAGCCAGGGAATCGTGCCGTTCTACGAGCCCGGACTTCCCGAGCTGCTTCGCAAGCACGTGGGCACTGGCCAGCTGCGCTTCACCACTGACATCGAAGCTGCAACAGCGTTCGCTGACGTGCACTTCGTCTGCGTCGGTACCCCGCAGCAGTCAACAAGCTTTGCTGCGAACCTCAGCTACGTCGAGGATGCGACCAGGCAAGTGGCTAAGCACCTCACCCACGATGGTCTGATCGTCGGCAAGTCGACGGTACCCGTCGGCACCGCGGCTCGACTGCGGGGTATCGTGCACGAGAACCTGCCGGCTGGCGTCACCGCTGAGCTGGTCTGGAACCCGGAGTTCCTGCGTGAAGGTAAAGCGGTGCAGGACACCCTCGCGCCTGACCGACTGGTACTGGGTGGCACAACTGCCGCCTCTGAGGCCATGCTCCGTACGGTGTACGCAGAACCCATCGCCAACGGCACCCCGGTACTGGTCATGGACCTTCCGACGGCAGAGTTGGTCAAGGTCAGCGCGAACGCGTTCCTTGCCACCAAGATCTCGTTCATCAATGCGATCTCAGAGGTCTGTGCGGCCGTGGGAGCGGATGTCACACTCCTCGCGGATGCCCTGGGTCATGACGTCCGCATTGGTCGCCAGTTCCTGAACGCGGGCCTCGGCTTCGGCGGCGGCTGCCTACCGAAGGACATCAGGGCTCTGATGCACCGTTCAAGCGAGTTGGGCGCTCACTCGGCGTCGGATCTGCTCCAGCAGGTGGACGAGATCAATATGCGACAGCGTCAGCTGGTCATCGACCACGCTCTGGCCGCGTGCGGCGGATCGGTACTCAACCGTCGCATCGGCGTGTTGGGCGCCGCCTTCAAGCCCGACACCGACGACGTGCGTGACTCGCCGGCACTGAACGTCGCCGCAGCCCTTCAGCTGCGTGGCGCACAGGTAACGGTATTCGACCCGCAGGCCACCACCAGCGCGGCCCGTATTTTTCCGGCCCTCGGTTATGCCGACTCGGCAGCGACGGCAATCCAGGGTGCCGACGTTGTGCTTGTCCTGACCGAGTGGCCGGAATTCGTTGATGCAGACCCACGTGAGTTTGCCGCTCTCGTGAAGGCGCAGAACATCGTCGATGGCCGCAATTGCCTCGACGGTCAGGCGTGGGCTGCTGCTGGCTGGAATGTACGCACAATCGGTCGTGCCCCTGTGCAGAGCGCAAGCGCGGCTTCCGCCAGTCAGGGAGCCTACGCATTCGCCTGATGATCGCGTTCGCAGCCTAAAGCACGGGCCGCATCCCCAATCGGGGCTGTGGCCCGTGCTTTTTGTTAGCGGCCGGATCGTGCGGTCAACGCGGAACGATGAGAGTGGGGCAGTCAGCGCGGTGGGCGCAATAGGCACTCACCGAGCCGAGGAGAAGGCTCCCGAACCCGCCCCTGCCTCGGTTTCCGACGATCAGGAGTGCTGCACTCTGTGAAGCGCGAACCAGTGACTCGCCAGGATCACCCAGAGTCGCATAGTGGCTGACGGTTACAGCCTCATGCCGTTCGGCCAGCGGGCCGACGTCGGCGATGAGTTCTTCCCTCACGCCAACGTTGATTTCGTCGAACGAGGCGACGTAACCCTCTTTCCAGAGCAATCCGCGCGGTAGATGATCGATGCTCCATGTGCGAACGATCGCAAGCGGCAGTCCGAGCGTCAGCGCATACTCGAAGCCCACTTCGAGCGCCTTCTCACTGTTTGCCGAACCGTCATGCCCGACAACGACCGAACCCGGCTCTATCTCGAGCGCAACCTCAGGGCCGGCGTGGCCTGTCTCAGCTTGTGGAGGCGTTGCCGATACCGCTTCCGTTTCGGCGGGTGGCCGAATGAGAAGCACGGGGCAGGATGCCTGAAGTACACAGCGATCAGCGACGGACCCCAAGAGCAACCCAGCCAGGCCGCCATGACCCCGCGACCCGACTACAAGCAGCCGCGCCTGTTCCGCAACGGAGGTCAGCACAACGGCGGGGGAGCCCAGCGCCGCGAGATATCTGACAGCCACGGATGGATGCTCACTCACTGTCTCCTCGCATTCGGCCTCCAGAATGGCGCGGAGTGCATCCGTCACCTCGGGGAAGGAACCGGGTCCAGAGAGCATCTGCGTGTACTCGGGAACGTGCTTGTCCAGCTCCCAGGCCCGCACGACCACCAGTGGTGCGGCGAATGCTTCTGCAAGGGTGAGGGCCTGTTGGAGAGCCCTGGCTGAGTGCTCAGATGCGTCGTGTCCGACGACAATTGAACCACTCGGGGCGTGCGAGTACTCGTCTGGCACGGCATTCTCCATTCGTCGGGGATAGTTCGCATGATATCTCCCGACCCGCGCAGTGAGCTTAACGCAGTCGTGGCCGCCCCTCATGAAGAGGGACGGCCACGATCAGTGTTCAGGCGATGACTTAGACGCCGTAGTACAGCTCGAACTCGAACGGGTGCGGACGCTGAGCGAGCGGCTTGATTTCCTTCTCGCGCTTGTAGTCGATCCAGGTCTCGATGAGCTCCGGCGTGAACACGTTGCCTTCGAGAAGGAATTCGTGGTCAGCCTCGAGAGCCGAGAGTGCCTCTTCGAGCGATGCAGGAAGCTGCGGGATGCTCTTGGCCTCTTCGGGCGGAAGCTCGTAGAGGTCCTTGTCGACGGGCTCGTGCGGCTCGATGCGGTTCTTGATTCCGTCGAGGCCGGCCATCAGCTGTGCAGCGAACGCCAGGTACGGGTTGCTCGAAGCGTCAGGAACGCGGAACTCGATGCGCTTGGCCTTCGGGTTCGTGCCCGTGATCGGGATACGGATGCAGGCTGAACGGTTACCGGCCGAGTAGACCAGGTTGACCGGAGCTTCGAAGCCGGGAACCAGGCGGTGGAACGAGTTCACGCTGGGGTTGGTGAACGCGAGCACTGCCGGAGCGTGCTTCAGCAGGCCACCGATGTACCAGCGGGCCAGGTCGGAGAGTCCGCCATAGCCGGCCTCATCGTAGAACAGCGGCTTGCCGTCTGCCCACAGGGACTGGTGGGTGTGCATTCCAGAACCGTTGTCGCCGAACAGCGGCTTCGGCATGAACGTTGCGGTCTTGCCCCACTCGTGAGCGGTGTTCTTGACGATGTACTTGAACTTCAGGATGTCGTCTGCTGCGGCAACCATGGTGTCGAAGCGGTAGTTGATCTCGCCCTGTCCGCCGGTGCCAACCTCGTGGTGGCTGCGCTCGAGGATGAGCCCGGCGTCGATCAGCTTGAGGCAGATGTCGTCGCGCAGGTCGGCGTGCTGGTCAACGGGGCTGACGGGGAAGTAGCCGCCCTTGAAGGGCGTCTTGTTGGCGAGGTTTCCGCCTTCTTCGTTGCGGCCCGAGTTCCAGGCGCCTTCACTGGAGTCGACCGAGTAGAAGCTTGAGTGCTGGTTCACTTCGTAGCGAACGTCATCGAAGATGTAGAACTCGGCCTCTGGCGCGAAGAATGCGGTGTCGGCGATGCCGGTGGAGGCGAGGTACTTCTCTGCCTTCTTGGCGACCTGACGCGGGTCCTTGGAGTAGATCTCGCCGTTGCGCGGGTTGTAGATGTCGAACAGCATGACGAGCGTTCGCTCGGTGCGGAACGCATCGATGTACGCGGTCGTGACGTCGGGGATGAGCTGCATGTCGGATTCGTGGATGTTCGCGAAGCCGCGAATCGATGAACCATCAAACAGCTGGCCGACGGTGAAGAATTCTTCATCGACGGTTGAAGCCGGAATGTTGAAGTGCTGCTGCACACCGGGCAGGTCGGTAAAACGGATGTCAAGGAACTTGACGTCTGTGTCCTTGATGAACTTAAGCACTTCTGACGAATCGCGGAACATGCGGGTTAACTCCAAACGACGTGGATCCATAAGGGTCGTGCGCTACGACCTCATCCGAACGTACCGGTTCGTCGTTTCTCGACAGTGTCGCAATTGTTTCCGGCATGTTACGCAGGAGCCTGCTCTATAGACTTGTTCGGTGCCTCAACCAAATTCCAGCCCCATGTCATTCGGCCAGCTTGCCCCCAGTAAATGGCCGGGGGAGCGCCTCGGACTGCCGGCCCATGGACCAACGTCCGTGGCAAGGGCCGGGCGCAGGATCGCGGCACTGGCGATCGACTGGGCACTGGCGATCGGTGTCGGGTACGGTCTCTACGGTGCGGATTTCGTTTACTACAGCGGATTTGCCACCACATTGATCTTCGTGATCATGCAAATCGTGCTCATTCCCATCATGGGCGGCAGCGTTGGGCACCGGTTGCTCGGCTTGCGCCTGATTACGCTGACGGGAAATCACGTCGGGCTGTGGCGCCCCATTGTTCGCACACTGCTGCTCGCGATCGTCGTTCCCGCCCTGGTGTGGGATTCAGATCAGCGCGGATTTCACGACAAGGTCGCAGGAACAGTTCTGATCCGCGCCTAAGCGACGCGGATCAGGACTGTAGCGCTCACCTGGAGGTGAGCTAATGCTCGTGCGGTCTACTTTCCGCGCTGCGGACGCGCCTTCATCGGGTCGATGCCCTTGGGGATCGGCATTGTCGTGCGGAGTGAGCTGAGGCGGTTGTTCATGGCCAGAACCTCGGCCTTGGTTACCGTCTTCTTGATCTTGGTCAAACGGCCAGCAAGCTTGTGCAGTGGTACTGCGTCTTCGTCGGGCCCCACGGAGATGACGGTGATTGCCACGTTGCCGAGAACTTTGGTGACCTTGCGACGTTCTTCTTCGATCATGCGATTCGTGCGGCTCTGGGGGCCCTCGCTAATGAGGACGACTCCACCACGACCGACTGCACGGTAGACAGCATCCTGCGTCTTGCCGTTCACGGCGACGGGCATCTCACTCCCGACCCAGCCACGCTTGAGGGAGCTTCGCAGCACCGCGCCGACGGCACCCGGCTGCCCTTCAATCTGGGAGTACGCGGCCTTCTCGGCGCGACGTCCAAGAACGATGAGCATGGTGAGGATGCCGGCGAGCACTCCGGCAATGATCCAGAGGGTCATCGTGAGCGCGTTGCCGGGGGAGAAGACGAGCGCCAGTGCCACACCGATAATCACGGGGACCACGAACGAGAGAATCATGTACAACACGATTTTCGAGTCGTATCGCCGGGTCATCTGGAACACCTGCCACATTTGCTTCAGGCGGCCGGGTTCTTTCGGGGTGCGGGGAGTTTTATCCTTGCTGCGAGCCATGGTTATAAGACTATCGAGTCGCCGGAATGCTTCGTGACAGTCTGCCGAATCCTCTGGTGATCTCCTCCACACTGTTGAAGGTCGCATTCACTCCACATTTGGTTGGATTCGCAGGATTCAGCGGATGCCAATTGGCACTCTGGACAAATGGATCTTGAGTCGGTGGGTGGCCTCGTGGGCTACCGCGTCCTGCGGCGACTCGGCGCTGGTGGGCACGCGACGGTGTACCTCGGGCGTGACCTCGGACTGTCCGAAAGGATCGGCGCCGATTCGACCGACGGCCCGCTTGCGGCTGATCAGGAGATGCCAGAGTGTGTGGCGATTCGGGTCTTCGACCCATCGGCGGACCCCATGGCAATTGCACGAGAGATTCGGGCGCTGAGCTCGATGATCGGTGGCGGTGTGCCTCAATTGCATGATGTCGCGACACTGCCAGACGGTCGAGTTGCCATCGTTGAGGAAACGGTGTCGACGGCATCCGTGGGAGCAATGCTGAGCGAGTGGCGACGCATTGAAGCAGGGGAGGCCGTGACGATCATCGCACCGGTCGTCGCTGCACTGGCGGAGCTGCATGCCCTGAACCTCGTTCATACCCGGTTGAGTCTCGCCACCGTTTCGCTCACCCGTGCCGGGCGGCCAGTCCTGACCGGCCTGGAAAGCCTCATGGATGTGACGCCCCGGATGGTCAATCAGGCGCCACCGTCTGTCGGCCACGACCGGATGGACCTGATTCGGGCCGACTATTGCAGGTTGACTGCGCTGATACGCGCGGTGTTCGAGTTTCTCGAAAACAGCTCTGCGCTCAACCGCAGGGCGGAGCCGATTGCTGCGTGGTTCGAGATGGCGACGACAGCTGTTCCGTTTTTGCCGTGTCTTGACGAACTTGAGCGGCGTCTCTTCTCCTGGGCGCCCGGCGCGCCTATTCGGTTAGCGAACACCCCGGTGCGCCAGCGACAACCCGATCTGGCGACCGCGGCACGCGATGGTGTCGTCCGCGCTACAGGTCACGCCGTCGAGTCTGATGACGAGCTGCTACGCGTTCCAGACAAGGCTGGGGGTCTCCTGGCCACGATGGCCAGGGCACTGATGAGCGAACTGTGGGCGGTGGGGCGGGTCGCGCGGCCAGCCGCACGGCAGACTACCCAGCTGCGCGCCCGTGCTGCTCGGTGGCTCCGGCTGAAGCGGAATCCGCTCATAGTGGCGTCTGCCCTCGCCGCTGCTGCTCTGGTCCTCGTCCTGACAGTGCCGCCATCAAAGGGCGGCGCGGCTACATCGCCCAAGAGTTCTGTAACGCCGATTGCGAGCCCGCAAGACGATGCCCTCGCCGATTCGCCTGATGACGAGTTGCTCTCGGCCGATGACCCGATTGCCGCGACAGCCGTGCTGTTGAAACGACGAGACGCATGCATACAAGAGGCATCCCTATCGTGCCTGAGCGATGTGGACCAGTCGCCCTCGGCAATCCTGGACGCCGACAGCTACAGCATCCGTCTCGTCCAACAGGGCGGCACCCCAGCCGAGACAGCTGGTGTGGGCGATGGACTGCTCACGCTTGTGGAACGCACGGGAAATGCGGCGATCATGAGCTGGGCGGCGGGTGGCGCGCATTTAGAAAACGAACAGACAAAACCGGCCTCGCTCCTTGTGATCAAGGGCGAGGCCGGTTGGCGACTTCGTGAGCTGTTCGACTAAGAAAGCCGAGCGAGCCGACTAGATTCCGAGGTTGCCCTCGAATGCTCCAGCTTCGAGACGACGCTTCATCGTGGTGAGGAAGCCTGCGGCGTCCGCTCCGTCAATGATGCGGTGGTCGTACGACAGCGCGAGGTACACGCTTGAACGGATCGCGATCGAGTCGAGTCCGTCATTCGTAACGACGACAGGCTTCTTGTACACGATGCCGGTGCCGAGGATTGCACTCTGCGGGAGGAAAACGACAGGGGTGTCGAAGAGCGCGCCACGTGAACCGGTGTTGGTCAGCGTGAACGTGCCTCCAGACAGCTCGTCTGGCTTCAGCTTGTTCTCGCGGGTCCGCTCTGCGAGGTCGGCGATCTGCGCGGCGAAGCCTGCGATGTCGAGCTCAGCAGCGTCGCGGACGACGGGAGTGAGCAGACCTCGGTCGGTCTCGACGGCAATGCTGATGTTCTCCTGCGCCGGGTAGACGATGTTGTTGTCAGCGTCGATCGTGGCGTTGATGATGGGGAACTCCTGGAGTGCCTCTGCTGCAGCAACAGCAAAGAACGGCAGGAAGGACAGCTTGTTGCCGGTCTTCGAGAGGAAGTCGGCCTTCACCTTGTCGCGCAGCATTGCAACGCGGGTGACATCGACCTCGACAACCGTGGTGAGCTGTGCTGATGTCTGCATCGAGATGACAGCACGCTCAGCAACAACCTTGCGGAGGCGCGTCATCGGCACGCTGGTGCCCCGGAGCGGTGAAACCTTGACTGCGGGTGCAGCTGCAGGAACGGTCGACGATACTGCCGAGACGACGTCTTCCTTACGGATACGTCCGCCAACACCGGTACCGGTGACGGTCGACAGGTCTACGCCAGCTTCGTTCGCAAGCTTGCGAACGATCGGTGTGACGTAGCCGGATGTGCCGGCGTGTGAGCCACGCGTCGGTGCAGCTTCGGCAGCAGGTGCAGGTGCTGCAGCGGGAGTCGGCGCAGCAACAGGTGCTGCAACCGGAGCAGGTGCTGCAACAGGTGCTGCAACCGGAGCAGGCGCTGCAACCGGTGCTGCGACCGGAGCAGGAGCTGCAACAGGTGCAGGTGCTGCGACAGGAGCGGCAACAGGTGCTGGTGCGGCTACCGGTGCCGCGGGGGCGGCCGGTGCAGCTTCAGCAGGTGCAGCTGCGGCCGGTGCCGCCTCGGCAGGTGCCGCGGCGGGGGCAGCAGCCTCAGGAGCGGCTGCTGCCGATCCATCACCGATCTTCACCAGAACGGTTCCGACCTCGACCGTCTCGTCTTCCTGCACGAGGATCTCTTCGATAACACCGGCTACGGGCGACGGAATCTCGGTGTCGACCTTGTCGGTCGATACTTCGAGTAGGGGCTCGTCGACCTCGACGCGGTCTCCCACGTTCTTGAGCCAGCGGGTAACCGTTCCCTCTGTGACACTCTCGCCGAGTGCCGGGAGGCTGACGGATTCGCTCATGCGCTTGTCTCCTTCAAAACCATTTGTCTTTTTAGCTTACTAAGTGGGGTGAGTCGCACTCGGACTACATTGCGTGCAGTGGCTTACCAGCCAGTGCAAGGAATGCTTCGCCGAGTGCTTCGTTCTGGGTGGGGTGTGCGTGGATGAATGGCGCGATGTCTTCGGGGTATGCATCCCAGTTGACGACGAGCTGTCCTTCGCCGATGAGCTCGCCGACGCGGGCTCCGATCATGTGAACTCCGACGATGGGGCCATCGTTCACGCGTACAACCTTGATTGAGCCGCTCGTTCCGATGATGGCACTCTTGCCGTTGCCGCCGAGGTTGTACTCGTAGCTCGAGACCTGGTCGGCACCGAACTTCTCGCCGGCCTTGGCCTCGGTGTAACCGACAGAAGCCACCTCGGGGTCACAGTAGGTGACCTTCGGGATGTTGACGTCTTCGACGATGATCGGGTTCAGGCCCGCAATCTCCTCTGCGACGAAGATGCCCTGCTGGAATCCGCGGTGTGCAAGCTGCAGGCCGGGGACGATGTCGCCGACTGCGTAGACACCCGGAATGTTGGTGGCGAGGCGCTCGTCGGTGATGACGAAGCCGCGGTCGACGGTGACGCCGACCTCTTCGAAGCCAAGTCCGGCAGTTGCGGGACCACGGCCGACTGCAACAAGGAGGATCTCAGCTTCGATCGTCTTGCCGTCTTCGAGGGTGACGACGACACCGTTCTCGTTTTGCACGACACTCTGGAAGCGAACGCCGAGCGAGTACTCGATGCCGCGCTTGCGGAACGCACGCTCGAGCTGCTTGGAGATCGACTCTTCTTCGTTCGGAACGAGGTGGGGAAGAGCTTCAATGATGGTGACGTCTGCGCCGAACGACTTCCAGACGCTGGCGAACTCGACGCCGATGACGCCGCCACCAAGGACAGCGACCTTCTTCGGAATGAAGTTGAGCTCGAGTGCCTGCTCGCTGGTGATGACGCGACCGCCGAGCTCAAGGCCAGGAAGTGAACGTGAGTACGAGCCGGTTGCCAGGATGACGTTCTTGCCCACGACGGTGTCGTTGCCGACCTGCACAGTCGTGGGGGAGATGAGTCGACCTTCACCCTCGATGACCGTGATGCCGCGCGCCTTGATAAGCCCCTGCAGACCCTTGAACTTGCTGGCGACGATTCCCTCGCGGTATGCCGTCACAGCCTGGATGTCGACTCCCTGGAAGGTAGCGGAGACCCCGTACTTCTCTGATTCACGAGTCACATCGGCTACCTCTGCGGAGTGCAGAAGAGCCTTTGTTGGAATGCAACCACGGTGCAGACAGGTGCCGCCGAGTTTGCCCTTCTCAACCAGGCCAACAGTGAATCCGAGCTGGACTGCGCGCAGTGCTGCCGCGTATCCGCCACTTCCTCCACCGAGAACTACAAGATCAAAACTCTGTTCGGCCACCCAGCTACTCCTTCGTGTGTTACGAACTGCGCCACGTGCTGTCCGGCACGGTTATGGAGTGCGGGACAGACGTTCCTTGACAAGCTTGTCTTGCCCATACGACTGTACTACGGGCGGCAAAAGTCCTCGGCCAGTTTGATCAGTGTCCGGAGCGAAACGGCTGTCGGGCCTGGCTTCGTGAATCCATAGCCGCCGCCTTCGTTCTGGGCAGAGCCGGCAATGTCGAGGTGAGCCCACGGGATTGTTGCCGCGTCGGGCTCGTCGCTGATGGTGCCGATGAATTCCTGCAGGAACACAGCGGCCAGCAGCATGCCGGCGGCTTTGTTGCCGATCTTCGCGTTGGCGATGTCGGCGACGTCGGATCGAAGCACTGAGCGAAGTTCGCTCGGAAGCGGCATCGGCCAGGCCGATTCTCCGGCTGCTGCGCTGGCATCCAGAACCTGCTTGACCAAGTCGTCGTTGCCCATCGCCGCGAAGTACCGCGTGCCGAGAGCTACTGTCGCGGCACCGGTGAGCGTTGCCACATCAACAATGGCATCCGGGTGCTCCTCGCCGGCAGCGACGAGGCCATCCGCCAGAACGAGACGGCCTTCGGCGTCAGTGTTGAGCACTTCAACTGTGCGTCCGCCACGGATGCGCAGTACGTCTTCCGGCCTGGTCGCGGTGCCCGACGGCATGTTCTCGGCCATGCAGAGCCATGCGGTGATCCGAACGGGCAGTTCGAGTCGGGCGGCAGCGAGCGTGGCGGCCAGCACCGTCGCGGCGCCTGCCATGTCGTACTTCATGCCGACCATTGACGATGCGGGCTTCAACGACAGCCCACCGGTGTCGAAGGTGATGCCCTTACCCACCAGTGCGAGGTGCTTCTCTGCTCCGGTGGGGGAGTACTCCACCTTGATCAGGCGGGGCGGGCGCGATGAGCCCTGTCCGACGCCGAGGATGCCACCGAAGCCGTCTTCGGCCAGGCGGGTTTCATCCCACACCGTCAGTTCGACGGGCAGGTCTGCAGCCGCTCGCTGGGCGAGATCGGCGAAGGATGCCGGGTAGAGGTCGGCTGGCGGAGTATTGACCAGGTCCTTCACGAGCGAGGTCGCCTCGGCAACGACACGTGCCCTGTCGAGCGTTTCAGGCGAGGTAATTGCGGTGTGTACTGTCACTGTGCTTGCGGGCAGCTTGAGCGAGGTGGTGCTTGAGCGGTAGGACGTGAAGGAGTACGCACCGAGCGCTGCGCCTTCAAGCACTGCAGAGAGTTCCTCAGCGGATGTGAGGGGGAATCCGAACGCAACGGTTTCAACTCCACCCAGCTGCCGAACAGCTGATCCTGCGGCGTTCCGGAGCGCGACCTCTGACGGGGTTGATCCAAGCCCGATGATGGCGATGCTGCGTGCGCTTCCGATGCTGGCCGGAATTCGGGTCAACTCATCTGCGGCACCCGTGACGCCCAGGGCGGAGAGCTGGTCTGCGATAGCTGCAAACGCCTCATCTGCAAACAGGGTTACGCCGCCAGAAGCGGAGACTGCTCCAATCACGATTGCATCGGCATTCGAGTCGAGGGCGGGCTGGTCGGATACGAAAAGCTGTGGAACTGTCATGCCTCCATGGTACGGGGAGACGGGTGTTCGCTCTCGGCATCAAGGCTTCAAGGCTGTTTCCCCGGGTGCGTCTATAGGGGCGGCATAGAGTTGAAGCATGCGCGATCCTGGTGAACTTTACGAGCTGACGGCCGATGCCGTCATGGTCCCGGAAGGCCTGCATTTGGTTGCAGGACTAACGGGATTCGCTGACGCCGGTGGCGCTGTTTCCCAGTTCACCGAATATGTGTTGTCGACGCTTGATCACACCGTTGTCGCGACCTTCGATGCTGATGCGCTCCTTGACTATCGAGCCAGGCGTCCCATCATCTACTTCGATCAGGATCACCTCACCGACTATCAGCCGGCGCGTCTCCAGGTCTACCTGGCGACCGATGAAATTGGTCAACAGTTCCTGTTGCTTGCTGGTTTCGAACCGGATTTCCGGTGGGAACAGTTCACGGCGGCCGTTCTCGAGCTGATCGACCATTTCAAGGTGTCATCAACGACGTGGGTGCACGCCATCCCCATGCCGGTTCCCCACACTCGCCCGATAGGCGTCACGGTGAGTGGCAACCGCTCAGACCTCATCGAGAGTATGTCTGTTTGGCGGCCACACACTCAGGTCCCCGCCAACGCTCTGCACCTTGTGGAGTTCCGACTACAGGATGTAGGCGCCACGACCGCAGGGTTTGTGCTGCTGATTCCGCACTATCTCGCAGACACCGAGTACCCCTCAGCGGCGTTGTCCGCCCTGGAGAGTACGAGCGCAGCGACAGGACTCATTTTCCCCACAGATCGTTTGCGCGAGCAGAACCGAGAATTCGTCGCTCGGATCGATGAGCAGGTCCAGGAGAACGGTGAACTCGGCAAGCTTGTCGGCACCCTCGAGCAGCGCTATGACGCATATATGGAGGGCAACCCCCTTCGCTCACCCCTGACTGACGAAGACGGCGAGCTTCCAAGCGCCGATGAAATCGCGGCAGAGCTCGAAAAGTTCCTCATGATCAAACGCACCAGGGACGACGGGTCAGGCAGCTGAACCACCGGGGGTAACGTTGTGGAGTGAACTCTCGTCGATCCGCGTTAATTTTTGCAGTTGGAGCGTTCGCCTATATCTCCGCAATCCTGCAGCGCACTTCGCTGGGTATAGCTGGAGTCGACGCAGCTGAACGGTTCGGGGGATCCGCGGCGGTCTTGTCGAGCCTCGCCGTTGTCCAGCTGATCGTGTACGCCTCAGCTCAGATTCCCGTCGGCGTCCTGATCGATCGATACGGTCCGCGCGTGTTGATGCTGAGTGGCACTGCGCTGATGATCATCGGCCAGTTCACTCTCGCATTCGCGCCGTCGATCACCATTGCGGTCATCGGTCGCATCCTGGTCGGCGCCGGCGATGCGACGATCTTCATCTCGGTGATCAGGTTGGTCTCGTCCTGGTTCACACCGCGGCTGGTTCCGCAGATGTCGCAGTGGATGGGCAACCTCGGCCAGCTCGGCCAGGTGCTCTCCGCTGTCCCGCTGGCCTGGATCCTGCATATGTGGGGGTGGACGTCTGCATTCGTTTCGGCTGGTTCCGTCGCGGTCATCGCGTTCATCGTGGTCGGCATCTTCATCAAAGACCGGCCAGCTGAAATCGTTGACGTCGGAGCACCGGCCGATTGGAAGACGGCTCTCTCCCAGTTGCGACACAGCCTTGCCAGGCCAGGCACTCAGCTTGGATTCTGGTCGCACTTTGTGACGCAGTCATCTGGCGCGGTGTTCAGCCTGCTCTGGGGGTTTCCCTTCATGGTCTACGGATTGGGCTACTCACCGAGTCTCGCCGCTGGTTTGCTGACCATCCTTGTCGGATCGGGGTTGATCATGGGCCCATTCCTCGGGATCATGACTGCCCGCTTCCCGGCGCGCCGAAGCTCAATTGTGCTGGGGATCGTCGCAGCAATTGGCACAGCTTGGGCCGTTGTGCTGCTCTGGCCGGGTCCGCAGCCGGTGTGGCTCATTGCGCTGCTTCTCGTCGTCATCGGCGTCGGTGGACCGGGGTCACTGATCGGATTCGACTTTGCACGTACATTCAACCCACAGCGCAGCCTGGGTTCGGCGAACGGTGTCGTCAACGTCGGCGGATTCACCGCTAGTTTCGTGATGATGTTTCTCATTGGCGTACTGCTCGACGTACAGGACAAGCTGAGGATGAGTGGTGGCGCAGAGAGCGACCTCTACTCCGCTGACTCGTTCAGGGTCGCATTTGCTGTGCAGTACCTCGTGATCGGTATCGGGGTGGTGTTTCTCTTGCGTGCCCGCCGTCGCACACGGAGCCAGATGTCACGTGACGAGGGAATAGAAGTGGCCCCTCTCTGGGTTGCATTATCTCGAGCATGGAAGCGGCGCCGGGGACTGTGACGACACGTGCGCGAGACTTAACGGCCAGTGGCTCGCTGTATAACCAATCCATGCAATAATTGTCAATAGGACCCGTTCTGGTTCTAGGAGCACCAATGAAATGTTGGTGCAGTTGTCATCCGCGCGATGCCCTAGGACTTGACATGGGTCTTAGTACTGCCCAATTTCTTGTAGCTATAGTTTTTGACTGCGGGAATACGCGGGTTTTACGCGCAAATATGACGCATGAGAGGTGTTCGAATGGCAACCCCAGTAAAGACCGAGGTGACCGAAGAGACCACCGCGAGCACGGCCAAGGCGACGAAGGCCGCCGCTACACGGGCCGCAAATGCCGCGAAGAAGGCAGCAGCGGATCCCGCTGCTGAGAAGGCTGCACCGCGCAAGCGTGCCGCAACGACCAAGGCCAAGGCTGCCAAGGGCAAGACCGAAGACGGACCAGACGAAGATGTCGAACCCGGTGAAGGTGTTGTCGAGGTCGAAGACGTTGTAGTCGACAAGTCAGACGACGATGACGACTCAGACGAAGAAGGTGCAGCCAAGCGCCCCGCTCAGACTGAGCCGCTGCCCTCAGGCGCACTCGTTTTGTCACTCGTTGATGACGATGATGAAGTCCCGGTTTACTCAAGCGCAATCACCGGCGCTACGGCAGACCCGGTCAAGGACTACCTGAAGCAGATCGGTAAGGTCGCGCTTCTGAACGCGGCTGAAGAAGTCGAGCTCGCCATGCGAATCGAAGCCGGCCTCTTCGCTGAAGACAAGCTGTCGCAGATGACCGATGCTGAGAAGCGCACCGCCCTCGGTCGCGAACTTCAGTGGGTCGCAAAGGACGGCGCCCGCGCCAAGAGCCACCTGCTCGGAGCCAACCTCCGACTCGTGGTTTCGCTGGCCAAGCGCTACACCGGCCGCGGAATGCAGTTCCTCGACCTGATCCAGGAAGGCAACCTGGGCCTCATCCGTGCAGTCGAGAAGTTCGACTACACCAAGGGATTCAAGTTCTCGACCTACGCCACCTGGTGGATTCGTCAGGCGATCACTCGTGCCATGGCCGACCAGGCTCGCACCATCCGTATCCCGGTGCACATGGTTGAGGTCATCAACAAGCTCGCTCGGGTGCAGCGCCAGATGCTGCAGGACCTCGGTCGCGAACCAACGCCAGAAGAGCTGAGCCGCGAGCTCGACATGACGCCGGAAAAGGTCGTTGAGGTCCAAAAGTATGGTCGCGAACCGATCTCACTTCACACCCCGCTTGGTGAAGATGGTGACAGCGAGTTTGGCGACCTGATCGAAGACACCGAAGCTGTCGTCCCTGCAGATGCTGTGGGCTTCACCATGCTGCAGAAGCAGCTGGAAAGCCTGCTTGATTCTCTGTCAGAGCGTGAGGCTGGCGTCATCCGCATGCGCTTCGGCCTCGGAGACGGCATGCCGAAGACGCTCGACCAGATCGGCGACACGTTCGGGGTCACCCGCGAACGTATCCGTCAGATTGAGTCGAAGACGATGGCGAAGCTGCGCCACCCGTCGCGTTCACAGTCGCTGCGCGACTACCTCGAATAAGGGTTACCAGGTGCGCTATGCACCGGCGATCCTCATCGGCAGGGTCGTACGGACACTTGCAAGATGGAGAAAACCCGGGGGCGGTTCTGCCGTCCCCGGGTTGGTCGTCAACAAGATAGCCCCAGGCTTTCTGACGAGCACCCTCAACAGTTTCCCGTCGGGTCTGGTTGTCGTAACCGGTTCGAGCGGCAAATCCACAACCACCAAGATGCTGGTGGCGATTTTGCGTGCGCACAACGTGTCGGTCTTCACCAACCCGTCGACGGCCAACATTAGCCAGGGCCTGACATCCGCTCTGCTCGAAGAGGTCAGTCTGACTGGCCGAATCGAGGGCGAGATCGCTGTCCTTGAGATGGATGAAGGTCATGGCGCTTTGATCGCCGGCGGCTTGTCGCCGAGGGTTGTCGCCCTGACAAACGTCATGGTCGACCAGATCGACAGGTTCCACGACTCTGAGATGGTCGCGACAATGCTGCTGAAGATTGCGGCGCGCGCCACAGAGTCTGTGATCATCAATGCCGACGACCAATACCTTGTTGCACTGGCTGAACAGCTCGCACCCGGTGTTCGGATCGATCAATACGGCGTTAGCGAAGCGGTCCTTGAGCAGAGCCCTCGGGGCCTTGGTTACACACAGACCGCGCCAGAGCGCCTGAGTCCAGCCGAGGGTGTTCTCGTCACGCAGGTTTCCGGTCGTGAAGCCACGGTGTCGATGCCCTCGGGGCAGAGCTTCGGCGTGGGACTCCCTGCGCGAGGAACCCACTACGCGGTTGATGCTGCGACCGCTTTGGCGACAGCGCATGCCATCCTGGGTGATCGGTTTGTTGCTGAGCACGCGATCACCGCCGTTTCTGCAATCCCTGCAGTATTCGGTCGAGGCGAGATCGTCACCGTGCGTGGCAAGCAGGTTGAGTTCGTTCTGGTGCAGAACCCTGCAAGCTTTCAGCTCAATGTCGACAACATCGAGCGCGGCACAGAACAGATCCTTGTGGCTGTCGGATCTGATGTGCGCGACCCCTCGTACTTCTGGCCCGTCGACACATCGCTGTTGGGTCGAGTGCTCGTCGTCTCTGGTTCAAAGGCGTATGACATCGCGTTGCAACTCGCATACGACGAGGTAGACATCGATCGTATCGAGCCGGATCTCGGGCGCGCTCTCGATGATTTCATTGCTTTACCGGATCCCGGCCATGGCTTGAAAACCATTGTGTTCTCAGCTGACTCGATGCGACGCACGCGCGCTCACCTCGGTCTCACCAGCAACGATCCAGACCCCGCTTAGAGGTAGCCCAGCCATGACAGCACTGACAATCGTTTCCATTCTGCCCGAGCTCCTGAACACCAACGGTGATGCGGAGAACGCGCGGGTACTGGCCAGGCGCGCCGAGTGGGCCGGGCACGAGATTACCGTGGTTGCGGTTAACTCGGTCGACGAGATCCCTGAGGCCGTCGACATGGTTGTCGTCGGTTCGGGAACAGATTCTGAATTGGTGCTCGCACGCGATCTCCTGCAGCCGATGGTCGACCACTTTCGCCAGTGGTGCGCAGGGCATGTTCCTATCCTTGCCGTCGGTACCGGTTGGGAGTTGCTGAGCTGGGGGATCGAACTGGGTGATGGAGAGGTCATCGAAGGGCTGGGGCTTGTTGCCGGCCGCGCCGTTCCTGCGGAATCGAGGGTGACCGACGATATCGTCGTCAAATCGAAGTATGGCCGTTTGAGCGGTTTCGAGAATCACTCTCGAGGCTATGTCGGGGCGAAAGCCTCACCCCTTGGCCGCGTCGTCAGCGGCACGGGAAATGGCCAGGATCAGGAAGGCCTCGTCATGGGCGACATGTTCTGCACTCATCTGCATGGGCCCGTTCTGGCTCGTAACCCCGATTTTGCCGACCACCTGCTCACCGTCGCATTGGCCAGGCACGGTGCGGAGTACGTTCCTGGCGAGCAAAGCAAGCGTGCAGATGACATCGCGAAGGCCGCGCGCAATCAGATTGCTGTACGGCTCGGTATCGCTGCGGAGTAGCCAGAATACAAATAGGCCTCTGAGACTATTCGTCTCAGAGGCCTATTCTTTTACCGAATTTAGACGTTCTTACGAACGCTGGTCATTGAACAACCGACTCGACTCGTCATGCCAACTCTGCGCAACAGCTTCCAGCTTTTCCTGGTGCTTACGACCGTGGTGTGCGCAGAACAGCAGTTCACTGTTGTTCACGACGACACGGATGTATGCCTGAGCTCCGCATGCATCGCAGCGGTCGGCTGCGGTGAGCTGGTGGGGGGCGTCGAGTTCGTCGACGGCACCATTCTCGGTGGCGATCTGGGACATAAGCTCCTCCTCCAGACTTGAACCAATAAAACCTAGTACTCAATGTAAACACGCCTGCGGTGACTTCATAGGCCACTTGGCAAGTATTTCGCTCACCGCGTAGCAGCGAGCCTTGAGTGTTGGTCAGGCGACTGTCACCTGGGGTCAGTAGTCTTAACAGTTGTGAGTTCTGACTATTCCGCGCGCCACCTTTCCGTCCTCGAAGGACTCGAAGCTGTACGCAAGCGTCCCGGCATGTACATCGG
Source organism: Leifsonia sp. A12D58 (assembly GCF_047530025.1). Lineage (NCBI taxonomy): Bacteria > Bacillati > Actinomycetota > Actinomycetes > Micrococcales > Microbacteriaceae > Leifsonia > Leifsonia sp. A12D58. The sequence continues at coordinate 48,521 of NZ_JBLJAT010000002.1, read as the reverse complement.
TTCAACTGACTCCCGCGGACTCATGCACTGCCTGTGGGAGATCATCGACAACTCGGTTGACGAGGCCCTCGGCGGCCATGGCGATTCGATCAGCGTCATCCTGCACTCAGACCAGAGCGTCGAGGTTCGGGATACTGCCCGTGGCGTCCCAGTGGACATTGAGCCGAAGACCGGCTTGTCCGGTGTTGAGGTCGTCTTCACCAAGTTGCACGCCGGTGGAAAATTCGGCGGTGGCTCTTACGCTGCTTCGGGTGGACTTCACGGTGTCGGCGCCTCTGTCGTCAACGCGCTCTCCGAACGCCTCGACGTCGAGGTCGACCGCGATGGCAAGACCTGGGCCATGTCGTTCCACCGTGGCGAGCCGGGGATATTTGCAGACGAGGGTGGCGAGAAGAGCCCTGATGCCCCGTTCACTCCCTTTGAGAAGAAGAGCGAACTGCGCGTCATCGGTAAGGTCCGCAAGGGCGTCACCGGCACTCGCATCAGGTACTGGGCCGATCGCCAGATCTTCACCAAGGGTGCAACCTTCCAGACCGATGAACTGCTCTCGCGCGCACGGCAGACCGCGTTCCTCGTTCCTGGTCTCACTATCAACGTGTCCGACCAGCGTGCAGAAGAGACAATCGACGAATCGTTCTCGTTCGAGGGCGGTATCTCCGAGTTCGTCGAACACCTGGCAACGGATGCACCACTCACTGACATCTGGCGCCTGAGCGGTACCGGCACCTTCACAGAGACGGTGCCCGTGCTGACAGACAAAGGCGCAATGGTTCCGACAGAACTGCAGCGCGAGTGCGCGGTTGACATCGCCCTCCGCTGGGGGACCGGTTACGACACGGTGATGCGCAGCTTCGTCAACATCATCGCCACTCCCAAGGGCGGGACGCACCAGGCCGGTTTCGAAGCCGGCCTGCTGAAGTTCCTGCGCGGACAGGTTGAAGCCAACGCCAGGCGGTTGAAGGTCGGCTCAGACAAACTTGAAAAGGACGACATCCTGGCCGGACTCACCGTCGTGCTGACGGTGCGTCTGCCAGAACCACAGTTCGAGGGCCAGACCAAGGAGATCCTCGGCACTCCCGCCGTCCGCGCGATCGTCTCGTCGGTTGTGGCCAAGAGCCTGGCCGAGCGGTTCTCGTCGGCAAAGCGCGACGACAAGGCGCAGACAGCACTTGTACTCGACAAGATCGTCTCCGAAATGAAGTCGCGCATCTCAGCCAGGGCGCACAAAGAGACTCAGCGCCGTAAGAACGCGCTCGAAAGCTCGTCACTTCCGGCCAAGCTGGTTGACTGCCGCAGCAATGACGTCGCCACGAGCGAGTTGTTCATCGTTGAGGGTGACTCGGCCCTCGGAACCGCCAAGCTTGCACGCGACAGCGAACACCAGGCACTGCTGCCGATTCGCGGCAAGATCCTGAACGTGCAGAAGGCGTCGGTCTCCGACATGCTCTCCAACGCAGAGTGCGCCTCGATCATCCAGGTGATCGGGGCCGGTTCCGGCCGCAGCTTCGATCTCTCCGCCGCCCGCTATGGCAAGGTGATCATCATGAGCGACGCCGATGTCGACGGCGCTCACATCCGCACCCTGCTGCTGACCTTGTTCTTCAGGTACATGCGCCCGATGATCGAGGGCGGTCGGGTCTTCGCAGCAGTTCCGCCGCTGCACAGGGTCGTGGTGATGAATCCAGGCAGCAAACCGAACGAGACGATCTACACGTACTCAGAAGCAGAACTGCAGGGCGTACTCACCGGACTGAAGCGCACGGGCAAGAAGTACCAGGATCCGATCCAGCGTTACAAGGGACTGGGTGAGATGGATGCCGACCAACTGGCGACCACCACAATGGAACGCTCGCACCGCACTCTGCGACGCGTGCAGGTGTCTGATGCCGAACAGGCAGGCAAAATCTTTGAGCTGCTGATGGGCAACGACGTCGCCCCACGCAAGGAGTTCATCATCGACAGCTCAGACAAGCTCAGCCGCGACCGCATCGACGTGTAGCCGACTGATAGCAGGTGACGCAGAAGGGGCGGTGCTGATGCACCGCCCCTTCTGTATGCCTAGTTCGTATGCCTAGCTGATCTGAGCGCCCACGGCGCCGATGACCGCGTCGAGAAGCACACCGGAGGCATCGCGCCTGGCACCGCTTTCCGGAAGCGTGCGCGGTGATCCATCGGGTCCGACGGCGCGCGCGGGTGCTGGGCCGACCCACGCGAGCGAGAGGGCGTCTTCACCCTTGAGGAAGCGCTGAGCGCGCACGCCACCGGTTGCCCTGCCCTTGGCGGGGTATTCGGAGAAGTCAGACACCTTCGCGCTACCTGGGTCTGTTCCGGTCAGCGTCTGACTGCCGATCGCAATCGTCACGACGACAGCAGACTCGGCTTCCTCCGGTGACACTGACCCGAAGAAGATCACGTCTGCCCCGGCCGCCAGCTTGATGCCGGCCATTCCACCCGCTGTACGTCCCTGCGGACGAACCGAGCTCGCAGGGAACCGCAGCAGCTGCGAGTCAGTCGCGACGAAGACGAGCTCGTCGTCGTCTCCGCCCTGGACAGCGCCGACGACTGCATCCTTCGGCTTCAGCGCGATGATTTCGAAATCAGGCTTGTTTGCCCAATCTCCGGCAGTCACACGCTTGACAACACCCTGCTTCGTACCGAGGGCGATCGACTTGTCTGATTCAAGCGAGACAAGTGCGAGTACCTTCTCGGCGCGATTGCTCAGCGCCAGATAGTCGCCGATACGCACGCCCGCAGCGAGTTGAATCGACGACGTCGGCATGACGGGCAGGTCGACGGGGGAGAAGCGGATGAGTCGTCCCAGGTTCGTGACGGCACCGATCTCGGTGCGGCTCGTCGTATCGAGCACCGAGAGGATGGCGTCGTGCTTGCTCCGGCGCTGTACGGGCACAGCACGCGACTGGGCGCCCTCTACGTCGGCTTCCTGCGCATCGACCCGTGCGATGCGCCCAGTGACGCTCAGATAGACGCGTGTGGCCGTGTCCTGCACTTCGAGGATGGCCGCTTGTCGCTTCGCAGCTGCTCCGGCGATGCTGGGCCTGGCTTCCGTCAGCACCGTACGACGCGGGGTACCGAAGCGTTCTGCGATCTCTGCGAGCTCATCGGAGACCAGGGTGCGAATTGCCTGCTTGCTCGACAGAAGCTTTTCAAGTTCAGCGATCTCAGCGAGCAGCTTGTCGCGCTCTGCTTCCAGCTCGATCCGCGAGAATTTCGTCAGGCGGCGCAAACGGAGCTCGAGGATGTATTCGGCCTGGATCTGACTCAACTCAAAGACGTCGATAAGTCGGGTGCGGGCCTGTTCGGTGTCATCGCTGGCCCTGATGACTTGAATGACTTCATCGATGTCGAGAATCGCCACTAGCAGACCCTCAACGAGGTGCAGGCGCTCCTTCCGGCGGGCCAGGCGGTAGGCGCTTCGTCGCGTGACTACCTGGATGCGGTGGTTCACGTAGACGAGGAGCAGCTCGCGGAGGCCCAGCGTCTGCGGCCCGCCATTGACGAGGGCGACGGCGTTGATGCCGAAGGAATCCTCCAGCGGGGTCACGCGGTAGAGCTGCTCGAGTACGGCCTCAGGGCTGAATCCTGTTTTGATGCCGATGACCAGGCGCAGGCCCTTGGTGCGGTCGGTGAGGTCCGTCACATCCGAGATACCCGACAGCTTCTTGGAGTTGACGCCGTCCTTGATCTTCTCGATGACCTTCTCTGGACCGACCAGGTATGGCAGTTCGGTGACGACAAGGCCGGTCTTCCTGGCCGAAATCGCCTCGACTGACACGCGGGCCCTGGTCTTGAAGCTTCCGCGACCCGTCGCGTATGCATCTTTGATTCCGGCAAGGCCGACGATCGTGCCGCCGGTGGGAAGGTCGGGGCCTGGAACGTATTCCATCAGCTCGTCGAGCGTGGCATCCGGGTGCGCAAGCAGGTGTCTGGCAGCGCCGACGACCTCGATGAGGTTGTGCGGAGCCATGTTTGTGGCCATACCAACGGCGATTCCGCTTGCGCCATTGACGAGCAGGTTCGGATACGCAGCCGGCAGCACATCGGGTTGCGTCAGCTGGTTGTCGTAATTGGGTACGAAATCGACGACATCCTCGTCGAGGTCTGCCGTCATCGAGAGCGCGGGCGCTGCCAGGCGAGCTTCGGTGTACCGGGGGGCTGCTGGGCCGTCGTCCAGGGAGCCAAAGTTGCCATGCCCGTCGATGAGGGGCACGCGCAGGGTGAACGGCTGCGCCATGCGCACCATGGCATCGTAGATTGCCGTGTCACCGTGGGGGTGCAGCTTGCCCATCACCTCGCCGACGACGCGCGCGGACTTCACGTGACCACGATCCGGACGCAGGCCCATCTCACTCATCTGATAAAGGATGCGCCGCTGAACCGGCTTGAGGCCGTCTCTGGCGTCGGGAAGGGCACGGGAGTAGATCACGGAGTACGCGTACTCCAGGAATGACCCCTGCATCTCTGTCGATACGTCGACATCTTCGATGCGCTCGGTAAAGGATGCGTCTGCTGTGCTGTCTGAGCGGCTCATTCGTGAATTCTGCTAAGGGCGTGCGGGAGAGCACGAGGTTTCATAACGGGTGTCAGGAACGACTGTGAAAGAATCGTCCCGATGTCCTATATGCTACCGGCCCGCCAATTCAGCACGATTCGCCTTGCCGATGTACTCCCAAGTTGCCTCTCTGCCCTCCAGGGCGAATCCAATGTTCTCGACCTGCCTGCCGTGCGTAAGGCTGTGGTGGTCCTCGCTGATGGACTTGGTGCCAGCGCCATCAAGAGCCGGGCCGGTCATGCGCGGTTCCTGGCCTCACGGCTCGGTAAGCGCAGCGTGATCGACGGTGTGTTCCCTGCAACAACTGCCGCGGGTATCGCCACACTCACCACAGGTGTCGCCCCTGGCCAGCATGGGTTGGTTGGCTACAGAGTGCGCGATGAAGCCAACGACCGCGTGGTCAACCAGCTCACCGGCTGGGATGCGGGGATGGACCCTGCGACGTGGCAGCGCGTGCGCACAGTCTTTGAACAGGCAGCGGATGCGGGCATCCCGAGCTTTGCCGTCGGGCCCGCACGATATACAGACTCAGGGTTCACGCGCGCGGTCCTGCGTGGCGCCACGTACGTCCCGGCAGAACGCGTTGCCGATCGTTTTGCAGCGGCCAGGCGGATTCTCGACGAAGAACCACGTGCGCTGGTCTACCTGTATGTGGCCGAACTTGATGTCGCCGCCCATGCACACGGTTGGGAATCACCCAGATGGCTGGCCGAGCTCGAGAACCTCGACTCGGAACTTGTCAAGTTCGAGAATTCACTTCGTGCCGACGAAGGACTCATTGTCACGGCCGATCACGGAGTGATCGACGTCCCCGCCGAACGGCACATCCTGTTCGACACTGTTCCAGAGCTTGTTGATGGCGTCCGTCACATCGGGGGAGACCCACGGTGCCTGCACCTGTACCTTGACCCGGATACCGAGCGCACCGCCGACGCACTGGCCGAAGCCTGGCGCCAGAGTGAGGGTGAGCGGGCCTGGATCATGACGCGGAGCGAGGCCATCGCTGCCGGCTACTTCGGTGATGTCGACGACGCTGTCGCACCCCGAATCGGTGACGTGATCGTCGCAGCCCGCAAACTCATCGCATACTACGACTCCAGGGAGCCGAACCAGTCGGCCAGAAGGATGATCGGACAGCACGGTTCATTGACAGAGGACGAGACCCGCATCCCGCTGATCAGAGCGGGCGCCTTCCGCCTCGGGTAGCGAAGCGCCACGAAGAATGGCCCGAGCAGATGCTCGGGCCATTCTTCGTCGTAGCGGGGATCTAGCTCGGGTACTGTCCGCGCTTGACCTGCGGCTTAGGCAGGCGCATTGCGCGCAGCTGCAGGGCACGCATGGCCGCGTACCAGCGCACGCGCTCCGCCTTGCTCGCACCGAACTTCGCCTCAACCTTGCGCTTCAGGATGAAGCCGAGGATCACGCAGTCGATCACGGCAACGAGGAAGAATGCCCAGAGAGCCAGGATTCCGTACGTCTGCACCGTGGGATCCGGGAAGAACGTCAGGATGATGACAAGGAACATCACCGGAATCATGAACTCACCGACGTTGAACCTGGCGTCGACGTAGTCACGCACGAATCGCTTCTGCGGGCCGCGCTCACGGAGGGGCAGGTACTTGTCATCGCCTGCCGCCATCCCGATGCGAGCACGCTCGCGGGAATCTGCCGACTTGGCGCGAGCCTGCTTGGCGGCCAACTTACGGTCGTCGGGAACCAGGGGCCGCTTGTTCGCGGCCTCTTGCTGCTTGCGGGTGGGAGTCGGCGCGCCCTTGCTTGCCGTCGCCGCTGCTGCGAGCCGCGCTGCGGTCTCCTCAGAGGTTTCGATCGAGGGTTCCGCGTCGGGGGTCAGAGGTTGCTTTGCCACATCATGTCCTTGAATTCGGTTGCCTTAAGATTACCTGCATGACGGATAGCGAACAGACATCTCCAGCAAACGCGAAAGTTGAGGCTGACGTTCGCCTCGCAGTTGAACGCGGATTGCCGGGCACAATTGCCGATCTAAGCGCGCTCGTGCGCATTCCATCGGTTGCATGGACGGCCTTCGACCCCAGCCACGTGGCGGCCAGCGCAGACGCGGTGGCCGACCTGGCTCGCGGACTCGGCGTCTTCGACAGGGTCGAGGTCAAGCAAGCCGGCATTCCGGGAACCGACGAACTCGGTCAGCCGGCAGTGTTGGCCAGCAGGGCCGCTCGAAACGGCAGGCCGACAATACTTCTGTATGCGCACCATGATGTGCAGCCCCCCGGCAAGGACGAAGAGTGGGAGTCCAATCCTTTCGAGCCGACGGTGCGAGGGGACCGCTTGTATGGTCGCGGCGCGGCTGACGACAAGGCGGGGGTCATGGCTCACATTGCATCAATTAGGGCCCTGGTCGATGCTGCCGGAGATGACTTCGACCTCGGCCTCGCACTCTTCATCGAGGGTGAAGAGGAATTTGGTAGTCGTTCGTTCGCCAACTTCCTTGAGGAAAACCAGGATGTCCTGCGCGCGGATGCCATCGTCGTGGCAGATTCCACCAACTGGGATATCGACACTCCTGCACTCACGATCGGCCTGCGGGGCAACGTGACGTTCAAGCTCACCGTACGTACGCTTGCCCACGCCTCGCACTCTGGAATGTACGGGGGAGCAGTGCCCGATGCGATGCTCGCCACGATCAAGCTGCTGTCTACCCTGCACGCTGAGGACGGTTCCGTTGCGGTTGCAGGGCTGACAAGCCATGAACAGCAGACGCCAGAGTACTCAGACGAACTGTTCAGGTCGGAGGCAGGCCTACTCGACGGCGTGACGCCCATCGGGACCGGCACCATCCTGAGCCGAATCTGGGCGCAGCCTGCCATCACGGTCACCGGCATCGACGCGCCCAGTGTCGAGAATGCGTCGAACACGCTATCGCCCGCGATCAGCGTGAAGATCAGCGCACGGATCGCTCCTGGCCAGCCAGCAGCTGAGGCGTATGAGGCGCTCGTGGCCCACCTTCAAGCGAACGCTCCATTCGGTGCGCACCTCGAGATCGACGACGTCGACACGGGGGATGCCTTCCTGGTCGACACGAGCGGATGGGCCGTGGCTGCGGCCCGCCAGGCCATGCATGACGCGTGGGGTGTCGAACCCGTCGACATGGGGGTGGGCGGATCAATTCCGTTCATCGCCGACCTGGTACGAGTTTTCCCCGAGGCCCAGATCCTCGTCACCGGAGTGGAAGACCCCGACTCCCGGGCACACAGCCCGAACGAATCCCTTCACCTGGGAGTCTTCAAGCGAGCAGTGCTGAGCGAGGCATTGCTGCTGGCCAGAATGAACGACATGAGTGGGCACTAGCCCGCTACCGGGTGAGGCAACAGGGAATGCTCACGGCCCATTCCCTGTTGCCAGCTGTAGAATCTGTGTAGATTTCGCGTCGAACAACGTCTCAAGGAGCACCATGACTGACACCATTACCGAAAGCACTGCAGCCGCAGAGACGACAGCTCACCGTGTCGGTCTCAGTGACACTGCAGCCTCGAAGGTTCGAAGCCTGCTCGCCCAGGAAGGTCGCGAAGACCTGCGCCTCCGCGTCGCGGTTCAGCCTGGTGGCTGCTCCGGACTCATTTACCAGCTCTATTTCGACGAGCGGATGCTCGACGGAGATGCAGTCGTCGATTTCGATGGCGTCGAGGTGATCGTCGACAAGATGAGCGTCCCTTACCTTGACGGCGCGTCGATCGACTTCGAAGACACCATCCAAAAGCAGGGCTTCACGATCGACAACCCGAATGCAGGCGGAAGCTGTGCGTGTGGAGATTCGTTCCACTAGTCGAGAAAGTTGATTTTAGGCTGGGAGATCGTCCGTTTGGACGGTCTCCCAGTTCTATTTTTGGTGAAAAAAACCAGCAAAACCCTGATTTTTACGCCGACGCGTCGGGTGAAGTGCACATCTCGCGGCCTGTCTCGGAGTAGGCTGGGACTCGATCAAATCACTTCCTGAGAAGTGCCCACGAGTCTCCCGAAAGGTCACCGGTGCGCAATAACCGCCGTCTTCGATGGGCTGCAATTCCAATCGCAGCGACGTTAACCATTGTTCTCGCGGGGTGTACACAAGCCCAGCAGAACGGGTTTCTCCCCGGATTCCAGGAGGGGCAGTCACCGGTAACGAACCACACTGAGCGCGTCTCCGGCTTGTGGACCACCTCCTGGATCGTTCTCCTCATTGTCGGCATCATCACATGGGGCCTCACCCTGTGGGCTGTTGTCGTCTACCGCCGCCGCAAGGGCCAGACCGGCCTTCCGGTGCAGCTTCGCTACAACATGCCGATCGAAATCTTCTACACGATCGTGCCGTTGATCCTCGTTCTTGGATTCTTCGCCTTTACGGCCAGGGACCAGCAGGCCATTGAGGCCCGGTTCGACGATCCTGAGGTCAAGATCCAGGTCATGGGCAAGCAGTGGGCCTGGGACTTCAACTACGTCAACGAGGATGTCTACTACACAGGCATTCAGGCACAGGCCGACCCCGAGGGTGCTCCCGGCTCAATCATTGAGTCAGAGCTCCCGACTCTCGTGCTGCCCGTCGGCAAGGAGATCGAGATCGCTCTCGACTCACGCGACGTCATTCACTCTTTCTGGGTCATCGACTTCCTCTACAAGAAGGACATGATTCCCGGTAAGACCAACTACATGTCGGTCATCCCTGAACGAATCGGAACCTACGACGGCAAGTGTGCCGAGCTCTGTGGCGAGTACCACTCCCAGATGCTGTTCAAGGTGAAGGTTGTGTCAGAGGCTGACTACATCGCTTACACCGACGGTCTTCGTGCTGCGGGTAATGTAGGTCAGCTCGGCAGCGAGTACGACCGCAATTCAAATCTCCCGGGCACCAGCGCCCCCACGGCGCAGGAGGGCAACTAACCCATGAGCACGACCATCGAAACCCCGGGACCAGTGCGCACAGCGCCTCCCATCATCAGCCCCGGTGCTGAGAAAAAGGGCAACATCCTGGTGAGGTGGATGACATCCACTGACCACAAGGTCATCGGGTACATGTACCTGATCACCTCGTTCATCTACTTCTGCATCGGCGGCGTGATGGCCCTTGTCATCCGCGCTCAGCTGTTCGAGCCCGGGCTTGAGGTCGTGGCGACGAAGGAGCAGTACAACCAGCTCTTCACCATGCACGGCACGATCATGCTGCTCATGTTCGCAACCCCATTGTTCTTCGGGTTTGCCAATGCGTTGATGCCGCTGCAGATCGGTGCTCCAGACGTTGCGTTCCCGCGTCTGAACGCTTTCTCCTTCTGGCTCTTCTTCTTCGGTAGCCTGATCGCCGTTGGCGGCTTCCTCACCCCGCAGGGCGCAGCTTCGTTCGGCTGGTTCGCGTATCAACCACTGGCAAGTACGACGTTCTCGCCAGGCGTGGGTGGAAACCTGTGGATGGTGGGCCTCGGTCTCTCCGGATTCGGTACCATCCTCGGTGCGGTCAACTTCATCACGACCATCATCACGATGCGTGCACCTGGTATGACGATGTTCCGCATGCCGATCTTCACCTGGAACGCACTCGTCACCTCGATTCTGGTCCTGATGGCATTCCCCGTTCTCGCAGCAGCAATGCTCGCCGCAGCCGGTGACCGCATCTTTGACATGCACATCTACGACCCTGCCAACGGTGGGGCCATCCTGTGGCAGCACCTGTTCTGGTTCTTCGGCCACCCTGAGGTGTACATCATCGCGCTGCCGTTCTTCGGTATCGTCTCCGAGGTCTTCCCGGTGTTCAGCCGCAAGCCGATCTTCGGTTACAAGACGCTGATCTACGCAACCATCGCCATTGCTGCTCTCTCCGTAACCGTGTGGGCTCACCACATGTACGTCACCGGATCCGTACTGCTGCCGTTCTTCTCCTTGATGACGATGCTCATCGCTGTTCCGACAGGCGTGAAGATCTTCAACTGGATAGGCACGATGTGGCGAGGGTCGTTGACCTTCGAGACTCCGATGCTCTGGGCTATCGGCTTCCTCATCACCTTCACTTTCGGTGGTCTCACCGGCGTGATCCTGGCTTCGCCGCCGCTCGACTTCCATGTGTCTGACACCTACTTCGTCGTAGCTCACTTCCACTACGTCGTCTTCGGTACCGTCGTATTCGCCATGTTCAGTGGTTTCTACTTCTGGTGGCCGAAGTGGACAGGCAAGATGCTCAACGAGCGCCTCGGCAAGTGGCACTTCTGGCTCCTGTTCATCGGATTCCACACCACGTTCCTGGTTCAGCACTGGCTCGGTGTCGTCGGTATGCCGCGTCGCTATGCAACCTACTCACCCGACGATGGATTCACCTGGATGAACCAGCTCTCCACCGTGGGTGCCATGATCCTTGCTTCGTCGATGATCCCGTTCTTCCTGAACGTGTACATCACCGCTCGCAAGGCGCCGAAGGTAACCGTGAACGACCCATGGGGTTACGGTGGATCGCTCGAGTGGGCAACATCCTGCCCGCCGCCGCGCCACAACTTCACGTCCATCCCGCGCATTCGTTCAGAGCGTCCTGCGTTTGACCTCAATCACCCCGAGGTCGCAATCCCCGTTGGCATCGGCCCGGCGAAGGACGCTCCTGACGCTCCGACGTACGACGCGGCTTCCGAGAAGGTCAAGTAAATGAAAGCAAACGTCAACCTCCTGTGGATTCTCGCAGCGTTCTTCGGTCTGGCAACCGTCACATACGTGGTGTGGAGCCTGGTTGATCCTCTCTACGGAACCGTCGAGTGGGCCGGCACGATGGCCTTGGCGCTGTCGACTGTCCTGGCTGCATTCATCGCCTTCTACCTGGGCCGCGTCCACGCAGCCCAGGGCGGCGAACTGCCAGAAGACCGCCTCGACGCCAACATCGACGACGGCGACCCTGAGCTCGGCTTCTTCAGCCCGTGGAGCTGGTGGCCGATCATGCTCGCGGCTAGCGCCGCGCTGCTCTTCCTCGGACTGGGCGTCGGGTTCTGGATCTGCTTCATCGCAGTAGGAATCGGTGCCATCAGCCTCGTCGGCTGGGTCTACGAGTACTACCGCGGATTGTTCGCTCGCTAAACGCGAATAGCTACACGACAGAACGGCGCTCTCCCTCGGGAGGGCGCCGTTCTGTGTTGTGCACGGATGAAACGTGCGGCGCACACGGGTGCAAAGTCTGGATGCTAGTGCAAAGCTTTGATCATGGAAATCGATGAGTGGTGGCCGAACCTGAGTGATTCGGCACGAGAGTGGTTGATCGCCAACAACGGCGATGCGGTCCCGGCGACGATTCTGGATGAGATTGTCGCCGCCGGTGGTGTCATGAACGACGAAGCTAATTGGGTTGGCGAGAGCGGACCTGATGGCTTCTTTCTGTCAGATGAAGCCACCGATTGGATCGAAGCGTCTGCGAACGACGAAATCTGATGGTCAAGAGGTCCTGGTTGCCAGATGTCGCGTAGACCTACGCAAGGGGGCGACCTTTGGCGCCGACATTCTGGCTGGCGCCTCTTGTCTCTACATCTTCAGAGCGGCAAAGACGGCCCTCAGGACGTATCGCAGTCAACCTGACGCATATCGGCGGTAGCCGGCTAGCGAGCCGAGTACGGCCGCGCTGAGTGCTCCTGGCGCTGTACTCTCTGGGTGCTACTGCGCCGCCGGGCTTGTGTGGCGCGGCCTGAACCCAAAGATCTCGAACGCTGCAGTCACGACCTGGCGGTGCCCGGCGTCGTTGTCGGCGTCATCGCCGCGTTCCGGCGTCTCGCCCTGGTGATGCGCAGACGGACCCATTCCGACGAGGCTCATGATCTCTGCTTGCGTCAAATCCATTCGGACATCGAGCTTCTGCCGGCTTTCAACGGCGAAGTGGTCGGCGAGGCTGTCGACGAGCTGAGTCGCTTTGTTCTGCTGAACTCCGAGGGCCAGTCCGGTATCCCGAAGTTCGCGGAGGTGGCTGTCCTGGGGGATCACGACGATCATCAGGCCGTCGGGTCGCAGAATACGCGCGAACTCCGCTGCATTGCGGGGTGCGAACACGTTAAGGATGAGATCGGCTGAGTTGCCGCGGATCGGCAAAGCCGACCAGACGTCGGCAACCAGGCCGTCGACGTGCGGATGGCTGCGTACCGTCCGAGATACGGCCGCGGGGGAGATGTCGAAGGCGAGCGCGCGAGCGGCAGGGGAGCGTTCCAATACCCCGCCCAGGTAATAGCCGGTGCCACAGCCGATATCAAGTACGTCTGCCGGGTCCTGCTGCGTGCTCAGTGTGCTGACGGCATCCAGCAGCGGTGCGTACCAGCCTGCGTTGAGAAAGGATGCTCGTGCGTCGAGCATCGCTGCGCTGTCGCCGATCAATCCGTGCGAGCGCAGCATCGTCACGAAGCCGCGCTTGTTGACATCGAACGAGTGCCCATGCTCGCAGCGGAGCAACAACGGTTCAAAAGCAGTCAACGGGGTTAAACAGATCGGGCACCGAAGCCACTCCGACAATGTGTGGAGGGACATCGATGCCCGATCTATGTGTATCAGGTCCGGCTGGCGGACTTAGTGGTGGTCTCCGTGCGACTGCTCGATCTCCTTCTTGGAGACCGGAGCGATCCGGTCTTCGAAGAACCAGCGGGACAGTCCTGCGCGCAAACGCTGACCGAACGTGATCTGGCCACGGGAGTTCGGACGAATCATCAGTGGCTGGTACTCCTGGAAGTTAACCAGCTTCCAGCGCTCGTACTCGTCGACCGGCTGGTGAACCTCGATGAACTCACCGCCAGGAAGTCGGACTATGCGTCCGGACTCATAGCCGTGGAGAACGATCTCGCGATCCTTCTTCTGCAAGGCCAGGCAGATTCGCTTGGCAATGAAGTAGGCGATGAACGGGCCGAGAATCACAACAGCCTGCAGCGTATGGATCACGCCTTCCATTGTGAGATGGAAGTGAGTGGCGATGATGTCCGACGATGCTGCGGCCCAGAGGCCGGCGTAGAACGTGACACCCGCAGCACCGATCGCTGTGCGCGTCGGGGCGTTGCGTGGACGGTCAAGGATGTGGTGCTCGCGCTTGTCGCCGGTGATCCAGGCCTCGATGAACGGGTAGATCATCACGAGGACGATGAAGATACCGATCGCGGCCAGCGGGATCAGGATGTTGAACGACCACGTGCGGGCCAGCCATACGAACTCGAGGTGCGGCGGAATCAGGCGGAGTGCGCCGTCAGCAAAGCCGATATACCAGTCAGGCTGTGTACCAGCAGACACCGGTGAGGGGTCATACGGGCCGTAGTTCCAGATCGGGTTGATCGTGAACAGCGACGCCATCAGCATGACTACGCCGAAGACGATGAAGAAGAATCCACCGGCCTTGGCTGCGTAGACAGGGAGCACGGGGAAGCCGACAACGTTCGAGTTGGTCTTGCCTGCACCAGGGAACTGCGTGTGCTTGTGTACGACCACGAACAGCAAGTGGAGCGCGATGAAGGCGACAATGATTGCCGGCAGCAGCAGGATGTGCAGCGAGTAGAGGCGACCAACGATGTCGGTACCGGGGAACTCTCCACCGAAGAGGAGGAACGAGATCCAGGTGCCGACGAGCGGGATGCCCTTGACCATGCCATCAATGATGCGGAGGCCGTTACCAGACAGCAGGTCATCGGGAAGCGAGTATCCCGTGAAGCCCTCTGCCATGGCGAGGATGAACAGCACGAAACCGATCACCCAGTTGAGTTCGCGCGGCTTGCGGAACGCACCGGTGAAGAAGATGCGCAGCATGTGCAGACCGATGGACGCCACGAACAGCAGGGCTGCCCAGTGGTGAACCTGGCGCATCAACAGTCCGCCACGGAGGTCGAACGAGATGTCGAGCGATGAAGCCATCGCGACAGACATCTCGACGCCCTTGAGCGGAACGTACGAGCCGTCGTAGTGGACCTCTGCCATTGAAGCCTGGAAGAAGAACGTCAGGAATGAACCTGACAGCAGGATGATGACGAAGCTGTACAGCGCTACTTCGCCGAGGAGGAATGACCAGTGGTCAGGGAAGATCTTGCGACCCAATTCCTTGACCGCGGATGAGATGCTGGTGCGCTCGTCAAGATAGTTCGCTGCCGAGGCGGTGAAGCCGCCGGACTTGCGAGTATCTGCCGGGGCGCTCTCGGTGGTTGTCGTACTCAATGGCGCTCCCAGAAGCTCGGCCCGACGGGTTCGGTGAAGTCGCTACGTGCGATGAGGTAACCCTCAGCGTCAACGGCGATAGGAAGTTGCGGCAGTGGCCGCGCGGCCGGTCCGAAGATGACCTCACAGTGGTTTGTGACGTCGAACTGGGACTGGTGGCACGGGCAGAGCAGGTTGTGCGTCTGCTGCTCGTACAGGGCCACGGGGCATCCAACGTGGGTGCAAATCTTGGAGTACGCGACGATGCCGTCGTACGACCAATCCTTGCGATCCGGGAGTTCGTGCAGATCTTCAGGCTTCAGACGCATAAGAAGTACAGCGGCCTTTGCCTTTTCTTCGAGCCTGCCGTGCTCGATGTCCATCAGGCCTTCAGGGATAACCTGGAAAGCTGACCCGAGGGTGACATCCGATGCCTTGATCGGAAGTCCGGTCGGGTCGATGGCCAGACGAGTTCCCTTTTTCCACATGGTGTGGCTGAGGAGCTCGACGGGGTTCTCATCCTGCGGGCCGAGGCCACGGAAAAGAACGACTGCCGGAAGCGGGAAGGCAACGAGCGCGCCGATAAGACTGTTGCGAATCAGGGTACGGCGACCGAAACCTGATTCTTCGTTTGCCTCAGCGAAGATCTCAACTGCACGAGCACGTGTCTCTTCCGAACCGCGAACCGGGTGGCGTTCGTCGACACCCTCGTGGTCCGACATGAGCGCCTTGCCCCAGTGCACAGCACCGATACCGATCGCCAGCAGTGCAAGCGTCAGACCGAGGCCGATGAAAAGCGTGTTCAGGCGAACTGAACTGGGGTCGTCAGGAACGATCGGGAAGACCATGTATGCCGCGATCGCAAAAACGCTGCCCACAATTGACAAGTAGAAAAGCGTGTATACGGTTCGCTCCGCGTGACGCTCTGCTTTGGGGCTGAGGTCAGTGATGCGGGGGCGGTGCGGGGGTAAGCCAGGATTGGCAAGGGCATCCCGTGCGACGACTGCTATACCCGGGGATTCATCCACGTGTACAACGTCTGACGAATCGGCAGCTGTCAGATCCTTCCCGCCGTTATCGTCCTTGGCCATTGTTCTCCTTCATACCAAATGTCGATTCAATAATTTTTCGAGACCGGGTTCCGGTCAGTTCGACTTTGCCGTGATCCATACGGTCAACGCCACGATGCTTCCGAGTCCAAAGATCCAGAGGAACAAGCCCTCAGAAACGGGTCCGAGCGATCCGAGTGCGAAGCCGCCTGGTGACGGGTTGTTCTCGATGTACTTGAGGTACGTGATGATGTCGCGCTTGCCCTCAGGCGAGATGTTCATGTCATTGAACACCGGCATGTTCTGCGGGCCGGTGATCATGGCCTCGTAGATGTACTTGGCCGGAACACCGGTGAGAGGGGGTGCGAACTTGCCCTCGGTGAGTGCTCCACCTGCGCCAGCCACGTTGTGGCACATTGCGCAGTTGATGCGGAACAGCTCGCCACCATTACTGGCGTCGCCCTGTGCATCGAGCAGCTCTGCGTCAGGGATTGCGGGACCAGGTGCCAACGACGCGACATAAGCCGAGAGGGCTGCAACCTGATCTTCGGTGAACTGCACTGGCTTCTGAATCGCCTGCGGGCCCTGCATCTCGAGCGGCATGCGTCCGGTGCCGACCTGGAAGTCGACGGAGGCTGCGCCAACACCGATCAGTGTCGGACCGTTCGCTGTTCCTTCTGCGCTCATGCCATGGCAGGTTGCACAGTTTGCAGCGAAAAGCTTCTGACCTTCATCAATGGTCTGCTGCGATGTGGCGTCTGCTTCAGCTGAAGCAGTTCCGGTGCTAATGGCGGCGTAGGCGCCACCGGTGAAGAGGAGGCCGATCGCGATGAGAGCGACGCTGGCCATCGGGTGACGGCGGCCGGCCTTACGGACCTTACGGACCTTACGGACCTTGGGTGTTCTGTTCTCGGGCATGCTGAAGTTGTCCGCTCCTGATTTCTATTTGAGAACGTAAATGACCAGGAAGAGCCCGATCCAGACGACGTCGACGAAGTGCCAGTAGTAAGACACGACAATGGCGCTTGTTGCTTCCTTGTGGCCGAAGTTCTTGACAGCAAAAGCGCGGCCAATAACCAGAAGGAAGGCAATCAGACCGCCGGTCACGTGAATTCCGTGGAAACCGGTGGTGAGGTAGAAGGCTGAGCCGTATGCATTGGTGTCGAGGGCGATTCCCTCAGAGACCAACGTTGCGTACTCGAGTACCTGGCCGGCTACGAAGATCGCGCCGAGGGCGTAGGTGAGGAAGAACCACTCGACCATGCCCCACTGGCTCGGCTTCCAACCGGTCGCACGCGCCTGCAGCCGCTCGGCCGCGAAGACGCCGAACTGGCATGTCACGGAGGAGGAGACCAGGATCAGCGTGTTGATCAACGCATAGGTGAAGTTGTGTTTCGCTGTCTCGGCGGCCCACAGTTCAGGCGACGTCGAACGAAGCGTGAAGTAGATCGCGAAGAGCCCCGCGAAGAACATGACCTCACTGCCTAGCCAGACAATGGTGCCCACCGCTACGCTGTTGGGCCTGTTCACTACGGGCGTAGCCGCCATAGGAGTAATTGAAGTGCTCGTCACTCCTCCATTATGGCCGATATTCGCACAGGTTTTTCTCAATCTGGCATGCCTGTCCCAGATTGGTGCGAGTTAGGTATGCCTAATAACTGCCCGGAAGGCCGCGTAAATTCAGGGGAGTGGGCACTTCTGCTTTAAGATCGATGTCATGTTCGAATTGCAGTCATGGCCCAATATCCTGCACGCCCTACTCAATGGCGAGGATCTCAGCGTCGCCGATGCTGCGTGGTGTATGGAACAGGTGATGATCGGTGAAGTTAAACCGGCTCAGTTGGCGGCGTTCCTGGTAGCACTGAAAGCCAAGGGCGAAACTGTTGACGAGATCGTCGGATTTCGTGACGCAATTCTTGAGCACGCCGTTCCGTTGTCCGTGAATCCAATGGCACTCGACATTGTGGGGACGGGCGGCGATCGCTTCGGAACTGTCAACGTGTCGACGATGTCCTCGATCGTGTGTGCTGCAGCAGGTGTTCCGGTAATCAAGCACGGCAACAGGGCAGCCAGTTCGGCATCGGGGTCATCTGATGTGCTCGCGGCACTCGGCATCGACCTCACGCTGTCAGCCGATCGGGTCGCGTCGATCTTGGATGAGGCCGGGATCACCTTTGCGTATGCTGCAGCTTTCCATCCTGGTTTCCGTCACGCTTCTGAGGTTCGTAGCGACCTCGGCATTCCGACGGTCTTCAACTATCTCGGCCCGCTCTGCAACCCGGCTCGACCTGAGGCCTCTGCCGTCGGTGTCGCCAGCCTTGATAGGGTCCCGCTGTTCGTGGGTGTCTTCCAGACCCGCGGAGCTACAGCACTTGTCTTCCGGGGTGATGACGGTCTCGACGAACTCACCACGACAGGCCACAGCCACGTATGGGAGGTATCGAGGGGACTCGTTACCGAACACGACATCGAGCCGCGCGACCTCGGTCTCAAGCGGGCGAAGATGAGCGATCTGGTCGGCGGCGACGCTGCGCACAACGCCGATGTCGTGCGTGCTGTGCTCGCGGGGGAGGAAGGCCCGGTCAGGGACATCGTTCTGCTGAATGCCGCCGCTGGCCTGGTCGCCTTTGATCTGGCTCAGGATCCGGCACAGTCCCAGATTGCCATTCTTGAGCGGTTCCGTACGAAGATGGCCGTGGCCGCGGAGACTATTGACTCCGGTGCGGCCACGGCCAAGCTTGCTCAGTGGGTTGAATCAACTCGAGGTTGAATAAGTACAGGCGCGAACCGAAGCACTGGATGTGTTCGGCTCGCGCCTGTGTCGACTACTTCACGTCGCCGTCGACCCAGTCGAAGGTCTTCGTGACGGCCTTCTTCCAGTTGCGCAACAGACGGTCGCTTTCTTCCTGTGGCAGCTGGGGTGTCCACCGGCTGTCTTCCTGCCAGTTTGCACGCAACTCGTCCAAGCCGCTCCAGAAGCCGACGGCCAGGCCGGCAGCGTATGCCGCACCGAGTGCCGTGGTTTCTGCAACGACCGGACGTACGACTGGCACCCCCAGAATGTCGGCCTGGAACTGCATCAGCAGGTTGTTGGCGATCATTCCGCCGTCTACCTTGATCTCAGTCAGAGGGACTCCGGAGTCTGCGTTGACAGCGTCGATCACTTCTCGGGTCTGGTAGGCCGTTGCCTCAAGTGCAGCGCGGGCAATGTGGCCCTTGTTCACGAAGCGGGTCAGGCCAACCAGTGCACCACGGGCATCCGCACGCCAGTATGGCGCGAAGAGGCCAGAGAACGCCGGTACGAAGTATGCACCGCCGTTGTCCTCCACAGTGGCGGCCAGAGCCTCGATCTCCGGTGCTGAGTGGATGATGCCGAGGTTGTCGCGCAGCCACTGCACCAGTGAACCGGTGACGGCGATCGAGCCTTCGAGTGCATAGTGGGGAGCCGCGTCACCCAGCTTGTAGCCCAGGGTCGTGAGCAGGCCGTTCTTGGAGTGCACGATCTCTTCACCGGTGTTGAAAATGAGGAAGTTGCCGGTGCCGTAGGTGTTCTTG
This sequence comes from Leifsonia sp. A12D58, assembly GCF_047530025.1. Lineage (NCBI taxonomy): Bacteria > Bacillati > Actinomycetota > Actinomycetes > Micrococcales > Microbacteriaceae > Leifsonia > Leifsonia sp. A12D58. The sequence goes on along the minus strand of NZ_JBLJAT010000002.1, from coordinate 29,231 downwards.
GCTTCACCCTGGTCAAATGCAGCCTGGCCGAAGGTCGCGGCCTGCTGGTCGCCCAGGATGCCGGCGACGGGTACCTCGCGCAACAGGCTGTGCTCGTCGACGATGCCGTAGACCTCGGACGAGGACTTGATCGCGGGCAACATTGACTTCGGCACATTGAATGCCGCGAGAATGTCGTCGTCCCACTGCAGGGTCTCGAGGTCCATGAACAGCGTGCGAGACGCGTTGGTCACGTCGGTGGCGTGGACTCCACCGTCGGTTCCACCGGTCAGGTTCCAGAGGACCCAGCTATCTGTGGTTCCGAAGAGCAGGTCGCCGGCGTCGGCTTTGGCGCGGGCGCCTTCGACGTTCTCGAGGATCCAGACGATCTTGGTTCCCGAGAAGTAGGTGGCCAGCGGCAGGCCGACCTTCTGCTTGAAGCGCTCGACACCGCCATCCGCTGCGAGACGGTCAACGATCGGCTGGGTACGGGTGTCCTGCCAGACGATTGCGTTGTAGACGGGCTCCCCGGTGTTCTTGTCCCAGACGACAGCTGTCTCGCGCTGGTTGGTGATACCGACAGACGCGATGTCGTGGCGGGTCAGGTTTGCCTTGCCCAGTGCCTGGCCAATGACCTCACGGACGTTGTCCCAGATTTCTTTCGGGTCGTGCTCGACCCAGCCGGCCTTCGGGAAGATCTGCTCGTGCTCGAGCTGACCGGTCGAGATGATCGACCCGGCCTTGTCGAAGATGATTGCCCTGCTGCTGGTGGTGCCCTGGTCGATGGCGAGTACGTAATCAGGCATTGATTTCTCCATTGAAATTGAAATTGGGAGGTGCATTTAGGCAGAGATGCGGGCCGGTTCGGGATGAACCGGCCCGCTGCGCGTTAGCCGAGGATCGGCAGCATCACGATGGATGCCCAGCCGGCGAGAAGGCCGCCGATGATGGGACCGACAACCGGTACCCAGGAGTAGGACCAGTCGGATGATCCCTTGCCCTTGATCGGAAGCACGAAGTGCGCGATACGCGGGCCCAGGTCACGTGCCGGGTTGATGGCGTATCCGGTCGGTCCACCGAGTGAAGTACCGATCACGAGAACCAACAGTGCTACCGGCAGGGCGCCGAGGGCAGCAAGGCCACCTTCGCCCTGTCGTCCGCCACCGAAGCCGATGACGACGAAGACGAGAACGAACGTGCCGATGATCTCGGTGACCAGGTTCCAGCCGTATGAGCGGATTGCGGGGCCGGTCGAGAAGACGCCGAGCTTGTTGGCAGGCTCAGGCTCGGTGTCGAAGTGCTGTTTGTAAGCCAGCCATACGACGACGGCGCCGATGAAGGCGCCGATCAGCTCCGCTGCGATATATGCGAGCGTTGACCCGAAGGTGACGGGCACAAGTGCCGCACCACCGAAATCAGTTGCTCCTGACGCAATGACGCCGAGCACGACTGCCGGGTTCAAATAGGCGCCTGAGTTATACGCAACGATCACGCCGGAGAAGACCGCGAAGCCCCATCCGATGCTGACCATAAGGAAGCCCCCGGCGAGACCTTTGGTCTTCGCGAGAGCGACGTTAGCTACGACACCACAGCCAAGGAGCACCAGCAGTGCTGTGCCAACTACTTCCGACAGAAACGCAACTCCGAGATTGTCCACGTTGACCTTTCAGATGAGGCCAGGGAACGCCTGAGCAAACCCATGGCACGAGCGGTTGGCTCAACCATAGACCCGCGGGGTAGCCGAGGGGAATGTAAATTCGTGCGGCCGACTTCGGGCACTTACAGTGAGCGTCAGGAGCGCGTAAGTTGGGCAACGGTATGTTTGGGTCGAACCCGCCATCAGCGAAGATGACGGTGCCTCATACGCCAGGTGAAGGGATGCTCATGAAAAAGCTCATCAACGATCCAAAGGACGTGGTCAACGAGGCTGTTGCAGGCTTCGAAGCCGCGCATGGTGACCTGGTCAGGGTGTCTCATGACCCGATCTACATTGTGCGAAAAGACGCCCCTATTGCAGGCAAAGTTGGAATCGTCAGCGGCGGCGGAAGTGGCCACGAACCTTTGCACGGCGGATTCGTCGGTCCAGGGATGCTGGATGCTGCAGTCCCTGGGCCGGTATTCACTTCTCCGACGCCAGACCCTATCTTGGCCGCAACCCAGGCAGTCAACGGCGGCGCTGGGGTATTGCACATCGTCAAGAACTACACCGGAGACGTCCTGAACTTCGAGACGGCAGCCGACCTGGCATCTATCGAGGGTATTGAGGTGCGCTCAGTCATCATTAACGATGACGTAGCCGTCAAGGATTCCCTCTACACCGCTGGTCGTCGCGGAGTCGCGGGAACAGTTCTGGTCGAGAAGATCGCCGGAGCAGCCGCAGAGCGTGGCGACTCCCTCGACGCCGTTGTGGCCATCGCTGAGAGGGTGAACGCGCAGGTGCGGACGATGGGCGTCGCTTTAACCCCCTGTGTCGTCCCTCACGCAGGTGAGCCCAGTTTTGAGCTCGCCGACGACGAGATCGAGATCGGAGTTGGCATTCATGGTGAGCCAGGTCGTGAGCGCATCAAGCTCCAGCCGGCGGACGCCATAGTCGACCGGCTCCTCGGACCGATCGTTGAGGACATCCCGTTCGTCGCCGGCGACAAGGTGCTGCTGCTGGTCAACGGCATGGGTGGCACACCGCAGGTTGAGCTCTACATCGTCTTCCGCCGTGCCGCAGAAGTGCTGGCGAGCAAGGGCATCGAGGTCACCAGGACGCTCGTCGGCAACTACACCACGTCGTTGGAGATGCAGGGAGCTTCAATCACTGTGCTTAAGCTTGATGATGAATTGACTGCACTGTGGGATGCCCCGGTGCACACGGCCGCACTGCGGTGGGGAAGGTAGAGCAGAAGTATGTCTGTCGATGTTGCTTGGGCAAAAGAATGGATTCGCCAAAGCGCTCAGATCCTCTCTGAGAAGCGGGCAGAGCTAAATACCCTCGATCGGGACATCGGTGACGGTGACCACGGCGAGAACATGGACAGAGGCTTTCAGGCGGCGCTCCTCAAACTGGACAACGTCCCGGCGGATGCCACGCCAGGCGACGTTCTGAAGGTTGTGGCTACGACGCTCATCTCGACTGTCGGCGGCGCATCAGGGCCGCTGTACGGGACCGCGTATCTCAAAGCATCGATGGTTGCCGGGAGCGAGCTCGATAGCGAGGGCATCGTTGCCGTGCTCACGGCAGCGCGTGACGGAATCGTGCTGCGAGGAAAGGCTGATTCCGGTGACAAGACTATGGTGGACGCCTGGACTCCAGCCGTAGACGCCGCGGCACGGGCTGCTGCCGATGGCGTAGATGCTGCCGGGGTCCTGGCCGCTGCCGCGGACGCTGCAGAAGCAGGCGCGGTCGCGACCGAACCGCTCGTCGCTCGGAAGGGGCGGGCCAGCTATCTGGGGGAGCGGGCGATCGGACACCGTGATCCTGGCGCACAATCAACAGCGCTGTTGCTGAGGGCCGCCGCGGATTCGGCTGTGAAGGCATAGACGTGGCTGGTGCAACCGACATGGTAGGAATCGTATTCGTCTCCCACAGCGTCAAGATCGCGGAGGGACTCGTCGATCTGGCGCGTCAGATGGCAGCCGGGGTGACGCTCGTCGCGGCCGGCGGCACCGACGAAGACGGAATCGGAACCAGTTACGAAAAGGTGTCCGCCGGTATCGAAGCCGCCGACTCCGGCGCGGGTGTTGTCGTGCTCTGCGACCTGGGTTCAGCAATCCTGACCGCCGAAACCGCGCTCGACTTCCTCGACGATGGCGTTAGGGCGCGAGTCAGGCTCGTGAACGCACCACTCGTTGAGGGCGGAGTCGCTGCCGCGGTTGCGGCTGAGGTCGGGGGAGACCTCGATGCTGTGTCGAATGCCGCCTTGTCGGCCGCACAAGTGTTCGTTCCTGGCCTTCCGGCTACTCCGTCTGCTGCACCGTCTGCTGCTCCTGCAGAGGCAGAGGCGCCAAGCGGGCGCTTCTCGCGCTCCGTTACCCTGCGCAACAAAGCTGGCCTGCATGCGCGTCCTGCGGCTGAGTTCGTCAAACTGGCGAGCTCGTTCTCGGTGCCGGTCACAGTGAACGGCAAAGACGCACGGAGCCTGCTTGGCATTATGTCGTTAGGCCTGAACAAGGGCGCAGTCGCCGAGATCTCGTCGGACGCACCCGACGGCGCGGATGCAGTCAACGCTCTGGCTGACCTCGTTGAAACCGGGTTCGGAGAGGAATAACCGCCGCAATAGATTCTTGTGCCACCAGGCAACACCAGGCGTATGGTGGTGGTATGACTCAGGAGAGATCAACGCGCGGTGGCGGATTCTCCCACTTGTTCGAGTGGGTCGAAGGAAAACTGTACCCGATATTCGAGTCGCCTCCTGAGGGAACTTATCCGGCCGCAGAAACTGTGGCGCTTAAAGATTGTCCGGTTTGCGGGCAACCGATGACCGAGCACACGATTGATCATTCCCTGAACAACACAGTACTGAACTGTCCACAGCCACCTCTGAGAGGTGCTGATCCCGATGAGTTCAAGCGTGTGAACGAGTTCGGAATGGTCATCCATCCGCCTGTCAGCGACATAAAGAGCTCATCTCAGGCCGGAGAACCGGGCTAAGCCCAATGTGCACAATGAGAAACCCCCTCCAGCAGGCTGGAGGGGGTTTCTCATTAGCTGATGTTATGCGCCGTTCAAGCGGCTGGAGAGGTACTCGTGCAGCTCATCGAGCGGCACGCGATCCTGCTGCATCGTGTCGCGGTCGCGCACTGTGACAGCGTTGTCTTCGAGGGAGTCGAAGTCGACAGTCACACACAACGGGGTGCCGATCTCGTCCTGGCGGCGGTAACGACGACCGATTGCACCGGCGTCATCGAAGTCGACGTTCCAGTGCTTGCGAAGTGCATCTCCGACCGAACGCGCCAACGGCGACAATGCCTCGTTGCGCGACAGCGGAAGGACAGCAACCTTGACCGGCGCCAGGCGCGGGTCGAGACGCAGCACAGTGCGCTTGTCGATACCGCCCTTGGCGTTGGGAACCTCTTCGACATCGTACGCATCGACCAGGAACGCCATCAGAGCACGGGTCAGACCGAACGACGGCTCGATTACGAACGGGATGTACCGTTCGTTCTTGTTCTGGTCGAAGTAGCTGAGGTCCTTGCCAGAAGCCTCTGCGTGCACCTTGACGTCGTAGTCGGTGCGGTTGGCGACGCCCATGAGTTCGCCCCATTCGCTGCCGGCGAAGTGGAATCGGTACTCGATGTCGACGGTGCGCTTCGAGTAGTGTGCCAGCTTCTCTTGCGGGTGTTCGAACCAACGGATGTTCTCAGGGTTCATGCCAAGGTCGATGAACCACTCCCAGGAGAGGTCCATCCACTTCTGCTGCCACTCTTCGTCGGTACCGGGCTCGACGAAGTACTCAATCTCCATCTGCTCGAATTCACGGGTTCGGAAAATGAAGTTTCCCGGTGTGATCTCGTTGCGGAAGGCCTTTCCGATCTGGCCGATACCGAACGGCGGCTTTTTGCGCGACGTCTGCAGAACGTTGTGGAAGTTTGTGAAAATGCCCTGTGCGGTTTCCGGGCGCATGTAGTGCATGCCCGACTCATCGTCAACGGCGCCCAGGTAGGTCTTCATTAGCCCTGAGAATGCGCGAACCTCGGTCCACTGACCGATGATTTTGGGGTGCTCAGGGTCGGGGATGTCAGCGAGCCCGTTGACGGGAGGGTGGCCGTGCTCGGCCTCGTAAGCTTCGAACAAATGGTCTGCCCGGTATCGCTTGTGCGTGGTCAGCGATTCGGTCAGCGGATCGCTGAAGACCTTGACATGGCCAGAGGCCTCCCAGACCGCAGTTGGGAGGATGATTGCAGAGTCAAGACCAACCATGTCGCCACGCCCGCGCACGAAAGCGTTCCACCACTGGCGCTTGATGTTCTCCTTGAGCTCGACACCGAGAGGGCCGTAGTCCCACGCAGATTTGGTGCCGCCATAGATCTCGCCGGACGGAAATACGAATCCGCGGTGCTGCGCCAAAGTGATGACGGCATCGAGACGGGACTGTTCGGCCATTAAAGCTCCAATTCTGCGGTGTAAAAGCGAGGAAAGGGGACGCTCCTCGCTCGTTTCCATCTTAGCGAGCGACCGCAGGCTGGCCGTGCGAGCGCCTGTTAGGTGGCCGTGGCCATGGCTTCCGCGCCGTGACCTCCGTGTTCCCGCCGAACGAGCCGCGGGATGACGAAGGTCAGGATCAGCAGCACCCATGTCGTGAGGATGTATGGCCAGGTATAGATCGGGCCGGGGAGGAAGCCCATCCAGAATTGGACAAGTGCGGTGAGCACGGCGCCGATGACCGCCATCACCCATGGCTCCCACACGCCCTTCAGGAACACGGCCGCCATGGCGATGGCCGTCAACACGGCGGAGTAGCCACCAAGGCCGTTGGAGATCTTGGCCATATCATCGCCAACGGCCAGAGCGATCAGGCTGCCGATCAGGCTGCCGAGTATCGCGGCAACTCCGACCTTCCAGCTCGCGATGAACAGCCCGATCAGAATGAGCGCACCGCCGATGGCGCTGTCGACGAGCACGACCTGCGACACATTGGTCAGAAGGGATTGCAGAAAGCCGATGCCGCCGGACTCAGGAGCTGTCAGTGGCGCTGAGGTGACGTGGGCTGGAATCGTGAGGCCGTAAACGATGCCGGCGGTGATACAGAACGGCGCTGTGGTGTACGGGAGATTGATTGGCTTCAGCGGCCCGTGAGTGAAGAGCCACAGCACACCAAGGGTGATCGGGGTGCAGACAATACCGCCGACGATCGCCATCAGATATGGCAGCCACTGGTCGCCGCCCATTGCCGCGAACGCTGCGGCGCCCACGAGCGTGCCGCAGAAGCCGTGCATTCCAGCGACGATGTCGCTCCTCGGCACTTTGAATAGCACCGCGGTGACGGTTGCCGCGATGGCGCCGAGTAGAGCCAGGATGGCCATCCGCCAGTCCGCGACGACGAAGGCCGCGAGGATGAGTAGTCCCGTCCAGATATTTGCCTGAAAGTAGATTTGCGAGACGCCGTGGCCGATGGATTCGCCGGCCTGCACGGCCGGTCCTTGTGCATGCTGAGTTGCATTTGCGTTAGTCATGTCAATCAGAGCCCTTCGAGCTTGGTGAAGGCGTGTCTGTAGCCGGATGATGAGCGTTCCAGCGCTGTTCGATCTTGCCGAATTTCCAATACGCCATCGACAACAGCCACGCGGTGACTAGCGTGCCGACCACGATGTAGCCGATGTACTCCAAATCAATCGTCGCTATCCACGAGGTGATTGGATCTTTCAAACCGAGCTTCTCATTGAGCAGCCCGAGGAGCTCGATGCCACCGATCACGATTGCGATAACCACTGAGATTCCAGTGACCGTGAGGCTGTAGTAGACCTTGCGAATCGGGTTGATCGTTGCCCAGCCGTACGCTTTGACCATCACAGCGGAGTCCAGAGTGTCGAACAGGCTCATCCCCGCTGCAAAGATGAGCGGCAGGCACAGCACGGCATACCAGGGCATACCGGTTGCCGCGCCTGTTCCGGCAAGAACCAGCAGCGCGATCTCGCTAGCGGTGTCGAAGCCAAGCCCGAAGAGGAATCCGACGAAGTACATCTTCCCTGGGCGATCGACCGACTTGACGAGTGGCCGCAGGATCTTGTTGATGAAGCCGCGGCCTTCGAGGTGATGGTCCAGATCCTCCTGATTAAGTGTGCTGTTTCTCGATGCGCGCCACACCCGCAGAATTGCGAAGAATGAGATGGCATTGATGACGCCGATCAGTATCAGGAAGATGCCAGAGATCATGGTGCCGAAGACGCCCAGCCAGTCCCGAGCCGCATTCCCATCGGATGCCAGGCCAGCCGCCCAGCTGATTCCACCGGCGAGCAGTAGAGCCATGAGGAACACCACGGTGGAGTGCCCCAATGAAAAGAACAGCCCAACGCCAGCCGCTGGCTTATTCATATCAACAAGCTTGCGGGTGGTGTTGTCGATCGCGGCAATATGGTCGGCGTCGAAAGCGTGCCTCACCCCCAACAGGTAGGCAGTGATCGCGATTCCGATCCCAAATACCGCCGAGCCGAGCTGGAGCTGCTGAGGCTGGACGAACATGAAGAATATCCCAAAGCCGACGACGTGAATTATCACGACAGGGATGAATACCTTGACGAGCTGGACGGCATATGAGGGCGGGTTCTTCATATCAGGTCACGTCTTTCTGATCGCCGGAGCTGCGAGCCCCGTCACTCGCTCATGAATGAAGCTCCAGAGCGCGGCGGTCCTCCTGGCCATGGCGATGGTGTCATTTCCGAGGGCACGTACCCAGACTCCGACGTCGCCAGGCAGGACACTCACGCCGAATAGGGGATCATCCTGCGCAGTCGTGTCCGTCAATTCGGCGAGGAGTTCATGCAGGCTGTCGGCCAATTCCTGCGCCGGCACCAAGGGAGTGAAGACGTAAAGCATCGACAGCACATCGCGCCCATCGAGCATGGCGAGCCCTTCGACCCCACCGTCCCCAGGCACTAGCCGTACCTTGTCCAACGCGACGAGTGATCCGTCTGGCCTGAACACCTCGAAATCAGACGCAAACACGTCGTAGTGGTGCCGCTCGTCCCTGGCCAGTCGCCCGGCGTACACTGTTTCGCTGACGATCAGGGTGGCCGTCGGATCGAGTTCAACCCTGGTGTGCTGGTAGTACCTGGACCTGGCGAAGGGGATGACCGGGTCTGGCATGTATTCCACATAGGCACCTGCTCCAACCACAAGATTCACGATGGCCGTCGCGTAGTTGCGCTCCATCTTGTAGATCCTGGTGTGGGCCTGCGTCGTGACGTGTGCGGAACTGCCAGGACCAAAGGTCAGGTCAGTTCGGAGTCGATCACCCTGCAGAACGCCCCCACCGGTGGACATGAGGAAGGTGTACGGCATGTCGGGGCGCAGCTCGTCGTAATACAACGGTCGCATGATCTGCAGCGGCGACTTTTGATAGTGGTGCGCGAGCTCTGTGCGATGCTCGCCCTTAGCGAACTCGAGCTGCATGATTCCGACTTTGCCCGGGCTGCCCACGTCGAGGTCGCCCATCGCCTCGTCGTAGCGCAGGACCTCATCTGGTACGCGAGCAGGTTCGAAATGCGCGCGCTGGAGGCGATAGCCGCCGGCAAATTCCGGCGGCTCACTACCAACGTGGTTAATCACTTCGTGCTCGATCGTCATGCCAGTTGTTCCTCGCGCGTCTTACTCCACTCAGCCAGGATCTGATCATGGAGAGCTTGCACCCCATGCCCAGTCAGCGCGTTCGTGAGGACGACCGGCTTGTCGTCACGGACGCGGTGCGCGTCACTTTCCATCACGTCGAGGTCGCAACGCACATATTGGGCGATATCGATCTTGTTGATGACGAGGATGTCGGATTCCGTGATGCCTGGACCTCGCTTGCGTGGCATCTTCTCGCCCTCAGCGGTATCGAGGACAAAAACGAAAACGTCAGCGAGCGCGGGGGAGAAGGTCAGCGTGAGATTGTCCCCGCCCGACTCATAGATGAGCGTGTCGATGTCGGGGAACCGTTCAAGCATTTCGGCGCCCGCGGCCAGATTCATAGTGGGGTCGTCTCGAACTGCAGTATGCGGACATGCCCCCGTCTCCACGCCGACCACCCGTTCCGGATCGAGAACCCCGGCGAGTTCGCGCCGAACGTGGTGCGCATCCTCTTGCGTGTAGATGTCATTGGTAATGACGCCCGGCGTGTGCCCGGATGCAATGAGAAGGGGAACTAAGGCCTCGGCAAGCGCGGTCTTTCCAGAACCGACAGGTCCGCCGATGCCAATACGCAGTACGTGTTCACTCATGGTGTGTGTCTTTCTTTCCTGTAGAGATGCGGATTAAAGCGAGCCATCGGATGCGCTCAACTGGCAAACAGCCTGGCTTCTGCTCGCTCGTGCCTCGCCGACATGACGTCGGCCATGGGCACGCAGCCACCCAGATCTTCGATATGCCGGTTGATGGCCTGGGCGGTCGCCCGCTCAATGGCGGGCGCAACAGCGTTCAATATCACTTGTGCGTCTTGGTGGTCCGTGAGCCGGAGCCGAAGCGCGGCTCCTACGAAGCTCACCGAGAAGGCGAAAAGGTCAGAGGCGACAGCTTGTTCGGTGTCGACGCCGGCACCCGCGTACGCCACGGCAGTTGCGACCGCCTGGCAGCCAGGTGTCGATCGGTCCGTGACCATGCGGCGGTACTCTTCGAGCTCTGCACCGCCGAAGGCCGCCATGGCGACCTCCGTGAACTGACGGCCGCTTCGGACAGAGGCCTTGCGCATCTCCGCATTCAGCTTCGAAGCGAAGAGGCGCTGGTCGACCTCTCGAACGACATCCCACGCTCCTATCCGGGCGGCGCGATGAGCTGCTGCGAGCGCAGTCCCGTCGCCCGGACCGACCGAGTGTATGAGCATTTCGGCAAGCAACGCCTCAACTCCTCCACGCGCTATCAACCTGGCTTGACTGAATCCCTCCAAGCCATGGGAGAGCGTGTAAAAACCACTCGGAAATGCCGAGTCCGACAGCTGCAGGCTGACCAGCAGCCGCCGAACATCAGAGGAAGCCATGATCGACTATGCCAGGAAGAACAACTGGGTCAGCGGAAGTGTCTTCGCTGGCTTGATCGTCGCCGGCTTGCCGTCGTACGTCACTTTGAACGTCTCAGGGTCGACTTCGATGACCGGCAAGGCATTGTTCCTGACCATGCTCTCCTTACCGATGTTGCGGGTCCGCTTCACGGGGAGCACCTTGCTCTCCAGCCCCAACTTCTCGGGGATACCGTTCTCGATTCCGGCCTTCGACATGAACGTGACTCGCGTATTCTTCTGCGCCCGGCCCATGGCGCCGAACATCGGCCGGTAGTACACCGGCTGAGGAGTCGGCAGTGAGGCGTTCGGGTCTCCCATGAGCGCCCAGTTGATCAAGCCACCCTTCACGATGAGCTTGGGCTTTGCAGCGAAGGACTCCGTCGGCCACAGCACGATATCTGCGATCTTTCCGGCTTCGATCGAACCGATGTAGTCGGAGATACCCTGCGTGATAGCGGGGTTGATCGTGATCTTGGCCAGGTAGCGCAGTACCCGGAAGTTATCGTTGCCCTCGGCATCCTCCGGCAGCTTTCCGCGCTGGTCCTTGTTGTGGTGGGCCACCTGGAATGTGCGGGTAAATGATTCACCCACGCGCCCCATCGCCTGCGAGTCGGACGAGATCATCGAGATGACCCCTTCGTCGTGCAGCACCGTCTCTGCCGAGATCGTCTCCGCGCGTACCCGGGAGTCCGCAAACGAGACGTCCTCTGGGATGTCGTGCGACAGGTGGTGGCAGACCATGACCATGTCAAGCAGCTCGTCGACCGAATTCACGGTGTACGGCAGCGTTGGGTTGGTCGATGACGGCAACACATTGGAGTGGCCGGCAACCTTCATGATGTCTGGGGCGTGCCCACCGCCAGCGCCCTCAGTGTGGAAGGTGTGGATGGTGCGTCCGTTGATCGCGTCCAGTGTGTTCTCAACGAACCCAGCCTCGTTGAGGCTGTCCGTGTGCACCGAGATTTGGACGTCGTAGAGTTCAGCGACGTCCAGCGCATTGCTGATCGCGGCCGGCGTTGCGCCGTAGTCCTCGTGCACCTTGAGCCCGGCAGCTCCGGCTTCGAGCTGTTCGATAAGCGCGCCGGGGAGCGACCCGTTTCCCTTCCCGAGGAAACCGAGGTTGACGGGCATGTCCTCTGCGGCTTGAAGCATGCGATGAATATTCCATGCGCCAGGCGTCGTCGTCACACCATTTGTGCCATCTGTCGGGCCGGTACCACCGCCAAAGAGCGTGGTGATCCCATTGGACAGCGCCGCTTGCGCCTGCTGCGGCGAGATGTAGTGGACGTGGGAGTCGATTCCGCCTGCGGTTGCGATCAGGTGCTCGCCAGCGAGTAGCTCTGTGCCTGGGCCGACGACAAGCCGAGGGTCGACGCCGCTCTGGAGCTGGGGATTGCCTGACTTTCCGACACCAACGATCAGTCCGTCCTTGATGCCGATGTCGCCTTTGATGACTCCAAGCACCGGGTCGAGAATAATCGCATTCGTGATGACGAGGTCGAGTACCCCGTTGGCTCCTGTCGCCTGAGGATCGGCACCCATCCCGTCTCGGGCGGTCTTACCGCCGCCATAGACGATCTCATCGCCATAGTGACCTTCGCTGTAGTCCATTTCGATCTCGATGACGAGGTTGGTGTCGGCCAGCCGCACTTTGTCGCCCCGGGTCGGTCCGTACAGGTCCGAGTATTCCTTGCGTGAGATGAGAGCCATTATTTCTTCCCCTTTGAGGTGGTGGCACCAGCGGTGGAACGCGTTGTTGGCGCGCCATCTTCGTACTTCAGTTCCTTCATGCGATCGATCGCCTCGATGCGGGTGCGTTCGGAATCCAGCCCGCCGTCGACGAGATTGTTGAAACCGACGATGTGTCGATTTCCGGCGTAAGCGACGAGCGTCACTTCCTTCGTGTCTCCGGGTTCGAGCCGGACTGCTGTGCCCGCCGGAATATCGAGGTGCATCCCGAATGCCTTCTCCCGCTCGAACCTGAGGGCTTTATTAGCCTCGAAGAAGTGGAAATGTGATCCGACCTGAACTGCACGGTCGCCTGTGTTGCTCACCTTGAGCGTGACGTGATCGCGTCCGGCGTTGATCTCCAATTGATCGCTACCAAACTCATATTTAGGGCTTCCAAGCATGATTTTTCCTCCACCTGTCAATGACTGTGCGTGAATTCTTCTGGGCGCACATCGGACTGATCCGAGTGCGATTCGTGGGTGTGTTCTTCGCTGTGCCCTCCATGTGTGTGGGGGACACCACTGTGCGAGTGGGTGTGCGGGGCCTGCCCTTCTTCGAAGGCGTGGGAGTGGGCAAATCCGTGACCGTGGTCGGCCAGCAGGCCATCTTCGATCCCGTTGTGACCTCGGCCGAGGTTGTGCTCGGCCTCCGCGACGCGTTCCGTGATGATCCGAACGATTGCCTGCTCACTCATCAGCGGTCCGTAGAATTCGGCACCGGATGTCGCTGACGCTGACGCTGACAGGTCAACAGGTGACGTGCGCGCGAACCCAGCAGGAACAATTTCGGTCTCGCCCCGCCCCAGCGCTCGAAAGCGTTGGATGCTTTGGACAACATCGCCGTCGGATTCGTAGCAACAGACTTCGACGTCGTTTCCGGCGCCGTGTGTGCGCACAAGATGGGCCAGTCGATACAGTTCGGCATCGTCGAATGGATTCGACCGAGGCGCCGCGACGATGATGCCGGCACCGGGCCGTCGCGCATGCGTCCTGGTAGCCGCGGTACGCAGCCAGGCGACGAGGTGGTCAGCGGAACCGAATGGCTCGCACAACGTAAGTCGGCCACCTTCTCGTCCTGTCGACAGCCACTGCATCGTTTTGGCCGTATCGGCAACCATCGTTGGATTGCGTCCGAACGTCATGGGCAGCACAGCCACGACACCGTCTGTGGCGTCGAGTGCTCGTGAGACGACATTGTTCAGAGGACGCCCTGGAGGGCTGGGGCGCACGTTGGGCAGTGCGGCCTTGACGAAGTCAAGGTCAGCGCCATCGTCACTCTCGTGCCCGCCGACTAACACAATCCACGACGGTTCCTGGCCGAGCGTCATCCGCTAAACCCCCACTGGGTCATGGCAGGAGACGAGCTTTGTACCGTCAACGAACGTGGCTTCGACTTGAAGCAGGGCGATTCGGGGACGCACGCCATCCATGCAATCCTTCTCCTTGACGATGCCTTTGCCGAGCTCCATACATTCGGCAACGCTTTTGCCATCTCTGGCAGCTTCGAGAATGGCCTCGCTGATCAAGGCCTGGGCTTCGGAAACGTTGAGTTTGGTACCTCTTTCGCGCCGTTTTCGTGCCAGATCCGCGACCTGGTAGATATACAGCTTGTCGATTTCCCTCGGGGTCAGATTCATCTCTGCACTCTCGCTTTCGGCGATATCGCGGGGAGCAACGGTCGTGCCCCTGACGTAGCTAGTGACTCTGCGCCTCACAGTAAGCCGCCAGAGTTGAAAGGTAAATGGGTCACCCGATGCCCGTTTGTGCGTGGTGTTCCGATGCCCTGACGTCAGCGGATGACGAGATAGTGAAGGTGCATCGTGCCGTCTTCGAAGCGGTGTTCGTCACGCAGCGTGAGGTTGACGCGCGACCCATGCGGGAAGAATGGCGTGCCATCGCCGACCAGGATCGGTGTCACGAACAGGTGAATCTCGTCGATGAGGTCGGCGTTCAGTGCCTCGGCTGCGATCTCCGACCCACCAATCGAGATATCGCGCACTGCGGCCGCCTTTATAGCCCTGACGGCGGCAGCATCGAAGGAATGTTCGATGCGCGTGCGCGCGGTCGGCGCCTCAGTCAGAGTGCGGGAATACACGATCTTGTCTGCAGAGTGCCAGATGTCGCTGTACTCCAGGGCAGGGCCAGACAGGGGCAGTTCGTCTGCGGCTGTTTCCCAGAACGACATGACCTCGTACATGCGGCGGCCGTAGAGATAGGTTCCGATCGAGCGCTCGAGCTGATTGACGAAGGAATGAACCTCGTCAGTCGGGGCTGCCCAGTCAAAGTTGCCAGCGGCATCCGCTATGTATCCGTCGAGTGAGAGTAGTGCCGAGCTGATCAGTGCGGCCATGACGAGGCTCCTCTCGCTCCCGTCAGTATGCGCGTGAGCCCCGGCATCGGAAAGCCGGGAGGTCTTACGTGTCACGGGGGTTCATGAACGTCGTCATGCCGTCACATGGTCGGGGGAGAGCGGTTCGAGGCTCGACGAGACACTCCTGAGTATCGCCCGGATGGGCCAGGGGAGTGGTGCGCATTTTCGCGGTGGCGACCGCTGCTTGCGGCCAATTTTCCGTCTCTGGCGGCTTGGCTGCGAGAAGAACGCGCACCCGGCGCCGAGTGGAGTCAGGAAACAGGAAGAACGAACCGACCGAGAGAGCGCTCCGAGCGTCGCCGCATTCATCATGCGGCGACTCTATGGTATTTGTGCGGTTGAATCGGGTAGCCGAGCAACAGATTGCCATGGGCAGATGGAAAACCGTCCCCGTAGGGCCAGCTGGCCCATGACTTGACATAATGTGCATTATCAGCCCAATTAGTAGTTCGCGGAATCTGCTTCTGATCAGGCTGTTCTGATGGTTATGCGTGATCGTCGGCATGAGTACCCATATGCGCATCGGATGATCGCTGCGGCTCGCATGGCGTGAATTACAGCAGCGTTGGCTGAATCAACCAGCTGGTGGACGTTTCGAGGTGCAACACGGACTCACTGGTGCACGTTTGCGACGAATCCTCAGCGTCATCGCTAGGGTGTCGCTCAGATGGACGAAATCATTCGGTTCGTGCACAGGCAGATCAAAGGGAGTCATCAATGTCGAACGATTTTGCAGTATTTGATTTTCGAGTCGATCCGAACGAATTGACCAAGTCGGCTGTCAGCGGCGTGCGTACCGCAATCGCAATCAGCGGTGTCATTGCACTCGTTCTCGGCGTCATGATTCTCGTGTGGCAGGACGCCACGGTTTCGCTCATTGCGATCCTCTTTGGGCTGTACTTCCTGATCGCGGGAATTATTCGCCTCGTTAGGGGCATCTTCGTCGTCGGCGTGGCACCAGGACCCAGGGTGCTCAACATCATGCTTGGCGTCCTCCTCATCATCGCCGGCATCATTTCGATCAGGAATCCGCTCAACTCACTAGTTGTGCTCGGCATGGTCATCGGCATCTCATGGATCATCGAAGGAGTTGCAGCCCTGGTTGAGACCTCAACCGACTCGAGCCGTTGGTTCGGCATCCTGTTCGGCGTGGTGAGCATCATCGCCGGCATCGTCGTACTGCTCTCGCCGGTCGAGTCAATCGGCGTCTTGGTGCTGATCGGTGGAATCTTCCTGGTCATCACAGGGATTTTGCAGCTCATCCAGGCGTTTACTTTCGGCCGCGCGGCAAAAGCGGTGCTTGGTAGCTAATTTTTCTTGACATAACTATATGAGGTTGTCGGCTCTTGCGAGTCGACAACCTCATATAGTTTGGTGGCGTGGGTGACCGTGTGCGGCCTCAACGGGCGTTGTGCGCCGTCGGCAAATAGCGAGCTAACCACTCAAGCACAATGGCGAATCTCTGCTCGCGGTGGCGTGGGCTTCCCTTGCGGGACAGCTCATGATCTTCGCCTGGGAAAATGACAAGTTCAGTCTCAACTCCCCCGCGCTTGAGAGCTGCGTAATAGCGCTCGGACTGACCCAGCGGACATCGGAGGTCGTTGGCGGAGTGCGTCAGCAGGGTGGGGGTTCTGACACTACCGACTACCGATTGCGGGCTCTGGCGTTGAATGTGGGACTGGGTCTCCCCCGCATACTCATCCGTGAAGAAACTGCCGATGTCGGAGGTTCCGATGAAAGCTTCGGGGTCAAGGAATCCTCGTTCAATGACGGACGTCGTGAATCGGTGGTCGTTGGCGATGATCCAGGCGGTCAGGAAACCGCCATACGAGCCGCCCATGATTCCGACCCGTGTTGCATCCAGGGTTGGATCGGTATCGAGAACACCGTCAAGGAAATCAAGCACGTCATTCTGGTCAAGCTGCCCCATGCCGTGCCGGATCGCACGCCCGTGCGCTTGCCCGTATCCTGACGACCCGCGAGGGTTGCACATCACCACCGCATAGCCGGCCGCAGCACAGATCTGGGCCTCGTCGAAGAGGGCGACTGAGTACTGACTAAAGGGTCCGCCGTGGATGCACAACAGCACCGGATGCGCGCCCGGTCCCTCTGTGCTGTGCTCCTTCGGCCGGACGACCCACCCGTGCACAGGGCATCCATCGCGGCCGATAACCGTGACCTCGCGGGAGGGCAGAATATCGTCATCCCGCAGTGATGAACCGAGCCCGGTGAGGCGCCGGATGTGGTTGTCGGCCACTACCGCAACGTCGCCTGACGACATAGCGTCCTGGAAAGCGAAGACAACCTTGTCGCCGACACAATCATGGCCGGTGACGACGAGGGCGGTCGAGGTGATCTGCGAGATCTGGCCGTGGGGTGAGACGGCCATCAGCTGCACGGTTCCGCGTGTCGTGTTCTGCACAATCACTGACCCGTCATCGGTGAATGTGAGTTCCGACGATTCGGCCAGGTCGATGGATTCCTCTGCGGTGAGTCGACGAGGAACGCGCTCCGTCGAGGTGAGGCGAAAGAGTCCGGTGCTGTTGTGCATCCGCGGCGATCGCGAGCTCTATTACACCCGACCGAAGGTCGATATCGCGGGTTGACTGCCGAGCCGAAATCGTAATGAGCGAGGCGCCGTCGGGTGAGAACGCGAGTCCAGCGTGGTCGAAGCCGTCGACCGCCCACGTGAGCTGTCGCGGGATGCCATCTTTTGAGCGTGCCGATCGATGCCGCAACACATCGGCACCATCGGCAGAGGGTGCAGTCTGAGGCGTCGGCGGTGCCCAAACGTTGGGCGTGCGCACGAGGAAAACCTGGGCAGGTCGATCAAATGTGTACCCGACACCATTCGCTTTGTATCGCAGCGTCGTAATGCGCCTGGCAGGCTCGTCACTGGCATCGACCCCTGGGACAGTGCCGTAGCGGCCGTACTCGGGCTCTCGCGCGATGAACGCCAGCGAGCCTGAGTCTGGCGCCCATACGAACTCGGTGACGCCCAATGGCGTTTGTGTGACCTCGACTGGCTCTCCCCCGGCGGCGTCAACCACACAGAGCTGGACCGGGGCGCCTGGATAGGCGCGGAGAAAAGCAAGAAGACGTCCATCTGGCGAGAAGTGCGGCGCCGTGTCCCTGAAACCTCGAGTAACGAGCACCGGAGTCGGATCCCCGACCAGCCTCACACTCCACAGTTGACCGACATAGTCATCGGCCGCCAGATCTGGTCTGGTAACGGCGATGACTGCCCGATCACCATCAGGGTGGATGGTGGGCCGGGAAACTGTGGAGAGCAGAGGGAGGTCGGGAGCCTTCATCTGTTGTGCCGTTAGGTCGTTCTGAAATCTGAGGTGTCGCCGACGTAACGTGTGTTGTCGGCGGGAATGGGCTCAACGGCCGCGAGGGCGATCTCGGCAGCGAATTCGCTGACGTTGTAGAGGCGCCCGGCCGATTCCTTGCGTTCACTGATCGCACCAGGGTTGGCGCGTTCGAGCAGGGTCGCGGTGATCGTGCCTTCGATCATGTCACCTGATACGACAACGAATTCGATGCCCTTCGCCTCGAGCTCGGGTATGAGCGCACGCAGCGCGTCTTCGCCCGCTCGCTTGCTGAGTGCGACAGGCAGGTACTCAGGCATGGTCGGAGTCGACTCGATGAAGTGGGCCTGGTGGCTGGTCACGAACACGACACGCGCGCCGTCACCAAGAAGCGGCAGCGCCGCTTGCAGGAGCTGCACCTGTGCATCGCGGTTCAGCTGCATGGCGTAGTCGGGAGCCATGCCACTCTCCATGCCGCCCGATGCGTTCATCACGAGGATGTCGAGACCGCCTAGTTCGGTGCGGATGGTGTCGAACAAGGTGGTGAGTGACGCTGGGTCGGTGAGATCAGCGCCGACAGTGATTGCTTTGCCGCCCGCTGCCGTGATGGCATCCGCAAGCTTCTGCGCCCTGGCCGCCTTGTTGCGGTAGTTGATGACGACCTGGGCGCCGGCCTCGGCGAAATAACCGACTGTGTCGGCTCCGATGCCCCGCGAGGACCCTGTGACGAGTACTCGTCGTCCTTCAAGTGATCCAGCGGCAAGTGGGTTCGTCACGCGTGCTCCTCAATAAGTGCTTTATCTACGAAAGACGACATTACCAACAAGGCTTCAGTATGCCGTGGCGGTCACCTGCTAGCGTCGAAGAATACGAGATCGGAGGGAAAAAGCATGGACTCGTTCGTAGTTCAATATGGCTGGATCATCTGGCTGGTGCTCATTCTGATCTTTATGACCGTTGAGATGGTCACCCTGGAACTCACGTTCCTCATGATTGCGCTGGGCAGCCTGGGAGGACTGGTCACCGGACTCCTCGGTGGACCCTGGTGGCTGCAATTGATCGTCGCTGCAGTACTGGCAATTGTGCTGCTCTTCGGGATCAAACCACCGCTGCTGCGTGCGCTGAAAAAGGGTGGGGACCCGAGCGGTACCAACGTTGATGCCCTGCTCGGTCTTGACGGACGCGTGGTTGCATCGATCGGTTCCAACGGCGGGCAGGTGAGGCTCGCGAATGGCGAAATCTGGACGGCGCGACTCTCCCCCGGAACGTTGGAACGCGTCGTCGGGCCCGGTGAACGTGTACTTGTTACCGCAATCGATGGGGCGACCGCTGTTGTCGTGCCTGCTGAGAGGGAAATCTAATGGATGCCAGTCAGATCGTGACAACCATCGTCGTCGCAGTCATCATCCTGATCGTTGTGGTCTTCGTCATCGTGACACTGTTCAAGGCGATTCGCATCGTGCCCCAGGCGTCGGCCGGAGTCGTCGAGCGTCTCGGTCGCTACCACAAGACGTTGATGCCGGGCCTGAACATCCTGGTGCCGTTCATCGACAGGATGCGCCCGCTGATCGACATGCGCGAGCAGGTCGTTTCGTTCCCGCCACAGCCGGTGATCACTGAAGACAACCTCGTTGTCTCGATCGACACTGTGGTCTATTTCCAGGTGACGGATGCACGTGCGGCCACCTACGAGATCGCCAACTACCTGGGCGCCGTTGAACAGCTGACGACGACCACTTTGCGCAACGTCGTCGGTGGCCTCAACCTCGAGGAAGCTCTGACCAGCCGCGACAACATCAACGGTCAGCTGAGGGTCGTGCTGGACGAAGCGACCGGCAAGTGGGGAATTCGTGTCGGTCGTGTTGAGCTCAAGGCGATCGACCCGCCCCTGTCGATCCAGGACTCCATGGAGAAGCAGATGCGCGCTGAGCGTGACCGGCGAGCCCTGATCCTGACCGCAGAGGGAACCAAGCAGTCTGCAATTCTCACTGCAGAAGGCGCGCGACAGGCTGCGATCCTCTCTGCCGAGGGTGACGCAAAAGCTGCCGTGCTCCGCGCCCAGGGTGAGGCCGAGGCCATTAAGACCGTCTTCAGGGCAATTCACGATGGTGACCCTGATCCGAAGCTCCTTGCGTACCAGTATCTGCAGACGCTGCCGAAACTCGCCGAGGGAAGCGCTAATAAACTGTGGATTGTGCCGAGTGAGCTCACGGAGGCGCTGAAGGGTATCGGACGCGCGTTCGGGCAGAGTGCAGGCAATGCAGATTCGCCCGCACCGGCTGGTACTCCGGGTGTTCATCCCGCTGCAGCGCCACCGTCTACTCCCGGGACGTAGTCCCGTCATTCGGCGGGCCTAAGGCCAGCCTGAAGGAAACAACGCTCCATGCCATCCAACCTGCGCCCACCATTTCTCTCCGGCAGCGGGCCGCGGGTGTTTGCGCATCGAGGCCTGGCCCTCGATGCGCCTGAAAATTCGTTGCTGGCGTTCTTGAGAGCGCTGAACGCAGGCGCGACACATTTGGAAACCGATGTGCATGCGTCGCGTGACGGCATCGCGATCATCAGTCACGACTCCGATCTCTCGCGCGTCGCTGGCAGAGACGGACTCGTGAGTGACTTCACGCTCGCAGAACTGCACAAGGTGGATCTGGGGCACGGACAATCCTTCGTATCGCTCGGCGAGCTGCTCGAGGCTTTTCCGGAAGCACGGTTCAATATCGACGTGAAATCGGACGATGCGATTGTGCCGACAGCCGAGGCAGTTCTGCGCTACAGGGCCACACATCGGGTGCTGATTTCGTCGTTTTCTGAGAATCGTCGCAGACAAACAGCAAAGCTGCTTCCCGGCGTCGCGACCTCCGCATCGCGCAGCGGAGTCATTCGCGCCGTGCTGTCGGCAAATCTCGGCGCCGCTTGGGCGACCAAGCGGGCATTGCACGGCATCGATGCCGTGCAGATCCCAGTCAGGTTCAGGGGCATATCCCTGGTCACCCCTCAGATCGTCAGGTCCATTCACTCGGCCGGCTGCGAGGTGCATGCCTGGACGGTGAACGATCCAGCGGAGATGAGGCGACTACTCGACATGGGGGTCGACGGACTCGTGACCGACAGGACCGACCTCGCTGTGGCGCTGATTTCCGCTCGAGCCTGAGAATTAACTGCCAGAAGCTAGATAACGGAAAGATAACGCCCAGCTTGATGGTTTAGAACTGTGAATGCATCGCGAGAGGAGACCACACGATGGCAGATCGCAGTTTGCGTGGAATGAGACTGGGCGCACAAAGCCTGCAGAGTGAAGAGGGCGTCACTTTCTCACCACGAGTTAGCCACACCTACCTGTGCGCCGCGTGCGGCCGCGAGACGGTGATGATTTTTTCAGCGGATGCTGAAGCGCCAGATGAGTGGGAGTGCAAGCATTGCTCTCAAGTCGCGACCCGCTTGGTAGATTCCGTGCCTGTCGTTGTTGACCACTCGGACGAAAAGGTAGCGAGAAGCCACTGGGACATGCTGCTTGAGCGTCGAACCCGTGCCGAACTCGAAGAGTTGCTTGAGGAGCGCCTGACATACCTGCGCACACGTCGCGGACAGCAGAAGATCGGCGCATAGCAAGCCGAAATTCATCTGACAGCTACGCTGCAGCCACAACTAAGCGCCGAACTTGTTTCGGCGCTTTTGTGTACCGGCAAGCGCACAGAGCAGGAAACCTGCTAGCCCCAGACCGGAGACCAACCACTCAATCCCGCGCCCAAGCGACATCGCCGGAGTGACGGACGTGCTCAGCGGAACTGTCTGAACCATGACACCGGCCTCCCAGGTGGGCAGCGAGTCGAGAGTCTCACCGTCGGGAGTGATGATCGCACTGGAACCGACAGTCGAGATGTTAACCACTGTGCGGCCGGCCTCGATGGCGCGAAGACGCGCGATTGCCAGTTGCTGCACGCTTTCGTCTGTCGTGCCGAAATCCGCATTGTTGGTTTGCGCGAGAATGATCTCGGCCTTGCCGGAAATCATGTTGTGGATCAGCTGGTCATCGGCGATATCGAAGCAGATAGCGATACCGGCGCGAATGCCATTGATGTCAAAAATGCTGTCCCTGGTACCGATGCCGTAATCCCGAGGGATCAGGTCGATCAGGTCCGGTGCGAACGGACGCCAGAATTCGCGGTCGGGTACGTATTCCCCGAATGGAACCGGGTGCACCTTGTCGTACCAGTCGACTGCACCCTCACCTGCCTTCCAAAGCAGTGACGTGTTGTAGAACACATCGTCCCGCAACGTGATGGTTCCCGCCACGATGGGCGCATCGAGTTTGGTGCTCAGATAATCGAGGACCTTCGCCGACTGTGCGTTCCTGGTCGGGTCGATGTCGCTGCCATTCTCTGGCCAGACCACGAAGTCAAGATCTTCACCGATCAGGGGAAGAGTCGCCGAGGCGTGATCCTGCAAAATCTGGCCTGGGCTGTTCTGGGCGAACAAACCCGCGTCTGAGGCGCCCTGCACCGCGGCCAGACGTGTCGTACCGCTTTGCACGGTCGGCCAGGACGGGAATACGAGTACGAGTGCCACCGATGCAATCGCAATGCCCGACCTCGCCGAGATGGACAAGTCTCCTGCCCGGATCAGCTGCAGCATGAGCGCGCACAGCCAGACGATGACGAAGCTCAGTCCTGACATCCCCACCCACGCGACCAAGGAATTGAATGGGCTCTCGGACTGCGAGATTGCGACGCGGCCCCA
Organism: Leifsonia sp. A12D58; assembly: GCF_047530025.1. NCBI lineage: Bacteria > Bacillati > Actinomycetota > Actinomycetes > Micrococcales > Microbacteriaceae > Leifsonia > Leifsonia sp. A12D58. The sequence continues at coordinate 6,424 of NZ_JBLJAT010000002.1, read as the reverse complement.
CGCGAATCCGCCATATGGCCACACGGCTGAGATTGCTTCCCTGGCGGTCCAGAGCCCCGCCACGACAACGGGCACGATGCCGAGTCGGCCGAACGTCGTCGGCCACGCTCGCGGCCCTCTATTCAGCACCACGGCAATCAGGCTCATACCGACAGCGAAGAAGACGCTCTCGAGCCCGGCGAGACCGAGCCACGGGGGCAATCCCAGGTACAGCGTCAACCAACTAACGTGGACGAGCCAGAACGACAGACCGGCCACTGCACCGACCAACAGGCCTGTCCACGGACCGCGCCCGAGCAGCGCAACGAGCATGAGGAATACGCCGACGGGGGCAAGTATCCACCAGTCGCGGTCGGGGAACCCTGCATCGAGGATGACGCCGGCGCCTGCCGCAAGAAGGATGGATGCCCAGAGCGGCATGTTCAGCACTCGGCGATCAGGTTCGGTCACCTCGTTAGCCTAAGCGACAGAGCTGTATGCGACGATTCCGCGTCTGATGGCGTCCATCGCGGTGCGGGCGGTGCGTCCGACGTGGCCATCGGCAACGACTGACAGCTGATCGAGCAGATCGATAGTCTGCTTCGTCCAGCGGACGAAGTCTCCTGCAGCCATGTCGGCTTCGTAAAGTACGTCACCCAGCGACGCTCCCTTTGCCCATTTCCACATTGCAAGGCTCAGGCCGACCGAGAGTGGGTTGCTACCGGGGAGCTTGTTATCGCGTTCGAGGTCGTCGAGGCGGCTCCAGAGGTCTGTTGTTGCGTCGAATGCCGGACGGAATGCACCCTTGGGCAGCCAGCGCTCGTCGGTCATCCCTTCGTCACGCCGGGGTTCGAAGACAAGGGCGCAGGCCATGGCGGCCAGGCTCGGTGCGTCGAGACTGCTCCAGAGCCCCCGGCGCAGTGATTCGGCCACCAGCAGGTCACGCTCTCCGTAGATCCTGCGGAGAATGCGTCCGCTCTCGCTGAGAGACACGCGGCCGTGCTCATCGGATACGAGGTATCCGAAGCCGAGCAGTACGTCAGTCACGCGGTCGAAGACGCGAGCAACAGCGCCGGTGCGTGAACTGATCTGCTTGTTCAGGGCATCTGTCTGTCGTTTCAGTTTCCACCAGCGTTCGGCCCACCTGGCGTGTTGCTCCTTCTCAGGGCAGCTATTGCAGGGGTGCGACCTCATCCGCTTGCGCAGACTCGCGAGTTCGCGTTGGCGCTTTTCCCGCTGCGCACGAGACCCGGTGTCCCCCGCGCTTCCCGCGCGTTCGAGATCGGTGAGAGAACGGCGAATTGCGGCGTATTCAGTGAAGTTGCCGAGGTGGCAGGTCATCGACTCGGCGTAGCCGGCTAGCGATTCCTCCTGCGCACGCACCTTGCGGGCCATGTCGACGACAGCGCGATCCGCCTGGAACTGCGCAAACGACGATTCCAGGATCTGTCTGGTGCGCTCGCGCCCGAACTGATCGATCAGGTTCACTGCCATGTTGTAGGTGGGCTTGAAGCTTGAATTGAGCGGATACGTGCGCCGAGACGCCAGCGACGCCACAGACTGCGGGTCGAGACCCTGCTGCCACTGGATGACGGAGTGGCCCTCGACATCGATGCCGCGCCGGCCTGCACGACCGGTGATCTGCGTGTACTCCCCCGCTGTGATGGGGACACGGGCCTCACCGTTGAATTTCTCAAGCTTCTCAAGCACGACGGTGCGCGCGGGCATGTTGATGCCGAGAGCGAGCGTTTCAGTGGCGAAGACTGCCTTGACGAGCTTCTTCTGGAACAGCTCCTCGACAACCTCTTTGAATGCGGGGAGCAGCCCGGCGTGGTGAGCAGCAACGCCGCGCTCCAACCCATCGAGCCACTCCCAGTAGCCAAGAACGGCCAGGTCTTCGTCGAGCAGGGTGCGGCACCGCTCGTCAACGATCTGTCTGATCTCGTCGCGTTCTGCGGCATCCGTGAGCCTGACGCCTGCGCGAAGCACCTGTTTGACGGCCTGGTCGCAGCCGACGCGACTGAAGATGAAGAAGATGGCGGGCAACAGGTGCTTACCGGCGAGCATCTCGACGATGTCCGCCCTCGGCATTTTTCCAGAATCCTGCTGCGCCCGCTGATGGTAGCTGCCGCGGTCATTTCCGCGCCGGCCAGCGGATGATCTGCTACCGATAGACCGCCCACCGCTTGAAGCCAGCCGAACGAGCTCGGGGTTCACCCGGTTGGTTGCAGCGAGGCCAGACGAGTCGAACAGATCGAGCATCTTGGTCTTGACCAGAACGTGTTGTTCGAGCGGAACCGGCCGCTCCTCAGACACGATCACATCGGTGTCGCCACGGACCGCCTGGAGCCAATCGCCGAATTCTTCAGCGTTGGAAACTGTCGCGCTGAGCGACACCAGCCTGACGGACTGAGGAAGATGAATGATCACTTCTTCCCACACTGCACCCCTGAATCTATCTGCCAGATAGTGCACCTCGTCCATGATGACGAATGCGAGATTGGTGAGCAGATCGGAATCCGCGTACAGCATATTGCGCAGGACTTCAGTCGTCATGACAACGATCCGGGCTCCGGAATTCACGTTCGTGTCGCCGGTGAGCAGGCCAACGTTCTCCGCGCCGTACTCAGCCACGAACTCCTGGAACTTCTGGTTGCTGAGCGCCTTCATGGGCGCCGTGTAAAACACCTTCGCCGCGGGCTGCTGCATCGCGAGGTGAACGGCGAACTCAGCGACGATCGTCTTGCCAGCACCCGTCGGGGCGGCGACCAGCACACTATTGCCCTCTTCGAGAGACACACATGCTGTGCGCTGGAACGGGTCGAGATCAAAGCGCAATCCTGAACGGAATGCTTCCACCTGGGAGTACTTGGCGCGAGTGCGCGCAGCTGCATATTTTTCCGCGGGTGACAGGGAATCGCTTGTGCTCACGTGATAGACCTACAGTGCCAATTCTTGGGTAAAGGCGAGGTTGCGCTTTGCGACTCGACGGTCGTGCAGCCAGGCGATTCCCCACGCGGCGAAGTACAACACGATCATCGGGATCGCGAGCATGAACATCGACACGAGGTCGGCAGACGGTGTGGCGATCGCTGTGAAGAGGACGATGACCAGGATCGCAACGCGCCACGACTTGACGATGGATTCTGCGCTGATCACGCCTGCGAAGTTCAACAGCACGATGAAGACAGGGAGCACAAAGGCGATACCGATCGCCAGCACAAGCTTGAGCACGAAGTCGAAGTACTCGGCTGCCGCGATAAACGCGGCGTCCTGGGCTGGAGCGAAGCTCGTCATCAGCTCAACGATGTGCGGAAGCACGTACCAGCCGGCAGCGCAGCCCGCGAAAAACAACGGAACGGCAGAGAAGAAGAAACCGAAGGTGTACTGCTTCTCTTTGCGGGTGAGGCCAGGAACCAGGAAGGCGAAGATCTGGTAGAGCCACATCGGGCTCGAGATGATGAGGCCAACGTAGAACGCGATCTTCAACTTGAGATCGAACGCTGATGTGATGTTCGGGTAATTGATCTGCGCGTTGCGATCCTGTGCATTCGCGATCGCATACACCGGCTCACGGAGTGCGTCCCAGACAAACTCAGAGAGGAACCAACCGATGATTGCTCCGACGATGATGCCGGCGGCAGCCAGAAAGAGGCGCTTTCGCAGTTCGAGAAGATGCTGCCCGAGGGACATCTTCCCTTCGCCGTCCGTACGCCGGGAGGTGCGCACTGCCATGTGGGCTACGACTTAGTCGTTGAGTCGGTTGAACCCGTGCTCTGCGACGCGTCGGACTGGTTCGGCTGCGCGACATCTGGTGTCGTCGTGCGCTCTTCGGTCTTGTCGGACTTGATCTCGCTCTTGAAGATCTTCATCGACTGGCCGAGGCTGCGAGCAAGGCCAGGGAGCTTGGGTGCGCCGAAAAGGAGCAAGACGATGAAGACGATAACAACGAGGTGCCATCCGCTGAGTGCGTTACCGAGCATGGTCGTCCATCCTTTGATCTGAGGGGGTAGTCAAGAGTTTACCCCGATTCACCAAGTCATCCCTACGTCGTTGACGACGCTCTGCCTTGGCGTATTGGCCTACTTCGCGCTGGTACGCAAGCACATTATGGTCTTTGAAGATGGCGGGACGCGGTGAAGGGGCTTGGAGTTCACTGATGTTGGTTTCGAGCGCGCCGACCTGGGCGCCCAACTTACCGAGGGCATCCGTCGCTTTCATGAGCTTTTTGAAAAGGTTCACGGCGAAGTACGCGAGCATGCCCAGCAGACCGAGGACCAGCCCTGTCCAGATCAGGAGCCACGACCACCACGGCATCATCAGAGAACGCTCTCGGTTGGCGCAGTGTCAGACTCGAGCTGCTCGTATCTGGCGGCTCCAGCAGCGGCCCATGCCGCGACGATCGCCCGTGCCTCCGGCGGGTCGACGACTGTCACGACGCCGGCCAGACCCGCCACGAAGCGTTTCAGCCCGTGATAGTGCGCGACCCTGAGAGTGACGCGCATCCGATCATTCTCTATCGTGCCCGTTGTGCCCTCAGGTACGTAGTCGGCGATCAAGGCGCCTGCAGCGGCCGGGAGTTCGATGTCGACAGTGAGATCGTCAGCCGAGCCGACGAACAGGGAATCGGGAAGCTCGACGTCGCCAGCGTGTTCTGTGATCGCTTCGTTAGTCACCACCGGGTTGCTCATGCGGTCGAGGCGGAACGTGCGCACTGCCTCGCGCAGATGATCCCAGCCGCGCAGGTACCAGTCGTTGTCGACCGACTCGACCCGAAGCGGATCGACGCGGCGACGTTCCTGCTCGCCCCGGGCGTTGAGGTAGTCGAACTCGAGCTGGCGGTTGCCCTGCACCGCAGATTGGATGAGGGCAAGGGTATCGGCTGAGCCGGGCTGAGCTACGGCCAGCTGGCTCGGCGTTGCTGAGGCTCCCCTGGTGAGTTTTGCCATCAGCGACGCGATTGCATCTCGATCGGCGTTCTCCGGCAGCGATGACAGGTACTGCAAACCGGCGATGAGTGCAGCGGCTTCACGTGCCGAGAAGCGTGGAGAATCGTCGATGGCGACCAGATTGGTGAGGATGATTCTGTCGTTGTTCTCGAACTCATCCCACTGAATGTCGAAAAGGTCACCGTGCAGATACTGGTGAGTGTCACCAGGGACACCAGACATGGCGATGAGGTTGACCGCATCCCGCACACGTGCGGGACTGATACCAAAGTGAGTTGCGACATCCGTCACCGTCACCTCGTCGTGATCCATCAAGTAAGGCACAAGGGAAAGCAGGAACGTGAGCTTGTCAGGTGCGCCCAGCGCCGGAGGCTTAGGACTCATCGTGCTGACCCTTCTGAATCTGCTTGAGTGCTGCTGACCTCGGAATGGGCGTCCCTGACGCCGACGAGCCGGGCATATACCGCCTGGCGCAACTCGAGGGGGCTGAGGACGAGCACCTCTGGACCATATCCGGCGAGCTCGTCGGCCAGGATGTTGAGGTCGGTGAAGTGCAGCGTGATCATGTGGTCACCGTGTGCGTTGCGGCTCAGATCGCCGTCGGCGTCGCGCTTACTCAGTCTCACCGCTGCATCCGAATCTGGCGTCACCGAAATTGTCGCGAGATTGCGATTCCAAATGGCGTCAAGTTCGTCAAGCGCCTGAGTCGCCTTTCCGTCGCCATCGGGAGTGAATGACTTGCCCTGCACGACGGCAACAGGACCGACGATGCGCGACAACAGGAATGTACGCGTTGCCTGCGCATTCTGGTCGGTGGCAAACAGGTGCCAACGACCCTCATGAAGAACAACAGCGTGCGGGGCGACTACGCGTAGCCTGGGCGCTGACTCGCCGGGCTTGAGGTAGAGGAACGAGACGATCTGGCCACGGTCCATCGCTTTGCTGAGCGGTTCGAATGAGGTCTCACGCGCACGCAGATGCGGTGCATAGCCGAGCAAGGGGTCGCTTGACTCGACGCCCAGTGAGTTGAGCTTGGTCAGTGCACGCCGCGACTCGGCCGACAGCGAACCCTCCCGCCACACCGTTGCAGCGAGCTTGAGCAGCATGAGCTCGTCCGGCGAGAATGTGAGGTCTGTAGGGAGGTCATACAGGCTCTTCGGGATCAGGTAGCGAAGGTTGTGGTTGCTGCCTGGGTCATCGGGCGGATCAATGGTCTCGAGAGGGATACCGAGCTCTCGGATGTCGTCCTTGTCGCGCTCGAACTGCCGATCCAGGCTGGCATTGTCTCCGCCGATGATGTATCGCTGCCGATAGCCCTGCACTGTCGAGAGAATATCCGACTTGGTCAGGCCGTTCTCCGTCGCCAGCAAGGCGAGGACGAGGCTGAAGAGGCGCTCTTCAACGGTGACGCGGCTGAATGATTCGGGGGTGGTCGACACACTGCGATTCTAAGGGTGGAATGCAGAAGGGCGTGGCAGGCGGAGACCGCCTGCCAC
>NZ_JBLJAT010000011.1:0-2123 GCF_047530025.1 Leifsonia sp. A12D58 | reverse complement strand
CAGAGGAGAGCTGAACATGCTCCTTAGAAAGGAGGTGATCCAGCCGCACCTTCCGGTACGGCTACCTTGTTACGACTTAGTCCTAATCACCGATCCCACCTTCGACAGCTCCTTCCCTTACGGGTTAGGCCACCGGCTTCGGGTGTTACCGACTTTCATGACTTGACGGGCGGTGTGTACAAGGCCCGGGAACGTATTCACCGCAGCGTTGCTGATCTGCGATTACTAGCGACTCCGACTTCATGAGGTCGAGTTGCAGACCTCAATCCGAACTGAGACCGGCTTTTTGGGATTCGCTCCACCTTGCGGTATTGCAGCCCTTTGTACCGGCCATTGTAGCATGCGTGAAGCCCAAGACATAAGGGGCATGATGATTTGACGTCATCCCCACCTTCCTCCGAGTTGACCCCGGCAGTATCCCATGAGTTCCCACCATTACGTGCTGGCAACATAGGACGAGGGTTGCGCTCGTTGCGGGACTTAACCCAACATCTCACGACACGAGCTGACGACAACCATGCACCACCTGTTTACGAGTGTCCAAAGAGTTGACCATTTCTGGCCCGTTCTCGTATATGTCAAGCCTTGGTAAGGTTCTTCGCGTTGCATCGAATTAATCCGCATGCTCCGCCGCTTGTGCGGGCCCCCGTCAATTCCTTTGAGTTTTAGCCTTGCGGCCGTACTCCCCAGGCGGGGAACTTAATGCGTTAGCTGCGACACGGAGACCGTGGAATGGTCCCCACATCTAGTTCCCAACGTTTACGGCATGGACTACCAGGGTATCTAATCCTGTTCGCTCCCCATGCTTTCGCTCCTCAGCGTCAGTTACGGCCCAGAGATCTGCCTTCGCCATCGGTGTTCCTCCTGATATCTGCGCATTCCACCGCTACACCAGGAATTCCAATCTCCCCTACCGCACTCTAGTCTGCCCGTACCCACTGCAGGCTGGAGGTTGAGCCTCCAGTTTTCACAGCAGACGCGACAAACCGCCTACGAGCTCTTTACGCCCAATAATTCCGGACAACGCTTGCACCCTACGTATTACCGCGGCTGCTGGCACGTAGTTAGCCGGTGCTTTTTCTGCAGGTACCGTCACTTTCGCTTCTTCCCTACTAAAAGAGGTTTACAACCCGAAGGCCGTCGTCCCTCACGCGGCGTTGCTGCATCAGGCTTTCGCCCATTGTGCAATATTCCCCACTGCTGCCTCCCGTAGGAGTCTGGGCCGTGTCTCAGTCCCAGTGTGGCCGGTCACCCTCTCAGGCCGGCTACCCGTCGTCGCCTTGGTGAGCCATTACCTCACCAACTAGCTGATAGGCCGCGAGCTCATCCTTGACCAAAATTCTTTCCACCCCCAGGAGATGCCTCCGAGGGTCGTATCCGGTATTAGACGTCGTTTCCAACGCTTATCCCAGAGTCAAGGGCAGATTGCTCACGTGTTACTCACCCGTTCGCCACTAATCCAAAGAGCAAGCTCTTCTTCATCGTTCGACTTGCATGTGTTAAGCACGCCGCCAGCGTTCGTCCTGAGCCAGGATCAAACTCTCCGTAAATGTTTGATTGACAACCAGCAAGCTGGCGTCACATCTAGTGTGCCTCACCGCCGGAATGGGCGGGAAAGACACAAGTTTGAAACTGACAGAACAAATCATTACTGACTTGCTTTGTTGTTATAAATGTTTTCCAAAGGAATCTCATACGCGGTACTCCCTAGAAAGGAGCCCTACGAACGAGGTTTTTGGCATTTGACATTGTGCACGCTGTTGAGTTCTCAAGGATCGGACGCACCCGACTTCAGGCCTTACGGCTGTCGCTCCGGGGCAACTTCTCTACCTTACCCCTCTATGTTCACCATGTCAAATCGTGTGTTTTCCATGTCTCAGCGGTGCACAAAGCAACCACCACAACACACACACGAATCAACCAGAGAAACGAGAGGAAGGAATAACAATCCTACGCCAACCACACCAATTTCAACAAAGTGAAACCGACCGGTAAAAGCTTGGGATTTGGTCCCGCTTGAGGCCGGGGAGCTGATCCGCTCACCCGCACCTTTGGGGTACGTATAGATACATTACGGCCAACCCGCGAGGCCGTCAAAAGCACGCCACACCCCGGGCGTGTCG
>NZ_JBLJAT010000010.1:0-3871 GCF_047530025.1 Leifsonia sp. A12D58 | reverse complement strand
AAGTTAAGTCCGGCGGTGTCCTACTCTCCCACAGGGTCTCCCCTGCAGTACCATCGGCGCTGAGAGTCTTAGCTTCCGGGTTCGGAATGTAACCGGGCGTTTCCCTCTCGCTATAGCCGCCGAAACATCTGGTGATGAACCACACATGGTGGTCGTCAAGTCGTTTCGACAATTATTGCCGTGTCCCCACATTTTCTGGGAACACTATTCAATTATTGTTGTGCTCTCGTAAGAGCGGTTGTTCTCGACCGTACATCGAGAACCACATAGTGGACGCAAGGATCTTCGTATTCAAACAAAGTGTTATCAAATTATCGGCTTATTAGTACCGGTCAGCTCCGAGAGTCTTTAGTCCTCTCTTCCACATCCGGCCTATCAACGCAGTAGTCTAGCTGCGAGCCTCTCCCCCGAAGGGTTGGAAATCTCATCTTGAAGCCGGCTTCCCGCTTAGATGCTTTCAGCGGTTATCCGTTCCGAACGTAGCTAATCAGCGGTGCTCCTGGCGGAACAACTGACACACCAGAGGTTCGTCCATCCCGGTCCTCTCGTACTAGGGATAGATCTTCTCAAATTTCCTACGCGCGCAGCGGATAGGGACCGAACTGTCTCACGACGTTCTAAACCCAGCTCGCGTACCGCTTTAATGGGCGAACAGCCCAACCCTTGGGACCTACTCCAGCCCCAGGATGCGACGAGCCGACATCGAGGTGCCAAACCATGCCGTCGATATGGACTCTTGGGCAAGATCAGCCTGTTATCCCCGAGGTACCTTTTATCCGTTGAGCGACAGCGCTTCCACAAGCCACTGCCGGATCACTAGTCCCGACTTTCGTCCCTGCTCGACTTGTCAGTCTCACAGTCAAGCTCCCTTGTGCACTTACACTCGACACCTGATTGCCAACCAGGTTGAGGGAACCTTTGGGCGCCTCCGTTACTTTTTAGGAGGCAACCGCCCCAGTTAAACTACCCACCAGGCACTGTCCCTGAACCGGATCACGGTTCGAAGTTAGATATCCAGAGTGACCAGAGTGGTATTTCAACAATGACTCCACCTGAACTAGCGTCCAAGCTTCACAGTCTCCCACCTATCCTACACAAGCCACACCGAACACCAATACCAAGCTGTAGTAAAGGTCACGGGGTCTTTCCGTCCTGCTGCGCGTAACGAGCATCTTTACTCGTAGTGCAATTTCGCCGAGTTCGCGGTTGAGACAGCTGGGAAGTCGTTACGCCATTCGTGCAGGTCGGAACTTACCCGACAAGGAATTTCGCTACCTTAGGATGGTTATAGTTACCACCGCCGTTTACTGGGGCTTAAATTCTCAGCTTCGCCTTACGGCTAACCGTTCCTCTTAACCTTCCAGCACCGGGCAGGCGTCAGTCCGTATACATCGTCTTGCGACTTGGCACGGACCTGTGTTTTTAGTAAACAGTCGCTTCCCACTGGTCTCTGCGGCCTTCAAACGCTCCAGGAGTAAATCCCTTCACGCCTCAGGCCCCCCTTCTCCCGAAGTTACGGGGGCATTTTGCCGAGTTCCTTAACCACGATTCTCTCGATCTCCTTAGTATTCTCTACCTGATCACCTGAGTCGGTTTGGGGTACGGGTGACTAAAACCTCGCGTCGATGCTTTTCTTGGCAGCATAGGATCACTGATTTCGCCCTTACGGGCTACCCATCGGGTCTCAGCCTTATATGAGAGACGGATTTGCCTATCTCTCGGCCTACATCCTTAGACCGGGACAACCATCGCCCGGCTCAGCTACCTTCCTGCGTCACACCTGTTAATACGCTAACCGCACCAGCATAGGGTCGCACGCTAGGCCTCACGCTTCACCCCGAAGGGATCCATCTAGAGGATTCAGATGCTTAGCATTACTGGATTAGTTTGGGCGGTTTTTCGTCAGTACGGGAATATCAACCCGTTGTCCATCGACTACGCCTGTCGGCCTCGCCTTAGGTCCCGACTTACCCAGGGCGGATTAGCCTGGCCCTGGAACCCTTGATCTTTCGGAGGACGGGTTTCTCACCCGTCTTTCGCTACTCATGCCTGCATTCTCACTCGTGTAGCCTCCACGGCTGGTTTACACCGCCGCTTCGCTGGCCACACGACGCTCTCCTACCCATCAACACGGCTGAACCAACACAACAAGTGTGCGGCTTACCAAAAATATCAATGCCACAACTTCGGTGGCGTGCTTGAGCCCCGTTACATTGTCGGCGCGGAATCACTTGACCAGTGAGCTATTACGCACTCTTTCAAGGGTGGCTGCTTCTAAGCCAACCTCCTGGTTGTCTGTGCAACTCCACATCCTTTCCCACTTAGCACGCGCTTTGGGACCTTAGTTGGTGGTCTGGGTTGTTTCCCTCTCGACGATGAAGCTTATCCCCCACCGTCTCACTGCTGCGCTCTCACTTACCGGCATTCGGAGTTTGGCTAACGTCAGTAACCTTTTAGGGCCCATCGGCTATCCAGTAGCTCTACCTCCGGCAAGAAACACGCAACGCTGCACCTAAATGCATTTCGGAGAGAACCAGCTATCACGAAGTTTGATTGGCCTTTCACCCCTATCCACAGCTCATCCCCTCCATTTTCAACTGAAGTGGGTTCGGTCCTCCACGACGTCTTACCGTCGCTTCAACCTGGCCATGGATAGATCACTTCGCTTCGGGTCTAGGACATGCGACTCAATCGCCCTATTAAGACTCGCTTTCGCTACGCATTCCCCTCTCGGGTTAAGCTCGCCACATATCACTAACTCGCAGGCTCATTCTTCAAAAGGCACGCTGTCACCAGTACAAGCTGGCTCCAACGGTTTGTAAGCAAACGGTTTCAGGTACTATTTCACTCCCCTCCCGGGGTACTTTTCACCTTTCCCTCACGGTACTTGTTCACTATCGGTCATGTAGGAGTATTTAGGCTTATCAGGTGGTCCTGACAGATTCACACGGGATTTCTCGGGCCCCGTGCTACTTGGGATACTTCTCGCGCCATTGGAACATTTCGACTACGGGGTTCGCACCCTCTATGACCAGGCTTTCAATCCTGTTCGTCTATATTCCTTTGTAACGCTTGCTGTTCGGCAGAATCAGCAGAAAAGTCCCGCAACCCCGACCATGCAACGCCTGCCGGCTATCACACATGATCGGTTTAGCCTCTTCCGGGTTCGCTCGCCACTACTAACGGAATCACTATTGTTTTCTCTTCCTGTGGGTACTGAGATGTTTCACTTCCCCACGTTCCCTCTACCCGCCCTATATATTCAGGCGGGAGTCACCAGGTCACCTTACGGGCCTGGCGGGGTTTCCCCATTCGGAAATCCTCGGATCAAAGTTCGTTTATCAACTCCCCGAGGCTTATCGCAGATTACTACGTCCTTCTTCGGCTCTACATGCCAAGGCATTCACCGTTTGCTCTTAGAAATTTGAAATCACATGAGTTTGAATCGAATTAAGTATCACGAATAAATTCGCGATCGAAATTGACCAATGATGAGCCAACAAACACCCCGACAAGTCGGTTCATTCGCTGGCTCGTCTTTGTAATTTGAAGCCCGAAGGCTCAAATTTAAGATGCTCGCGTCCACTGTGTAGTTCTCAAAGTACGGGCGGTATCTCCACTCCACCGCGGCTGCCGAAACAGCTCGACTGCGATGAAATCAAGATCCAGAGGTTCAGTCCAACCCGAAGGTCGTTCCGGTCCCTCAGGACCCAACAGCGTGCGTCATGCAAACCCCCACCACCCAAACCGTTCCAACCGACTTCCGAAGAAGAAAGCGTACTGAGTTCAAATAGATCCTGTTTGCATCAATGTCAATGTTCCACCCATGAGCGCCATCCAACCCGAACAGGTTGGTATGACTGTCAGCTGT